>NZ_SATR01000002.1 GCF_004551525.1 Vibrio ouci | reverse complement strand
AAGCTCAAGCAAATGCGAGAAAGCGTCAGCCATTTCATTTTACCAGACAAAAGAAAGGACCGAACGTTTCCACGTTCAGTCCTCTTTGTTCCGGCCAAATATCCGTTTAGGTATAAGCGTTAGCGCTTATCCGAATGGCATTACTTCATAAAGGGCCTTTTTCGGTTAATTATAAGTAAGCGTGAGGGCCAAACACCTCATAATGAATACGATCGCGATCTACACCCACGCTTTCTAACTGCTTCACTGCTGCTTCCATAAAACCAACTGGACCACATAGGTAGAAGTCGCCATTATCAATTGGTAGTTCTTTGGCAACTAAAGTCACATCTAATTGGCCAGAGAAATCTGCGGTGCTTTCTGTTAAGTACCAAGTAAACGTTGGCCAGTTGTGCTCAAGAGCAAGGTCAGACACCTCTTGCTTGAAGGTATGCTGCGCAGCATTGTTACAAGCATAAAGCACAGTGACGTCTTTTTTACCTTCAGACGCAAAAGTCTGCATCATTGATTGCATCGGCGTCGCCCCAACACCTGCCGAGATCAATACCGTCGGCTTGCGCTTTTCTTGATAGAAGAAGTCACCTGCTGGCGGATATAGGCTGACCGTGTCACCTTCATGAACGTCATCGTGCAGATGGTTTGAAACCAACCCTTTATGTTCACCGATTTCACGTTTTACAGAGATTCGGTAATCTACCCCGTTTGATTTTTGTGATAGCGAGTACTGGCGAATCTCGTTGTTCTCTCCCGCTGATGGTTTTAACTCAATGCCGATGTATTGACCCGGTTGGTAATCTAATACCGCTTGGCCATCTTCTGGAGTCAGCACGAAGCTAGTGACAAATTCAGATTCAGTCTTCTTGCTAGAAACCACAAATGAACGCGCATTCGCCCAACCGCCAACTGCTTGTCTGCGTTGTAGGTATAGCTCACCTTCTCGATCAATGAAGATCTGCGCCAAAAATAGATACGCAGCAGTCCATGCTTCTTCCACTTCTTGAGTAAATGCGTCGCTTGCGAGTTCACGCAGTGTCTCAATCAAGTGATGACCGACGATTTGGTAATGCTCCGCTTGAATGTTAAAGCTGGTGTGTTTTTGGGCAATTCGCTCTACTGCAGAGGTCAACGCCGCCAAGTTTTCAATGTTTTTCGCATATGCAGCAATCGCTTCAAACAGAGCCACACCTTGGCGGCCTGTTTTTTGATGCGTCATATTAAAGATGTCTTTAAGTTCAGGGTTATGAGAGAACATTCTTTGGTAGAAATGTTGAGTTAATGCAGGCCCTGCAGATTCTAGTAGTGGAATGGTACTTTTAACGACTTCAATATGTTGGTTGTTAAGCATTGAGACTTTCTCCTCATTAATTTTTTAATTATGCGTGCCTACATTTGCAGGAACGGTGCCAACTTTAATATCCTTGTAAAACACTGGTTTTTCGTCACTTTCCAGTCAATTAAATGTCATTTCGACACATATAGTCAGAGTCTTATTGACTCATAGAGTTTGAAATATCTCTCAAACTGTGTTTAATTCTAAATCAACATTTAATAGCTCTAGTGCACGACAACAAGCCATGCAAGATATTTCTATTTCTACGCTCATCGACATGACCATTGGTCTCGCTCGCGGTGACAACGATCAAGACCGATTCAACAACTTACTCGACGCGATTCGTAAAGCCATTCAATGCGATAGCGTGGCGTTGCTCTCACTTCAAGGTGACACTCTTGTCCCGCTTGCTCTTCAAGGCCTAACTAGAGACACCCTCGGCCGTCGATTTAAAATCGCTGAACACCCTCGTTTCGCGCAAATCTGTGAGTCTAAGAGTGCGGTCCGATTCGATGCAGACTCTGACTTACCCGATCCATTCGACAACCTGCTGCTCGACTACGAAGGTGACTTACCGATGCACTCATGCATGGGGCTACCTCTGTTCTACGCCGATAAGCTGCTTGGCGTTTTAACGCTCGATAGCTTAACCCCGGGCGTATTTGAGCAAATACCAACACGCAGTCTTGAAGCACTTTCTGCAATTGCCGCTTCTACGTTGAAAGTCGCTCTTGCGGTAAGCCAACTTGAACAGCAAGCTAAACAAACTCAACAAAAATTCGAAGAGCTCAACGAAGAAGCTTGGGACAGAGACGGCAGTGACATCATTGGTGACAGCCATTCTATGCAAGCACTTAAAGCGGATATTGAAGTCGTCGCCCCTTCTAATTTCAATATTCTTATCCACGGTGAAACGGGTGTGGGTAAAGAGCTGGTTGCGCGCAGTCTTCATCACTTATCACCACGCAAAAAACAACCTCTGGTTTACGTTAACTGTGCCGCGATTCCTGAAAATCTAGTAGAAAGTGAGTTATTTGGCCACGTGAAAGGCGCATTTACTGGTGCAGACAAGTCTCGCTTGGGTAAATTTGCCCTTGCTGATGGCGGTACCCTTTTCTTAGACGAAATCGGCGAACTTCCCCTAGCAGCGCAAAGTAAGATATTGCGCGCGCTACAAAACAATGAGATCCAGCCTGTCGGTCAAGACAAGGTACAAACCATTGATGTTCGAGTGCTGGCAGCAACAAACCGTGACCTGAAGGAAGAAGTTGCAGAAGGCCGATTCCGCTCAGACTTATATCACCGCTTGAGTGTCTACCCGATCACTGTCCCTGCGCTTCGCGAGCGAAATGGAGACATTGTGCTGCTTGCGGGTTACTTCCTAGAGCAAGCAAGAAGAAAGCTTGGCATCGTGCAAATCAAGCTGGGCAAGGAAGCGCGTATTGAGTTAGCCCGCTACAACTGGCCGGGTAACGTACGCGAGCTTGAGCACGTGATTAATCGCGCGGCACTAAAAGCAAGGGCAAGAGGACGAGGCGGCAAACTGATCACCATCTCTGTCGAAGATGTTGGTGAGCTAGACTCGATGCCAGATATGCCAATCCCTAGCGAAGGCTTAGCAACTCATTCTTTAGCGGAAATAAACCCATCGTTAGGCTTAAGAGAGTCGACGGAAGAGTATCAACGCCAAATGATCATTACCGCATTAAACAACGCGGAATTTAATTGGGCACAAGCAGCCCGCCAATTAAAGACCGATCGCGCGAACTTAACTCGGCTGGCGAAACGCTTAGGCATTGAAGTGAGCAAGAAGCATCAAATAAAGCTTAGCTAAGTTTAAGATTGGTCACATCTCAGTTACAATGCGTAACGTAAATGTCACCTCAAAATATAATAATAGGATTGTTATGAAGCTTATCCGCTGGTTCTTAGGGCGCATAATTTTACTGCTCAACTTTGTCTTTTCACCAAAAGGCGTAAAACGCTCTACGGAAGACCAACAAGCTGTTGATTCAAAAGCGCAGTCTCTGGCGTTATACCAGTTTGAAGCATGCCCTTTCTGTGTGAAGGTGCGTCGTGCGATGAAGCGCCAATCAGTCAAGTTTGACTTACGCGATGCCAAAAATGACCATGCCCACCGCTCAGAGCTTGAAACTGGCGGTGGTAAAGTGAAAGTGCCTTGTTTAAGAATCGAAAAAGATGGCGACGTACAATGGATGTATGAATCGTCAGATATCGTTGCTTACTTGGAGAAAGAGTTCGCATAATTAAAGGAATGTCTATGTCACATGTGCCACTCAATATCCCTCAAATCAAAGCCATCGTTTTTGATCTTGATAATACTCTAGTGAGCTCAGACATGGACTTTCAATGGTTAAGAGAGCAGCTTGGTTGCCCAAGTAGTCAAGACCTGCTCTCTTTTATCGACCAAATTGACTGTCAGAAAACTCAAGCCAATGCGCATTCATTGGTTCTTCAACACGAACTCGAAGACGCAGAGAAATCCAACCCAATGCCGGGTTGCAAGTCCCTTCTCAACTTTATCAACAGTAACAACCTTCTGACTGCAATCATTACCAGAAACTGCTCTGAAGCGGCTAACACTAAGCTTTCTCACAACAAAATAACCATTCCTAAAGTTATTACGCGTGAACACTTTCCGCCCAAGCCTGCTCCCGACTCCTTACTCTTCTTAGCCAATGAATGGCAACTTGATTCGAGTGAGATCCTGTATGTTGGGGACTACCTCTATGATCTGCAAGCGGCGTTCAATGCAGCGATGCCTTCGTGCCTCGTTACGCATGGAAAACACACGCCATTCACAGCTCATGCCTCACTCATCGTTGAGCATTTGAGCGACTTAGAAGCCACCATTTCTAAGCATTACTGATTCTATGTAATAACTCATTGAGCCTTAGTTCTCTTTGATGAATAGCTCGACGTTATGTAAAAATAGCTTGATACCGCCAACACTTATCAACCAGCGAGACAAAATATGTCAAACAATAAAGTCCTCGTGTTATACGCTCACCCTTCTCCTGGGCGCTCTGAAGTCAATCAGCATCTTTTCAATACCGCCAAAAAGGTTGAAGGAGTTACGGTTGTAGACCTTTATTACGAATACCCAACCTATCAAATTAATATCGACAAAGAGCAGCAGCGCTTACTAGAGCACGATGTGATCATCTTTCAATTTCCGCTCTACTGGTATTCAACGCCTGCGATTTTAAAAGAGTGGCAAGATCTAGTACTGGAATACGGATTTGCTTACGGCAATGAAGGTACCGCATTACATGGCAAAAAGTTCCTGTGCTCGCTGTCAGCCGGCGGCAAAGCTAACGCGTACCAAACCGATGGCTACAACCACTACACCATTCGTGAGTTGCTTCATCCGCTTGAGCAGATGGCAAGCCTGACGGGTATGAACTATCTCGCGCCATTTGCACTGTTTGGTGCACGAACAGCACAAGCCGATGGACGTGTCGAAACACATGTTGAGAATTGGACACGACTGCTAAAAGCACTCGTCAATGATCAAGTCGATTATGAGCAAGCCAATAAGGTAGAGAAACTCAATCACTACGTCGACACACTAGCGAAAGAGGCACAGCTATGACCGGTTACTTCCTGCAAGCATTCATTTACTTAGCGGCGGCAGTCATTGCTGTACCTATCGCTAAGCGTTTGGGGCTAGGCTCTGTATTAGGCTATCTGATCGCTGGTGTCGTGATCGGCCCTATCATAGGTCTTGTCGGTGAAGAGACTAACACCATCCAGCACTTTGCTGAATTTGGTGTTGTTATGATGCTGTTCTTAGTCGGCTTAGAGCTTGAGCCGAAGATGTTATGGTCGATGCGTAATCGCTTAATTGGTTTAGGCGGACTTCAGGTTGGCGGCACTGCTGCCATTGTCATGGCTATCGCCCTCTACTTCCAACAGCCTTGGACTATTGCTCTGGCTATAGGTTTGATCTTCGCCCTTTCATCAACCGCTATCGTACTGCAAACATTCAACGAAAAAGGCCTCAACAAAACCGACGGCGGCCAAAACGCCTTCTCAGTGCTGTTGTTCCAAGATATTGCTGTGATTCCAATGTTGGCTTTTATTCCGCTCTTGGCACTTCCAGAGTTGGTAGAGCAAGCACAATCTGCAGTCACCGCCGCATCCGATCACCACGAGGAGCTTAGCCTTGTGGCTGGCTTACCCCGCTGGGCTTACGGCTTAGTGATCATTGCTTCTATTATCGGCTTAGTCGTCGGTGGCCACTACTTAAGCCGACCGCTATTCAGATTTGTTGCTAGCTCTGGGCTGCGTGAAATCTTCACCGCAACGGCGCTAATGTTGGTCGTCGGTATCGCCGCTTTGATGAGCTTAGTTGGCTTATCTCCAGCACTAGGGACCTTCCTTGCAGGCGTTGTACTGGCTAACAGTGAATTCCGACACGAACTCGAATCCAATATTGATCCTTTTAAAGGTCTGCTGCTCGGTCTATTTTTCATCACCGTAGGGGCTGGGATTAACTTTGGCATTCTGTTTGATGACTTTGCATTGATCATCGGACTCACTCTAGGCGTCATGTTGCTTAAAGCCGTTGTCCTTTACGCCCTTGCGTTTATTTTTCGGATTAAAGACAGCAACCGCTGGCTATTTACTCTTAGCCTAGCTCAAGCCGGGGAGTTTGGTTTTGTTCTACTGAGCTTTACCGTGCAAAACCACGTTATCCCACCAGAGATTGCGCAGACATTATCACTGGTGGTTGCACTGTCGATGTTCCTCACTCCTGGGCTATTCATTCTGTTTGATAAAATCATTTTGCCGAGATTTGAGCAGCAATCAAACGAGCGAGAAGCGGACACTATCGAAGAAAAAGGGACGGTTATCATTGCTGGAATTGGTCGATTTGGCCAAATTGTTAACCGCTTACTTGTTTCCAATGGTGTTCATACCGTCGTCCTTGATCAGCAAGCTGCGCAGGTAGATGTTGTTCGCCAAATCAATACCAAGGCTTACTTTGGTGATGCGAGTCGTCCCGATTTGTTGCATACCGCAGGGATTGAAGAAGCGTCAATGCTGGTGATTGCCATAGATAACCGAGATACCTGTGTCGAGCTTACTAAGTACGTCAAGCACAGCTATCCTCATGTTAAGGTTCTCGCTCGCGCATTCGACCGAGGACACGGCTACCTACTTCGCCAAGCCGGAGCCGATATTATTGAGCTTGAAACTTATCATTCATCGCTTGAGCTTGGCGCACATGCAATGCGAGAGTTGAATTTCCATCCATTCCACGTCGAAAAACAAAAAGCGGCATATAAGCGTGTTGAGGACAAAAAATCCGATAGACTCTACCATGCTTGGGAGGATGATTCGGAAAACGAACGTTTCGACAATAACTACCGAAAACTCTTTATGCACATGGAAGAACATATCAAGTTAGCGATGCAAACCGATCGTTCAGATCGCCATGAAAGTGGTGATCGCGGATGGACGCCGCCACCAAGAGGTTATGCAGATGACTTTAAGCAAGAGTAGCGCTTTCGCATGATTATTTAGCCAGCCCCTTGAAATCCGGCAGTATGGCTACGATGTATGTGGAATAAGAGTAAGCCGAGGCGCAATCGCCTCGGTTTAACTTTAAGTTCAGTCGAAAGACCTTAATTCAAAATGTGGCTATGACTTCAACAACACAAGATCCAACGCCTTCTCTAGGGAAGCAGTTATTCAAAATGACTTGGCCAATGCTGTTTGGTGTGCTCTCACTGATGAGTTTCCAACTGGTAGACAGTGCCTTTATCGGACAGCTCGGCGTTTTACCTCTCGCCGCTCAGGGCTTTACCTTACCGATTCAAATGATCATTATCGGTATTCAGGTTGGTTTAGGCATCGCTACCACCTCTGTGATTGCTAAAGCGATTGGCGCTAGGCAAGAGCGCTATGCCAAACAGCTCGGTGGCCTTGTCATTGCAATGGGTAGTGTTGGTGTGGCGTTGTTCTCTGTGATTATCTATTTAATCCGCGAGCCTATTCTACAACTGCTTAGCGCACCAGAATCCATACTCCCTATCATTGATAGTTATTGGATCTACTGGCTCGTCAGCTCATGGACGGGCGCAGTGCTCTATTTCTTATACAGTGTCTGTCGAGCCAACGGTAATACCATGCTGCCGGGGACTATGATGATGGTGACCAGCGCGCTCAACTTAGTGCTCGACCCTATTTTTATTTTCACTTTAGATATGGGCATCAACGGCGCAGCCATAGCAACCATTATCGCATTCGGCTTAGGTATTCTTTTTGTCGCACCTAAGGTGACCAGCAAGCATTGGATGAGTTTCGATTGGAATGACTTAAACGTCGTAAAAAGCCTTCGCTCGATTGGTAATATCATGGGGCCAGCGATGATCAGTCAATTGCTGCCACCGCTCTCTTCTATGCTCGCAACAAAACTACTAGCAGGCTATGGCACGGCAGCTGTTGCTGCGTGGGCTCTGGGGTCAAGGTACGAGTTTTTTGCTATTGTTTCCGTCCTTGCACTGACGATGTCAATGCCACCAATGGTCGGAAAGCTGCTCGGCGCTAACAACCTGACAGACATCCGAAAACTGGTCACTATCGCGGTCAAATTTGTACTGGGTTTCCAATTGATCATCGCCGCTGCCACTTGGCTTGGCTCTAACGGTTTGGCGACTCTCATGACCAGCGAAGGTGAGGTTGAGTCGATTCTTAACTATCACCTAATGATTGTGCCATTTAGTTTAGGGCCACTAGGCATTTGTATGTTGATGGTTTCAATCAACAATGCGCTTGGAAAGTCTTATACCGCGCTGACGATTTCAGCACTGCGACTGTTTGCCTTCTTCTTACCATGTTTATGGCTAGGATCGCACTTGTATGGTATCCAAGGTCTATTCTGGGGTGCGTTTATCGGTAATATTCTTGCGGGGATCTGTGCTTGGTCTATGTACCAAAATGCGCTAAACCAAGTCGAATTAAAGTTGCAACAAGACTAACAACAAGCGGTTGCATTTTATGTGCGACAAAGATAGTCTAAAAATTCACCACCAATCGGAATGATTATGACTTTTATGTGTACCTACCTTTGGCTCCTTCTTCTCAATGCCTGTAGCCGGTAGGTAACACTGCGCCTGGCTACGAGAACGTAGCCAGCCTTCCTTTCTCGTAGCCTCCACTCTCAAAGGATACGAGACGAATGACCGAAAAAACTCACACCGCCGCTTCTAGCTCTTCATCTGCCACCCAGTTTGGTATTTTGATGGCACTCGCAGGTTGTGTTCTTTTCTCTGTAAAGCCGATATTTATTAAGATTGCTTATCAATATGGTGGCGATGCTACGTCGATCATGACGCTACGAGCGTTCAGCTCACTTCCGGTCTATTTGCTCATATTCCTATTTCTGTGCCGTCACAGAGAAAACCGTATTAAGGTTAAGCGTTATGGTTTAAAAGCTGCCGCGATTGGTGTCATGGGTTATTACCTCGCTAGCTTTTTAGACATCGCTTCACTTGCGCATATCTCAGCGCAACTTGAACGCCTCTTGATCTTTCTTTTCCCAACCTTTGTTGTACTGATCAGTTGGGGGCTGTACGGCAATAAGCCCACTCGCGCCGTATTGTCTTCCGCTCTGATTGGCTATGTAGGGATTGGTTTTATTGTATTTCATGACTTCAGTGCCTTTGGCTCATCAGTTGTCTCAGGGAGTTTGCTCGCGATCATCTCGGCGTTGGTCTTCGCTTTCTATTTAGTCTGGAGTAAGCCACTTATTGGCCACTTAGGCAGCTCAATGTTTACCAGCATCGGCATGGGCAGCGCGGGACTTGCGATTCTTGTTCACCTATCACTGAGTGATGCCTCTCCGGCTGATTGGAGCACTGAACTGATTACCATCGGTATTTTACTCGGTATTTTTTGTACCGTGCTGCCGTCTTATCTGATGGCTGCAGCAATGGCGCGACTAACCCCGACAACACTAAGCCTGACCAACAATATCGGACCTGCCATCACCGCCGTTTTTGCCGTGATGGTGCTCGATGAGTTGTTTACTATTTGGCATGCGATTGGCCTTATTCTTGTCGTCGCTTCCGTCTACACACTGAACAAAAAGCGCTAAGGCGAATCAATCCATACAGAAATTGTCCTCATTCGGCTTTATTGAAGAACAAGTTCAGATTACTGAGGTGATCTCACTTCAATAAAGTCGTATGATTCACACTATCAATTTTTCATACACTTACATCATGACCACCAGAAATCATCACCCTATTCAAGGGGCTAGCTGGATGCTTACGGCAGGGCTAGCATTTGCCATTGTTAACAGTCTTGCACAAATCGCCAGTATTAATTTTGGCCTATCATCAACCACCGTCGCCCTTATCCAATATGCCATTGCACTGGTCGTGATCCTTCCTTATTTGAAGACGTTAGGTATTGGCAAATCGCTGCGAACTCAGCATCTTGGTCTGCATGTCTTTCGCGTCTTTCTAGCGGTTATCGGTATTCAGCTTTGGCTTTGGGCGCTCGCCTACCCTGTTCCGATTTGGCAAGGCATTGCTTTGCTGATGACATCACCACTGTTTGCAACGGTTGGCTCGGGGTTATTCCTCAAAGAGAAAGTAGGCCCTGCGCGCTGGGCAGCAACGCTAGCGGGCTTTGTTGGCGCAATGATCATTCTAGAGCCATGGTCAGAAGAATTTAACTGGGCAACCTTGCTCCCAGTAGGTGCCGCTTTTTTCTGGGCCTGCTATGCATTGATGGTAAAAAAACTCTCTTCTGACGATTCTCCTTCAACCATGGTGGTCTATCTTCTTATCTTGATTACGCCATTTAATATCTTACTTGCGCTACCTGACTGGCAAATGCCAAGCGGTGGAACGATTTGGCTCGTTCTGTTCGCGGCTGGCGCAATGACAGCGCTGGCTCAGTGGGCTATTGTAAAAGCGTACTCGGTCGCAGATGCTTCTTTTGTTCAGCCATTTGACCATGCAAAACTGCCACTGAATGTGCTGGCTGGTTGGGCAGTATTTGGCTGGGTTCCACCAGGTAGATTATGGTTAGGCGCAGCTATCATTATTGCATCTGTCGCGTTCATCACTCGCTGGGAAGCAAAAAAATCAAAATAGCTGAAAGATAAGCTATCTGACACCGTTCTAATTAGTCATAGGCATTTAAGGAGAGCAATCTATGACAAGTCCAATAAAACTAACACTCTATAAATGGGCTGGTAGCTGGGGACCATTTAAAGTAAACATTCCATGTGGTGAATGTACGCTAACCAAAGATATCCTTACCGATACCTTTGAAAATGAGTTGGCTGGTATCCCTATCGAGTTAGAAGTTAAGGACTGGCTTTCACATTGGTGGGAACCGCTTAAAGTTGGCGCTTGGCATGCTCCGATTCTGATGGTCGAAGGTAAAGTCGTTAGCCAAGGCGAAGCGCTCAACCGCGGCGTTTTAGTTCAATCGGTGATTCAAGAATGGACCAAGCACGACACACTAAAAGGCAATATCGTGTATGGCAAAGCTACCTGCCCTTATTGTGTTAAAGCGAAGAAAATATTAGATGAAGCTGGTATTGACTATCACTATTACGATGTCGTCAAAGATAGCGCTGCGCTGTACCGAATGATTCCTGAGGTTAAGGCTATCATCGGTGAGAAAACACCGGTAACCGTACCGCAAATCTGGTTGGACGGTCATTATATCGGTGGTGCGGATAATCTCAGTGCATGGATCGAAGAAAAGGGGCTGAGCACCGTTCCCGATAACGTTGTGTCACTTTAGCGCATACAACCATAAATTTACGCATACAACAAAAAGCCCCGCTGAAATCAGCGGGGCTTTTGACTAAACTCGTTACTCGTCGAGATTAGAAAATCCATTTCACATTGCGCTTACTTAGCCAACTTCTTCATCATTCGTTTGATAAAAGAGGCTTTCTTCGCTTTAGGCTTACCATATAGTGCTTCGTGCATAGCTTGCTTAGCGATCATTTGACCGATATAAGCACTGCCTAGTTCGTGATTCATGATTGTCTCCTAAAAACAGGGGTGTGATTTTAATCACAATTACCACAAAAACAAGAACTATATCACATTACTAAGCGCGTTTTGGCTGAGTGTAAGTTTTGCCTGCCGCTAGGTAAGTATCTTTACGCTTCACGTCAAACATAACATCAAAGAACCACGCAACGAATCGAATTACATCTTCACCTTCATCCATTACATGCTCAACAAACTCTTGCTCTTCGCCTTGTTCGTTTTCTTGTACTGTCACATGGTAAATACGCTTTGCGCCATCAACTTCTGCAAGTGCGAATTGACCAGACAAAGATTCCGCTGCTTCTGAAACTTCACCATCTTCAGATGCTTTTAATAGCTCTAGCGCCTGTGGCAAGTTTTCTTTCTCACATAGTGATTTAACTAAAGTTTCAAACTCTTTATGTTCCATCGTTTTCGTCTCGATATCTCAATTTTGCGGGCATTGTACCCTCAACTGTCGATCAAGCAAACTCTTGCTGCGCAGTGGATACCTTCTTAGAAGCAATCAAGACATAAGCCATGGTTAACGCGGCGATCAAATAAAACACCCCCATCGCAAATTGGCTCTGTACCCAGTATTCAACCAAATATCCACCGAATAAACCCGCTAAGCACATTTGAATTGAGCCTGATAGCGCCGACACCGAGCCCGCTTGTCGTTTATGCGGCTCAAGCAACATGCTGATCGACAACGGGAAAGAGATACCTTGAGCAACCGTCAACCACGTAAACGCCCAAACCAGGTTGAACAACGAAACTGGCATAACGACTAACCAAACTCCGGCGAAGGTCATAATTCCAATAGCTAACGTCATCAACTGACGTGTAGACAGGTAGCGATTCAGAACATTCAATGCCAGGCTTCCGGCCATAAGTCCCGCTGAAGGAATGATCATCACCGAGCCATACTCTGCAGCGGTTAAACCTAAGTTATGTTGCAGGATGAAAGGCATTACGGAGAGAGAAACCAAACTCGCAAGGTAACTAATCCAGTTATAACTTGCGCTCGATATAACCTGCTTGTTGGTGATAAGACGCCCGTAGTTCTTAATTACATTACCTACATCAAAGCGGGATTTACCGTAGCTCATGGTTTCAGGCAATATGAAGTAGCCGAGCGTGAAAATAGCCACAAGGTACAGCAAAACAAAACTGAATACCGCTTCCCAACCTAAGTAGAAAGAAATCCAACCGCCTAAAACTGGCGCAACAATGGGCATTACTGAAGCAGTAACAGAGATGTAAGAGAGCGCTTTGGTAAGTTGAACTCCCTCATAACTGTCCCGCAGTACACTGCGGCCGAGAACTGACGCACTGCCCGCACCCATTCCTTGCAACAAACGGCCTACCGTCAGAATAGATAAGCTATCCGTGTTAGTAATGCACATCACGGTACCAATTAGGTAAATACCTTGGCCGATAATGAAGACGGGTCTGCGCCCTATCGCATCGGAAAGTGGACCATAGAATAATTGAGAAGCACCGAAGCCGACCAAAAATAGAGTCACTAAAAGTTGGATGTCAGCTTGATTGGCCTGTAAAGATTCACTGATCATCGGCAGAGACGGTAGGTAGATGCTTACACCAACCTGCCCTGTCGCAATGATCATCATGGCTAATAAAATTGGGGTTTTCTTCATAGCGACTCCTTAATCAATTATCTGTAATTTGAGTGTATATGCGTCCCGATTGAATGATAATATGGCAAAATGGAAAGTAATTAATTCCCAAAAAGAAACAATAAGGGTGAGTTATGGATTGGATTCAAAGCGTTCAGAGTTATATTCGTGTTGTAGACGAGGGCAGTTTCAATGGTGCTGCAAGAAAATTGAATACCACCAGCTCAGCCATTAGTAAACGTATTCACTGGCTCGAAGAACGTATTGGCGCACAGTTGCTAAAACGTACGACTCGTTCAGTGACCCAAACTGAAGCTGGCGCCCTATTCTATGAACGCGCTAAAGTGCAATTAGACGGTTGGCAGTCTATTGTCGATGAAACACGTTCGGTTTCAGAAACCCCAGTAGGATTATTGAAGATTGGAGCGACACTCGCTGTCGGTTCTAAGTTTCTGGTGCAATACCTCAACGACTTCCTCAAGATGTATCCTGATATCCGCATCCAGCTTATTACTACGACTCCAGGTCAACTCCCTGCACTCAGTCTAGACCTCTTCATCAGCCGAGAAATCGAGCAGCTCAACTCTCTGAGCTTTAAAGCAACTCCCCTTTTTGAGCATAAAGCCGGTTTTTACGCATCACCGGACTACATCAAACAGCATGGTGAGCCAGAAAACACAGATCAACTCTCTCAACATAATATGCTTAATTGGGGTGAACGTACGCAACGCGAGTACACTTTGACAAATGGGAGAAAGCTATCGCTCAATGGCAACTTTGCTACAACCAACCCAGAAGCATTGTTTTATGCTGCCAAAAGTGGCATGGGGATCTTGTTGACCAATGATGTGATGATCAAAGAAGAGTTGAGAGTGGGAACACTTAAACGAATTTTACCTAACATCACTGCTGATGAGGCTTTAGTTTATGCCTATTACCCAAAACTTGATTACCAACATGCCAGAACTAAACTGTTTTTAGATTATTTGAAAGCCCGCCTATCTAAGGAACAATCTCAGTAACAGGCCCCGCTTAAACTACTCATACAATTAGTTTTCATTTAAGTTTGCAAATGTATGCATCAAGTACCATATTTAAAGAGTAACCCAACCGATAAATAAGCAACATAAGTTGCAATAATAGTGAGTTACTCGTTATGGCTAGGACACCATCTGTACCAGATACACTAAGTGTGGAAACACTTGGCGAGACATTAAGCTTGGACGGCCTTGAGCTGCTCAATAAAGCTACTTATGAGCTACACCAACATACGGGCTCGCTTTGCACTTGTGTTATCGAGTTCGATCAGTTCACTCCAAAATCCGTCTTACTCGCGTCATCGAGTGAGTTAAGGCTGCAGCGAAACCACTGTACCGCCCCTCTAACTCGCAGCACGTGGGCATTTGTGACTCAATCAAACCAGGACTACACACTTTGCCGGAGTCAGGCCTCTTCGCACCACCCGAGTGAGCAATTTATATTTGATAACAACATTGAGGTCTATATAGCGATTCCCTTGAAAGCGGCGAATGGTGAGACGTTAGGTGTTTTGCTTTCAACATTCGACAACGAGATAAACGCCGAACAAGAAGAGCTCCTGATTGAAGGACACAAACTGTTCGCCAATATCGTCACTCACAACCTGCGTGCTAAATGGCTATCCGCGCGATCAGAGACGTTAGTCGACCAGCTCAGCTATGAAGTCTCTCACGACAATTTAACCGGCCTACTTAATCGCAGCTTCCTGTCAGATAAGATAGAACGCCTCAATGAAATGAATATTGATTCGTTCACTCTTGCTTATATTGATATAGATAACTTCAAATCAATTAATGACTTATACGGTAACTACATTGGCGATCAGATCATTAAATTTGTCGCCAACACCATCAAGCTCGCCATTAAAGATAAGCACCTCGCCTTTCGAATCGCGGGTGATGAGTTCGCCTTTATAACCCTATCTGGCGATCCATTCGAGATCTGTCATACCATTATTAAAAACCTAGAGAAAGGCTATCAAGATCCGGCGCACAACATTAAGTTCAGCATCAGTATTGGTTTGGCTAAAAGCGCTGGGCCTAATGTCACTCCAGATCAGATCATACTCAACGCCAGTTTGGCGCTTAAAGATTGCAAGCAGTCTAGGCACATCAATGTCCAATGCTACGATACCCATTTAAGCGCGCAATACTATCGCCGCGCCTTGATCATCGACGCTCTACGAAATGAACTCTCGAAAGAAACCATCAGCGATGGTGAGATTTACGTTGTGGCTCAGCCGATTGTTGAACGAAACAACAAACAATGGGATTACTATGAAATCCTAGCGCGTTGGCAGAGTAAAGCGTTAGGCGCTATTCCTCCTTTAGAATTTATCGAAGCGGCGGAGCAATCAGGCCTTATTGTTGATTTTGGTGAACGCATTGTCGAACTGGCGTGTAAGGCAAAAGTCGCGTTAGAAAAAGGATTGGGACACAAAGTCAAATTGGGGCTTAACTGTTCAGCCCACGAATTGAATAATTCTGAACGCTACTTACAGCACTTGCTCGACACCATACAGCGCTACAACTTTACTCCTGAAGAGTTCACTATTGAGCTGACCGAAACTGTGCTGTTATCGCAAACCGATGAAGTCAAAAGTATCCTGACTAAGTTGCGCTTACTGGGGTTCACTGTCGCTCTTGATGACTTTGGTACTGGTTATTCAAGTCTCAACTATATTCACAGCTACCCTATTGACTGCATTAAGATTGACTCAACGTTTATCAATAACATGTTGAGCAACGAAACAGCCGAGCGCGTAGTTTGGTTGATCGTTCAGTTAGCCAAGCAATTGGAGGTCAAGTTGATAGCGGAAGGCGTAGAAAACCAAGAGGCATTAGAAAAGCTCTACGCAATGGGATGTAACTTAATTCAAGGTTACTATTTTTCGAAGCCCGAGACCCCAGAGCAGTTAATTAACCATTGTTATGAGCGTTTAGAAGGACAGCAAGTTTCTAACGGATAGTGAACGATTAAACTTGCTGCTAGAAAGGTTAGTTTTATGGGTTAGAACGGGACTTCAACTTGCATCATCACGTCACCGTTTCTCTCTTCATGCCAACGATAGTCGAATCGCATGCGAGGTTCGCCGGTATTCATGTCTCCAAAGCCAAGGCTGAGCTGTAAACCATGGCTTTTAATCCACTCTTCCGTATCCATACTAGAAAGTTGATCTTCAAGCTCGCTCGGTACCCATACACCTAAACCAATATAATTTGACGATAAGCTTTTGGTCAAAATTGGATTGCTGTCATTTTGTAATAGCCATTCTGACCAATACGTTGAGTAGTCTGTCGATTCCTCAGCCATATAGCTGCTGATTGAGTCTATAGACTTAGCGGTATAACCAATACCATCAAGGATCGAAAAGCAGACACCTGGCTGCCCTAACATTACCGATTGAGAACTGGAACTGCTGCCATACATCTCACACGCATTTGAAACAGAAGACAACAATAAAGCCCCCCATATCAATCCGCTCTTTGACATTCACGCCTCTTATATATCGTACACTAGACCATTTAATAATACTCTTTTTCGGCAAGTTTGCGACATACTTTAGAGGTTGTGAGGTGAGAAATATCCTTTTTATCAATTAGCGCATTTCGAATATCTGTACTTCGAATTTTCACCTGCTCTGGGCAGCTCAGCACGCGCCATCTCTCTAGAATTTCTTCTGCTTTGTAAAACTTTGAAAAATTGAAGAAATTGTCTGGCCCCATAACAAAAGTTAACTCACTTTCAGGATAACGAGCCTGCAACGCTTCTAACACGGCAAACGTTGTTACGCTACTTCCCGGTTGATGAAGATCTTCTTCAATCGTAGAACGTTCAACATTGGTGACAACAAGATCTTCAATGAAAGCATCCACCAGCTCACAACGAACAGAGTACTCAAGCATCCGTTTTCCCCATGCGTGGGCGATACTCGGTAACAATAGAACACGATCAAAATGGCTAAGAGACTCGATGACGCTCTTATGACCAAGACTAGGTGGATTAAATGCACTACCAAATACGGCAATTTTGCTCATTGTTGTTCTTCACTATCCGGGAAAACCGCGATCACAGTTTTCTAATTTATTGATTGAGGTATGATATAGCGATGTGACTTTAACACGTTCACTTCAAGATTCAGAGTTTGGCCTGAGGTAGACCTGTTAAAGTCACTCGTTAGACTTACAATTTTAAACCATATTGCTTGCAGGAAGGAAACATAATGGAACAGCTGATTCGCGACGAAATGCGCGTTTTGCCATCAATTGACCCTCATTTTGAAATTACTCGTCGCGTCGACTTTATTAAGCGCAAATTACAAGAATCTGGATGCAAGTCTCTTGTACTCGGGATCAGTGGTGGTGTGGATTCAACGACTTGTGGCCGCTTAGCGCAACTTGCTGTAAACCAACTGAATGAAGAAAGTAATGCTGGCTACCAGTTTATTGCCGTGCGTTTACCTTATGGTGAGCAAAAAGATGAAGATGAAGCACAGCTAGCACTGCAATTTATCCAACCTTCTCACTCAGTCTCTGTAAACATCAAAGCGGGCGTCGACGGCTTACACGCTGCAAGCCACATTGCTCTTGAAGACACGGGCCTACTTCCAGAAGACAAGGCTAAAGTTGACTTCGTCAAAGGCAATGTTAAAGCACGCGCACGTATGGTTGCTCAATACGAAATCGCGGGTTATGTCGGTGGTTTGGTGATTGGTACTGATCACTCTGCAGAAAATATCACCGGTTTCTACACTAAGTTTGGTGACGGCGCATGCGATATGGCACCGCTATTTGGTCTAAGTAAGCGTCAAGTACGTGAGCTTGCCGCAACACTTGGCGCGCCAGAGCAGCTTGTTAAAAAAGTACCGACAGCTGACCTTGAAGAGCTCGACCCACAAAAAGCGGACGAAGACGCGTTAAACCTTAGCTATGAGCAAATCGACGATTTCTTAGAAGGGAAGCCTGTCTCTCAAGAGGTTATTGACCGTTTAGTGCACATTTATAAAGTCACTCAACACAAGCGCCAACCTATCCCTACCATTTACGACTAACATAATGTTGGCTCTATCGTTCAATCGGTAGAGCCAACTTTCTACGCTATTCCAATCGATAATACCGCTAAGAATTGTGACCAACGCAAGCCTAAGCCGCCTATTATCTAACCAAATATTGACCTAACTAACTAGCTAGCCTGACAGTTTTTCACTACACTGTGTCGGAAAGTTCTCTAACCTTTTAAATTAGGCGTCCATTTTTGAGCCTATTCTTCTTTGCCTTTTATATATCGACTTAAAATTAGTGTATAAAAATATGGAACAAGATAAATTTACTAATATTTATCGATTACCTACTGCTGTGCAGATTCGTATCGGTAAATGGCAACAAACCTTCAACGGTACTTCCGATCTTGTCATGCACCAAGCTATCGATGTTAGAAACAAGCAGTACCGAAAACCGAATTTTTTTCCTAGTGGTTGGAATGTCCAACTTTTTGATAAAGAAGACATCTCAATCACCAATCATGGCAAATATATCCAAACTGCCATGAGGACGATGCTTGACCGCAAAGTCTCTTATAAACGTATTTATCTTTCTCGATTGCCATTAGATGTAGCAGAGCCTGGCTTGCTCGCGTTTAAAGAGGAATGGATTGCAAAGCACAATCGTGTCGCACGTAAGTACAATCAAATTAAGAAGAAACAATTTGTTCGCTTTGCAATGGAAGAGGTTGAAACCCTTTACCCTTCTATCCCGAAAGGTGAATTTGACGTACAGCTATGGAACAAACTTGTGGTCTCTGAACTTGGTAGCCCGAAAAAGTTTGATAACCCATACTTTGTGAAGAAAGCAAAAGTTTAGCTGG
This sequence comes from Vibrio ouci, assembly GCF_004551525.1. Taxonomy (GTDB): domain Bacteria; phylum Pseudomonadota; class Gammaproteobacteria; order Enterobacterales; family Vibrionaceae; genus Vibrio; species Vibrio ouci. Next base: position 243,008 of record NZ_SATR01000002.1, on the reverse strand, counting down.
CACTTAAGACCACGTTAAAGTACCAACTGCCCTACTCACAATACCAAACCAGCTCGAACATAGATGTTTGGGCTGGTATCGTAGCTCTTCAGTATTTTTCTAAGATCTCGTCATAACGACTGTTACCAGATTCATCTTTTTTCTTGAGCATATCGAGACCTCGTTGCAGTTTCTCAACGACGCTCTTGTCTGTTTCTCGATTAAAGGCAAAGTACACCTGCCCCTCTTGTACGACATAAACAGCTTCAAATAAGTCTGGGTCTATGCCTGCTTGTCGTGCCCACCAATAAGCAGCACGTTCAGAATAGACCAGTAGATCAATACGCTTCTTCATTAGCTGTTCCGCTAATACCGTCACATACGACGCTTCTTGCATTGAATCTCTAGGAACCCCCAGAGAAAGTAGGCTTTGTTCGCCGATATCATCACGTATTACACCGATACGGTAGTTCGCCATATCTAAAGGGTCATCAATCTTAACATTGGCGTCTCTACGCGCTAGAACAACAACTTTGATATCGACAATCGGCCCCACCCAATTGAACAGCTCTTCACGATGATTTGAACGCGTAGTCGAAAATAGAACCGAATCACCATGAGTCAGTACCGTCCTATAGGAGCGTGCCCAAGGCTGCAAAGTTATCTGGGAAAGCGTCACTGGCTCACCAACTAGGGCGCTAGCGGCCAATAAGATATCAACGGAATAACCCGTAATTTTGTTATCAACTAAGTAGTTTGCAGGTGGGTAACTTTCTGTATAGAAAGAAAGCTCTCTTAAATCATTGTCGGAACTAAAAGCAGGAGAAACAACAAAGTAAGTCATCACCATGACGAATACTCTGCGTAACGAATCATATAGAGTCACAAGACACCCCCTTCGCTGCTGCCTAATACTAAAGTTAGTTCACAGCAGTCAAGTTCTAAAGGGGTTCGCGAAATTAAATTAGCCCGTTACGGCTTAATGCACGCTTAACACTGGTACACATTTTTCCAAAACTGCGTATTTCGTCAAACTGAGGCTCGATGCCCCTATCAAGCGCAGACTCCCAATAGCAGAGATCCGAATCTACCATTTCAAGTAACTTCTTCGGACACCCAATGCAGCTTCCTTTGCTTCCACAGACAAACGTTTCCGATTCATATAAAGGCAACGTCGCTTTCACTTGCTCAATAATGTCACGCATTGCTGTCGCACGATCTGGTTTTCTAGCTGTATTCACGGTTCTACCCAGGAAATGGAGAGAGCGAGATTATAGTCCTCGCTCTCCTTTTGCCAATACCCACAAAGAGTGAGTGCCTATTTATTAAGCTCTTGCCCACTTGGGTCTCGCTAATGACGGCGCTTTGGCAACGAGGTACACCGCGATTGCAGCACACATAAACCCGAGTACACCGTAAAAGTCAAACGATTCGCCAAACATCAACCACGCTTGAATAGCCGTTGTTGGAGGCACTAAATAGAAAACAGAAGCGACACTTGAGGCGGCGCCGTTTTTCACCATGTAGAGCAGTAACAGAACCGCAATGCACGACAACACAACAACCAACCAACCAAACTAACGTCAATATGAATGGCATACTCCAGTTAACTTCCATCGTTTCAAAGCTGGCTGCATAAGGGAGAAACAATAAGCCCGCCGCAAAATATTGAACCGTTGCACTGCCCACCATATCGACATCTTGGCAGTATTTTTTCTGATACAGCGTACCCAGTGTGATACCAAACAAAGCGACAAAACAGATCGCAATAGCCGCCAACTTATGCTGGTCAGATTGCCACTCTATCTTGCCCATCAATACCAAGCTAATACCAATAAAGCCCAGCAGTAAGCCCAACCACTGTGACGGCTTAAAGGAGTGCTGGGAAAGCTAACCAGTAGCAACGCGGTCAATATTGGCTGTAAACCAACCAACAATGAACTCAACTCTGCAGGCATACCGAGATCAATCGCTATGTAAGAGCCCCCCAAGTAAAAACCATGGATGAGTAAGCCAACCACGGCACTGTGAAACAGTCCTTTGCCCGTTGGTATTCGTCGGCGCAGGCAAACGACCAGCACCGAAAACAGAGTGACATTGCCGAGCATGCGAATGGAGAGAAGCGTTGCAGGCTCTGCATATTGAAGTCCATACCTTGCACCAATAAAGCCAGATGCCCATAAGATGACAAATAAAAATGGGATGTAACGAACCAACATAAAAACTCCTCTGGATTTTCTCCTTGTTATACCGATACTCTAATAGGCACAGAAAATACCAAAAGACACAGATTAGATAGTTTTGTTGGGTACAGATTTATGGACATGAATAATAAGTACGTGATGGTCGAAGAGTCGATTAAACACCAAATTGATTCTGGGCTCTTGGTGAGCCAAGACAAACTCCCCTCGATACGAGCGTTAAGTCAGCAGTTGTCGGTCAGCAAAAATACCGTGATTCGCGCCTATCAAGAGCTCGAAGCACAGGGGGTCATCTATGCGGTGACAAAGTCGGGTTATCACGTTAACCATCGTCAAGATACTCTAAAGCCAGTCACTAAGCCCAATCAGGTCGACTTACTTTCTGTCTGTAAAGAAATCCTCACTTACTCGCCTGAAAATGAATGGCTCGCGACAGGCACCGCGCACCCAAACATCGACACGCCGATTATCAAAAGCCTTTACGCTGAAATTGGACGCCACAGTCGTCGGCAAGCCAATGTAGCAAGCCATTATCAATTGCCACCGGGAAACGATCAGCTCATTAAGCACCTTGGTAAAATAAGCCAAGACCTTGGTGTCAATGCGCCCGCCAATCAAATTGCTGTGACACACGGTGCTCAGCAAGCGATCAGTTTGGCCCTGCGCGCATTAACTCAGGCTGGAGATATTGTCGCCGTCGAGTCCCCGTGTTACTTCGGCAACCTATTATTGATGGAATCACTCGGACTCAAAGTCGTAGAGATCCCCAGTTGCCCTAAAACAGGGATAGAGCCAGAGAGTTTACGGCAAGCCCTTAAAAAATGGGATATAAGCGCCATCTTAGTCACGCCCAATTTCACTAACCCGACCGGGGCAAGAATGCCGTTAGAGAAGCGGGTTGAGCTGCTTAAACTGGCTCCGTCGATTCCTATTATTGAAGACGATGTGTTTGGTGCCCTCGCATTCGATCAAGGCATACCACCACTTAAGGCTCTTGATAAAGATGATCGGGTTATCTACGTTAACTCATTGTCGAAAGTGCTCGATTCAAGACTGAGAATTGGTTGGGTTACTGCTGGACAATATCAAGCCAAAATAGAAAAACTCTTGCTCTGTGACAACATGGGCAGCTTAAACTTGATGCAATCGGCTGTTGCGGATTTTCTGGGTACCGGGAAATACCGTACTCACGTTCAAAAAATGCACCGTTTTTATCAAGCCAACGTGAAGCAGTTTCATTGTGAGTTAGTTACTGCGCTCAATCAATATCCGGAGCTGAGAGGCCGATACCAGATTTACCTGCCTCAAGGCTCATTTCTACTTTGGTTAACCCTACCCGAACACATTGACTCAGAAAAAATCTACCAGCAAGCTAAACCGGAAGGGATTAGTATTTTACCGGGAACCATTTTTGGAACCAGCGACCAATTTCGACACTGAATACGCTTTAGTTGCTCCAACTTATTAACGAATATGGACTGGAAACAAGGGGTTGCCAAACTTGCTAGTTTTATCCATAGTCAACTGACCTCAACCTAAACATGGAAGACCCAATGAGTATGCTACCAACAGAAAATGACGTGCTGAGCTTTTGGTTCAATGAACTCGAACCTAAGGATTGGTTCGTGAGCAGTGATGAGCTAGACAAAACCATCACGGCTCGTTTCGGTGCATTGCTGGGCAGCGCTGCGCAGTGTGAGCTATCTGGATGGAGAACGTCAGCTAAAGGGCGTTTGGCCGAAATCATTGTCCTCGACCAATTCTCGCGCAACGTTCACCGCAATAGCACTAAAGCCTTTAGCCAAGATCCACTCGCTTTAGCACTCGCGCAAGAGGCAATTGCACTAGGTCTCGACAAAGAGTTAAGCACTACCGAACGTAGCTTCCTCTATATGCCCTTCATGCACAGTGAATCAGCAACGATTCACCAGCAAGCGGTAGAGTTATTTAACCAACCAGGGCTTGAGAATAACTATGACTTTGAGCTCAAACATAAAGTGATTATTGACCGCTTTGGCCGCTACCCTCACCGAAATGAGATTTTAGATAGAGCAAGCACCACTGAAGAAATCGAGTTTTTAACTCAGCCTGGTTCAAGTTTCTAAGCATTTGACCATCGATACAAAAACGCTCCCAATATTGAGGGAGCGTTTTTGTATCGATTAAATTCAGTAACTACGACTGACGAATTCAACTTCTTCGACTTGATTAAGTCTATTGGTATAGGACGCAAGCGCATACATGACATTGGCTAGCAAGTTAGCATAGCGGAACAGAATTGGCGCTGGTGATTTCTTTCCTGAGTGTTCGACAGCGACAAGAGCGCGGACAATTTTCTTCGCTTGAGTGCGACATAAATGCAACTCTGCAGAAATAGGGTGACCTCCAGGCAGGACAAAACCTCGGAAGCCGCCATCAAGCTTGTCTCTTAACAGATTGTAATCATCGTATAACTCTTTTAGTTGACTCTCTTCAATCGCAAGCTTGCCACGGACAGAACCATTAAGGTGGTACACATTAGGCTGGACGCGAGATAAAACGTCACGACTCAACACATCTAATTCCATTGTCAGTACAAGGCCGATGCGGCTACATAGCTCATCAGCGGCAATTTCAAAATCACACACTGGGCTATCTTCATAAATAAACGGGTAACAAATTTCTCCGTGATCTTTACTAACTGGTCGCATTCCAATCCCCACCCTTAAAGTCATTGTAAAAATAAAGGAGCCCTATGGCTCCTTTAGTATGGATTAGATTACCTAGAAACAGCGATGAACTAAATAAGTTTCTGATTAGGCGTTAGAAACTTTTTTGTGGCCTTCTTCTAGGTGGACAAAATCGACTAAGTCATCACCTGACACTTGGTACGCTTGGCCAAAACCTTTAACGAATAGGCCTTGCTCTGGCTTAAGGTTGAACAAGACAAAATCCTGCAATTGGCTAAGACCATCAATGATTTCACCAAAACGATCTTTTAATTGGCCAACAACTTGCTGCCACTGTTCCGATTCACGGTCAACCACACTTGCAACCGCATCAAAGGTTAGGCGCTTGCGAGCAAAAAGCTGCTTCGAGCTATCTTCATCTTCAATCATCATGATAGAGACGTTAGGGTTCGCTTGTAGGTTACGAGCATGGCGCGCGATTTCAGAAATCAGCACAAAATAACCATCTTGGTTTTGTACATAAGGTGCGTAGCTTACATTCGGGCGGCCATTCTCATCAACGGTCGCTAATTGAAGCGTACGACGCTCTTGACGAAACTCTTTAATTTCAGGGCCTAAACGTCCTTGCAGTCGCTCTTGTTTTACTTGTTGATCCATTTGAATACTCCTGACTTCTTTTATAATTTTATATCGATTAATTGCTAAATTCTTTCTGCCATTGTTTAAAAGTCGCGACTTGTTCTTCAATAAGTTCACGCTTTTCATTTCGGCCTAGGTAGACTTTAAACACGTTGTTACCTGCTTCGCAGAAGAAGCCGAAGTAATGGCTCTCTCGGCCCATAAATGGCTTACTGACCAGAGTAATATTCTTAATGTTATCCAGTTTTAGATGCCCGTGTAGCTCGCCTTCTCGGCCCATTAAGTTATAGTAACCTCTGGCTACTTTTCCTTTGGGGAATGGCGCCTTCACTTCAAAGATCGAGCCGAAAGAATGAACAATCGTTGTAACTGGGCCAAACCCGACCAGACTTTCCAATATCGACTGCGCCTGCTCTCCTGCAACGAGCGCAACCATCTCTTCTGGTAACGCTGCCACGGCTTCAAACTCTGAGACATTCAATTTTTCCGCTATCGCTGCGGGTAATAGTTTTGGCTCTTGCTCAATCAGTTGAGCGACTTGTTGTTTTAGTTCTTCCATTTCTCATTCCATTTGATCCGTCATAAATAAACCTAGCATACACCCTATGATAGGAGGAGCATCACCATTTACCCCCTAAAAAAGATTCATCAAATTTATAAATGGCCAATACTTCATAAACCTTCCAGCGCTTATCTGCTCTGGCTTCACGCGGTTATCTCAAAAACTGGACTCGATCATAAAATGGAGATAATGATAATGCAATTGATAATTGATCTTATTTGCATTGTGCGTAATAATCTTCCCCCCGTTTTGGAATTGGAAATCGAAAAAAGAGGACAATGTGAACATCAAGCGATACACCATAGCTGGCAGCCTGTCACTCGCCATTCACGCTGCGTTTGTTCTCATCGCGCAAGAACCGAAGGCCTTTGCAATGCCTGCAGGTGCGCAGTCCACGTCGGTTTCCATAAACTTTAAAACTGTCGCAACACCGCCTCCGCCAACGACTACAGCAGAACCTGTCACTCAAGCAGAGCCAACATCTCAACCACAAAAAAAGGTAACTCCTCCTAAGCCTAAGCAGACAGTGAAAAAGCCCATCCCAACCAAGAAAAAACCGGTGGTAAAGAAAAAAACTGTCGAAGCTAAGCCTAAGACGGCTAAATCAGCAATGACAAAAACGCCGGTTACCAAAGCAGAGCGCAAGCCTGTAGAGAAAGTCGTCAAGAAACAACCAACGCCTATCGAGGCTGAGCCGCAGGCTAAACCACAGCAAGTAAACCGTGGTGCGAGCGCTCAGCCAATGATGGTTGAAAGACCTTCATTTTTGACCCGACCAAGTGCGCCCAAATATCCTCGCCTTGCAAGAAAGCGCGGCGTTGAAGGGGTAGCACTTTACGAGGTATGGCTAGATGAAAACGGCCATCAAGTGAAACAAGTTCTGGTCTCCTCATCGGGTGCAACCATGCTCGATAAATCCGCGCTAGACGCGATCAAAAAATGGAAATTCTCCCCTCATACGGTTGGCGGTCAAAAGATGGCTCACCGCGTGCAAATCCCTGTTCGTTTTAAGTTGGATCGATAATGGAACAATTACAGCAAATACAACAACAGCTTGGCCTAATGACTTGGCCACTCATCATCTGTTCTGCCCTTACCCTTATGATTATCGCAGAACGCCTGTTCCAAGTTGTCATTAGTCTCGGTGTTGGTAAACGAGCCATACGTCAGGAGCTGAGTAATATCAGCCCAACCAACGGTAATGATATCGAAGCGTTGGCCAAGCAACTGTCTCCACGTCGGCCACTGCTCTACAAGGGCGTCGCGATGGTGCTTGCTCATCACTCTTTTCCGAAAACGCTTAGGGAAGACGCTGCGGGTATGTGGCTACAAGAAAAACGCCACCAGCTTAACTCTGGGCTACGACTATTGACTCTAATTGGCGTGATCAGTCCTTTGATTGGACTTCTTGGTACGGTACTTGGGCTTATTGAGATGTTTAAAGGCGTCGCCGCTTCGAGCGGAAACATTACGCCGAATGATCTTGCTGATGGCCTAGGTTTAGCGATGCGAACAACGGCGGCAGGCTTGTTAATTGCCCTTCCCGCAATCGCAGGCGCGCAGTTGCTTGGCCTTTGGGCTGACAAGGTGATGGCTAAGCTAGAACACACATTAAACTACGTTAACTTATGGCTTGAAGGCATCAGCCTCCAACACGTATCACCAGATAACCAAATCAACAAACGTCCACCTGTTGAGGCGACGCCATGATTAAGGTGAAGAGTGAAGAGAACCACTTTGGCTTGACACCGGATCTCACTCCCCTACTCGACATCATTTTTATTGTGATGGTGTTTTTGATGTTAACCGCTGCTGTAAAGTTAGATTCTCTCGAGGTGGACTTGCCCGCGGCGGATTCAAATGCAGTCTCAGTGATCGACACTCAATCTCTCACCATCAATATCCTTGATTCCGAGCCTTACTGGGCAATTGATGGCAAAGAGTACATAGACTGGGAAAGCTTTAAGCTCACCTTACTAGAAGAGCATCGCTCTAACAAAAGACCCATTGTGATTGGCGCAGATAAAACCGCTGACGTTCAGCACCTCGTTAAGCTCCTCGCCTTCTTACAAGAAAACGGAATTCAAGCGACACAGCTTCTCACGGAAGAATCAAAATAATAGAGTTCAACATGATCAAGAAAACATTTCTCACCACATTTACCGCCCTATCTTTATCACTAATGGCGATATCATCTTTCGCTAGCGAGCGCATTATCAGTGCCGGCAGTGCAGTGACAGAGTTGATCTTTGCGCTAGAGCAGCAAGACAAACTGGTTGCCGTTGACGTTACCAGTGAATTACCCGCAGATAAGCCGTTACCTAAAGTGGGCTACCACCGCCGTCTCTCTGCAGAAGGCCTATTGGCATTGGGCGCGAATCGTCTTATTGGCTCTGATGAGATGGGCCCACAAACAACACTCGACCAACTACGTTCAGCAGGGGTTAAAGTCGATATCGTCAACACTAAGTCTACGCCGCAAGGGCTGCTGCAACGCATTGATGAAATTGCCGCACTGACCGGATCTCAAAACAAAGCCAACGCGTTAAAAGCGCATGTATCGGACCAAATAGCCAACTTAGAAAATAACAAAGCGCAGCAAGGCTCAGCCAAAAAGGTGCTGTTCTTGCTTATCCATGAAGGACGCCCTGCTAACGTTGCTGGTCGTGACACCACACCGAACGCAATCATCGAGCTTGCAGGAGGCATCAACCCAGCGGCTGACAAACTGAGCTCTTATAAACCCCTGTCGAATGAAGCGATCGTTGAAATGCAGCCCGATGTCATTTTGGTCAGTGGTCGTAGCTACCAAACACTTGGTGGGGCAGATGAAATCCTGAAAAAACTGCCGTTACTCGCAGCGACACCTGCTGGCAAGAACAAGCAATTTATCCAGATCAGCGGTCATGCCTTGGTTGGCGGATTAGGCTTAAAGAGCCTGTCGGAAGCTGAGCGTTTAAGCGAACTACTCAAATAACGAGATAAGTTTATGTTGCTACGTCGTCTTCCGCTACCGTTTATCCTTTCGCTGTTTAGCGCAGCACTTATCGTTACTACCATTGGCTCAGTGACTGTTGGGCCAATGAACATCGGGTTTTGGGACAGTGTTCAAAGCTTAATACTGCAATCGGATCAGTTAGCCCCTCACATCAACTTAGTGATTCACGAAATCCGTTTTCCTCGCACCATCCTCTGCATGCTGGTTGGCGCTATTTTAGCGGTGTGCGGAACCGTCATGCAGGGGCTATTTCGCAATCCACTCGCAGAACCTGGAATCATCGGCGTGTCAGCGGGGGCATCTTTAGGTGCGGCGCTTGCTATCGTCTTATTTGCCGATCTTAGCAATCAGTACCCGCAATTTATGAATTTTGCTGCTGTACCTGTATTTGCCTTTTTAGGGGGAGCATTAACTACTGTGCTCGTCTACAAGTTAGGCACTAGTAAGATGGGCACATCGGTCACCATCATGCTATTGGCTGGCGTTGCCATCAGCGCGTTATCTGGTGCGGGGATCGGCTTTATGAACTTCATCGCGGATGATCAAATGCTCCGCGATTTATCGCTTTGGTCGATGGGGTCATTAGCAGGGGCAAACTGGAGTAGCATTATGTTATGCACAGTAACTTTAGTTGGCCTGATGTTTATTTTCATCAAGAAGTCCATGGCGCTCAATGCCCTACTTCTTGGTGAGGCTGAAGCAAATCATCTTGGTATCCCTGTCCAGCGACTGAAACGTCAGCTTATTTTGTTGACCGCGGTCGGCGTTGGCGTGACCGTGAGTGTTTCAGGAATGATCGGCTTTATTGGCTTAGTCATTCCCCACTTGGGCCGAATGTTGTCAGGTCCAGACCATCGCACTCTACTACCAATTTCAGCCCTGATGGGGGCACTCCTGCTCACCTTTGCCGATATGTTTTCGCGCATAGCGGTGGCACCAGCAGAGCTACCAGTAGGCATAGTGACCGCGTTGATTGGCGCACCATTTTTCATCTACTTACTGTTCAAGCAAAAAGGGAGAATCATCTGATGAGTAAAGTCGTTCTTTCAGGTAAACATATTTCCATTCAATTTGGGCAGCGCAAGATTCTGGATGACATCACTATCGACATACGCGCGGGTGAAGTCACCACCCTGTTGGGCCCTAATGGAGCAGGTAAAAGTACTTTGCTAAAGCTGTTATGTGGCGAAATCCCGTCTGACAGTGATATCACTTACTTTGGTCAGAAGCGCAAAGACTGGAAGCCAGCCGAGCTCGCTAAACACTTAGGAATGCTTCCTCAGCATAGTACGCTCAGCTTCCCTTTTTTAGCGCGAGAAGTGGTTGAGTTAGGCGCTATTCCTTTAAACGCGCCGAACAAGCAAGCTCAAGCTTTGGCGGATAAATACATGGCGATGACGGAAGTCACTCACCTTAGCGACAGGCTCTATCCATCATTATCAGGAGGAGAAAAACAGCGCCTTCACCTAGCGCGAGTGTTGGTTCAGCTCGATCAAGCGGGTGAGCAAAAGATATTGATGCTCGATGAGCCGACATCAGCCCTTGATCTCGCCCACCAGCACAACACGCTCAAAATCGCCCGCTACTTGGCCGACGAATTTAATACCGGTGTCGTAGTTGTCTTGCATGACCTTAACTTAGCCTCTCAGTATTCCGATCGATTAGTCGTTTTACATCAAGGAAAACTGGTCTGTGACGACACGCCGTGGAACGCATTGACTCCATCCATGGTCGAACAGGTTTATGGTTATCAATCACTGATCACCCAACACCCGACACTCGGTTTCCCGATGGTGTACCCAGCGGCATAAAGCAGTTCGATAGGTTAGCAAACCTTATCTATACTCAAGTTATTGCGCTTGAGGAACACTTTCTAATGCTTCGGTTTACTGACATCACCGTGGTCTGCGTTATCACACTCGTGAGCTTCACAGTCCACGCTAACAACACGAATTTCACTCATGTCCGCGTGTGTGGGGACGCCATTGATTGGCCACCTTACACTTATGTTAAAGATGAGGAAGCATACGGGTTTGATATTGATGTCCTCAACGAAGCCTTGATGAAGCAAGGTGTCAGCTATGAAATCACGATGACCTCATGGTCACGCTGTTTGAAAGGAACTAAAAGTGGAGAATTTGATTTGGCAGTCAGCGCCTCATACAACCGTAACAGAGATAACGACTATATCTATACCGAGTGGTACTACAGCATTACCCCTTATTACATTTATTCAACTCATCGCTTTCCTCAAGGGCTCACCATTACCAACATAAAGGAACTATCGGACTATAAATTATGTGGTAATCATGGCTACAATTACGCCGATTTTGGGCTTGGCGAAATTATCCGTGCTGGCAATTCTGTAAAGGATGTGTTGACCAAGCTTGAGCAAGGAAACTGTGAGGTTTACCTTAATTGGATTGAAATCATTGACGGTATTAAAACGGTTTGGGGCATTGACTATATTTCTGGTGATCTAGTAGCCCAAGCGATACCTGATATGCCATCACACAAATTCTACATGCTGATATCAAGAGAATTTCCCGGACGAAATAAGCTAAAATCGATTCTGGACTCGTACTTACGTTCAGTGCAAAACAACTCTCACTCCGATTAACTATAATCGCTGTTCTCTTTTCTATACATCGAATGCAGACAACAACTCTGCCCTTGAAGATTCAGCCCAAACTTTGGAATTCTGCGCACCTCATGCAGCGATTCAAAAGAGACAATAAATCGCTGCTGAGAGAAGGCTCTATAAAAGTCGGCGACGAAGTCCTGTGCGTTCAAGAACGCGTGTCGATATTTCTTCTACCGACAGTGAAGAAGTATTGATATAAGGGATCGCTTCTCGGCGAAACAGAGCTTCGACCGTTTGCAGTTCATGCAGACACTGCTCATTGCTGGCGTAGTCACTTCCCGCGAGGCGGTTTTCTCGAATTTCGGTCAATCGTTCTGGATTAATGGTCAAACCGAACAATTTGTGGCGGTGAATTTCAAACTCAGGCAACAGCTTCATGCGTGCAAGATCATCATCAATGAAAGGATAATTCACCACACGTAAGCCAAACTGCATCGCCATATAAAGACTGGTTGGCGTTTTTCCACTGCGTGATACGCCGAGTAAGATGATATCGGCCTCTTCCAGTCCCTTTAGCGTAATACCATCATCGTGCGCTAGCGTGTATTCAATCGCCGCGATACGGTCAAAGTATTTGTCTGAGTCGCGACCGACACTGCGTGAGCGTTGCAGTTTTGGCTTAGGTTGCATCTGAATATCATCTTGGACCTTCTGCACAATACTCTCTAGTACGTCGTAGCCGTACGAATTGGAATCGAGCAAGCGTTGACGAAACTCTGGAATCACGATGGAAAAGAAAACCAATGGTTTAATCCCATTCTTTTGGTATGAAGTTTCAATTTCTTTAAGTAAGTCAGTTAATTTGTCCTCACTTTCAACAAACGGAAAGGTTTTTTCATAAGCTTTGAAGGGGAATTGACCCAGAACAACATGCCCTAATGTCTCACATGTTATCGCCGTTCCATCAGAAACATAGAATACATCACGACTTTGAATATCAATTTGCATTTTATTTTAAACTTTAAAATTCTTTTGAGTAGGATAGTAGCCATAATATCGATAATAAAACCCGGCTTGCTGTTACGGCCCCCACAGCTTTAAAAATTCATTGCGAATTTTTTTGAGTTTTTACGTAATCGTTTGCCTTATCCCTACAAAGCTGCAATGTTCTGGAGAAAGACATGCAAAAGAACACCCTCTGGTTCGATGGTTTATCCATGGAAGATGTCGACAAAGTCGGCGGTAAAAACGCTTCTTTGGGCGAAATGGTTTCTAACCTGTCCAATGCTGGCGTATCGGTACCTAATGGTTTCGCGACAACCTCCCATGCGTTCAACCAATTTCTAGATTTTGAAGGCCTTGATGATCGTATTCATCAACTTCTTGATGAGCTAGATGTTGACGACGTTGACGCTCTGCGTAAGACAGGCGCAACTATTCGTCAATGGGTTTTAGAAGCCCCATTCCCTGCCGACCTTGAGCAGGATATTCGCAACAACTACCAAGAACTGATTGGTGGCAACGATGAACTGTCAGTAGCGGTTCGTTCATCAGCCACTGCCGAAGATCTACCCGATGCTTCGTTCGCAGGTCAGCAAGAAACCTTCCTTAATGTGAAAGGGATTGATGCTGTCTTAGAAGCAACCAAGCACGTTTACGCCTCATTGTTTAACGACCGCGCAATTTCATACCGCGTTCACCAAGGTTTCGACCATCGTGGCATTTCCCTGTCAGCGGGCATCCAACGCATGGTTCGCTCAGACAAAGCATCGTCAGGGGTTATGTTCACTCTCGACACTGAGTCTGGCTTTGATCAAGTGGTCTTCATTACCTCATCTTGGGGCTTAGGAGAGATGGTTGTACAAGGCGCCGTTAACCCTGATGAGTTCTATGTACACAAGCCAATGCTTGAAGCGGGCCAATACCCTATCGTGAAGAAAACCTTCGGCTCTAAGCTTATTAAGATGATCTACTCAACCAACCAAGAGATTGGTAAGCAAGTTGATATCATCGATACCTCTTCACAAGAGCAAAACGAATTCTCTCTCAACGATGAAGAAATCAAAGAGTTAGCAAAACAAGCGATGATCATCGAGAAACACTACCAACGTCCTATGGACATTGAGTGGGCAAAAGATGGCATTGATGGCAAGCTATACATTGTTCAGGCGCGTCCAGAAACGGTTTGTTCTCAGAGCGAGCAAAATGTGATTGAGCGTTATGAGCTCAATAATAAAGCTGATGTACTTATCGAAGGTCGAGCGATCGGTCAGCGCATTGGCTCTGGCCCTGTTCGTTTGGTTGACTCTCTTGACCAAATGTCTCTGGTTCAAGAAGGTGACGTTCTAGTAACAGACATGACCGACCCTGATTGGGAACCGGTAATGAAGAAAGCCTCTGCGATTGTTACAAACCGCGGCGGCCGTACTTGTCACGCAGCTATCATTGCTCGTGAACTAGGTATTCCGGCGATTGTTGGCTGTGGTAACGCAACCAGCGACCTGACTGATGGTTCAACGGTAACTGTCTCTTGTGCTGAAGGCGAAACAGGTTATGTTTACCAAGGTGAGCTAGAGTTCGAAATCAAACGTTCTGCGGTTGACGAATTGCCAATGCTGCCGACCAAAGTAATGATGAATGTGGGTAACCCAGATCGTGCATTCGACTTTGCTCAAATCCCTAACGAAGGGGTTGGCCTAGCTCGACTAGAGTTCATCATCAACAAGATGATCGGTATCCACCCTAAAGCCTTGCTTAACTTCGATGAACAAAGTGATGAGCTAAAAACTGAGATCAATCAGCGCATCCGTGGCTACAAAGATCCAATTGATTTCTATGTAAGTAAGCTAACGGAAGGTATTGCAACGATCGCTTCTGCTTTCTGGCCTAAGCGCGTGATTGTGCGTATGTCGGATTTTAAATCGAACGAGTACAGCAACCTTGTCGGCGGCAAAGGCTTTGAACCGCACGAAGAAAACCCAATGCTTGGTTTCCGTGGTGCTTCTCGTTACATTTCTCCGGTATTTGAAGACTGTTTTGAGCTAGAAACACAAGCGATTAAACGTGTTCGCAATGAAATGGGCCTTAAGAACGTTGAGATTATGATCCCGTTTGTTCGTACGCCAAGCGAAGCTGCATCGGTTATCGACTTACTGGCTAAATTTGACCTGCGACGTGGCGATCAGGGCCTAAAAGTCATCATGATGTGCGAACTGCCTTCCAACGCAGTGCTAGCCGAAGAGTTCTTGAAGTACTTTGACGGATTCTCAATCGGTTCGAACGACATGACTCAGCTAACGCTTGGCCTAGACCGCGACTCTGGCGACGTGGCTCACTTGTTTGATGAGCGTAACCCTGCCGTGAAAGCAATGTTGAAGATGGCTATTGATGCAGCAACGAAAGCGGGTAAATATGTCGGTATTTGTGGCCAAGGCCCATCCGATCATGATGATCTTGCCGAGTGGCTAATGGATCAAGGTATCAGCTCTGTATCACTAAACCCTGATACGGTTATCGACACTTGGCTCAAGCTGGGCAAAGTAAGTCAATAACACCTTGAATTGATAACAGTAAAAAGGCTTCCAGTAGGAAGCCTTTTTTAATTCGCTGTATGATTAGAACTTGTAACCGCCGCCAATCATAAATACCCATGGGTCAATGGTTACATCAGTCGAAAACTCTTGCGCACCAGCAGTGTATTTTGCAGTGGTTTCAATATCTGCATACCAAACTGACGCATTGAGGAACCAATCATCATTAAGCATATAATCCACACCTGCATTAGCCGCTAGACCCCATGAATCATCAAGTGACAGATTACTTAAACCAGCCCCTGTCCCTGTGCTATTTAATTCTTCATCAAAGAAAACTGTGTAGTTGATACCAGCACCTACGTAAGGGCGAAGGTCACTTTCTGCTTCACCGAAGTAGTATTGAATCATAAAGGTTGGTGGTAGATGCTTAGTTTCTGCAATTTCACCTAACCCACCGTGGTTAGTTGAAATTTTGTGAGAAAACGGCGTTGCGGCTAGCACTTCAAAACTGATATTGTCAGTAAACATGTAGCCAACAGTAAGACCAAGTTGAATGTTTGAATCTACTGAGAATTTACTGCCCGGGTTATTAAGCACGTCACCACTGCTATCATTTGGCACTACAGCTGCTAGCCCACCACGTACAATAAAGTCGCCCTCTTTATGAGCAAAAGCGTTTGCAGAGGCAAGAGTAGCTAACACAGTCAGGCTTAAGAGTGTTTTTTTCATTGTGATTTCCTTTTGTAGGGTTTTGTTTTAATTGATTGAAGGAATCATTGTTATTTGCGCCGCAAAGTAGCACATAAAAACCTTACAAAATTGAGGGAAATCAATTTGTGAAAATTATTGGTTATGCATTGTGTTTTTTATCTACACGATCACTAAAATTTGTAACATTCTTTACAACTATGTAGTGCAACTTTTATGTTCATCACGTAATAAAAAAGCTCCCGAAGGAGCTTTTTACTAACTTGCTGTATTGCTACTTGAAGACTTAGCGAGTTCTAACTCTTTTTGTCTTAGCATGGTATCCATCTCGTGACGACGAGCTTCAAATGCTGCCATTTGACTCTTAGGCACTGAATTCGCCATTGGAATATTCGCCTTCATTGCGTTCACTGGTCGACCGCGGTCAATCAATTCATAGTGAATATGAGGCCCAGTAACACGCCCTGTCGCGCCAGATAAACCAATTCTCTGACCACGAGAGACTTTCTGACCTTTACGAACCAGAATCTTACTTAGGTGTAAGTAACGCGTTTTGTAGCGGCTGCCATGCTGAACAACCACGTAATTACCCGCATAAGGGTGTTTACGAGTCATCACCACGACACCATCACCTGTTGAAACAATAGGTGTACCCGTTGGTACGGCCCAGTCCGTTCCGTTGTGAGGAGAAACTCTTCCAGTCACTGGATGCTTACGGTATGGGTTAAAGTTAGAGCTCAAGCGATAGCCCCCATTTACGGGTCTACGCTGGAACGCACGCTGGAGACTGTCACCATTTTGGTCATAGTATTGACCATCTGAGTGAAGATAAGCAGAAAACTCTCGACCTTGGTTGAAAATCTTAACCGCTTGGATTTCACGGTTACCCGTTAGTTTGTCATCAACAAACTGACGCGATTGAACGACCTCAAAGCGATCTCCAGCACGAAGATCGCGAGCAAAGTTCACTTTGTCTTTCAACAAGGCGACCACTTGTTCGATCTCACTTTTTCCTAGACCTAGTGCATTAACGGACGTTGAGAAACTGCCGTTAATCTCGCCTACCAGTGGGAAGGACTTCCACACACCAGGAATTTTAATATCCTTAAACTCATAGCTCCCATCATCTAAACGGCTATATACCGCTCTCTCAACAAGGGTAAACTCAAGTTCCATCTTGTTTAGTGCACCAGTTTCCTCATCGCGCCAAAAACGTAGCTTGTTGCCAGGCTTAAGTGTATCAAGTGCGAGGAAGTTAAGATCCGTTTCCATGATCTTCATTAGCTCGCTGTAACCAAAACCAAGCTGTTCAAAAATGCTGCTTAGGTTGTCACCGGCCTGGATGACATACTCATAATTTGGGCGATCTTCGATCAAGTCTTGTTCCATCAAGATGTTGTTCACAATCTTCGATTCTGGAAGTGATAACTCGATAGTTCGCTGGGTGCCGCTATGGTCCGAAGTTGTTGAAACTGCAATCGCCGCAATAACTGGAACAGTCAACGCCATCATCCTTTTCGGCATAGATAGCGCTTGGAAGCGGGACTTCAAACTTCTAGATTGCACAGTGTGACCTATAGATAGAAATAAACAGAGGGCTTAAGGGTACAAATTTGTCTATTGATTGTCACCTTTGGATTGTGAATTTTCACAGAAAAAGGGCGTGTAAAACGCCCTTTTATTCGCAAAATTTAACAATTTCATTCGATTACATATCGACTACTGATAAGTAGAGACCAAACTGTTGTCTTCACCGAAACCATTTGGTTGGTAGTGATCCGCATTGACGTCGTTAATCCACTTCTCATTATCAACCAGATAACGGAACTCAAACTGACTATCTTTTGGTAACCGGACACGAAACTTATAAGACTTCGACTTTGCGACCTTTTTCATCGCAGTCGGTTTCCAATCCAAAAAGTCCGCTACGATAGCTATCGATTGATCGACTTCGCTTTCCGCCACCTCGAATGTCACTTCCACTTCGTCTTTTGTTTTAAAAAAACGTTTATTGATCATGTTTACTCCCTTAACGACAAATGATTCCATCTCACTACTTAACAGTACAAATCATAAGCAATATGTCGCACATTCTCAATGTCGAATCAAACAACAGCTTTTATTGACTGATTAACTCCCCTTTATCTGACACGATAAATGCGCGCTTCACCTGCTTCGAAGGAGTCTCTGCCATTGCTTGGCTCTTCTCATGTTCAAGGAAAGTAATCACGACACTTTGTTTCTCTCCCTCTTCTAAGCTCAGGACATCAATACGATCACCGAGCAGCACAGAGTCTTGGGTAATCAATCGGTTGCGAAACTCGTCATATTGCGAAAGCATTAAATAGTAGAATTGACCGCTGCCTTGATTGCTCAACGCTAAAACAGAAATATGAGTATTGCTGTCCAAGCTCACTATCTGCTGACTATCAATCGTTACCACGCCACGTTCGGCGCCATCTTCGTAACTCCCTTTTAATAGGTTTCCTTGCACCACATCGTCTATAAATGTAAATGCACTACTGTCTGGGATTTTCACCGTCCATGGGTTTGGCGTTCGAATACCAAATACAGACTGCATAATGGCATCTTGGCTAGAGACTTGGCTTGGAAACTTGGCCAATATCTCTTCATCAGACAAGCTAAAACGATAAATTCCTGCCACAGCGACTATGATTAGTAATACGATAGGAATCAAAAGAATAAGAGGTATAGGTAAAAGACGTTTCTTCATGAGGCGAGGAATAATTCATTAAGTTTCAAGATAATTGAAGCGTCATGGTAACAGGCAATTGAAAGGAGACAAAATGGAGCAATCACATAAAATCCGAATAGCCGACTGTAGCTGCGGTCAAGTGAGCCTCGTCTGTCGAGGAGAACCAACGCGTACTGCAATTTGCCACTGTTTCGAATGTCAAAAACGCACCGGAAGCGTGTTCGGTGTGCAAGCACGCTTTCATAAAGAACAGGTTTCATTTAGTGGTGACATGGTTGAATACACCCGTCTTAGTGATTCAGGAAGTGAGGTGACATACTCATTCTGTCCACGGTGCAGCACCACTATGTTACTTAAACTCCATGCGGCCACTGATTATATTGTTATTCCTGTCGGAGTTTTTAATGAGCAAGACTTACCCACTCCAAGCTTTTCTATCTATGAAGAAAGAAAAACGGGCTGGGTTAAATTTGATTGCCAGATGGAACATTACCTTTAATTGTCAGGGATCAACAATTAACTCAAACTTTGCCTACCGCTCCTCAATCAGTAGCACTATAATTTCGCTCTAATTCTAAGGAGCGTATTTTGATTTCCAAACTTCCACGTTGGGTAGAATCAGGAGCTTTTCTACTTGCCTTACTTGCCGGAACCGTTAATGCAGTAGGCTTACTCGGGTTTTCTCATCAAGCAGTGTCACACATATCAGGAACCGTAACACTGCTTGGTACCTCACTTGAAGCCTTCAACCAGCAAACAGGCCATCTGTTTTTCATTTTGATGAGCTTCTTACTCGGCGCAACATTAAGCGGCGTGTTTATTGAAAGCACTGCATTAAAGTTAGGCCGCCGTTATGGGGTTGCACTATGTATTGAGAGTCTGTTGTTGTTGCTGGCTTACTGGCTACTAAAAAACGACTTCCAATCAGGACAGTACCTTGCTTCTGCCGCATGTGGCTTACAAAATGCGATGCTGACCACCTTTAGTGGAGCGGTTGTTCGTACCACACACATGACAGGCATCATCACCGATCTTGGGCTGATGATCGGTGCGAAACTGCGCGGAGAAAAGTTTGATTACCGGAAAGCCAAACTGTTTCTGTTTATATTCGTTGGTTTTTTATCCGGCGGCATCATAGGTGCAAAACTGTATTCTCACTATCAAATTGCTGCCTTGCTCGGCCCAGTGATGCTATCTGCTCTACTTGCAGTCACCTATTGGGGCTTTATCTCAACACGGCAGATTCACAAATAATCCGCATCAATTCTTGATACAAACAAGCAAACAAATTAACATTAACAAAACATTTATCTAAACATCTATTAATGGACGACTTTTTATCATGAATAGTTAGCCCTATTTATTGAATAGTATTGCAAGAACAGCAAAAAGCCATTACTCTTGCGGCCATTCTGATAAATATGGACGTTTAGTGAATATATATGCCATTCGGATTGGCTGTTAATATTTGACTAGTTGTACCTCGAGAAACATATGCAAAACAACGCTCAAGCACCAGAACAGACGGAAAGTAAAGGTAACTTTTGGATATTCTTTATTCCTTCATTGATTGGCCTATTCCTATTTATGGCTCCAGTCAGTTATGAAGGGGATATTACAATTCCTGTCGCTGTCCTAGCGAAATCAATTCAAGCGATTTTTGGTGAAAACCTCGTCACTATTGTGACAAGTATCATCGCGTTTATGGCAGTAGCGTCTGTTCTATGTCGCATAAAAACACCCGCATTTATCGCCAACAGCGAGTTCCTAAACGGCTTGTTTAATCCAAGTCCGTTGTGGTTATTGGTTCGTGTGATCGGTGGCTTAGCAGTTGCGATGACGTTTTTCCAAGTCGGCCCAGAAGCCGTATGGGAAGAAAATACAGGTGGTCTAGTACTAGAAGGTTTACTGCCGACTCTGTTTTCTGTATTCATTTTTGCAGGTCTGTTACTCCCTCTTCTACTTAACTTCGGTCTGCTTGAGCTGTTTGGTACGCTTCTTAGCAAGATTATGCGACCAGTGTTTAACCTGCCTGGACGCAGTGCTATCGATTGTATGGCATCTTGGTTAGGTGACGGCTCTGTCGGTATTCTTCTAACAAGCAAGCAATACGAGAACAAATTCTACACTCAGCGTGAAGCTGCAGTTGTTGGTACCACTTTCTCTGCTGTATCAATCACATTTAGCCTTGTTGTTATTGCTCAGGTTGAACTTGAACACTTATTCCTACCCTTCTACGGTGCAATTTGTTTAGCCGGTCTAGTTGCCGCTATCATCATCCCTCGTTTGCCACCTTTAAGCCGTAAGAAAAATGAATTTATTGATGGTAGTAAGCCACATAAAGACGCTGACGCGATCCCAGAAGGACATACGACGTTCTCATGGGGGCTAGAGCTTGCACTTAAAAAGTCAGCTCAAGTTAAGTCTGTAAAAGGTGTATTCGGAGAAGGTGTCCGAAACGCAGTAGATATGGTGTTTGGCGTTTTACCTGTTGTGATGGGATTAGGTACGATTGCGCTGATCATTGCTGAATACACATCTGTATTTAGTATCCTAGGCCAACCATTTATTCCTTTCTTAGAGCTACTGGGTGTCCCTGAAGCAGCCGCCGCATCTGAAACAATCGTGGTTGGTTTTGCAGATATGTTTATTCCTGCCATTTTAGCCGCTTCAATCGATAACGAGATGACTCGATTTGTCATCGCTGCAATGTCAGTTACTCAGCTAATTTATATGTCAGAAGTCGGCGCGCTACTGTTAGGTAGCCGCATTCCGGTCAACATCTTTGAGTTATTCGCCATCTTCATCTTGCGAACGCTCATTACACTGCCCGTAATCGCAGGCGTTGCCCACCTCATCTTCTAACTGTTTAATTTTAAAAGCCCCAGATTTGGGGCTTTTTTATATCTATGTTTCATACAGCGATTTAACCCCAACACCTCAGAAGGCGAGAAGATATACAGAAAGGGATTTAAATAGCCACAATCTGAACATATAATGACGTTATAAACAAATTTATAAATATAAGTCGCAAGGAAGTGCTTATGAAAATGATTTGGGCATTATTGCCAATGCTTATCAGTATCCAAGCCTTTGGCGCTCAGTTAGTCATCCGGGTAGGGGAAGAGCCACCAGTTACCATAACGCACGAAGAGATCGTTGCTCAATTAGAACCAAATAGCTTCACTACGAGCTTACCGTGGTACTCAGATGAGAAAGAATTCACTGGTTTTAAAGTTTCCGACTTACTGAATCAACTTCAGATTGACGATGCTTTTTCCGTTTCTTTTATCGCCTTAAATGACTACGCAGCAAGCTCCACAATCGCCGATATCAACAAATACGAGCCAATCATTGCTTACCAAGTCGATGGACAAAAAATGAGAGTGCGAGATAAGGGGCCGTATTGGATGCTATTTAATATTGACAAATACCCTGAAACCAATAATGCAGTGTTCCATTCGCAGATGGTATGGCAAATCGATGAGATAATGATACATAGAAAACAAGATGTGGAAACAAACTAACTATAAAACGCCCACCTCTTCATTAAGAAAAGCGAAGAACCTGCTTCTTTTGCTTAGCGTAGTAGTGGTTGCTGCAAACCTATATTTCTTAAATGCCACCCGCCATCATGCGCAGTCGTACAGTGACCAACAAAACCAGGCGACTTGGTTTCTATTTCAGTTGACCAAAGAGTTCGCAGAACTCAATACAATGGCTCCTTTTGCCCATGACTCCACGAAACTTAGAGATCGTATGGAGCTCAAGTATGAGCTTACGTGGTCGCGATTTGATCTTCTTCTAACAAGCCGTGAGGCAGACACCTTTATTACTCTGCCCGGTGCGAGAATGTACTTTCAGACACTGTTCAATCAATTCAAACTACTCGACTCGCAAGTCTTTAACCTCAAATCAAAAGCGGATGCCGACAAGTTAGGACGCGAATTTAACTCACTATACATGTCGATGATTCGTTATATAAACACTAACTTTCGAATCAAGAGCCCTCTATACGAAAGACAAATGCAGGACGCTCGAGAGCTCCACCAAACTCAGCTGATTTCTCTTGTTTTGCTGGTCGTATGTATTATCCTGGTAATGTTTATTTTGCAAAAAGAATCCGAATATCATAAAGAACAATCTTTAACTGACTCTTTAACTGGCATATCAAATCGCCTTGCTCTGTTTCAAGATCTGCATAGCGCTACTCACCTTGAACAGCCATTCACTATCTTTCTGCTCGATCTCAATGGGTTTAAGCAGGTCAATGACAAATATGGACATCAAGCCGGAGATAAAGTACTTCAAGCATTTAGCACTCGACTGAAGAAAGCCTCAGCGACTAGCTATCGTATTGGCGGGGATGAATTCGCATTGATAACCAATGCTACGTCAGAAAATGAGCTAAAACACTTGGCAACTATCATTGAGCAAGAGATGCAACTGCCTATTCAGGTTAGCGGATATAACGAAGTGACGATTGCGACCAGTATCGGTTACGCTTCTTTTCCAACAGACTCAAGTAAAGTCAATGAACTGCTCCTCATGGCAGATAGTAATATGTACCTTGAGAAGCAGAACAGTAGGCAGGTTATTGGTTAAAGTATTTGATGTGTTTGCTTAGCGTATCTCTGGATCGTTTCATCTTGTAGATCCGCTTCGTTTTCAGGCTTCCATAAACCTCTACCAATACCTTTGACAATTAAATGGATAACCGCTGCATCTATCGCAGACATGACCGCCACGTTAACGGGTTCGTTGTTGGTATAACCCATTTCAACTTCTAACAAATCTTTATAGTCGATGAATCTAAATGCACCAGCGGTCAGCTCATGAGAGAAGATCGTTTTGCTGGTCGTGACACTCAATAATATCTGGCCAGTACGGACATTCACGGCGCGCAGGTTAACGGTGACTTGATCTGTGCGATATTTGCCTGAAGAACCGATACCTAAATATCTCGCACCTAATCCGCCAGTCTTGATGTTAGAGTCATAGGCAACAATCCCACCTTCAATAACCACATTAGCAGAGCTTAATGCCGATAGATCATCTCCGTGGTTAGAAGCCGCTTGGCCTTTTTTCTGCGCTGCTCGAATTATCTTACGTTCCGTCAATAAGTTTTGTAGCCCTTCCCTTTCCAACGGAATGAACCATCGCGAGTCAAGTAGCGACGCGGTTAGCAAAGCTGTACCACCTTGAGGAACAGCGGTCGAGAAGTTACTGTTTGGCTGTGGCTTATATTGACCTGTTTGATCGCGGAAATCATACACTGAGACGAGTATGCGACCTTTAGGCTCCGGAAGTTTAACTAAATCTTGGTATGTGGCACCGCGAGGCATCAAAGTTGGGGCTTCGTCCGCATCGGGGATCGTCATGGAGTTCGAGCAACCAGTGACCAGCAGAACAACAAAAAGAGTATATAAAAGTTTCATAGTTAACCTGCTCTACTGGTCTGGGTTTAGGCCAGCAACTTTAATTTCAGTTGACTCACCTGAGACTTTATCGACGATTTGCACAATCAAAGAACCGTTGTCATCAACAATATTGAGATAAAAATCGTCCGTTTCTAATTGACCAGTGTTGCCGTTACCGACATCAGCAAGTAGTTGGCTAATCAAGCGAGACTCAAGACTGTTAGCTAAACGATCAAGTGAAGACTCTTCATCGAAGCCAAATTCATCTTTTGGTGCTTGATAATCGTTAATCGCATTAGCAACACCAAATAAGTGTGAGCTGTTTAAAGCATTACCGCCAAAACTCGGATTAACAGGGGTATAGATCAGCTCTGTCGCAAACGTGCTCGGAGCCCATAGACACACGCACAAGATACCACTTAGGGCTTTGTTTGGTTTCATAATTAGTCCTTTAAAACTCATCCTGAGCTACATCAAATGTATCTTGATAACTCAGTTGCGTTTTCCATCTTAGAAGGTGAGAAGTAACGGCGGTTAACGCTTCCTTTGCTTTATCTTCAGCATGCTGCCTACCAGGAGATAGAGCCGTGCGATATATAAGTTTCTCTCGATGAAAGATACTAATAATACTTCCTGATAAAGCCGTTGGGCGTTCTTTGACCGTTAGGTTCTCTTTTAAAGAGCCATGTCGTTCATTCATTAACTGAGTGAAGAAAAAATAAAAATCATCCCCCAATCGAGTCATTGTCCTATCGATAAGTAATCCATCTACTTCATTTTCAAGTAAATGTGAGTCTTTCTTTTCTTCGATTTTTTCATCTGTTTCTATTGCTGCAAATATTGGTATTGAATAACCAATAACAACAGAGATAGAAAGAGAAACAATCCATCCTTTTACACTACAACGACCCATATTAGCTTCCAGCCAATTAAATTTATTTTGTCATAAAATAAGCATGACAAAACTTATCTAATAATCGACAAACTTAAAATAGAACTTAATTAATAAATTAATTATTCTCATTTATGGAACACGTAAAATCTCATCAAATACACACTTAAAAGAAATGAAAACATCAGTTAAAAAACCAAAAATACAACAATAAAAACAATAACTTAAAAACAATAACTTAAAAACAAAACATAAACTAAAGGACTATAAATATGCAACTAGAGCATAAACTATATTGTGTCATTTTTGATATCCACCCCCCACTAAATAAACAAATCAATTATTTATTTTCCAATTATTAGTTCATTGAGTTTACCAGCATCGAAATCATAATAAGTGCGAGTTCGGAATTACTCCAACTCTGCGGAGGTTAAGGTGCAAAATCATACACAGCGTACATTAGGTTTTGTTGTCTTTTCTTTATTAGTGGCAACTTCAGCGTATGCGGAAGGTACAGACATAAATTACTCCAGTGATATGGCGACTGAGTTTGGTGAGTTTTATGATGACTCTCCTGTATATTCAGAGCTGTATGACAAGTCTGTCTCATACAGCAACTACGCAGAAGTCGTACTCGAAAACACCTTTGACTCTGAGGTTCACATCTCTCAGGTAAATGCTGGTTTAGGGGCTAATAAAGCCAAAGTTGTACAAAGAAATACGACTGGAAATACGGCCGTCGTTTCTCAATCAGGTTCAGAGAACCTTGCTGTGATTGAACAATCTGAAGGACAAGATAATTACGCAGAAATTATCCAAGCGGGTTACAACCACAATAGCTATATCAGCCAAAATGGTAGTCATAACATCGCTTACTTAAGACAGTGCCAAGGTTTTAATTGCTCATATTCAGATTACGGAAGTGATATCAGTATCGTGCAAGAAAATAACCACAATTTGGCCATCGTTGTTGATAAAGGCAACTCTAGCTACGGCATTGAACAAGACGGTGGAGACTCCATCGTCATATTTAGCAATATGAATCGAGGTATTTACGTTAGGCAGTAATGGACGTAAAGGATAAAACACAAATAAACGGACAATATAAAGGATCTATTCATGAAAAAGTTAGCAATCGCAATCACAGCTATTCTAGCATCAGGTACAGTTTACGCAGGTAATACAGCAACAACGACTCTTGAAGACTCAACCAACGACTATGTTGAGATTGATCAGAGCTCTCCTGGTATTGCTTGGGCTGACGGTAACGACGCTGTAGTTAATTTCAAATACAGCTCGAACAACGAAGTGTACATTGACCAAGAAGGCAATCGTAACTCTGTTGAAGTAGATGGTGCGATCCCTGGAGTTTTCCCAACGGACGACAACTATGTTGCTATCAACCAAGATGGTGATGACAACCACTCTTACGTTCAATTTAAAGGTGCTGACGACAACAATGTCTATGTAGATGTGACTGGTAATGGTAACGCTACGTACAGCTACTTCACTGGTTACAATGCAGATAACAACACTGTAGATATTGATGTAGTTGACAGTGATAACAACTTTGTACAAACAACCGTTAAAAGTGCTTCAGGAAACTCTGAAAATAACCTAATAGACGTTGATATCACTGATGCTAGTAACGATAACTTCGTTTCTGTTGCACAGCGTCGTGACAACAACATCGCAGAAGTTACTATTTCAGGTGGAAGTAACGACAACCTAGTCGATGTAGACCAACGTTCTCATGAGAACTATGCAGATATCGATATCTCTGGTGCAAGTGAACGTAACTTTGTTTACGTTGACCAAAATGGTCGTGATTCATTCGCTGACGTATCGATTCAAGCAGGTTCTGCAGACAACATGGTTGATATTACTCAAACAACCAATGACTACGCTTCAGTGACTATGACTAATTCACAGCTAAGCTCTGTTTACATCACTCAAAACTAATCTTCGATGAAGTTTTTGATTGTTAATAAAGCGGTGCTTCTTAGCACCGCTTTTGCGTTATTGCCTTCCCTATCGTCAAGTGCACAACCTCTTTCCGAGTATGCAATCTCTGAGTTCACCAGTATCACGTGCAAACTGAGTGGCGATACATTGCAGCTAACCATTGAGTCTGATGAAACAACTCCTGATAAGGCTAAGCTATCTATTCAAACTACTAGCCGTTTAAACTACAGACTTTCCTCCAACTCACGTTATGCCCTCTCGTTAAAGCACCCTACTGATAACATCACTCTCACCCTTTCTACCGATACAGGCAAACATACACTTGTTCTTAAACCCAATTGCCAGCTCGCAAGTTAGTCACTAGTACTCAGAAACAAAAAAGCCCCTCTAAATAGAGGGGCAAAGTACCATCGCTTATAGTTATTATTTGTTATACCAAAACCTGATTAACCAAAGTCACCGTTTACATAACCGCGTGTACGATCGTCTTGTGGTTCACTAAAGATAACTTGCGTATCATTATGCTCCACCAGCTCTCCCATTAGGAAGAAAGCCGTACGGTCTGAAATACGACGCGCTTGCTGCATTGAGTGAGTCACGATAACAATGGTGTAGTTCTTTTTCAGCTCTTCCATCAACTCTTCAATCTTATGAGTTGCAATCGGGTCAAGTGCTGAAGTTGGCTCATCCATCAAAATAACATCCGGCTCCATTGCAATCGTGCGAGCAATACACAAACGTTGCTGCTGACCACCAGATAGACCAAATGCATGCGACTTTAAACGATCCTTTACTTCATCCCACAGCGCCGCACCGCGTAGAGAGCGCTCAACGACTTGATCAATATATTTTTTGTCTTTGACGCCTTGTGCTCGCAAACCATAAGCTACGTTTTCATAGATGCTCATTGGGAATGGGTTTGGCTTTTGGAACACCATGCCGACTTTAATACGCAGGTCTGCAACATCAATGTTACCGTAGATATCATCACCATCCATCTCTAAGCGGCCAGTGATTTTCACCCCTTCAATCAAATCGTTCATGCGGTTAAGACAACGAAGCAGCGTCGACTTACCACAACCAGACGGGCCAATTAACGCTGTCACTTGGCGCTCAGGAACTGGAAGGTTAATCGATTTCAGCGCTTGGTTTTCACCGTAAAATAGATCTAGGTTTTCAATATTAAACTTGTTCATTGTGTTATCTCTAAATTCGTCAATTCTGTTATCAGTATTTTAATGCTCAGCAAGTATTAGTAAGTTGCTGTATTGAAGCGTCGTGCAATCAGTTTTGTCACTGTATTAATCAGTAGCACGACGACGATAAGTACTGTTGCTGTCCCGTAGGCTTGGTTCCATTCTTCAATGGTAAACAGCTCGGTAGTCAGCTTGTAAAGGTGAACCGTTAACGTACGGCCTGAATCAAACAGAGAATCTGGAATACGTGCAACCATACCTGCAGTAAGGAATACAGGTGCGGACTCACCAATAACGCGACCAATACTTAGAATGACCGAAGTTAAGATACCTGGCATTGCACTTGGAAGAATCAAACGCCAGATTGTGTAGATTTTTGAAGCGCCAAGGCCGTATGAGCCCTCGCGGTAAGTTTGTGGTACCGCCATCAAAGCCTCTTCCGTGGTACGAATGATCACCGGAAGAATCAGAATACTCAGAGTTAGTGCACCCGAAAGAATCGAGAAACCTAAACCCAGTATCGCGACGAAGAAAGTCATACCGAATAGACCAAAGATAATCGATGGAATACCCGCTAAAGACTCAGTACAGAAGCGAATCACTTTGACGAGCTTACTACCAACCTTGGCATACTCTGTTAGGTAGATAGCCGTCATGATCCCTAGTGGCGCAGCTACTGCGATGGATGCAATCACCATGTAGATGGTCGCCACAATCATAGGGAAGATACCATGCTCTTCGCCAGTACGAGTGTAGTTGTCTGTAATGAAATTCCAATCTACGTGTTGTAATCCGTTCGATAGAATGTACCAAATAATCCAGAACAGAAAGCCAACCGTGACGGCTGCCGCTGCCCAGACAAAAGCAGTGAGAATGTTATCTTTTGTCTGACGTGCTTTTTTAAGCTTCGCTTTATCCATGGTCATCGTATTAGAGTTATTTACTAAAGACATCGTTATTACCTCGCCTTCTCACGGTTTAAGTAAAGCAGAACCGCGTTCAACGACATGATGAATACAAGAAGAACAACACCTGTCGCGTATAGAGCGTTAGCGTGAACGCCACTTGCATAAGACATTTCAATCGCAATGTTAGCCGTCAGTGTACGCGCAGAGTCAAGTATGCCTTCAGGCATTGCAGGTGCGTTGCCCATCACCATAATAATCGCCATGGTTTCACCTAGCGCACGACCGATACCTAAGATAACGCCCGTCATGATACCGCTGCGTGCTGCTGGCACTAGCAATTTGAAGATGGTGAATATCTTAGATGCACCTAGCGCAAGTGAACCTTCTTTGTAAGTACGTGGCACCGCGCGAATCGACGTTTCAGAGACAGTAATAACCGTTGGTAAGATCATCACACCAAGAACAATAATACCGGCCAGGATAGTGTTACCCGCAGGTACATTGAAAATGTCCTGAATCAAGGGAACGATAATCACTAGGCCGAAGAAACCATAAACCACGGAAGGGATGCCGGCTAAAAGCTCTACGGCTGGTCGAATGATATCTGCAACACGTTTTGGCGCAATTTCAGCAATATAGATAGCTGTTAGAATGCCAACAGGAACACCAACAACTACAGCCCCTAACGTCGAGACAACAGACGCGACAATCATGGTTGCAACACCATAAAGTGCCGGTGGAAGCCAATCTTGGCCGAGAACGATGCCAGAAACACCTACTTCTTGGAATGCTGGGATACTTTCTTTGACAATGAAGTAAGCAATAACGGCTAGAGAAACAATGCCGATTACTGCACTGGTAAGAAACAGGCCGTGGAAGATACGCTCTCTCCAGTCTACGCGTTTCTTGGTGCGTAGGCCTGACTTATTCAATTGAGTCGCTTCAATATTCATAAGCTTTTCACTATTTGCGATGGTCATTTAGAAATCTCACAGTTCGATTCTGTTAAAGATTCGAATTGGATTGAAAACGCTCAGCCCGAAGTGTGGGCTGAGCAAATAATTGGCGTAACTTAAAATTTAGTTAACTGAGATGTAACCCTTGCTATCAACAAGAGATTGCGCTGAATCAGACACCATCCAATCTAGGAACTTCTGTGTTTCAGCTGAAGGCTTACCTTCTTTGTAAAGTACAAGGAATGGACGCGCTACTTTGTATGAACCGTTCTTCACGTTATCAACCGAAGCATCTGTACCATTAATTGCTAGAGCGTTTACTGAAGTATCCACTGTACCTAGAGAGATGTAACCAATAGCGTATGGGTTTGAAGCAACCATAGTCTTCAAAGCACCGTTACCATTTGCAACTTGTGCACGTTGAGAGATAGCAGATACTTTCTTACCAGAGATTTTCTTCTTCAGTTTCATGATGTCTTCAAAAGCACCACGAGTACCAGAAGCCGTATCACGAGTGATTGCTACGATAGGCTTGTCTGCGCCACCAACATCTTTCCAGTTAGTGATGTCGCCTTTATAGATTGCCGTCACTTGCTCTGCTGTTAGACCGTTTAGGTCATTCTTAGGGTTAACAACAACTGCGATACCGTCTAGAGCAACCGTTAGTTCTTTAAGCGCTGGCTCTTTTTCAGAATCTTTTAAGTTACGAGAAGACATGCCTAGGTCAGCACTGCCGTTTTTCGCTGCTTTTACACCAGCAGAAGAACCAGGGCCTTGAACTTCAATAAACACGTTCGAGTTTGTCTTCATGTATGTTTCAGAGAAAACTTCCATCAGTGGAGTTACGCTGCTAGAACCCACTGCAGAGATAGTTTCTTTAGCAGAAGCTGGAGTCACTGCCATAGCGCCTAGTAGTGCGATTGCACCGATTACTGTCTTTTTCATCACAATTTCCTTAAGTGGCTTTATTGCCGTTGCGTTTCACTTGAACGGTGCTCACTTTAGAATTCCAATATGACAGTTGTGTTTCAGTTAATTGAAGCCTGTGTGACAAACACATTTTTTTGTTTTGGACCGGAACCTAGCGGAAACAATCAAATTGCACACATATCGTACAATGCACCTACCTCCACCTAGCCCTACGTAGCACGAAAATAACCGCATGAATGCAAAGGGAAAAACTGTTGCATAGCGTCCCTTCAAAGTTTCACAACTCCACTTAGTTTCTGCGTTGAATTATCTATTAAAGAAATTAGAATCATTCGCCATAAAAATAATAACAAATGACTTAATTAATCATAGAGGACTTTTAATGCGCCAGTTATTAAGCGGCTTATCTATCAAACTACAGGTGGTAGTTCCTGTACTATTTACTTTGATACTCCTTCTTGTTGGCATTAGCTACAGTACAACAAGCCTAAAGAACGCCTTTCAGCAGGTGACGGATTCCACCGAAGAAGTCATTAACCACAAAGATCAACTGACTAAAATTATCGATAACACCTACGGGATGCGTATTAAAGCTATCTATAGTTTGTTTCGAGCCGATGATGTAGCGCAGTTGCAATCGACACTTCGCGCAAAACAGAATGAAAATAGACGCTTATTAGACTCGCTAAGACAAGTTCCGGGTCTTAAGAATGAAATCGATCAGATGGAAGTAGCGATTGAAAACTACGTAAGCTATTCAATCGACACCATGATTCCTCTGCTCAAAACCAAGCACAGTCAATCAAATGTTTCCAACGAGTTCCAACGCCAGTATGAACAAGCGTCCGCGCTTTATCGTGATAAGGGCAAAGCGATGGTTGAAGGAATCGAAGCTCTGTCTAGCAAGCTGAACACGATCGCGATTGCCGGTGTCGAGAGAAATAGTGAAATCCACTCATCAGTAATGACCAACTCAATTCTCGGCCTATCACTAGTACTGCTGCTTGCATTTGTGATCAGTTGGGTCCTTGCTGGCATCATTGTCACCCCAATTAAAAAGCTGCAGTTAGCCATGCAAAGCTTGGCGCAAGGTGACTTGAAAGTACGCGTAGAAGAAGAAGGCAACAATGAAATTACCGCCCTATCTCGTGATTTCAACTCAACGACCGCGCAGCTCAAAGAAACCGTCGACTCTTTAGTTCGTATTAGTGTCGATGTTGCTTCTGCTTCAACAGAGCTCGCTGCAGTAATGACGCAATCTAGCGCAAACTCTGATCAAGAGAAAAACGAAGTAGAGCAGGTGGCGTCGGCAATCAACCAAATGGAAAGCACCGCCTCTGAAGTGACGCAAAACGCAAACCTAGCTGATGCAGCGTCAACAAATGCCGATAAACTCGCGCGAGAAAGCCTAGCGATTTTTGAGCAGAACACGCAGACCAGCGCCAAAATGGCGGATCAGTTAGCGGAAGCAGCCAACGTCGTAAATAGTTTGCAAGATCAGTCTGAACAGATTGGTAAAGTAATTGAAGTGATTGAAAGCATCTCTGAGCAAACCAACTTACTGGCACTTAATGCAGCGATAGAAGCGGCACGAGCAGGTGAAAGCGGTCGCGGTTTTGCTGTGGTTGCCGATGAAGTTCGTATGCTTGCCGCACGTACACAAGAATCAACCAAAGAGATTCAAACCATCATCGAAGAGCTGCAACGTCAGTCTGGCAGCGCAAACAACAGCATGACCACTAGCTTAGAGATGTTAGAGCAGAATCAAAAACAAGCAGCACAAGTAAGCGCGTCACTAAACAATATTAGTAGTTCGATATCAGAGCTTACGTCGCTAAACGCTCAAGTAGCCGTTGCATCAGAAGAGCAAGGCCAAGTAACGTCTGACATTAACAAGAACCTTGGCAACATCTATGAGTTAGTTAGCCAAAACGTTACGGGTATTACACAATCTGCCGCAGCAAGCCAAGAACTGTCTAGCCTCGCAGAAAACCAGAAACAGCAATTAGGCTTCTTTAAAGTCTAACTCTACCTCACTGCTAATAAAAAGGGTTGCCAACTGGCAACCCTTTTTTGATTCTACTTTTAGATTACTCGTCGTCGACCTTAGGCGCGACTTTCTTCTTAGGAATAAACACGGAATCCCCCACCGCAACATTCTGGTGGAAGCTCTTATCGCGCTTAACTGGCTTCTTGGCAGTTTTCTTCGCTTGAGGCTTCGCTTTATCTGCCGCTTTACCTTTATTACGGTAATCAGGTTTGCGTGGACGTAGTCCTTTGAACTTACCTTTTAGACCTTCTAGCTCAGAGAAAGAAAGGTCTTGCTGTAGGTAAGCTTCAACACGTTTAAAGCTGTCCCAGTCTTTAGGTCCAACCAATGACACAGCATCACCTTTATTACCTGCACGACCAGTACGACCCACACGGTGTACATACTCTTCAGTGTGCTTAGGCATATCAAAGTTAACCACGTGAGTCACATTCGCGATATCTAGGCCACGAGAAGCAACGTCAGTTGTTACAAGAATCTTGAACACTGCACGCTCAAACTGACTCATGATGGTATTACGTTGAGTTTGGTTTAGGCCTCCGCTCAACGCGACAGCTTTTAACTTCTTCTCGTTTAGTTTTTGCGTTAGACGTTCAGTATCGACACGTGTCGCAGTGAAGATAATCAACTGCTTGTACTGAGCTTCTTCTAAAATACGCTCTAAAATCGCCTCTTTATGATCTAGGTGATCACAGAGGTAGAATTTCTGAGTGATATCTTTGTGCTCTTCCGTTGACGCACCAACAGCAATACGCTTAGGGGCATCTAACATTTCAAAAGCAATATCATTGACTTCAGCGTGATCAAGCGTCGCAGAGAACATCAGCGTCTGGCGACGACGGTGTTTCGCAGCATTGTGAATGCGACGTAACTCTGGAGCAAAGCCTAGATCCAACATACGGTCAGCTTCATCAAGAACTAATGTCTCTAGACCATCTAAAAATAGAGAGCGATGCTCTAAATGGTCAGCTAAACGTCCTGGAGTAGCGACAATAAACTTTGGGTATTTACGTAAAGCTTTAACTTGGTCATTAAAGTTCTCACCACCAACGATCAAGGTAGCATCGTAAGACAAACCACCTAACATAGAACGCAATTCACCGTATACCTGCTTAGCGAGCTCACGCGTTGGAGCAAGCACTACAGCTCTAGGATCTTTCGCAGAGAAGGCTTTATTTTTTAGAGACTTGTGAAGCATAGGAAGAACAAAGGCCAACGTTTTGCCAGAACCCGTCTTTGAAGAAGCCAACAGATCTTTACCAGCGATCGCGACTGGAATCGCTTTTTGCTGGATCTCTGTCGCTTTCTTAAAGTCAAAATGCTTCAAGTTCTTTAATAAGCGATTGTCTAAACCTAAATCTTTAAAATACAAAGTATTCTCCATTCAATGGCTGAGTGTTGTCAGTGAGCACATTTTAGCCACTCGCAACAAAATAAATTCAAAAACAGGCTATGATAACTGGATTCGTATTCTGAGGATAGAGATCACAGAAAATATTATCGCTACGAGTCAATACCCAAAGTACGCTTGGTTAATGCATATACATTCATTACTCTCACCAATGAGACTTTGGTCAACTTATTTGATAATTACCTAAAAACTTGGGTTTTTTTGACTTTTCTCTGCTTTTGGTAAGGCACAATTGGAGCTACACTATTCAGCGTCACTATACGATATAAAACGTATAGGGCGTTTTATTGATACTATACATGCAAGGAGTTCTTTATGAACAAAATGTTGATCGCAGCAGCTGCATCTTCTGTTCTTCTACTAGCAGGTTGTGCGTCTGGTCCAGACGAAGCTACAACAGCACAACTGGATGAGCTAAACAACCAAGTAAGCCAACTAAGCCAAAACGTAGAAGCTCTACAAGCTGAAGTAAGCAAGTCTGGTGATGCGGCAATGGCTGCTCAAGAAGAAGCTGCACGTGCAAACGAGCGTATTGACAACATTGCTCAGTCTTACACTAAGTAATAGCGTTAAGTTTCTTAAAAAAAGGGGCCAATCGGCCCCTTTTTTTATTTCATACTATTTAGCTGTTAGTTAATAAAGCTTGGTGCAACTACTTCAATTGGAACACCATTTTGAGCCAGAATCGCAGCTCGAACTTTAACATCAGAATGATCAAACTCTTCCAACCACCAAGTCAACTCTTGAGGCACTACAAGTTGCTGCTTGATACCATCACTGCGCGTCAATGGTTCATGAGCTTCTAAAAATACACTGCGGTCCGGTTCTAGCGCGACTTTTATAGGTTCATTAATCACTCGAACCTTTTCCCCTAGTTTTACCTGAGGAAACAACCATTCAATATCTTTAGGATCCATTCGAATACAACCAGAACTCACACGAAGACCAATACCGAAGTCCTTGTTCGTTCCATGGATTAAGTAGTCACCAGCTCCGTAAGAGAGTCGCAATGCGTACTCACCAAGTGGGTTCTCTGGTCCAGCAGGAACAACCGCTGGTAACTCAATCCCCTTAGCTAAATACTCTTTACGAATAGAGGCAGGTGGCGTCCACGTCGGATTAGGTCGCTTTTGACTGATAGTCGTCTTCATCTCAGGCGTATCACGACCAACACGACCGATACCTACTGGAAAAATATGTACCTTATTGATGTCTGGCTCGAAGTAATAAAGTCTCAGTTCCGCTAGGTTGATCACAATCCCCTCGCGTTCAACCTTAGGCAGAATGATCTGAGTCGGGATGGTAAGGACATAGTCAACTTGAGGCAAAAATGGGTCGACGCCTTTATTCGCCGCCATTAATGACAAGAATCCGACATCATACTTCTTAGCAATGTTCGCCAAGGTATCGCCTTCTTGCACTTGGTGATATTGAGTTCGGCCAACAATACTGCTTCCTTCAGTTGGCAATTCATAAGTGGCAGCAAACGCTGACGAACTTAAGCAGGCGAGAAGCGCGACTAATTTACGCACCATCCATATTTTCCTTAGCATCTTTGTAAAGTGCTAAGGTTATCTCTCTTTCGGCCCTATGATCAACTATTGGCGATGGATATGACAATGATTTAGCGTTCGGCCAACACCAAGGCCGATGTATATACTGCTGTGGAACAGCTTCAAGCTCAGGAACCCAGCGGCGAATAAAGCGCGCATCTGAGTCAAACTTTTCACTCTGAGTAGTTGGATTAAATATCCTAAAGTACGGCTGACCATCGCACCCGGTCGATGCACACCACTGCCAGCCACCATTGTTTGCCGCGTAATCCCCGTCCACCAGCTTAGAGATAAAGTAGCGCTCACCTATCCTCCAGTCGATATGCAAATCTTTAATGAGGAAGCTTGCTACGATCATTCTTAAACGGTTATGCATCCAACCAGTATGATTTAGTTGCCGCATCGCAGCGTCGATGATTGGGTATCCTGTTTGACCGCTTTTCCACGCCTCAATAAACGCGCTGACATCGTGCCAATGGAGCTTGTCACCCCACTGGGTAAAGCTATGCCCTTTGGAGAGTTTAGGTTCAAAGTGAAGCAAATGCTGGTAAAACTCTCTCCAGACGAGCTCACTTAACCACACCTCTCTTCCACCAGCGATAGGCAAAGTACGGTTATACAGCAATCTCGCCAAACATTGCCTTATCGACAAAGCGCCAATGGATAAATAAGGAGAAAGCTCACTCGTACCTTCAATGGCAGGAAAGTCACGTTGCCGATCATAACCATCAACATTGTTCGCTTCAAAATCACGTAACTTTTGAATAATTGTCTGAGTTTCAGCTAGATAATGAGAGCTGTCTGTTCTTGGATAGCTGAAATCACATTGAGCATCAAAGAATGTTACCGTTTTGCTCGACAGCTGAGCGCGAGCTTCTACCTTGGGCACTTTTCTTACGATAGGTGGTGCTTGAAAAAGGCGCGCCACATAAGCTCGCTTAAACGGGGTAAAAACTTTGTAGTAGTCACCTTGCTTGTTGACAATAGTACCCGGAGGCAGCAAGCACTTATCATCAAACCCGACGCAATCTATTTCCATTTGCTGCAAGTATTCACAGAGAAGCTTGTCTCGCTCAATCTCATCGAGCTCATACTGCTTGTTGAAGTAGATAGCAGAAGCCTTACTTTCTAATGCCAGATCAGCCATTGCCTTAGCAGCTTGATGATAGGTATCTACCTCTAGGTAATAAAGAGGGATATTTTTCTCTGATAGCTCATTTTGTAAAGCCGTTAAGCGTCTAAAGATAAGGTCGGCTTGTATTGGCGCCATTCCGTGGCGTTGCCATGTTTTCGGTGTCGCAGTATAGACAGCAGCGACACTTTCCCCAGATAAGCTCGCTTCTACCAATGCAGTGTTGTCATCAACTCGTAGGTCTCGACGTAACCAAACTATTTTCACAAGCTATACCTTAATCGCATCTCTTGTGGGTAAGGTTCCAAATAGGCTTGCTGCAGGAGATATTCATCCGGGTGAGCAGACAAATAATGCTTAATTAGCGTTAAAGGGGCGAGCAACGGCAGCAACCCAACTCGATATTCATCAATAACCTGACGTAATTCCTGTTTCTGAGGCTTGTTGAGATTGCGTTTAAAGTAGCCTTGAAGATGCATCAGCACGTTGGTGTTATTTTTACGACTGGCACGATTGGCCATCGCTGTCATTAATCCCTCTCTGTAAAGTTGGAAAAACTCATTAACATCATAATCTTTAATATTTGCGACTAAGTTTCCCAACTGCTTATAGGAAGCTGGGTGATGGGCCATCAAAGTC
The DNA here is from genome assembly GCF_004551525.1 of Vibrio ouci. GTDB lineage: Bacteria > Pseudomonadota > Gammaproteobacteria > Enterobacterales > Vibrionaceae > Vibrio > Vibrio ouci. The sequence continues at coordinate 205,367 of NZ_SATR01000002.1, read as the reverse complement.
AGCTTGTATCTTGAATGAAAAGCGACAATCTTGCCTCGGGTTACTTCTTCACCCATCGAGTTATAAAAATCGTCAAGGGTATAAACACGGGTAATAAAGTTTTCTTTCAGTACTGGATCGTTTAGTCGTCCATCCTCTTCAACGGGCAGCCATGGCATCGATTTCATCAATTGCTTAGTGAAAAGTCCTACACCATCGTTTTCCGCACCTTGTTTCTTGTACACCTTAACCCGTTCCATCCCGCAAGTAGGCGATTTAGCACAGACGATGTAACCTCGGAGATGTTCACGCTCTAGCTGTGCCACTTTATTTTCACAGTAGCTCTCCATCTGATGAGTATGATCTTGAGATGGATCTTTTGTTTCAACCAATGAGATCCTCTCCTCGTTAGAAATGAGACGAATGGTTGGTCTAGGAACTGGCATTCCTGCTCCCACTTCAGGGCAAACAGGTAAAAACTCAAAATATGGGGCGAGCTCTTTGGTGACAAACTTACTGACTTTATGTCCCGCATCGAATCTGACTTTCTCACCCAATACGCAAGCACTGATGCCCACTTTAATCACTTTTTGCATATCACAACCTTAAATGCTCTTCGCATACCGTTCAAAAGCTCTAAAATTTGCCGCTTATTCGGACAAAATTCTTTAATTTATTCGCTGTTTATATACGTAGCTCGACCAGTTTTGGTTCACTTCAAATAGCAAACGTTTTTGCAAATCGATTGCTCTTTTACTTTCAACACATTTAGTTATTAACTAGCAACAACCGCTTCCAATACTGCTCTTTTGTGACATACTTCTCATGGAGCACCGTCATATAAAGCTAGTATTGCCTCAACAGATTTTGAGAATCAACATATTTAGTAATCAGCATTGATTGACTAATAAACCGGAGTAAAAACTATGGCAACCCCACACATTAATGCACAACCAGGTGATTTCGCTGAAACAGTTCTAATGCCAGGTGACCCACTACGTGCTAAATACATCGCGGAAACTTTCCTTGAAGATGTAAAGCAGGTATGTGACGTTCGCAACATGTTCGGCTACACAGGTACTTACAAAGGTAAAAAAGTGTCTGTAATGGGCCACGGTATGGGTATTCCATCATGTTGTATCTACGTACACGAGTTAATCGCTGAGTACGGTGTGAAGAACGTAATCCGTGTAGGTAGCTGTGGTGCAGTACGTGACGACGTTAAACTAATGGACGTTGTTATCGGTATGGGCGCTTCAACTGACTCTAAAGTTAACCGCATCCGTTTCAATAACCACGACTTTGCAGCAATCGCTGATTACGGTCTACTAGAAGAAGCGGTAAACCAAGCTCGTGCTCAAGAAGTTCCAGTAAAAGTGGGTAACGTATTCTCTGCAGATCTTTTCTACACTCCTGAAGCAGACATCTTCGAGAAGATGGAAAAACTAGGCATCCTAGGTGTAGATATGGAAGCGGCTGGTATCTACGGCGTAGCTGCAGACCTAGGTGCTAAAGCACTAACGATTCTAACAGTATCTGACCACATCATCCGTGGTGAGAAGCTAAGTTCAGAAGAGCGTCAGAAGTCATTCAACGACATGATGAAAGTTGCTCTAGAAACTGCAATTAACATTTAATTTATTCATTTCGCCACCAGGCTTAGCTTGGTGGCCCGAATAATCCCGAGGGGGAGATAGTGACAACTGGCAAACTGCCACAGGAAGCAGACGGTTTACAGCTCAACTTTTGTAAAACATTGGCGTGTGACAACTTTGGATTGAGTGATGCACATCGTTACGTTGTGCAGCATGCGAACCCTAAACGACCTGCGATGGTATGTCGGGAGTGTGGTGCTTTCCCCCCCTTACTTAACAATCAAGAAGTTCTCAATGAACTTCATCGATTGAGACACCTGCATAGCGATGGCCTACCTGCCTGTCGTAATGACGACTGCAGTAATTTTGGTCTATCTGTTCATACCCATAAACATCTCTATCATGCTTTTGGCTATAGCGGCGATCGTCAACGTTATCGCTGTAAATGCTGCCAATCTACCTTCGTAGACAAATGGTCAGGAGCCAATAAGAAACTTCAATTTCAAGAAAACCTCCTTGGTTTGCTTTTTATGGGCTATTCTGTCCGAGAAATTTGCCGAAAACTAGAAATCAACCCAAAGACGTTTTACGATCATGTCGACCACATCGCTAGCCGATGCCGACGAAAACTGGCCATGTTTGATGCTCGCTGGGTCAATCATGCCGCAAGCTATGAGCTCGCCTCACACTACGTTTCCTTGCAACCGAAAAGTAACAATGGTGTTCTTTGGATTGCTACCGGTGAAGCACACAGTGGCTATATTTTGTGTCAACACGTCAACTACTCATCCAATGAAGAACCTATGGGTGAAGTTGATCATGACCCATACAAATACCCGGCAAGATTTGTGTCACGAGAGCATTCCTCTGAAGCGAACATGCCTGCACCGACACCGTCTCCTGTACTTCGTGAGCGCATTGATCAACAGTATCAAACCATCCTCGCTCGTGGGAATGTTGAAGACCCAATGGGCAACCTAACTGTCTTCAACTACCCAACCAAAGGGGCTTTGATTCGACCACCGTACACCTCATACGCGCACTTCCTGCATGTCCTTGACCTATGCCAAGAAGAGCGCCGAGTTTCTATCTATTTACCGCAAGATCCGGTCTTACGCTCTGCAGCACTAAGTATTTGCCTGCCTCGCATTCAGCGTCAAAATATCGACCTAATGTATGTAGAAGAAGATAATGGTTGGAGTTCAGAGTTCAATATCGACAAAATCGATATCGTTCACATGGGCTGGTGGCGCGATCGTTGGGCCATCTCCTCTGGCATTAATGGTTCTAAGGGTATCTGTTATCTAGCGGGCGATAGAAACCAACCGAAACACTGGCTGCGTAACGCTTCAATCCGTCGTACAGAGTTTTATCAAAACCGTTTTCAGACCCTATTTGAAAGCTTCATCAACGAGCCTAGACGTAAACTTCGTCCAGGTGGCTTGCTCCCAATGCTAGATATCTTTAGAGCTTGGCACAATTTGTGCTATCAAGATAAGAATGGCAAGACAGCGGCCCAAGCCTTAGAGTTGACTCAATCACCTTTAACCTTGCGTGAGTTACTGTCATAACAGTTAGTAATGTGACGGATACCTTTAAACGGTCGCCGTTTTATTACTTTTTATAGTGTTCGTCTGCACTCTATTCATATAATGCCATAATGTAAGATGAACTATACGCGGTAAAGGATTGATTCATTGGATAAAAGCCAGCGACTTTTAGAAGTCGAGATTGAACAGCTTAAGGATAAGATAGAATCCGAGCCCGAAAAGGTCTGGGCGATAGCTGAACAGTGCGCTGCGCGCTCAGCGCAAATCCTATACCCTGAAGGTGAGATTCAGTCTTTGATCATCATGTCTCGCTGCGCATGGTGTAGTATGGACTACCGCAAAGGCCTTAAATTCATCAAAGAAGCGCACAGTAAACTCAGTGCCTTAGATACCGACGATCTACTTCCTGAAATTCTCCATATCCATGCGCTCCATTACTGGGGTCAAGCCAAGTACTACTCCGCTCAGCAATACTGGATTAACGCTCTAGAACAATCTGCATTAGTTGACGAAGTTGAAGTGCAACTTGAGGCATTAATTGGCCTTGGTAACGTATGGAGAATTACTCACGAATACCAGCTTGCAAAATCCACTCATGAGCTAGCAGTTAAAGTCGCCAACAACGCCCGCATTCAATGGCTAGAAGGCAAAGCGCGAATTTTGCTGGCTTGGGACCTGTACCTACTCAATAACTTCGTCGAGATGCTGTCCGTGTTAGATGGCGCAACCGAAGCACTCAGACACCATAACGATAATACCTGGTTGGCTGAAGTCTGGGACTTCCGCGGGCTAGCGCTGCTTGGCCTTGAACGTATTGAAGACGCAGAAGAAGCAACCAATAAAGCGCACGAGCTTGCGATCCAACACAACTTAGTGTGGATGAAAACACACTCATTTATCAGTCGCGCTCGGGTCGAACTACTGAGAAAGCGCCCCAACGCTGCTGCTAAACTTCTGATTCAAGCAGAGCAATCTGCGGTGGCCTTTGACAATGGTGAGCTACTCTCGCAAATTTGTTTTCAACAATCGCGAGTAGCAGAAGAATCCGGTAATTTTAAACTTGCCCTTGAAGCTTTCCAAAAATACAGAAAGCACTCTACCACCATGCTTCGTGAACAAACCGCTAGAGTGAGTAACGATAAAGCAAGAGCCTCTAAAAGACAGTTAGAGCAACGAGCCAGAAAATTGATTAATCGAATTCGTGGCCAACACGAGTTCGACCCAGAAAAACAGATGACCCAAATGGTGTCTGAAACCTATTGGTGGGAGCAACTGATCTTATTTAAGACGGAGCTCAAACGTTCAAACCATTCAGTCATCATCATTCAGCACCCTGACTCACAGTACCTCGATGTCTGCGCCGAGCTCACCCACTCCATCTGTAACAAACAAGATATGCTGTCACGCATCAGCAGTGACCGATTAGGCTTGTTGCTCGCAGACAAAGGAGAGGCGGCTCTTAGTGTATTTCAGGTATTGGCCAAGATGATTGAGATTTATCCTTGGCAACGTAAAGGGTTAGAATGCTCGTTACCAAAAGTCATCTACCAAGACATTCTGTCTTTCCCATTTACATTAGAACAACTTGAAGAAAGCCAGAAACAGGAAGAGCAGCATGGAAACGATACTCAATAAGATTTCTGATTCCGGCTTAGACGCTTCTTCTGTTAGTGGCGAAGAAGCACTGATTTTTTGGAATCACGTCCGTCAACACATCGCCTCCACAGGCCAAGAAAAAGCGCAGTGTTTAATCATCAGCGCAGAGTTTCGTTTTGAGCTTAAACAGTATCAAGCCAGTATTGATGAACTAAAAGAAGCGCTTTCCCATTTGTCTTTGCCCGAAGATGCTGAGCTTGTGTTAGAAGTGCGCAACGGATTAGCCGACAAGCTGATTGAAAACGGCGATTACCACGGTGCGCTAAACGAATACATCAGCGCCTCAACCATCGCGGTCGACAATGGTTTTATCGACGAATATGTTTTGGCGGTATTGGGGATGGGTAACTTATGTGATGCCTATGGTGACCACAACCGCGCGCTTCGATACTACCAAAAAATCGACAGTATTGATCATGCGATCGGTAGCCGCTCGCTTAGACTCCGTTACAAGCTGTATATGCTCGCTTGCTATATTGAGCTCAACAGAACGACAGCTGCGACAGACCTTATTAAAGAGTGTGAAGAGCTCAGCATTTTAGTCAGTGACAAGGTGCTGTCTGGCCAAATTCTTCTTTACCAAGCGAAGCTTTATCTACAAAGTGGGCAGACAGACCTTGCCATGCAATGTCTTGGTAATGTGCAATACTCACATGGTAACGTCCACTCAGCTTGGCTGTCGAACTCAATTCGTATTGAGCTAGCAGCGTGTTTAAGTGAACAAAACAAACCACACCTAGCCAACTGGATCCTTGAGTCTACGCACAAGCGCATCAAAGAATACGCTTCTCCTATTTTGTCTTTAAAACTCGCCAACTCACTCGCCAATATTAGTGAGCAAAAAGGTGACTACCAAAGTGCACTCGAACATCAAAAACGCGCTTTTCGAATAGAAAGCGACCTGATGAAAAAGATCCCAATCGGTGAGCTTGGTGCAAGCCAATTAAGGCGCTTATCTCGTTTCGAACTGCAGCTAAAATTGATCTTATCAGAGCAAGAAAACCGTGAACTGAAAGAGACCACAGAAAGCCAAAAGCACACTGTGGCTCAACTTCAACAAGATGTCTTCACCGATCCGCTCACCAGCTTGCATAACCGACGTTGGCTCGATGTGAAGCTTAAAGACTTATTGCTACACGACGTGCCGTTCTCATTGATGGTGGTCGATATTGACCACTTTAAATCAATCAATGATGAACTAAGCCACTTAGTGGGTGATAAAGCGATTGTGAATGTCTCTCATGAACTTGCCGCCTACTTCAAGTTTAGGGGCGCGTCATGTGTCCGATTTGGCGGAGAAGAATTCTTGGTGATCTTAGAACGAGCCACCTTAGAACAAGCAGAAATGCACGCTGAAAACTATCGTGAACGAATCTTCAAATTTGGGTGGCAGAGTATTCTTGGTGAACGCGGCCTTACCGTCAGTATCGGGATCACTTTGCATCGTGAAGGTGAAAACACCCAACGTACCTTCTATCGCGCAGATAAAGCCTTATATCGAGCCAAAGCAAACGGACGTAACCAAGTCTGCACTGAGTAGTAGGGGTTAATCCCCCTACTTCATAAAGAATAGTGATATACCTGCAACAGCCACAATCGTCCCGACAATCCCTCGTTTAGAAATTGGCTCTCCTTTCGCTGCGTAAATAATCAACATAAAGAGTGGGCTAGTGGCGATCAAGCTCTGAGCTACCGCAGGGTTCGCGTATTTTAAAGCGACTTGTTGAAGCCATAAGGCTAAGAATGTGCCGACGAAGATCGCAGCTAACAGCCAGGCAAAGCCATCTTTTCCGAGTTGCAATAGGTTTTCTTTCATCGATTGATAAGGTTTCTTTTCTATCCAACCAATCATCACCATGACAAACACGACGCCCATCGATAAGCGAATCAAGGCTCCCAGTAATGGTGGTAAATCACCAGCCACCAGCGCGTAGTGAGAAATCACCACACCACTGGCCTGACAGACGCTAGCCACGAGGCCAAACCCGACTCCGCGCCAATCCAATGGTGTGCCATCAGAGTGGAACACGGTAAGAGAGACAGCAACCGTGGTGATAATTACGCCTAACCAACCTTGTAATGGCAATACGCTACCCAAAGCCAACAACGCCAATACACCAGAAAGTGGAGGTGCAAGCGATTCTAGAAGTAGCGTTTTATTAGGTCCAATCCGCTTTAGCGAAGCAAAATAGGCACTGTCACCAATAGCGATGCCAATGACGCCAGATACCGCAAGAATCGCAAAGTGATCCGCAGAAATAGCAGGAGCACCTACCATCGAGAATGGGATCACACACATCATCAAAGCTGACGCAACGACGCCTTTTACTATATTTAGCTGAAGTGCACTAAAACGATGGCTGAACTGACTATATATCCAAGTCGCGACGGCCCAAACTAGTGCTGCCCCTACTGCCGCTATTTCTCCCTGAAAAGGCATCTTTTCCCCTATTTCTCTGTTCCATTTTTGCGAGTTCGGTTTTACCGACACCCATCTAATTTGTTGTTTTTATTGCTATACTTTGTTGCAGATAATCAGTACTCTCTATAAATTCCATCTCATTAAGCAAGGATTGTTAATATGTTCTTGGATTATTTCGCACTAGGGCTGCTTGTCTTCGTCGCATTGGTTATTTTTTACGGCATCATCGTCATTCACGATATTCCCTACGAAATTGCTAAAGAGCGAGAGCACCCACATCAAGATGCTATTCACTATGCAGGCTGGGTAAGCCTATTCACCTTACATGCTATTTGGCCGTTTCTATGGATTTGGGCCACTTTATGGCGTAAAGAACGCGGTTGGGGCTTCCAGAAACTCGAAGAAGAGCAGCATGACATCCATCATCGCGTTGATACCCTGATCGATCAAGTCAATAAATTGCAAGAAGAAGTACGTGACCTCAAACAACAGCAACCGACTCAATCGGTGCAGACGTACAGTAAAAGTAATGAGGAGGAGCAATAATGGATTTACTACTCATTCTGACGTATGCCGCGCTGTGTATCACGATTTTTAAAGTCTTCAACATCCCTCTGAATAAGTGGACTGTTCCTACCGCTGTACTTGGTGGCGTTGTTCTGATCGGTACACTTATCTTGCTGATGAACTATAACCACCCATTTACCCAGATTGGCAATCAAGTTTATTCAACGACGCCCGTTGTCTCTGGAGTTAGAGGTCGAGTCATTGACGTCCCTGTCGAAGCAAACAAACCTCTACGCCAAGGTGAAGTACTATTCACAATAGACCCAATCCCTTATGAAGCTGAAGTTGCGAAGAAAAAAGCGCAAATCAAAGAAGCTAGTCAAGGCGCGCTTGGGTTAGAGTCTTCACTACAAGAAGCGATTGCAGCAAAAAACAAAGCCATTGCAGAGCGCGACAAAGCGATGCGCGAGTTTAGCCGTTATCAACGTGGTTACAACAAAGGTGCCTTCACAGCCCAACAACTTGACACCAGACGCCAAGCATACAAAGCGGCAGAGTCTTCTGTTAACGTCGCTACCGCTAAGGTTGAACAAGCAGAGCTCGCTTTAGACTCGGAGATTGGCGGTGAAAACACCACCGTTGCTCGCCTGTTGGAAGAATTACGCCAAGCAGAGTTCGACTTAGAACAAACGGTAGTTAGAGCACCTACTGACGGGTTCGCTACGCAACTTGCACTGCGCCCTGGCGTGATGGCGGTTCCACTACCACTTGCACCCGTGATGACCTTTGTTCATACAGAAGAGGTCTTTTACACTGCGGCATTTAGACAAAACTCTCTGCAGCGCCTTCAACCTGGATTTGAAGCGGAATTTTTGTTTAGAGCACTGCCTGGTAAAGTCTTTAAAGGCGAAGTAGTCGAAATACTACCAGCGATTGGTGAAAGTCAATTCCAAGCTCGTGGCGCATTATTAGGTACTGATGCACTTCGTACTAGCGGCCGTGTATTCGTTAAATTGAAGATAACTGATGACTTAACCGACTATCACCTCCCGCTAGGTACCGCGGTAGAAGTTGCGGTTTACTCTGACAAGTTCACTCACGTTTCGATCATGCGTAAGGTACTGATTCGAATGAAGAGTTGGCAGAACTTCTTATACCTAGATCACTAACGTCACTCTATTGATAGGTAAAGGCACAATGGCGGCCTTTACCTATCCATTCGCCACCAAACAATACCTGTTAAACAGCAACTAACCTCCCCGTTCTGGTATCTCTTCCCTTCGTACAAATTCAACTTTTTGTGCGAAATCGTAGTGTATTTTCAGTTTGACGGTCGTATTTTAGCCATCTAGACAGTTATCTTTCCAAACTTACACTCAGAAGGTATAATCTGCGCCTCATTTTCACAGACGAATAAAATTCAAACAAAAGAAGCGTTTGTGAACCAAGTTCTTTAAAGATTTTGACAAAGGGTTATCTATGAATCTTTCGGCTAAGACCGTCGTTGTGATTGCTATTGGCGCGGCACTTTATGGTATTGGCGGATTACCAATGTTTGGTATTCCCGTCTTCGCCAATACCACACTAAAACCAGCAATGGCAGTATTAGCGCTATTCTCGGTTTTATTTGGTCCATTGGTCGGATTTTTAGTGGGGTTCATTGGTCACTGGGTTACCGATTTATTCGCGGGCTGGGGTGTATGGCTAACTTGGGTACTTGGCTCAGGAATTGTCGGCCTAGTTCTAGGCTTGTTCCCTAAAATGACTCAGAACCGCCTAGCGAAAGGTGCATTTAGCCACAAAGATTTCTCTCTGTTCGTAGTATTAGCTTTAGTGGGCAACATCGTCGGCTATGGCTGCTCTGCCTTCCTAGATACCATTCTTTACGCAGAACCTTTTACCAAAGTCTTTACTCAGCTTTCTATTATCGCTGCTGGTAACACGATGCTAATCGCTGTCGTAGGTTACTTCATCCTAAAATCGGTTGCTAAACGTAACCAACAAAGCCGCAACTTAACTGAGTCTTAATCATCGATGACAATTGAATTTTCTGACTTCTCTTTTAGATATGACTCGCTGGACAAACCAACGCTGAAACATATCAATCTAAGGATAGAGAAAGGAGAGAAAATCGTCATTATCGGTCCAAGTGGTAGCGGGAAGTCTACCCTTGGCCAATGCTTAAACGGTCTTATCCCTCACGCAATCAAGGGGGAGAGCTCCGGACGACTGCTGCTTAGCGGTCAAGACACAAGCTCACTCGATCTACACCAGTACACCGAGCAAATTGGTACTGTGTTACAAGATACAGATAGCCAATTTGTTGGATTAAGTGTTGGTGAAGACATCGCATTTGCACTTGAGAACCAGTTGATGTCCAACATCGATATGTACCCCCTAGTCAAAGCCACGGCTAAGATGGTGGAACTCGAAGATTTACTAACGCGCTCTCCACACGATTTATCTGGTGGACAAAAGCAACGTGTCTCTTTAGCCGGCATTCTGGTTGACGACGTCGATACACTTCTGTTTGATGAACCCTTAGCAGCACTTGACCCTAAAACGGGTCGCAAGACGATCGAGATCATCGATCAGTTACACCAAGAGACGGGTAAAACCATTATTATCATTGAGCACCGCTTAGAGGATGTACTTCATCGCTCTGTCGATCGCGTGATTCTAATGGACCAAGGTTCGATCGTGGCCGATATGACGCCTAACGAACTTTTAGCATCACCGTTATTAGAGAACCACGGAATCCGCGAACCTCTCTATCTCTCAGCTCTTAAATCGGCGCAGTGCCCACTAGATGAACTGTCGCAACGTGATGGATTAGATAAACTCTCGCTTGAGCAATTCCAGACCCATTTTGATCATTGGCATGCAGAGCAGCCTACGCACGCAGAGCATAGCGATACGCTTTTATCCATTGATAACCTGACCTATTCATACGATGGTGAAAAGAATGCATTGGAAGGGGTATCGTTTGGTATTCAGCAAGGTGAGTTTGTTTCAATCTTAGGTAAGAATGGCTCGGGTAAATCGACAATTACCAAGCTGATTATGGGCGTCATTAACCCAGATCAGGGCTCAATTGCTCTCGACGGTCAGGAGCTGTCATCGTTATCGATTTTTGAACGTAGCCAACAGATTGGTGTCGTGATGCAAAACCCGAATCATATGATTTCACATCATATGATATTTGATGAAGTTGCATTTGGTTTACGTAATAAAGGTTTCGATGAGTCTGCAGTTCAACAAAAAGTGACTGAAGTACTAGAACTATGTGGACTGAGTAAATATCGCAACTGGCCAATTGAAGCGCTCAGCTATGGCCAGAAAAAGCGTGTCACTATCGCTTCGATTTTAGTGTTGGAACCTAAGCTGCTGATCCTTGACGAGCCAACCGCTGGGCAGGATTATCGTAACTACACGGCAATGCTGAGTTTTATTAAGAAGCTCAATGAAGAGCTCGGTATCACGGTAATCATCATCTCTCATGATATGCACCTAGTACTTGAATATACCGACCGTTCTATCGTGATATCGGACAGTAAACTCATTGCTGATGCACCAATGACCCAAGTATTCAGTCAGCCAACGCTATTAGAGCAGGCGAATTTAACCACGACCAGTTTGTACGACTTAGCAAAGAGGTTAGGTAAAACGGATATCAATAGCTTTATGCAGTACTTTATTCAACAGGAGCACCATGCAGCATGAATGCCTCTAAGATGAAGTTTGGTATTAGCTACGTTGATACTCAATCACCACTACATGACCTAAACGGTATAACCAAATTCGCGCTGTTTATGGCTTGGGTGACAGTGGTCCTAACGACCTTCGATTTGCGCCTTATCGGCCTGTTGATAATATCGGGACTTATGTTACTCAAAATGACGCGCGTTCCGGTCAAAGTATATAAGCCATTATTGATCGGTACAGGTAGTGTACTACTGCTTAATGCGCTGTTTATGTTCCTGCTTGCCCCTCAGCAAGGCAGTGAATATATCGGTAGTACCACTACCTTGCTCGAACTACCCGGCAGTTACTCTCTGACTCAAGAGACATTGTTCTACTTAGTGACCGTAACGCTGAAGTATTTCAGTATGTTCCCTATTGCCTTGGTGTTTGTATTTACGACTCATCCGACAGAGTTCGCCGCGAGCTTAAACCGAATTGGTGTACCTTACAAAATTGCCTATGCAGTAAGCTTAACGCTGCGCTATCTACCTGAAGTCAAAAATGACTTTGTCAATATTATGCACGCTCAGCAAGCTCGCGGACTCGACATTTCAAAAAATACCCCGCTGATGCAACGCTTGCAAAATGTCGCCAAGATCCTTGGTCCGCTAATTTTCTCAAGCCTAGATAGAGCAGATGAAATTTCAAATGCGATGACATTACGTGGGTTTGGTCGACATAGCAGCCGCACTTGGTATAGCGCCAAGCCACTAGGGCGTAATGACAAGTTGTGCCTAACTGCGATAGCCGTGATTGTCGCGCTGGCAATCGCCAAACGCTGGATAGACACTGAGCTGTTCTGGTATCCATTCTAATAAAAAGCCTAGGTTTGAAACCTAGGCTTTTTTATACCGTTTGCATCATCCTAGTCCAGACTAACAACAAAATCATCGCTGATGAAAGCCAAACCGCGGTCGCCATCGATAGCGTGTTAACCAAGCTAAATCGATAGCTAAAATAGTAAACTGCGAGCAGATATCCCGCATAAGGTAGCAACGAGTAAAGGCCAAACAGTGCAGTCTCTCTCAGTGCCTCCATACTACGCTCCGTCCCTACAACATAATGAGCAATGAGTGCAAAGGTAGGAAATAAAGGTACTAAGCCAGCGATATAGAAGCTTTTACTTTTTGAAAGTAACGCAATCATTAATACCGCAGCTGAGCCCAAAAGACATTTACCAAATAAAGCTAACATCACGCCCTTCTTACGCCAGGTTCAAAAACAGTTCTTCATCCGTCATGTATTTGTGTTTCGCACTTAAATTACGTAAATGCATAAACATAAAATCAGGAAAGCCTGGCGCTAATAGATCATTTGGTTGCCAGACGATGCCTCCAACAAAGACATATCTGCCCTGTTTCTCTTCATTGTGCAGAGTATTGTTAATCTCAGTCGATAGTTCAGGTCTAACCCCCTCTATCACGCAAACAATCTGCCCTCTAGCAACACCAACAACACGTTTAACTAGATTTGCTTTCATTCCACATTTCCAAGCCTGACGCGTAGCTAATTCGAATCCGTGCTTACGCACCCCTTTATGAATATTGACGATGAGGTTCATTGCTACTCACTAATGAAAACAAACTTACCTCTAGGTTAGTAATCCCTATAGAAGATGACGACATCTCCATCTAGCCAAATTCTCACTGGATGAAAAACGAGACGAAATAAAAAAGTTAGCCAGAATCGGATATCTAACTCTTTTCACTCTTGCTTAACGAATTATTTTCATTCACATTGTCGTTACAAAAAGAAGGATGCATTATGAGTTCAGCAAGTTTTCTACGATTGATCTGCCTTGCCGCTATATGGGGGGGATCATTCCTATTTATGCGTATTGCCGCCAATACTTTTGGCCCTGCTTATCTTATTGAATTTCGTGTAGGCTTTGCTGCAATCAGCCTACTTATTGTCTCTCTATTTCTAAGAAAGCGTCTCGCTTTTAGGCAAAACTTTCGACACTTTATGATCATAGGTCTTTTTAACACCGCACTGCCGTTTCTTCTTTTTGCTTACGCGGCGCAAACGCTCAATGCGTCCACATTGTCGGTACTCAATTCGACTGCCGCTATTTGGGGCGCGCTAATCGGCATTTTCTGGCATAAGGCGACCCTCACACCAAAAGCGAGTGCAGGTATGCTCATTGGCGTTGTGGGCGTTATTACCTTGGTCGGCGTAGATGCGATTAATATTGGTTTCAATGCTGCCCTACCAATTTTTGCAGGGGTCATGGCGGCTTGTAGCTATGGCATCGCAACCAATTACACTAAAACAGCACCCAAGATTGCGTCATTTGATAATGCCCATGGCAACATGTGGGCTGCGGTGTTGATCATTTTACCACTACTGCCTTTTATCCCGATGCGGGGAGAACCAACCCAGCACGAAATCCTCGCCGTTATCGCGCTCGGTGTGATCTGTACTGGCGCAGCATATTTACTTTACTTCCGCTTAGTCGCCGACGAAGGCGCAGCGTCAGCACTGTCTGTCACCTTTTTAATACCTGTATTCGGTATTCTTTGGGGGTGGCTAATTCTTGATGAGCCTATTGGTTGGAATACCATAATTGGCACCACATTGGTGCTGTCAGGCACCATGATGGTGACGGGCTTTTCTCCAAGTCGCCTATTCGCTCGTAAGATGGCTGCAGAGCAGCCTTAAATTGGGGGGTCAAAGCACCAACGTCATAAACTGGCTATTGGGATCCTCAGCATAGTCAGCAAAAGGGGCACAATATTCGAAACCATGCTTCTCGTATAACGCTCTCGCGGGCGCAAAGTACGTCATTGAGCCCGTTTCTAAACTGATTTTAGTCATGCCTTGCTGGCGGGCATGCTCTAAAACAGGCGCAAAGTACGTCATTGAGCCCGTTTCTAAACTGATTTTAGTCATGCCTTGCTGGCGGGCATGCTCTAAAACATGACGTAGCATAGTCGAGCCAACTCCCTTTTTCCTTGCTAGCGTCGTGGTGCGCATTGACTTCAATTCACCGTGATCATTCGTTAACGCTTTTAGCGCCACACATCCTAGCAATTGCTCTCCCTGCCAACTGCTCCAAAAAGTGACTGAGGGCTCTTTGAGACCTGACACGTCTAACGCATGCACACTTTCCGCAGGCGATGTTGCATTCATATCCTCTAGGTGTTCACGCAATAAATCCAGAACTGCCGAATCTTCCAAGCGATCTTCAATTATCTTCATATTTCCCTCCGCACTATTTGCAATGGGAACAGCAAACAATATGCCAATTCTAATTCGCTCATTGTTCGAGAATGTAATACCACTATACATCGTCACCAACACCAATATAGATCACATATATTAATCCAACACGACAGACTGTTACATGTATATGAGAACCAAGTCAGGTAAATTTGAGTTATATTTCGATACATTTGTCATCACTAAATTACATAGTTACGACCAAATCACTCAACCAACGGATTGAAATATGAAAGAAGTTGAATTTCGTACTATAGATCGCCTGTTTATTAAGATGTCGATAAACGACAAGATCTGGGTCATTTTCTCGCTGTTTTTGATTGCTGTTACTGCTCTCGCTGGTGGGCGTTACTATCAAGCAATCAACAATATTGAGGCACAAACGATTGTCGCTGCAGAGCAATACCTCGCTGGCATATTGACTCACTCCGATAGCAGTGCGATTGCAAATAGCAGCCAAATCGCAACCGTGTCGCAACCCAGCGAACCAAGTTATCGACAAGGCGTTGCCGTGGTATCAGCGACGCATTCCAGTGGGACAACCTATCAACTGGCTTTCACCAATCCAAATATCGAAGAGCTAGAATCTCAGGCTTTAATCACTTTCGCTCTAAGCTATCTATGGGCAATTCCATTTGCGATTTTCTGTTACTGGGTGGCTACTTTCTTAGGTGGCGCACTGTGGGTTCTCTACACAACGACACAGCGCATTGGTGAAGGTGATTTAACATCACGCCTTGGTTTCCACCCAGGCCGCGACGAGTTTGGCACCATTGGCTGCGCGCTCGACAAAGCAATGGATACACTGACCGATCTAGTTGTCACCGTCAAAGACAATGCAGCAACATTGAGCGATACATCGTCTTCATTTGAGCAAGAGATGAAGCTAAGTGAGACCCAAATCAGCCATCAATATGCCTCTCTTGATTCAGTAGCGACGGCAATGGAGCAAATGACGGCATCGGCAAAAGAAGTATCAAGCATTTCTCAACAAGCAACTCAGCAAACCGAAAACGACTCTGATCATATCGAAAATAGTCATCATCGTGTCCAGTCTGCCATCAATGAAATTGGCAAGCTTTCCGACTATATTGGCCAAGCTTCCCAGTCGGTTTTAAGCTTGACCGATAACACGACCCAAATTAATGAAGTGATCACCACCATCAACGCCATTTCTGAGCAAACTAACTTACTAGCACTTAACGCCGCAATAGAAGCAGCTCGTGCAGGTGAACAAGGGCGTGGCTTTGCGGTAGTTGCGGATGAAGTTCGAACCCTAGCAGGTAGAACTCAAGCTGCGACGGTCGAAATTCAATCGATGATTGAAAAGCTTCAGTCTGAAACTCGTAGTATTTCTTCAATCACCGAACAAACCGTAAGCCAAGCGAAAACAAGTAGTGAGCTAGTCGCGAATATTGGCAGTGATGTTCAAGCGATTTCCGAGTCTGCCAAAACGCTTATGGATATGAGCATTCAGATCTCAACTTCGGCGGAAGAGCAAAGCTCCGTCGCCAATGGCATCGCCTCTGAACTCAGCGATATAAGAACCCAATCAAACACGATTAGAAGCGTTGCCGAACAGTCGTCTCAAGGCATAGCGAACTTGAGCCAAGCATCTCAATCACTTGCGGATGTACTCAAGCAATATCGAACTTAACTCTCGAAAATTAGGGCCTGCGGGCCCTTTTTTATTGCTCAGTAAAAAGGTACACCCAAACCTATCGCCATAACTATACTTAAGTTAATTTCTAAGGTGGGACAAGGATGACGCAATGAGCACCTTATTACTTTACGTATTATTACTGAGCAACCCTGATTCTGGACAGTCCAGTTCTATTCCTTTGAAGTGTGAGCTTTTACACTCCGCCGACACGTATTGGTTTTACAAAGAGCAGCTCGTATTCCAAAGCGATCAGTTTATTATTTTACAAAACTTTAAGGGCAGAACCGTCACTCAAGTCGATATGAAAACCGGGGAACTGATTAGAACCACTTATATCGGTGAGCCATACGATCCTAAATATCAAATCTTGCTCGGTAAATGCTTTAATGTTGAGCACACACTCAAAATGTGGCAGTTAGATGATGTCCCTTATGACAATTAACACCGACGTTGTTTATATTTTGCTAAAGAGATTAGATGCACACAGATCACAAGTTATTAACATTTAGCACCTACTGCGCCGCCTTTGAATTAGTATATTTACTCGATTCAAAGGAGAACTATCATGGACGAGTTACTTAATGACTTTCCAATCACGACGGAAATTGAAGTGGCATGGGGAGAAATGGACGCATTACAACACGTAAATAATGCCGTCTACTTCCGGTATTTTGAAACAGCTAGACTCGACTACTTCAAGCAAATCAACTTGCTAGTCAATCTAAAAGAGAGCCACATTGGACCCGTTTTAGGCCATACAGAATGTCGATATAAGCTGCCAGTCACCTACCCTGATACTCTTTTAATTGGTTCCCGAGTGAGCGACCTACAAGATGACCGCTTTACCATGGAATACCAAATCGTCAGCCAAAAACTGGGCAAAGTCGTAACAGTAGGAAGTGCGACATGTGTGATGTTTGATTTTAAAAACCATACTAAAGCGCTAATCCCTGAGCAGATAAGCCAAGCGATTATCAATACTGAAGAAACGTGAGGCCTGTTGCCTCACTTGACGATAAATCAGAGGTAACGTTACCAACCGCGTAAGAATAACGATTATTTCTGTGGCTGTAGGGGAACTTACACGTCCGCACAGAGTTTGTTATGTCACAACTTCAGTCAGATGTTATATACTCCCCGCTTAGTTAATAACCTCATCAAAATTCTCAATGAACAAGAGCTTAATTACCAATATCATTGCGCTTGCGCTGTTAGCAGTTGGCTATCAGGCTGGTAACCAAATCGCCTTTTACGCAGGTCTATTTGCCTTTTCTGGTGCCATCACCAACTGGCTTGCTATTCACATGTTGTTTGAAAAGGTTCCAGGACTGTATGGTTCTGGCGTCATCCCTGCGCGATTTGAAGAATTTAAAGCAGCGATAAAGAACTTAATGATGGAACAGTTTTTTACCCAAGAAAACATCGACAAGTTTTTAAGCAAAGAAATGGTAGGCGGTAAGACACTAAATCTAGAGCCTGTGATTGAGAAAATCGATTTCAACCCAACCTTCGACTCTTTGGTCGAGGTTATTGCTAACTCTCAGTTTGGCGGAATGCTAGCGATGTTTGGTGGCACCGAAGCACTAGAGCCTCTCAAGCAGCCGTTTGTTGAAAAAATGCAGGCCGCAATTGTCGATATGAGTCAGAGCGATACAATCAAAGATGCACTAAAAGAGCAATTTGAAGCACCAGCGATGATGGACGAAATAAGAACGAACGTTGAAAACATCATTGACCAACGCTTGAATGAGTTGACTCCTCGTCTAGTCAAAGAGATGGTGCAGAAGATGATCAAAGAGCACTTGGGTTGGCTAGTCGTCTGGGGCGGCGTGTTTGGTGGCTTAATCGGTATTGTGTCATCCTTCATCGCTTAAGCATGACGATAACTAAAAAGGGAAGCGCATCGCTTCCCTTTTGCTATAACTTGCCAATCAAATCAGCATTTACCCCAAAGCTGGTTTTATGCTCTTCGATAACCACCTCACTGCGTGTTTGGATAACACCAGGTAAGGTACCAAGCTTGGTCGACATGAAATTCTGATACGCTTTCATATCTTTCACCCTCACCTTAATCATCGTATCGAAGTCGCCAGATAGAGAGTAACACTCTTCAATCTCAGGCATATCTGCCACAGCCTCAGCAAATTTTTCGAAAATAGAGAAACTGGTCTGGTCGAGACGAATATGGATAAACACTTGCACATCTAAACCCAACTTTTCTGGATTTAACTCGGCGTGATAACCTTTGATGTAGCCTTCTTTTTCTAATCTTTTGACTCGATCAGAGCAAGGAGAAGTGGTTAAGTTAACTTGTTTTGCTAACTCAACAATAGGAAGTCGACCTTTCAGATTTAAGGCACGGAGAATTTCGCGGTCGATTCTGTCTAGTTCCATTGACGACTCATAAGTAGATGTGAGTATAAGACACTATATTAAAATAAAAGTGCGGCTGTACTTACATCTGCGCCAAAATTAACAAGAATTTTGTGAAGGTTAAGCGATTTTCACGCCAGAGAATGCACCTTGCTGCGGTGAGACAAGGTCAGATTTAGCATTGCAAGCGCGGCAATAAGCGTGCTTTTCCATTTTGACGTAGTGGTCGCCTTTAAACACGGTCGAAAAAAAACAAGCCATCGATTTAAGCACCGAATCATGCTGCTCCTCACAACGTTTCAAAACGATCTTATGTGGGGTGTTTTTATTGCAGCAGTGGCAGTGCATTTGAGGCATTTTTCTCTCTCCGGCTGAATCAGGGTTCCTGATAATTGACATATTATGTAAGGGAGAGTTCCCGACCTTCATACTTTAGTTCAGAAACTGTGACATCTGTTCAATTAATAACCTCACCCCTCTAAAAAAGTGCGCTAGGGAACCGAGTAGTAAATACAACAAAGCCCCGCTAGGCGAGGCTTTGTATAACGACTCATTATGATTTAGTCGAGTTCAGCTAACTGCTTTTTGAATGTTGCATGCTGAGATTTGACAGTCGATTCTGGCTCACCTGTCATCAAGCTAACAACAACGATTGATAGCGTTGACAAGATGATCCCTGGAACGATTTCGTATACATCGAACCAACCACCAGAAAGCTGCTTCCACACTACGATTGTGATACCACCAACCAGGATACCTGTTAGCGCACCATTGCGGTTCATACGCTCCCAGTACAAGCTAAGAACTAGCGCAGGACCAAATGCCGCACCAAATCCAGCCCAAGCATAAGACACTAGACCAAGTACTGAGCTATCTGGCGTCATCGCTAGAATAAGAGCAACGATTGAAATACCAATAACGGCGATACGGCCGACCATTACAATTTCTTCCGACGTCGCATCTTTCTTAAACACTTGCTTATAAAAATCCTCTGCCAATGCAGAAGAAGAAACAAGTAACTGAGAATCCGCCGTACTCATTACCGCCGCTAGAATCGCAGCCAGAAGAATACCTGCAACCACTGGATGGAATAATGAATTCACTAGCAGCATGAAGATTTTTTCACCATCATCCACGCTGATACCTGAATTGTTCACATAGATCAGACCAACTAGACCAACAAGCATTGCGCCAACCATAGACAGACCTGTCCAGATAACTGCGATGCGACGTGCTGTCGTTAGATCGCGGTTTGAACGTGATGCTTTAAAACGCGCTAGGATATGTGGCTGACCAAAGTAACCTAGACCCCATGCAACCAATGAAATGATTGCAATCGCGCTCAAAGGTTCTCCTTTTGAGTCATTCCATAACGTCAGAAGTTGAGGGTTGATAGCCGAAAGATCGTTACTTAGTTGGCCCAAACCGCCTTCCATTGCCGTGATAGGGACAATAAGAAGCGCCGCTGCCATCAGTAGACCTTGAACCAAGTCAGTCCAAGATACCGCTAGGAAACCACCAAACAATGTGTAAGAAACAACACAAACTGTGCCAATAATTACCGCGGTGGTGTAATCAAGACCAAAGACCGTTTCAAATAGTTTTCCGCCTGCAACCAAGCCCGAGCTGGTATAGAAAAGGAAGAAGAGAAGAATGAAGAAAGCAGAAATTACCTGAATCATCTTTGAGTTGTCGTTAAAACGACGAGATAAGAACTCTGGTAGAGTTAACGCGTCCGTTGTGATGCTGTACGTACGTAGGCGTTTCGCTGTGATTAACCAGTTCAACCAAGTGCCCACTAGCAGGCCACCCGCAAGCCAGAAAGCTTCAATACCAGCCGCGTAAGCATAGCTAGGCAAGCCTAATAACAACCAACCACTCATATCCGATGCACCTGCTGAAAGCGCTGCCGGCCAAGGGCCTAACGAACGACCACCTAAGAAATAGTCACTTGAGCTTTTCGTTCGTTGATAAGCAATAACGCCAATTGCAAGCATCAGAATCAGATACGCAATAAACGTGGTTGTAATAGCAAAGCTATTTTCCATTTGATTTGTCCTCTTTTAAAAGATCGCCTTCCCTGAATGCCCTCTTACGAGGGCAAGTCATTGAAGATTAGTGAGTTTCAGCGCCAAGTTCTAACAAGGTCGCATTACCGCCCACTGCTGTTATATTTATAGTTCTAGTACGTTCGGTAATGAACCTAAGCACTAAATGTGGATCGTGAGCGACAGGTATGCTCACAAGATCCGTTTCAGACGTTAAGTTAACGATCGCGCCTGAACGTTTTGCCAATTGTCGGTTGATACTCCTTTCAACCTCAGGGTTACCTACATAACCCACACTGCGTACATCTGAATCGAGAAGCTGATGGTAAGCATCTAAAGCAGCAAACTGTACTAAGTTGGTAGGAAGTGAAGACTGCACGTACGCAGACTCCAATGCTTGGCTAAACTCTGTATCATCACTGCACAAGATGACGCTATTACCTGAGATAAGCGCAGCCGTTAGCTGAGCCATAACAGCATATGTAGCTTGTTCTTGAGAGCTGTCTTGAATCACTAGAGCAACACCACGTCCTGCGGTGTATAGTTCGTTAGTCTCCCCAGTTGGACCAATCAATTGATGCGTTTCCGCTAGCAGCGCGGACGCTTGCTCAATATGATAAGAAACAACAGAAGCTAACTCAGGCTCTACTTGCTGTAAGGCCTGTTTAAAAGCGAGCAAACACTCACTCTTAGAATCAAAATTGGTTAGATTCCAGTTTTCCCACGCTGAGAAAGCATCAGAAAAACGTGTTACTTGATGAACCATACTATTTCTCCTTGCTCACTAATTAAGAAAACTGCATTTGAGTAAAACGGTATAAATAATGAGGACCACCTGCTTTCGGTCCTGTTCCAGAAAGTCCTTGCCCACCAAATGGTTGTACACCGACCACCGCTCCAACTTGGTCACGGTTGATATAGCAGTTACCCACTCGAGCGTGCTTTTCGATCCAGCGATAAGTCGTTTCATTACGGCTATGAATGCCCATCGTTAAGCCAAAACCTGTGTGGTTTATCTGCTCAACGATTTGCGTCAACTCACTTGCCTTAAATCGTACGATATGAAGGATCGGGCCAAACTGCTCTTCTTTAAGGCTTGAAATATCGCGGATTTCAAACGCTGTTGGGGCAACAAAATCCCCATTTGCATGCTCTTCTGTTAGAACCAATTGAGCCACTTTTTTCTCGCTGCTTGTCATCGACTCAATATGCGCTGATAACTTCGCTTTTGCAGTTGCATCAATGACTGGCCCAACATCCGTTGAATGGAGGTAAGGCTTGCCAATGCTCAGCTCCTGCATTGCGCCTTGAATCAAAGCAACAATGCGATCTGCAATGTCTTCTTGTACATACAGCACACGCAGTGCACTACAACGCTGACCTGCAGATGCAAATGCAGAGCGAATGACGTCACGTACCACTTGCTCTGGCAAAGCAGTACTATCAACGATCATCGCATTCTGGCCGCCTGTTTCAGCAATAAACGGTACAGGCGCTGCGTCACGCTCGGCTAAGGTTTGATTAATTCGTTGAGCTGTCGCAGTAGAACCTGTGAAGGCCACACCCGCAATGGCGGGATGAGAGGTCAATGCAGAGCCAATTTCTGCGCCGCGCCCAGTAAGTAACTGAATGCTACCTACTGGGAAGCCAGCATCTAGCATCAATTCAACCGCGCGCGCAGCAATCAGCGTCGTTTGTTCAGCAGGTTTTGCCACAACTGTATTACCGGCAACGAGCGCCGCTGTTACTTGGCCTAGGAAAATAGCCAGTGGGAAGTTCCATGGGCTAATACACACAAACACACCGCGGCCCTGACGGGACACATTACGTTGCTGGCCATCAAAGCCTGTTACTGACAATTGGCCAAGTGCGTCCACTTGTTTTGCGTAGTAACGACAGAAATCGACCGCTTCACGTACTTCATCAATGCTGTCATGAATCGTCTTACCCGCTTCTTGGTGACACAAGGCAACCAACTCAGCTAAATGCTCTTCAAGAAGGTCAGCTAAAACCTCAAGTTTTTCGGCGCGAACTTGTGATGGCGTGTTACTCCAATCAGCAAAAGCGGTATCTGCACCTTCAATCGCCTCGGAAACATGATCAAGGGTTGAAAAAGCCACCTGACCGACATTGATGCGGCGATCATAAGGCGCCGTTACTGGCTCAACATTCAAGTTTGCCTTGATCATGCTTTCGGCGTGGAACTGACCATTAATGATAGGGCCTGCGGTCCATTCTTTATCAAGGAAGCTCTCCACTTCATGTTCAAATGGCTTTGCTTCACTTTCGATGTCTACGTTGACACCAACCGAATTCTTACGCTCAGGGAAAACCGCTGGAGGTAATGGAATCTGCGCATTATTTAGCGTATCGAATGCATTTAGCATATCGACCGGATGTTCAGTTAGCGTTTCTACCGGACAACGAGCATCGACCAAACGGTGAACAAACGAGCTGTTCGCACCATTTTCCAAAAGGCGACGCACAAGGTATGGCAACAGATCTTTATGGCTACCAACTGGCGCATAAATACGTACAGATTGCTGATACGCTTCCATTGCATGGTTGTACAGTGAATCACCCATGCCATGTAGGCGTTGGAACTCAAATTCTTTATGGGCAGCCATCACTGCAATCGAGGTCACTGTCTGGGCATTGTGGCTCGCAAACTGAGGGAAGATATTGCCGCGAACATTTTCACTCAGTAGGAAACGAGCGCAGGCAAGATACGCAACATCGGTGGCTTCTTTACGAGTGTAAACGGGATAATCGCTGTAGCCAGCTTGTTGTGACCACTTAATTTCACTATCCCAGTACGCCCCTTTTACTAGACGTAGAGGGATCATATCGCCCTGCTGTTTGGCTAACCCATTCAGCCAAACCAGAACAGGTAATGCGCGTTTTGAATAGGCTTGAACTACTAAGCCAAACTTACCCCAACCTTGGACAAGTTCACTGCGATATACCTTCTCAAACAACTTCAAAGAGAGCTCTAAACGGTCAGCTTCTTCGGCATCGATGGTAATCGCGACATCCAGCTCTACCGCACGGCGCAGTAGCTGCTGTAACGTATCGTATAATTCAGTCAGTACGCGTTGCTCATTGGCGACTTCATAACGAGGATGAAGTGCAGACAACTTAATAGAAACCGAAGGTGCAGGACTCTTATCTTGAGCGTAATCATCTCGACCGACTGCTTCAATGGCCATCAAGTAATCTTTGAAGTACTTGTTCGCGTCCGCTGTTGTTAGCGCTGCTTCACCCAACATGTCGTATGAATAGGTGAAACCTTTGTCACGCATTGCACGACCGTTCTTTTGCGCTTCAGCGATGCTACGACCCAATACAAATTGGTGACCCATCACCTTCATGGCTTGGTGCATCGCTTTACGAATCACTGGCTCAGACATTTTGTTGACTAAGCGATTCACTGCGCTAGCAGGACTTTGAGATTCATTTTCAGATAAACCCACGACTTTACCTGTTAGCATCAGCCCCCAAGTCGAAGCATTCACAAACACAGAGTCAGAATTTTTCAGGTGTGATTTCCAGTCGGCTACCGTCAGTTTGTCACGAATAAGTGCATCTGCAGTTGCCGAGTCTGGGATGCGCATTAACGCTTCAGCCAAACACATCAGCAAAATACCTTCTTGGGTATCCAAGCTGTATTCGAGTAGCAAGGCATCAATCATTTGGATTGATTTTTTATCCGCTCGAATGGCTTCGATTAAGCGAGTGGTTTTATCCGCTATCTGAACTTTTTCTTCTTCGGTAGGTACGGCTAGTGGCAGAAGTTGCTCAAGCCATTGTGATTCGTCCACCATATAAAGTGGCGAGATCAACGACCAAAGTTTATTAAGCGGCTGCTCAACAAACTCAGCGTTCAACACATCAGTCGCTGTAAACATGCGTTTTCCTCAATCTCACACCTGAAATCATTCCAGGTTTCTACAATGGCTTGCAGTGTATTTTGAGCTCGAGAAGATTACTTGTCAAAAACTCCGAGTTTTTTGCTAAAAACTCTGATTATTAACAAAACAAAAACAGAGTCACACTCAAATAGGCAATATAATATATGGTTACCGTTATACAATTTAACCGAATTGTTTCTTATATTGTGAGGGCGACATCCCTTGGAGACGAGAGAAAGTATGTGTGAAGGCGCTTTGTCCTGAGAACCCAGTGAACTCAGCGACCTGACCTAATGTGAGATTACCTTGCTCGATAAGGTTCTTAGCCATATCGATACGCTTACCTAATACATACTGATGAGGAGTGATACCCATTTGATCTTTAAACAGAGAATGGAACTGGCTTTCACCTAAGAAAATGCTACCCGCGAGCTGAGTCACCGAAATTTTCTGACTCAAGTGTTGCTCTATATAACGGTCAATCGCCTCAAGATCGAAACGCGACTCCTTGCGCACCGCCTCAAAAGCAGACATGTGACGCTGGAGCAAAGCCACTACCGTATCGTTACAAGCACGACTTAGAAGTAAGTCATCCGGGCTAGACTGCATTTCAGCCACTAACATTTGAATCAGCTTTTGAATCTGGCCATCGAGCTGAAAATAGGTTTCTTTCTGATTCAGTTCGTTAAGACGCTGGAGCATTAAAGGATCATCAGACGTCGCTAACGGCATGTTAAGTACCAATATATCCGACTGACCAACCACGCCACCAAATGCATGACCACTGCCTGAAGTCACAACGCACCCCTGACCTGGCCCGACTAAATTGCCATAGCCACTGACTTCAAACTCAGCCTGCCCCTTTAAACCAATCACAACTTGCGTGTAATTATGGTCATGGCATTCCATATAAGATGGCAACGTCACTAATTGAGCCGGACGAGGCGACAATTCTTTGGCAGTTTTTTGCTCATTCAGTGATTTTGGCGAAGGTGACATAACGGAACACAATTAATAAAGTCGTAGATATAGCCATGTTATACCAAAAGTGAAGTAACTCGAAATTCAGCAACAAATCAGCGACCATTTGCCGCTAACCTTGCGTGAAATCTCTTATGCAACTTCGAACCGAAGTGTTGAAAAAGTCATCATTTTGATACTGGGAAGAATGATCAAGCGCACATAAATTACGGCTTATGTCACTTCTATTCACTTAACTTAATCTCGATCTCCATTCTTTACTTGCATATTTCGTCATTGGGCAACAGAATCAGTATAGCTATGTAAGATTTATCTTTAGATCAGATAGTCTTAGCCGTACTAACTCTCATCATTGATTTGAGAGAAATGGAAAAAATAGACCCTTTTGAGGCACTGAAGACAGGGAGTGTCAAAAGTTTGTCTTTTCCCTTTGCTAAACGTGCATACGATGGATATGTGCACTTAGTTAAATTTTTACAAGTAATTTAAACGTCATATAGTTTGCAGGGAATTATGATCACACGTCGCATTCCAGCGCTTTTGCTTGCGCTAAGCCCGGTTTGGGTTACTACTTCGGTTTTCGCAGAAGAATCTGTTCAAGCAGATCCAGTCGCTGAAATCGAAAATAAATTAGAAAATAAAGAAGCAGAAATCAGCACTATGGCATCAGAGTATGACTCTGAAGCCGACCGTCTGCAGCAGCTTCAAAACGAAAACAGTAAACTAAAACGCAGTGAGCAAGAGCTAAACGCTAAACGTAATCGCACCAAATCTGCATTGGATAAGCAATATGGTCGCCTTTTAGATGATCCAGACATTGACTTAGTCTCTTTCCAAAAGGCTTATCAAGACGCTTGGTCTGAAGTAAAAGAAAATCAGTCTGAAATGCTTGAGAACCAACAAGCGATGACAGAAAGCAAAATGCGTCTATCGCAAGTTAAGCAGAAACAGACTCGCCTAAACAGCGAATACTCTTATCTTAAAGAGCAAAAAGTTGAAGCGCGCGTTAAACGATTAGAAGCAGAGCTACGTGAAAGTGATGTCCTAGAAACAAGCTATAAAACGACTTGTTCAGCGACAATGACGTTAGGTGAATGTACTAGCCAAGGTCAGTACTTAACCAAGCAAAAAGCGGTAAAAGCCTTTAAAGCGAAGTTAATGGACAACTTAACTGAATCGAACATTGCTAAGCAAAATGCAAAAGGCGTTCAACTGAACGTTCACGTTCAAGAGAGCCAAGTGATTCGTTCAGGCTTTGAAGGCAACAACAGCTACTTCACACAAATGCAATCTCAGCTTCAAGCTCGCCCTGAAGCGTCTGCAGCGTGTAAGCTGCTTAATGTCTCGACACGCTACTGTCTAAAAGGCAGTGATGCAGCAACGACTAAGAAGCAAGATAAAAACTGGGTAAACGTTACGGTTCGTTCTGACCAATACGAAGATAACGTCGTTATCAACGGTATTAACTACGGTAGCACACCAGTAGAGGTTGTTTTACCACGCGGTAAACACCAAGTGACAGTATCTAAAAACGGTTACCAAACATACAACCGCACCATTACTGTAACGTCAAACGATACAGTAATGGTTAAGCTACGTCCAAGTGGCTAACCGTTGAAATATCAACCGGTTTCACAAAGATGAGCTAAAAACGCCACTTTATCCTAAGTTAATTAACGATAACTTAAGACAAAGTGGCGTTTTCGTTTAGAATGTACCGATTAATCAGTAAGAAGATGTAGAAGAAAATCAATGCGCCTAGGTTTATCTGCCCTTTTGTTAGCATTATCTCCATGTTTACTTTCGCCTTTAGCAATGGCGGAAGAAGCACCCATGTCGATCACTGCTATCGATGACCAATTGTTCTCTAAGCACGATGAGCTACGTAACGCTCAAAAGGCATTAAAAGAACAACAAAGCGTCGTTGACGAAAAATCTGACCAGCTTAACGCTCTAGAAAGAGAGACTCGAACTCTAGATAAGACGTTCTCAAAAGCTAAATCCTACCTTGAAGATACCTACAACAAACTTGAGACTGACCCAAGTGCAGATATCATTCAAGCACAAAAAAGCTATCAGGAAGCGTGGTCTGGTGTAAAACAAAATCAGAAAGCTCGTCTTGCAGCAGAGCAGTCGTATACAGAATCCCAAGCCAACTATGATGCTCAACAGCGAGAAGTTGACGCTATCACTAAGGCAATCGCTGATTTACAAAATGACAAAACCCATGCTCGTGTGGAACAGCTTAGAGAAGAACTCAAACAGCCACAGCAGCTTTCAATCAGCTTTACTAACCGTTGTAACTCTTCGCTAACCCTCGCTCAGTGTGATAAACAAACTCAAGCGCTAGCGCTGCAAAAAGCGGTTAAGCAATATCGTAGCGAATTGGTAAACCGAGTTTCAGAGCCACGTGTAGTTGAACGTAATATTCACGATGCCTCTCTGAATATTCATATCGTCAAACACACCACAACAAGCAGCGGTTTCTATGACGGCGAACGTTACCGCACACTCATGGACGTCGAACTCGAAGCTCGCCCAAGTGCAAAAACGGCCTGTGAGCTACTTGGTGTCGATACTCAACACTGTTTTGAGCCTGGCATTTTCGATACTGAGCCTCAATTCGAACAAGAAATCGCATGGGTAACTCTGGCAATTCGTTCAAATGTCTACGGTGATAGTGTCACTATTGACGGCGTTAGCTACGGCAGCACACCCGTTGAAGTGATGCTTCCTATTGGGATTCATAACGTAATGGTACAAAAAGAAGGCTACAAAACCTTCAACAAGCCCGTTACAGTCAAAACAGACTCGTCATTACGCGCTAACCTAGTTGAGAAATCAAACCCTCTCAATGCTGGAGATAAGTTTGCCGACGGCATGAAAGCCCTAGGCAAAGGCCCGCAGTTAGTCGCGATATTAAATGGCACTTACTACATTGGTGAGAATGCATCGAATCAAGTTCACCTTGATCATGCTTTCGGCTTTGGCGTTACACCGGTTACGGTGAGTCAGTTTGCAAGCTTCGTTGAACAAACGGATTACCAAACCGATGCTGAACTGAAAAACACCTGTACCGCGTTAATCAAAGGTGAAGTAACTCCTGTTGAGAATAGTCACTGGCGTGATCCTGGCTTTAAGCAGTACCCGAACTCCCCTGTCGTTTGTGTGAGCCAGAATGACGCTAAGGCCTACACCAACTGGTTACGCAAGCAAACAGGCGCACCTTACCGTCTACCAACTGAAGACGAATGGGAAATTGCTGTACGTGCGGGAAGCCTAACTAAATATTGGTGGGGTAATGATTTCGCACCAGGCGAAGCGAACACGGGCTGGAGTGGAACACCTTGGTCGAATACGAGCACTTCACCTGTCAGCGCCTTTAAACCTAATCAGCTCGGTATTTATGATGGCGTAGGTAACGTTTGGCAATGGACGAGCAATCCACAAGGCATTGCTAAAGGCGGTGCATGGAACTTCTCGCCAGATATGGCAGCGGCAGATAAACAGCTTTTCCTATCACGCTCTTCTGCAGCTAACTACTTAGGCTTTAGAGTGGTTAGAGACATTCAATAAGGGCGCGTGAAGGAACTTGTTTCCATCACTACCCTTGCAAAAACAAAAACGCCGCTGAATTCAGCGGCGTTTTTTTATGGAGCTAAACGGTCAATGTGCCATTCATCTTGCTCTCTAGAAAATAAGAAGCGGTCATGCAGACGGTGTTCACCACCTTGCCAAAACTCAATGCTTTCAGGTCGGATACGATAGCCACCCCAAAAACTTGGTACTGGAATCTCACCTTTTTCAAATTTCTGCTTAAGCTCTAAAAACTTCCCTTCCAGAACGCCTCTTGCAGAGATTCGGCTACTTTGCTTACTGGCAATTGCCGCAAGTTGGCTGGCCTTCGGGCGAGAAGAAAAATACTTCATATTTTCTACAGCAGATAACTTCTCTGCGATACCGGTAATATGGACTTGTCGCTCAAGAGGATGCCAAGGGAAATGCAGGCTTACTTTCGCGTTCCCTTCAATCTGCTGCGCTTTACGGCTGCCTAAATTGGTATAAAAGACAAAGCCCTGCTTATCGACATCTTTTAGTAAAACGATACGCTGATATGGTTGACCCGTAGCATCTACTGTCGCAACAGTCATTGCCGTCGGGTCTGTCATCTTCGCTTCAATCGCCTGTTTTAACCACAAGTCAAACTGCGCAATTGGGTCAGCCAATAAATCCTTTCTTCGCAAGCCACTTTTCGTGTACTCACGACGAATATCTTCAAGCTCCATCTTATATTTCTCCTCGGCGAAATTTTTTTGAAGATTGTGCGCTCTTAATCAAAAGAACTCAAGTTCAGTTACAGATTTGCTAGCCATTTAATAACTGACAGGGATAAAAATATGAGGATATATCATCTAACCCTGCTATTCTTACAGCAAATCCTTAACATTTTGTTAGATGAGTAATAAAATCAATAAAATAAAGCCAATTTTCGAGGAACACCCATGAGCAAAAGCAGTTATGACAAACTAACTCCCAACGAGTTGGAATATGTCGATGACAAAACTGCCGCATTACTACTCAATACCCCTAATAGTGCTCGAATTATGCTATGGGTAATGGTGTTATTTTTCATCCTCGCTGGCGTATGGGCGTCATGGGCTGAAATCGACAAGGTAACCGTCGGACAAGGAAAGGTCGTTCCCTCTTCTCAAATCCAGGTCGTACAGAACCTAGAGGGCGGTTTAGTCAAAGAAATACTCGTGCGTGAAGGCCAGAGCGTCACCAAAGGTCAGCAATTACTTCTGATCGATGATACGCGTTTCCGCTCTGACTATCGTGAGCGCGAGCAGCAAGTGGCTAACCTTACTGCAAGCGTTTTGCAGTTATCCGCTTCCCTTACCAGTGTAGAAATCAATGAAGACTTTGATACAAGCAACTGGCAGAACAACGTTAAGCTTAACTTTAACAAGCTGGCTTTTCCTCCTGTACTTGATGAACAGCAACCAAACCTGGTTGCGCGACAACGGGCGGAATACCGCCAAGATTTGAACAAACTACGTAACCAAATTTCGCTGATTGACCAACAAGTTAAACAGAAGCAGCAAGATCTCGTTGAGATCAAAGCTCGCGTGCGTAACTTAAGAGATGGCTATAACTTCGCGAGAAAAGAGCTAGAGATCACTCGCCCTCTTGCTGAAGAGGGAATCGTACCTAGAATCGAACTGCTTAAATTGCAGCGACAGGTCAACGATACCCGCCGTGAGCTCACATCCAGTGAGCTAAAAAGGCCGGTACTAGAATCGGCAATACGCGAAGCCATGCTTAGCCGTATCGATACCGCGCAAAAATTCCGTTCTGAGCAGCAAGAAAAACTCAACCAAGCGCAAGACAAACTATCCTCTCTGACAGAGTCAACCGTAGGATTAGAAGACCGAGTTAACCGTACCATTGTGACATCTCCTGTCACGGGTACTGTTAAGACACTTAACGTCAATACGGTTGGTGGTGTTATTCAACCAGGGATGGATATTGTTGAAATCGTCCCAAGTGAAGACACTCTGTTAGTCGAGGCTAAGATCGCCCCACAAGACATTGCATTCCTGCGCCCAGACTTACACACCGTCGTCAAATTCAGTGCCTATGACTTCACTAAATACGGTGGCCTAGAAGGCACACTTGAGCACATCAGCGCGGATACAACGACGGATGAAGAAGGAAACAGCTTTTACTTAGTCCGTATACGAACAAAAGAAACCAGTTTAGACAAAGACAATTCATTACCCATTATTCCGGGTATGACAGCATCTGTGGATATCATTACAGGTAAACGTACTATCTTAGAGTACCTACTTAAACCAATCCTCAGTGCTCAAAACAATGCATTAAAGGAATAGCGTTCATGACCATGTCACAACGATTTGTAGCCAAGGAACAGCTCGCGTGAGACGGAGCCACTGGCTAACGCCGGTAATAGCACTTTCACTGCTGTTACTTTCATCTACTGCGTCATTCGCCCTCAACACTCAAGAGCAGCGATGGGTAGACGCAGTAAAACGAACGTATGGCGATCGTGCGGGCAAACGCGTGCAAACTTGGCGAAATGAAATGTCTCAGTACAAATCACTTTCCGAGCGAGACAAGCTAACCAAAGTGAACAATTTCTTTAACCAACTTTACTTTGTTAACGACATCAAGCTGTGGGGAAAGAACGACTACTGGGCAACTCCTCTCGAGTTTTTAGGCAGTAATGCTGGTGACTGTGAAGATTTCACCATTGCCAAATACTTTTCCCTACTTGAACTCGGTGTCTCAGATCGAAAACTTCGTCTGGTCTATGTTAAAGCCATCGAACTCAATCAGTTTCACATGGTACTGGCTTACTACTCAAAACCGAGTGCAGAGCCGATACTATTAGATAACATTAATCCTCAGATTAAGAAGGCATCAGCTCGACGAGATTTATTACCGATATACAGTTTTAACGGTAAAAACCTCTGGCTGATGAAGTCTAAAAAAGGACAACTGGCAGGGAAGTCATCAAGATTAAGTCTATGGAATGACCTCCGTGCCCGCGAGAAATCGCTTAAGTTAAACAAACCAAAAATTAATTATGATGAGTAGGCAATATGACTCTATATAAACAACTTGTCGCGGGAATGATTGCGGTTATTTTGATGCTATTGATCTCAGTGTTTATCATTGAGTTCAATACCACTAGAAGCAACCTCATTCAACAGCAACGCTCTGAAGTGAACAACACCATTAACACCGTTGGTTTAGCGCTTGCGCCTTACCTTGAAAATAAGGACCAAGTCGCCGTTGAGTCGGTAATCAACGCGCTGTTTGATGGTAGTAGCTACTCGATTGTTCGTTTAATTTTCCTAGATACTGGGGACGAAATTTTGCGCTCCTACCCTATCAAGCCTAATAACGTACCGAAGTGGTTTACTCGGCTAAATTTATTCGAAAAAATCCACGATCGACGCGTTGTAACTAGTGGATGGATGCAACTTGCCGAAGTTGAAATCGTCAGTCACCCTGGGGATGCCTACACCCAGTTATGGCTTGCATTTGAACGTCTCGTCATTGCGTTTTGTTTAATCATGCTGATTGGTTTGTTTTCTATCTCATTCATTCTTAAACGTGCTCTGCGTCCACTACAGCTCATTGTTGATAAGATGGAACAAGTGGCTCGTAACCAATTTGGCGATCCGTTACCTCGCCCGGCAACTCAAGACCTTATCTACGTGGTTGATGGCATCAACAGTATGTCAGCTCAGTTAGAAAAGTCCTTCAAAGCCCAAGCTAAAGAAGCCCAGCAATTACGTGAGCGCGCCTACATCGACCCTGTATCTCAACTTGGTAACCGCGCTTACTACATGAGCCAACTAAACTCGTGGATTGGTGAAGGTGGTATTGGTGGCGTTGCGATTCTCGAAGCTAGCTTTATCCGAGAGCTGTATGATGATAAAGGCTACGAGGCTGGTGACGGCATGGTTCGCGAATTAGCTGATCACCTGAAAGTGTCGCTGACTTCTCCGAATGTAACGTTAGCGCGTATTTCTACTGAAGAGTTTGGCTTTATTCTGCCTAACATGGAAGATTCAGAGCTTAAGCTAGTTGCAGAAAGCATCGTCACCTATGTACAAGATATCAATGCCGATCCAACTGGCATGGCGACATCAAACTTGGCGCTTGGTGTGGTTTACAGTAAAGCCTCAACCAACTCTACCTCATTGCTAACCATGTTGGATAATGCGCTAGCCACAGCAAAATCTAACCCTGAAATGACATACGGCTACGTGACAGGCGAAAGCAGCGATAGTCTAATGGGCAAACAGCAATGGAAAAACTTGGTGGAAGAGGCAATCAGTAATGACTGGTTCAGTTTCCGTTTCCAATCAGCGAATAATAGCTGGGGTCAGCCATACCACCGCGAAGTGTTCTCTGCGATTGAAAAAGATGGTGAGCGCTACAGTGCAAACCAATACCTGTTCGCTCTAGAGCAACTCAATGCCAGCCACCTATTTGATGAGTACGTTATTGGATCAATCGTTAAACGCTTAGAATCAGGTGAGTTTAACGAGCCAATTGCGATTAACATTGCTCAAAGCAGTATTTCTCAACCAAGCTTTATTCGTTGGGTGACGCAACTACTTAATAAACACAGTTCTGTGGCCTCGTTACTCCATTTCGAGATCCCAGAAAACTGCTTTATTAACTCGCCTCACCACACGGCTCTGTTCTGTAATGCAGTAAGAAATGCAGGTGCAGATTTTGGTGTCGATAACTATGGTCGCAACTTCCAGTCTCTTGACTACATCAACGAGTTCCGCCCTGCTTATGTTAAGTTAGACTACTTGTACACTCACCATCTTGATGATGAGAAACAGAAATTCACGTTAACGTCTATTTCTCGTACTGCGCATAACTTAGGGATTAAAACTATTGCATCTCGTGTTGAAACTCAAACTCAGCTTGATTTCTTGTCTGAGCATTTCATTGACGTCTTCCAAGGCTTCATCGTAGATAAATAACAACTATATAGGTATAGCATGCAGGACCCGCTATTAAACTCTCTTATCTACGTTAGTCGATACTATGGTTTAGCGAATTCACCAGAAGCGCTTATTAATGGCTTGCCACTCTCAGATGGCAAGCTAACCCCGTTTCTATTTCCGCGCGCGGCAGAACGCGCCGGCTTGGTGGCAAAAGAAAATCGCTCATCATTACTAGAGATCTCTCAGTTAGTACTACCCGTTGTTCTTATCCTGAAAAACGGTGAAGCATGTGTACTAAACAGCATCAACGAAGAGAAGACCGAAGCAGAGATCGTCACTGGAGAGTCTGGACTTGTTCCGATTTCACTCAGTATTGAAGAGTTAAACCAACTCTATATCGGACGCTACTTTCTCGTAAAAAAACAATTTCGTTATGATGAGCGCTCACCAGAAGTGCTCAAAACTCGTGAGGGTCACTGGTTTTGGGGCACTATTTGGCAATCAAAACGCATTTATCGTGATGTGCTCATCGCTTCGATTCTTATCAACTTGTTCGCCGTCGCAGCGCCGATGTTTACGCGCTTGGTTTACGATAAGGTTGTACCAAACTTAGCGTTTGAGACTCTCTGGGTACTCGCCAGTGGTATCTTCGTGATCTTCTTGTTTGACCTAACACTCAAGCTGATGCGCAGTTACTTTATTGATGTCGCAGGTAAAAAGTCCGATATCCTAATATCATCCAAACTCTTTAGTAAGGTACTAGGCATTCGAATGGAGGCTAGACCTGCATCGGTTGGTGCTTTCGCTCGCCACCTTCAGGAATTTGAGTCGATTCGTGAATTCTTCACCTCTGCAACGATTGGCTCATTGATTGACCTTCCGTTTGCGATTCTGTTCCTCGTCCTGATCTGGTTGATGGCCGGTAACCTAGTGATCGTGCCAATCGTAGGTGTAGTGATTCTGATCATCTACTCACTGCTAATACAAGGGCCATTACGTCATACCATTGAAGAGGGCTCTCGCCTTGCTTCACAAAAGTACGCTAACTTAATCGAAAGCCTTTCTGGGCTAGAAACCGTTAAGTTGTTTGGTGCTCAAAGCCAGTTCCAATTCCGCTGGGAAGAAGCAGTAGCGCACATGGCAAACTGGAATATCAAGAGCCGCCGCATCACCGACGGTATTCAAAATACTGCAGGCTTTGTTCAACAAGCATCAAATGTGGGCATGATTATTCTTGGCGTATATTTGATTTCAGAAGGTGACCTCACCATGGGAGGGCTCATCGCGGCTACCATGCTTAGCGGCCGTGCTATCGGCCCAATGGTCCAACTTTCATTGCTTTCGACACGATACAATCAAGCCAAGTCATCGATGACTATTATTGAGCAAGTGATGCAAATGCCTGATGAGCAAGAAGAAGGCAAACGCTATATTCACCGACCAATTATTCACGGCAAAATTGAGTTAGAGAAGGTGACTTTCCACTACCCTGACTCGCCAATTGCATCTGTTCGCGATTTAAGCATTACGATTAACCCTGGAGAAAAAGTCGCTATCATTGGTCGTATTGGTTCGGGTAAAACCACACTTGAACGCCTGATTATGGGTCTTTATAAGCCAACAGAAGGCCATGTTAGGATCGACGATACTGACATCGACCAACTCCATCATATCGATATTCGCCGTAACATTGGCTGTGTACCGCAAGACAGCCAACTGTTCTATGGCAGCATCCGTGACAACATCACTCTCGGGCGTCCACTAACGGATGACCGCGACGTACTTGATGCCGCAAACCGTGCTGGTGTGACAGTATTTACCCAGCAAGATCCTGCAGGCTTAGAGCGCCAAGTCGGTGAAGGCGGTATGTTGCTTTCTGGTGGTCAACGTCAAGCAGTAACCATTGCTCGTGCTCTTTTAGGCCGCCCACCTGTCCTGTTAATGGATGAGCCGACGAGTGCGATGGATAACCGTTCAGAAATGCACATTAAACAGCAACTGGCTCAACTAAAGCAGAGCGAAACTTTGATTCTAATTACCCACAAAACATCAATGCTGGATGTGGTAGACAGAGTCATCGTTATGGAGAAAGGTTGCGTTATTGCAGATGGCCCTAAAGCCGATGTTCTCAACAACCTTAAACAAGGTAAAGTGAGAGCGGTAAACTAATCTGCGATTTCCTACTTCAAAAAATAAAGCCATTCGAGTTACCTCGAATGGCTTTTTCTATTTAGTTAGGAATATAAGGTTATTAGTTAGTCGCGCAGTTCGCTACGCCAACTTCTTTCCAAACGCCCCATTCACCTGATTGCGCTGGATCATCACCTTGTGTCCACCACTTCGCTTCCCAAACTTTTCCAGCCCAAGAAACTTGTGCACCACCGTTATACACCGAACCTGATTGCCACAAGTTGTCACACAGCTCACCGCCAGTAGATGTCTTCGCGACAACCACCGTAGTCGATGCAGAAGATTCAGCTTGTCCATCACTTACAGTTACAGTGAAGGCTAGCGAAGTATCTTGAGTATATTCAGCAGCAACAAAACTTACTGTTGCACCATCAACCGTAGCAGTAAGACCTGCAGGAAGGTTCCATGTGTAAGTTAGGACATCGTTATCAGCATCAGTTGAAGCAGAAGCATCAACAACAACCACATCACCTGCATTTACGTTAGCTGGTGCAGTCACTGAAGCAACTGGCGCTTCATTTACTGGTGGTAGGTCTTTAGGGTTAACCGTAACAACCACAGTGTCAGTTGATGTCGCGCCTTCGTTGTCAGTTACAGTCAGCTTAAAGCTTAGCGTTTCAACTTGAGCGACTTCTGCTACATCAAAGCTTGCCACAGCGCTGCTTGCTGAACTTAGTGTTACTGGAGTTCCAGAAACTTGCGCCCATTGATAGCTTGCAATTGTGCCATCAGCGTCACTTGAAGCACTACCATCAAGGCTAACGCTCGCCGGACCAACAACTGTCACATCAGCACCCGCATTCGCTACTGGATCACGGTTTAGTGGTGGACCACCAGCTAGACCTTCATGCATCGAATTTAGGATGTCACCGTTATCAGCATCAATTTCCCATGAGAATAGACCCGCTAAACCTAGGTTACGTACATACGCGCCCTTTGCTTTCACTGAGCGGTCATCATCAAACGTAATTAGCTGACCTGTAGTCGGGTTCCATACCCAAGGAGCCTCAGCTTGCGCGTCATAGCCGTATTGGAAACCATTGATACCTTGGCTGTTGTCACCCAACATGAATGACTTAATGCCTTTGTAATCAATAACACCGTCCTCCCACACACCTTGTGCAGTAGAACCTTTCAGCTTACCGTTACCAACACCAGTCATAGGATCAGCTGGATCTGATAGTGTTTCTGGCATCACGCCTTCCCAACCACGGCCATACATGGCAGCACCAAGAACAAGCTTACTTGCAGGAACACCTTGTGCTAGCAGTAATTGGATACCGTTGTCAGATGTGTAGGCAGGTCCTTTGTACGCTTCACCATTTTCATCTACACCAGTACCGTCACACTGACCTGGACGCATAAAGCTGCCACAGTACAACGCTGTTTGGTGACCCACTACATTGTTCCAACCACCATAAAAATCGTATGTCATGGCAAAGATGTAATCCATGTACTGAACTGCATCAGCGTAATCAACATCTTCGATCTTATCGTGACCAACGCCAATTGCAGACGTTAGCTCATAAGTACGACCTGTTGACGCTTCTAAGTCATCAAGCATCGCTCTTAACTCTTGCATCAGCGCAATGTACGCAGGGCCATCGTTTACCGGATCACCTAGATTAGCCGCCGCGCCGCCGCCACCAGGGAATTCCCAGTCAACATCCACACCATCGTAGAACTTCCACGTCGTTAGGAATCGCTTAACTGACGCAACAAAAGTATCTCGGTTCGCTTTGGTAGTGAAATCAAAGAAGGGGTCAGAAAGTGTCCAGCCACCAATTGAAGGGATAATTTTTAGGTCAGGGTTACGCTGCTTAAGTGCCATAAGCATCGCGTAGTTACCTTTGATTGGAGAGCTATATTCATGCCCAGCTTGAGGGAAGCTCTTCTGGTAAGCAGCCCACGGGTCATGGATAACAACTTCGTAATCTGGCACGCCCTGACAGGCTGTCATCAATGCGTTGTAGCTATTGCCACCAACAGACTTAACCGATTCGTTAGGACCACAGATTGGAATGAAGCCATATAGAATATGAGTTAGGTTGTCGGCTGGTAGGTTGTCTACCGTGTACTCACGGCCATAGATACCCCACTCAACGAAATATGTACCTACAACGGTATTAGGATCTGTGTTGTAAGATTTGTTGTTCGGGTCGATGTTCATCGTCAGTGGTTTTAAATGTGACCCGTCAGTATCCGCTACTGTCACTTCAACCGGAGCACTGGTGCTACAACCCGTCGCATCACACGCTTCGATGGTCATTTGGTACAGACCACCTTTGCCATACTTGAATGTCGCATCCGTTTGACTACCACTGATTGGGCCGGTTGCCACTTGTGTACCATCAAAGTAGATTTTGTAAGTGTCGCCTGTCGTACCACTCCATTGGTTGAACTTGATGGTGATATCAGCTTCTTCGTGATACTTAACCATTTGGTTGTAACCAGAGGTTGTTTCCATGGCGAGTTCAATCTTAGAAAACTGCAGATTGTTCGATCCATATACATCAACACTCGGTGCTGTCGGAGCGGCTATCGCTGCGCTTGATACTGCAAGTGCAATACTGGCAGCGCATAAATTCATACGATTCATACCTATTTCTCTCATTCCTTGAATGTTTGCCCTAACGTTGGGGCTAAGTCTGCTTTCGACGCGCGAAAACATCCCTTTCAGTATTTAAGAGACTTTTTTTTAGATGAAAAAAATAAAAACTAATTACGAGGCAAGGTCAAAAAACAGTTGGAGGTTATCAAAATGTTACATTGCAACTTGAATGTTGAGTCAAAATTTATAAATCCTGACATTGGTAGAATAATTTAGATAAATCTGTCACTTAGGCAGATGGTCTGGCTATTTGGAATGGAGTTAACAAAATAGAACACTGTTACAACCGCCGCCGTAACAGTGTTGCTAGCGGCACTACTTAGATTTGAAACGAGCGGTAAAGTGGCGCAGAACGGGAGGCTCATAGTCAAAAGTTAAGCCTTTTAGTGCATGAGCACGTTGTTTAAGCGCAATAATCGCATCAGCAATATAGTCCATATGATCATTGGTATAAACGCGGCGCGGAATGGTTAAGCGCATCAATTCAAGCTCTGATTCCTTTTGCTCTCCTGTTTCAGGATCACGACCTAACAGTAGTGAACCAATTTCTACTGCTCTAATGCCCGCTTCAAGGTAGAGCGCGTTACATAGCACTTGCCCCGGAAACTCTTGAGCAGGAATATGAGGCAGAACTTTC
The DNA here is from genome assembly GCF_004551525.1 of Vibrio ouci. Lineage (GTDB taxonomy): Bacteria > Pseudomonadota > Gammaproteobacteria > Enterobacterales > Vibrionaceae > Vibrio > Vibrio ouci. The sequence goes on along the minus strand of NZ_SATR01000002.1, from coordinate 165,777 downwards.
GCTGCATCGACAAAAACGGCGTGACCACCGGTTGGGTACTGGATTGGAACCCCTCCCTCTCGCAAGCGTTCACCCAAATACGCCACTTGGCTAATTCGATAATGAAGGTAGTCTTCATCAGCCCCCTCATAGAGACCACGGGCCAAGGCCTCCATATCGCGGCCCGCCATACCGCCATAGGTGACAAAGCCTTCCATTGGTACGCATCGAATACGTACCGCTTGAAACAGCTCCTCGTGATCGCGAATACAACATAGCCCACCGATATTAACCAATGGATCTTTCTTCGCGGACATAGTTAGCATGTCACCATATTGGTACATTTCGCGGATGATCTCCAAAATGGATTTATTTTGATACCCCGCTTCGCGCTGCTTGATAAAGTAAGCATTCTCACAATAACGAGCGGAATCAATCACGACCGGAATATCGTTTTTACTCGCGATTTCATACGCAGCGCGCATATTGGCCATTGAGACAGGCTGGCCTCCTGAGCTGTTACAAGTGACAGTAGTGATAATCGCGCAGATGTTTTCTGCCCCATACTTGGCAATCGTAGATTCTAGCAGCTCTAAGTCAAAGTTACCCTTCCAGTCATAAGGCGTTGTCGTATCAAAAGCATGCTTATCTACGACGTTAATTGCCTTACCGCCATTGAGTTCAATATGACCAGCCGTTGTATCGAAATGATAATTGGAGATAAATATTGGATCTTTACCACCCCGGACTGTTTGCATACGTTCGATAAGCGCAGGGAAAAGGATCTGTTCCGCGCCTCGGCCTTGGTGAGCCGGCACAGTTAACTTATAGCCAAAGAAATGTTCCACTGCCGCGCACAAATTGTAGTAGTTGCGACTCCCTGCGTAGGACTCATCGCCCATCATCAAGCCCGCCCACTGATTATCGCTCATGGCCCCCGTGCCTGAGTCAGTAAGAAGGTCAATGTAGACATCATCACTGCGCAGTAAAAATGGGTTCAGCCCTGCTTGATTGAGTGCTTCCACTCGGTCGTCCCAAGTTGTCATTTTAATCGGTTCAACCATTTTGATTCGAAAGGGTTCTGGAATACGTTTCATCACTCATCTCCTTATTGATTGACTCCCTTTAACTTTAGTTGATCACTGCTTCGAATTAGGCGAAACCTTGCTAAATCCACTAAATCACCTTCGTGAACAATAAGAGCAGTTATGAAAAATTGATGAATTTTTCCAACTTCTTACATTTGAATATTGCAAAGACTCCTCAAGCTAGGCACTCTCTCTGGGTTAAGTGCCTGTTTATTAGGAAACTCAAAATGAGAATTAAAACAACACTACTTGCTATGGCTGCGCTAGGCTTTAGTGGCTTTACGACTGCTGCTGTTACTATTGAAATCCCTGACACTGTTGAAGTGTTAGTTGCCAACGATGCACAACCAGAACTTTCTGGCGGCTTTTTCTCTGCGACAAAGACGCTTACCTTACCAGATGGTAAAAACCAAATTCTGTTCACCTACAACCCTTACTTTGATCAGGGTAAAGATCGCATCATCCTAGAGAGCGACCCAATCATCGGCACGTTTACCGCGACAAACAGCGAGTTGGAATTTGAACTTCCTACCTACCGTAATGAGCACGATGGTTCGAAGAAGATTCGTAACTTAGAGTGGAATCTGAAGGATAAAAGCGGCCAATCCATCTCCGTTAAACAGGACAAGTTAGTCAAAGATGGAATGCAAATTGGACGTAATCACCAAATTGAGCTTGCAGAATACAACCGCAAAGGTGGTATTGCTGCCGTTTCAACAGCAGCGGTTGTTCCTGTGACCTTACCTGCTACTCTGCCAGCAGATGGCAAAGCAGCAAACACGACAGCTGAAGAAATGCTGCATTTTTGGTATGACAAAGCGGACGCTGAGACACAAGCGAAGTTCAAAGCTTATATCAACAGTAAGTAATGACTATAAAGGGCCAGCGTATTCGCTACGCTGGCTCTGCTAAGTACTCGCAGCCAGTTGAGATTCGATAGCAAACTTCTCGATTGGCCGAGATACAGTCAAATACCTGCCTATCTAACTTTCCATCGTCGACTAATTCTTCAAGAATACGTAAGGTCTTCTCAAGAGATAGCCCTGCTCGATACGGCCTCGACTGAGTTAATGCTTGGAACACGTCAGTCACCGCAACCAAACGACTCGGACCGTCAAGCTGCTTTGCCGTCAAGCCTAATGGATAACCCGAACCATCAAGACGCTCATGATGATTTGCAGCCCAGTCAATCACTAAAGAATCTTTAAACATGTTCTCTAACGCATGACGAGAATCCGTGGCATGACGCTTAATACAGCAATACTCGTCGTCGGTTAACTGATCAGGCTTGTGTAGAATGCTACTTGGTGTCTTTAGTTTGCCAATATCGTGAATAAGTCCAGCGAGATAGAGCATCCGACAAGTTTGAGGAGAATAACCAAGCTTACCCGCTAAATACTCTGCCAAACGCGCCACGTGATTCGAGTGCTGATAAGTAAATGAGCTTTTTGCATCAACGATTTGAGCAAACAACTCGGCGACACAAATCGATTCCTCCAGCCCAGTTTGCGATCGATTAGCGAACGCATGAACAAATTGAGACGATAAATTTTCTATGTGCCGTAGCTCCATAGAAAACCAAAAATCATCACAAGTCAGGAGCTCATTCATCGATTCAACGATGGACGGATTGAATATAGTGCCAGCATTCGCAGACAACTCAGCAGCAATATATCTTTTGCTTTCTGAAGTCACATTGCCATACGAATCATAAGGACGAGAGCACTGTAGGTAATCAACTCGATCGGCTAAAAAGATCAGCGCTGAGAGTTGCTTATCATCATCGCTAATATCTGGAATCTCTGAAAGCTGCCGCCAATCAGTATGATGATAAAGAATAGGGATAGCGAAATGATTTAAAGGTTCACACGCCTGAAGCAGTTCATAGCCTTTAATGCAGTGGCGCTGAGTCTCTTGTGGGATAAATGAGGTGAGTAAAACATCGAGCTCACTATTTTCTGATACGCCGCAATCGTGGATTAAACCTAATGCAAACGCTTTATGCGCTTTCTCTTCGCTCCACCCCATTCGCATAGCACAGCTATAGGCTATGTAAGCGACTCGATGGCCATGATAGATTTCATCGTAACCGACGGCATCCAGAGCATAAGCGATTTCAAACAGCACGCGATGCATATCGACACATACATCTTCCTTGGGAAATTCCATACTCACGTTTTTGTTGTTATATAAATAATTATTATGCATTTAAGGGTATACGAAAGAGGCCTCCATAGACCATAAATTATTAATGGTTATTAACAGAATTGTGACTTATGCAGCGTGAGACATTTTTTTCGTGCCAGAAATAAAGCATTTATACAACAATACGTTATGGCCATCACTGTTAGAGTTTGTTACGTTTAGTGTTTAAAACTGTAGGGGAAGCCATATGTTCACTGAAAAAATAGACGACGAACTTTCGCTCGCGTTAGTCCAAGAATCATTCGCTCATCAATATGCTTCACTGGTGTGCGATCAAGTTGACTATTTGTCGCAATGGCTCGCTTGGCCTACCCACTGTCAAAATGAACAAGACTTCCGTCACTTTATTCAGCGCGTACTACACGAATACGCCGAAGGAAAGTCAATGACCTGCGCAATCGTCTATCGTGGAGAGATTGTCGGAAACTGCAGCTTTAATACCATTAACTACGATACACTCAGTGCCGAAGTCGGCTATTGGCTCTCTCAACGTCACCAAGGTAAAGGTATCGTTACCCGTATCGTCAATCACTTAATCAATAAAGCCTTTAATGAGCTCGATATGGTGAAGGTGCAACTCTCAGCCGCCGTAGATAACCAACCGAGCCGCCGTGTGGCTGAGCGAGTAGGCATGACGTTAGAAGGCATACTGACCAACCAAGAAAAAATTGGCGAACGAATTCTCGACCATGCCATCTATGGCATCAAGAAAAGCCCTACAAGTGACGCGTTCTAGTTGATGACCAGCACAGTTTTTATTCCCTAACCCCTTGCTTCCCATAGCGTTATGCTAGCATTGCGCCGGATACAATCATGGAACGAATAACATGCCTTCTGTAGCTAAACTGCTTTTACTCGTTATCGCGCTCGGTGGCGGCTTTTTTGCCAGTGATATCCTGCACTGGTTCAGTACCAAAAACGCCAAGATTTCTCTCGATGAATATTGTCTGATTACCACGAAATCTTGCACGCAAGATCATAAGACAGTGCAGGCGGACAAAGACACAAGTCAACCACTGGTTCCTACCGTCGTTGAAGTCGACTGGCCTGAAAGTTCGAGTGAGCAATTGTTGATTTCCTTGCAAGGTTACGAAATGGAGATGGGTAAAGTTGTCTTCAAGCTCGATAAAAACGCCAATGGTAAATTCTCTGGACAGGTCATTCTTCCTGTATGCACAACTGAAGCCATGACTTGGTACGGCACAATCACTGATGGTGCAGAGACACTTAAAACATCGATAAGGATGGAAAGATGAGTAAAAACTGGACTCTTATCTTAATCGCAGCCTTTGTTCTAGGGTTCGGACTGAAAAGCTACCTAGACCTTCAAGACGAAACCACTTCGACGACCGAAGACTCTTCCGTGACTCTTTTTGGTGAAAATAACCAGGCTGTATCGCTGTTTGATCCTAGTGACGAACGTATTCGCGTTGTTTACTTCGGCTTTACTCGCTGCCCCGATGTTTGTCCAACCTCTTTAGCGATGCTAGCAGGCGCACTCAACCAAGTCGATCAACCGACCAAAGATAAGTTTCGCCCTATTTTCATTTCGCTCGATCCTGAGCGTGATGCCGCTGCGGACTCCTATAAATATGCGCAGTACTTTCACCCTATGATCGAAGGCTTGTCTGCACCGCTGGATGTTACAACTCCGCTGGCGCACAAATACGGAGTTATCTTTCGCAAAACCGAATTAGAAAACTCGGAACTAAAATACACGCTCGACCATAGTTCGTATTTCTACTTCCTAAAACCAGATGGCACGTTAATCACTAAAGTGCCACATACTTTGACTCCAGCCCCATTGGTTGAAGCCTTTAAAACTATTACTTCCAAAGGTTAGTTACAATGAAACTTAAAGCCCTAATTTTAGCCACGCTAGCATTAAGCCCACTTGCACAAGCGAAGATGGATATCATGACGCACCATGCCTATGCCCGTGCTACCCCACCTAATGCAGCAACGAGCGCTGTTTTTGCTGAGATCATGAACCGCAGTGAAAATGCTCGTTACATCGTGTCTGCATCAACAGATGCCGCTGGCAAAGTCGAGCTGCATGATGTGCTTAAAGAAGGCGATGTGATGAAAATGCGCCAAGTTGAACGTATCGAAATCCCAGCAAAAGGTAGCGTCGAGCTCAAACCTGGTAGCCTGCACATCATGCTATTTGACCTGAAAAAGCCACTGGTTGAAGGCGAAGAAATCGATGTACAAATCACTTTTGCTAATGGTCAGAAGCAGACCTTTACCGCACCAATCAAGAAAGTGATGAGCGGAATGAAGCATCATCACTAAACAATACAAGGAGGTGGGCAAACGCTCACCTCTTTTGCTATTATTGCTACGCAAACTAATTCCAATAGCTTAGGAGAATATGATGATTGTATTAAAAACCCACCCGGCATACATGGTGAAGCAACGTTAGAGCTAACGATTACTTATCGCTTTCCTAACCTTCCTTCCTATTTGCCCGATGTAACTAGACCGGGGTCAAAAGACCCTAAAAGAATTTCTGCAGGTTAACTGCAAACTTGGGGCAACCATGAATACAAATACAGAAATGCCTATGTCATTAGCGACACTTGGCTGGAATAACCTATTCCAACAACAACTCACATTAGACGACCTAGAAAACGATCATACGATCGCGAGAGTAACTGAACATCACCGAAGCATTTATAAGCTTATGAGTGAGCAAGGTGAAATTCAGCTTGATATTCACAAGTCTTTACCCTCGATGACCGTTGGCGACTGGCTAATTCTCGACTCCAATCAACGCTTTGGCCGTCTACTTGAAAGGCAATCACTCTTTCATCGCAAAGCCGCTGGCAGCAAAGTTCACGAGCAACTGATTGCCGCTAATGTGACGACGTTATTTATCGTTTGTTCGTTGAATGATGACTTTAACCTAAGTCGAATTGAGCGCTACCTTGCTATCGCACATGAAGCAGAAGTAGAGCCCGTTATCGTCTTAACTAAAGCGGACTTAACCGACAATGAAAGTGAACTTCGCGCTCAAGTTCAGGCACTTGACCCATTGCTAATGGTAGAAAGTCTAAACGCATTGGACCAAAACGAGTGTCAAAGACTCGCAGCATGGTGTAGCGCCGGTAAAACAGTCGCCTTTATGGGCTCATCCGGCGTCGGTAAATCAACCTTAGTCAATAGCTTGTTAGATCAAGATGCTCAAATGACTGGCGGCATACGTGAAGATGACAGCAAAGGTAGACATACTACGACAAGTCGCTCACTGCACTTCTTGCCTAGTGGTGGTGTACTGATTGACACTCCTGGAATGAGAGAGTTACAGCTCATTGATTGTACGGATGGTGTGGCAGAAACCTTCTCCGATGTTGAAGCATTTGCTGCACAATGCCGTTTTTCGGACTGCCAACATCAAGATGAGCCGAAGTGCCGTGTACGTGAAGCGATCGAATCGGGCGAACTCGAAGAACGCCGCCTGACCAACTACCTTAAGCTGCAACGTGAACAGCAGCGCAACACAGCGACACTTGCCGAGCAACGAGCCTCTTATAAACAACTGACTAAGTTTTACAAAAGAGTGCAAGAAGAAAGCCGTTCTCATAAGAAGGGCAAAGAATATTAATCATATTCTGCATCATTAAAAAGGGGCGTTATGCCCCTTTTTATTTACATCAAGAACAACCACCAGAAAACATAATTACAACATAAAAACAACAATAGGCGTTATGCAGCAACCTTTAATGCTAAATTTCAAATAATTCTAGACACATAATTTCAGGGCGATAGTATACCCCCTTCAGTTTTCAATAACTGAAATGACTACAAATCTATAAAACAATTCATTGTAGGGATAACTATGCAACACAACTCACTTATTGCACGCTTTGCTCGTGGCAATCTGGTTTTGCAAATCCTAGCAGGCATCTTATTAGGTGTTGGTCTAGCGATTGTCTCACCAGAACACGCTCAAAGTGTGGGTTTACTTGGAAGCCTCTTTGTAGGCGCGCTTAAAGCCGTCGCACCGATTCTCGTCTTTATTTTGGTAGCTGCATCGATCGCTAACCAGAAAAAGAACCAGCATACCTATATGCGCCCTATCGTCGTACTTTACCTTTTTGGTACGCTCGCCGCTGCTTTGACCGCGGTAGTACTTAGCTTTCTTTTCCCGACGACATTGACACTGGTATCTGGTGCAGAAGGCGCAACACCTCCTCAAGGCATTGCTGAAGTACTAAACACCTTACTGTTTAAGCTTGTCGATAACCCAGTTAACGCTCTTATGAGTGCGAACTACATCGGTATCCTTGCTTGGGCTATCGGTCTTGGTCTTGCTCTGCACCACGCTTCAGGTACAACGAAAGCCGTTTTTGAAGACTTGAGCCACGGTGTCTCTCAGATCGTACGCTTTATTATTCGTTTAGCACCATTTGGTATCTTTGGCTTAGTTTCTGCGACGCTAGCGACGACAGGCTTCGAGGCACTTGCGGGCTACGCTCAGCTTCTAGCAGTACTGCTTAGCGCAATGGCGATTATTGCTCTAGTCGTTAACCCAATTATCGTTTTCGTTAAAACCGGTGAAAACCCTTACCCATTGGTTCTTCAGTGTATTCGCGAAAGTGGTGTCACGGCTTTCTTCACTCGCTCAAGTGCAGCGAATATCCCAGTTAACATGGCTCTTTGTGAGAAGTTAAAGCTAGATGAAGATACTTACTCAGTATCTATCCCTCTAGGTGCAACGATCAACATGGCAGGTGCAGCGATCACTATCACTACACTGACGCTTGCTGCTGTGCACACTATGGGTATTGAAGTCGATCTACTGACTGCGCTTCTATTAAGTGTGGTAGCAGCGGTATCAGCTTGTGGCGCGTCTGGCGTTGCAGGTGGTTCACTACTGCTGATCCCTCTTGCGTGTGGCTTGTTTGGTATTCCAAATGAGATCGCAATGCAGGTGGTTGCGGTAGGTTTCATCATTGGTGTGGTTCAAGACTCTGCAGAAACAGCACTAAACAGCTCAACAGACGTTGTGTTCACTGCTGCGGTATGTAAAGCGCAACAGAAAAAAGCGGCTAAATAACTGCCGCTTAGATTCCAAAGTAAAAGGCCTAGTATTTCTACTAGGCCTTTTTGTTTTTTGTGGCTATTTATTCATTGTATAACAACACTCTAAGTCGTAATCTTCACCACTCTTCGCTGTGTACGCTTTCGTTTCTGTACACGCTTTTGGTTTGCCTTTTTCGTCCCCTCTTACCACGCTAATCCAGTGACGCATTGCAGAGATCTCAGAGCTCTCTTGAGGAAACATAGTGCATGTTTCTAGCTGAATATCGTCGATTTCAATCAGCTCAACACAACCAGTACCTTTGTTGCGACCAAACGTTAGTTCTACGTGGCTGCCTGTACCATCTCGGAACAGAATAGACGTAGGTTCCTCTTTCTCACCGCTGTAAGCAACAAATTGTTTGTTACTCTTCAAGCCGCTGTGCGTGCCATCTTTGAAGTAAGCAACAAGGTGACGATAATCTACCATGTATGCAGTCACTTCCTGATGAGAACCATTCTCTAGCGGGAACATACGGTCAAGTAGCTGCTTCGCTTTAGTTTGTTTTTCTGAAGATTGCTTCGAGTTCGTTTTTTCAACCGCGAAGACTGCTTCAGCGATAAATGGTTTGTCTTGTTTTTGGATTTCTGTTTTATCGATAGTAAGCATGTTCATAGTGTTTCCCTCGCGGACTGTTATTTCAAAGTAATGGCACATCTTTATGTCCTAGAGCAAAGATTTCAAACTTGAGTTAGGTTGTTTTAAGTTTTGTGACTTTGCTTACTTTCTATACTAGTGAATTTTTTACTACAATTTCACAACAAAAATTTTACAGTGTGAATTTTACAAAATGCCAGTGTCAAAAAGCTTAATTAGACAATCCCATTTTTTAGGGACAAAGATTAGAAACCTTAGGAAGCGCAATCACTTAACTATGGAAGACCTTTCTGCACGCTGCATTAGAGTCAACCCAGAGTACGCACCGTCGGTTTCTTACCTATCTATGATTGAACGCGGTAAACGAGTTCCAAGTATCGATATGCTGGAAGTCATCGCCGAAGTATTTCAAAAAGACCCAGCTTGGTTCCTAGACGATGAACCCGAGCAGGCAGATATCACGCCAGACAAAGGCAACCGTGGCGGGATCAGTGGTATGGCACTTGAGCCAAGTTTCCTGTTCTCAAATGACATTCTACAAATTGCCATTCCGGAAATGCTCTCTCAAACTGGGATTACAGGCAGGCAATTTGCTCATCTTCTAATTCGCGCTCACCAAGAAAGTAACCAGAACCACTTTCCTGATCTTGAACGCGCTGCTGAAGAAGTCGGACTAAAACGCCTCAACCTATCGGCTGAAGATTTGATGGATATCGCTCGTAGCCTTGGTTTAACGATTCGTTGGATATCTCGCCCGCCAAAAGACGTTGTCGATGAGCTTGGCGTCAGCGCGAAACAAGTGGTGACGTCGTTCTTTGAGCCTCCTGGCAGCATCTATTTGAATGAAATCCTCAAGCAGTACCCAACTCGATTAAAGTACGACCTTGCGGTGTACATTGGCCATTGTGTCCTGCACAGCAAAGAAGGCTTAAAGAGCGTCCTTTCGGTCGGCCATGCCAATAGTTGGGAAGAGCAAGGACAAGTCTCACCAAGTTCAGAGCTCAACTCTCAAGATATTTTGCAAGCATGGCGAGACTTTGAGTCGAGCTTTTTCGCTGGTGCACTACTATGCCCTAAGGTTCCTTTCAGGCAGCTCCTCGACCGAAGTGGCTATGAAATTGATGTCCACCTGAAAGCTGGTGTTTCCCCTTCCGTCGCAATGCGTCGTATGACTGTGGTATCCCCATATCCACATTGGCATTACTTTGATGCCTATGGACAAAACAAGCTAAAAGCGGTGTACCGAGGCAACGGTATCCCGCTTCCGTGGGGAAACATGCGCAAGGTTAACGATCCATGCCAACACTGGGCAGTGTTCCGTCGCTTGTCAGAGCCTCAGCAAGGTAGCTCAGCGCAGATATCCATTCTAAATGTAGGTGATGAACCAAGAATCTATTGCTGTGAATCCGTCAATATGACCGATCCTGCAGGTAATAATCGAGTGTTATGTGCAGGTATTGATTTGAATCCAGCCATTGATGCTCAGGGAGGGAATTCGTTAGAGCTAGCTGAAGAGCTGAAATCACTCTGTGTTGGTAATGGAGGCAGCGCTGCGATCCCTCGTCATATTCAGAAAGAATTCACTACTATCGCAAAGATCCTCAATATTAACTGGATTGAGCGGGGTATTCAGACAGACGCGAGAGTTATCTGCTCTAGAGGCGCCGTGTGTCCAAGAAAGCCAAGTTGTTACAATGGTTGTGAAGACGAGACAAGCCCGATTATTCTCAGCTAACCACATTCCAGACGCCAAAAAGAAAAAAAGCCAATCACAAAGTAGGTGACTGGCTATATATAAGTGTGAACAAATTAGGTTCACTAACAACGTCAGTTGGCTAGGTGACCCTCGGCTTAATAAGGGTCAACCTACATAAAGCAGGATACGTGCCAACTTTCAAAACCCGCTAACGGCTTTATTTTTGGTGGTTTTTTAATCCATTTCATAAAAACAATGCGCATAACAAATTTTCATTTTGCAAATTGCAGCAATTTACAAATTCCATTAGTTGCAAAATGCAATTATATACTCTCGCCGATTTCGATCTTATAGCCGAGATCGATCGTTTCTAGCCAATCGGTTTCACCTCTTAAACGCTGAATGAGTTGCTCAGCAGCAATTCGACCAATCTCTTCACGTGGTGTAATGACTGTTGCCAACTTGGGAATCATGGTCTGGCTGATATCGTGTCCGTGAAAACCCGCAATAGCCATCTGCTCAGGAACTTGAATTCCCCTACGTTGGCATTCGAATACTGCTCCTATCGCCAAATCATCATTGGTACAAACAATTCCATTCACGTCCGGATGTTGCTCAACTAACTGTCCTAAGAGGCGAGCACCTAACGTAAAAGAGGAAGCGTCTTCCGTTTGCAAACTTACCACTCGATTGCCGGCGGCCTCCATCGCTTGCTGATAACCTTCCATCTTCAAACGAGTACGCTCATCCATACGAGCGGCAAAATAAGCGATGTTATTACGTCCTTTAGCAAGGAGCGCTTCCGTCATTGCTTTTGATGCTTTAGCGTTATCAAACCCAACCGCTTGTTCAATTTTGTCCGAGAAAGTATCCATGATCTCAATGACAGGAATTGAGGCGGTTTGCAGCATTTTGCGAGCTTTCTCGGTATGAACATTTTCCGACAAGATGATTGCATCAACATTGTAAGAAAGCAGTGAAGCAATACTTTTCTCTTCCAATTCCGCGCTGTAGCCATAGTGCGCAATCATGGTCTGATAGCCTGCGGGTGTTGTCACTGACTCAATACCTCGAATGACTTCAGCGAAAACTTGGTTGGTTAACGAGGGAACAAGCACGCCAATCGCATTGGATTTTGCGTTAGACAGTATGTCTGGTGCTCGGTTAGGGATATAACCCAGATCTTCAACCGCTTGGTTGATTTTATCTTTCAGTGATTCAGAGACTTGAGAGGGGTCACGTAAGCAACGGCTTACGGTCATTTTTGTTACGCCTACTCGGTCAGCGATGTCTTGTAGTGTGGGTCTTTTTTTCTTATTGGCCATGACAGAGTCTATAAACTTCTTACTGATGTTACTGGTAACATGATACCTATGAATGAAATGTTTTTTATTGTCATAGATAACAAAAAAAGCGCTCACATTACTGTGAACGCTTTATTTCTATACGCTGACTTGAATTCTTTCGTCAGCGCTCCAGGTTAAGTGGTACTTATTGACCTCTTCCTCATCAATGCGAGAATAGCTATGTGCACCGAAATAATCTCGCTGGGCTTGCAGCAAATTCGCTGGTAGCACCTCACATCGGAGAGAATCGAAATAACTCAGGGCAGAGCTGATCGCTGGCATCGGAACACCAGTAAGCGCCGAGTTTGCCACTGTCGCTCGCCAACCAAATGAGCGATTATGCACTTCTTCAACAAAACGTTGAGCAAACAGCAAGTTTTCGAGCTGAGGGTCAGCTTGATAAGCCGACGTAATATCTTGCAAGAAGACGGCGCGTATAATACAACCAGCGCGCCAAATTTTGGCGATATGCGCAAAATCCAGATCCCACTCTTCTTTGACCGACATGGTTTTCATCAAATCAAAACCTTGCGCATAAACAGACAACTTGGCGCAATACAGTGCTTCATGCAGTTCACCAAGCGCCTCTTCTTTGTTCATGCCACTGCTAGGTTGAACATGCATTTTGAGTCGCGAAGCCCCCAAAACACGAGTGCTTTTCTGGCTGCTTTGCGCTCGTGCAAACACTGCTTGCGCAATGGTTGGTGCAGGTGCTCCTTGTTGTAAGCTGTTCACCGCAGTCCATAAGCCTGTGCCCTTTTGGCCTGCCTTATCGAGAACCACTTCAACAAACGGCTTGGATGTAATTGGATCAGACGTTTGCAAAATTTCGGCGCTGATCTCCATCAAGTAGCTATTCAGAACCCCTTGATTCCATGTATCAAACACTCGGCCAATCTCTAGGGCTGGCATGTCCAGCACCTCAGACATAAAGTGGTAAACCTCACAAATGAGCTGCATGTCAGCATACTCAATCCCGTTGTGTACCATCTTCACATAATGTCCGGCACCAGCAGGCCCTAAATAGGCTGCGCACGGTTCACCTTGTTCGAACTGACCAACCGGTAATCCTTTGCTATCCACTTTTGCAGCAATCGCTTCCCACATAGGTTGCACGTAATTCCAAGCTTGCCTGTCTCCACTGGCCATTAATGCAGGGCCTGTTCGAGCGCCGACTTCACCACCAGAAACCGCCGTAGAGAAGAAACGCAGTTTTCCTTGGTATTTTTGCTCGCGATCTTCTGTATCTGTCCAAAGGCTATTACCTGTATCTATCACGATTTCATCTTGCTCGAGACCTGCTTCAAGCAAATCATCAATGACAGATTCAACAATGTTACCCGCCGGAACAGAGAGTGCTATCACTCGTGGTTTCACCAATGAATCTAACACTTGGTTTAAATCCGTTGCCTTAACAAAGCCGCCCTTGCCCACTTGCTGAGCAAGTTGTTTCGCTTCAGTTTCAGCGCGTTCACGATGCGCTTCACTGATATCAAAACCTGTCACATTAAAGCCTTGGTCAAGTAAGTTCAGCGCTAGGCTTTTACCCATCACGCCAAGACCGATCATTGCTATGTTAGAGCGAGTCATGATTTCTGTTCCTCAAGCTGACGGATTGAGCGTAATGTCTCTGCAATGACTGCTTGTGCATCTTGTGAGATATCGATAAATAGTGCTTCACCTTGCTCGGGTTCAACAAGGGCTTCAAACTGGCTTTTTAGCATTGCTGAACCATTGAAGTAATGATTCTCACGCGCTTTGTGGCGATTCCAAATCGTATCAAAGTCACCTTGGAGATAAACAATCACAAGCTCTTCGTTGTTGTGTCTTAGAATATCTCGATATGTCGGCTTCAGGGCCGAACAAGCAATCACGGCGCTGTCGTTTTCAACATACACTTTATTCAACGTTTCCAGCCAACCGATACGATCTTCATCGGTCAGTGGAATGCCTTGAGCCATTTTTTCCACGTTTGTTTGTGGGTGGTAGTCATCACCATCGTGGAATGGAAGATTTAGAGCGTTCGCAATCTCACTGCCAATCAAGCTTTTGCCGCAACCTGATACGCCCATTACTAAGATTTTTTTCGCTTTCATTGGACAATACTATCCTTAGCCTCCAACTATCACTGGAGGCTGTCACTATATTCTTTGGTTATTTCGAGTTATCTAAAGCGGTGGGTTATTTCCACCACATCGCTAGTTCAGGGAAGGCAATCACAAGGCCGAGAACCAAAACTTGAAGTCCGATAAATGGCAGTAGTGATGTAAAGATTTCACCTAGCGTAATGTCTTTTGGTGCAACCGACTTCAAGTAGAATGCCGCTGGACCAAATGGAGGTGATAAGAACGACACCTGCATGTTAAGACAGAAAACAACACCGAACCAAACTGGGTCGTAGCCAAGACTAATGATGATTGGTACAAAGATTGGCATTGTTAAAAGCGCAACACCTACCCAGTCAAGGAACATGCCGAGAACCAGTAAGATCGCCATCATGATTAAGAGCGTTGCCAGTGCACTGCCACCACTTAATCCAAGAATCACTTCTTCTACAAAGTCGATACCGCCCATCAGGTTGTAGATACCAACCAAAGCACTTGCGCCGATACCAATCCACATGATCATGCCGCAGGTACGCATCGTTGCGACAGCACTCTCTTTAAGCATATTGAAGTTAAGTTCACCACGAATCGCAGCAGAGATCATGATGCCGACCACACCCAGTGCGGACGCTTCTGTTACTGAAGCAACACCCGTGTAAATACTGCCTAAAACGGTTGCGACAGAAAGCAGAGGGAAGAACAGCGCTTTGAAATAGCTTGGCTGGTTAGCCATATCTTCAGCCATTTCTTCATCGCTAGGTAGCGGCGCAAGAGAAGGGTTCAACTTACAACGAATTAGTACGTAACAGATATAACAGCCCGCAAGGATAAATGCCGGTAGGAATGATGCTTTAAACAGGTCACCAATGGATACGCTCGCCGTCATGCCGTAGATGATCAAAACGATCGAAGGTGGAAGCATAGTACCTAGCGCGCCACCAGCACAGGTGGTACCAATCGCTAGCTTGCGGTCATAACCAAGACGCAGCATCTGTGGCAGAGCCAAGATACCAAGAAGGACCGTTTCCCCACCGATAACACCCGACATGGATGCCAATAGCACTGCAACAAGCAATGTCTGGACGGCAACGCCACCACGCACTCGACGACCAACCGACTTCATCGCGTCAAACAAGTCTTTAGCGATACCAGAACGGTCAAGCAGAGCAGCCATCAATACAAACATTGGAACGGCAAGGAAAACGTAACCCGATGCAAAACTGTAAGTACGACTCGCAATGAGAGGAAGCGCATCTGGACCAAACCAGAACAGCGTGAAAAAGATCGCAACGAAACCCGTTACGAATGCCAGCTGCATACCAGTGAGTAGCAAGCCAATCATCATAACTAGCATGAGGATACTGCCCCATGCGATGCCAATAGAAGATAAATCAAACATCGTCTTTCTTCCCTAGACCTACAATCTCTTGGATGAGGTGCAATACAAACTGGACAACAAGAACACAAAGACAAACAAAGATGATGCCTTTCAATAGAGCTGGATACGGTGCATTGAGAACCGAGCCAGAGGTTTCAAGGCGAAGGTCACCCCAAGGTGTAAACCAAGACTCTTGAACCATTGAATAAGATGCGTACGCCAACATACCCGCGAACGCTAAACCCACAATATGATGAACGAGGTTGAGATATTTTCGTGTTTGAGCAGAAACCGAATCATAGATAAGAACAACTCGAACATGTTTGTTCGCCGCAAAGGCGTAGATACCGCCAACAATAAAGAGAGAACCACCAACAAAAGAGGCCGTTTCGTGTACCCACGTCGTTGGTGCATCGAAGGCATAACGCATGACAACTTCGTAAAATGAAATGAGTACAGTAACGATAAACAACCAACTTAATAGATTACTGATTTTAATAATGGCTCTATCAAGAATGTTACGTGGTTGCTCTTCCTGCTCAGGCGGAGTATGTGAAGTGTTATCAGTCATAATTGGGCAATCCTGGAAAAAACAGGAGGGCTTTCGCCCTCCACAGAGAAGCTAAACAAACGTGAGTAGCTTAAAGAAGACCATTGGTCTCTAGGAATGTTGTTACAGAGTCATACACTTTTTGTGCGTTAGGAGAGCGCTCCGCAAATACCTTCCACTGACCTTTAGCAATCTCACGGAATTTCTTACGCTCTTCTTGAGACCAGTCGTGAATTGTGATTTCTGGGTTAGCTTGCGCTTCTTTTACTGCGGCTTGGTCAGCCATTTTTAGCTGAGTTGTCATGTCGTAAGAGAAATCACGCACTGACGTTTGCAGAATCGTTTGTAGATCCGCTGGCATTTTGTCCCACTTCTTCTGAGAGATTGAAATATCAATCAAAGGCAGCGAGTGGAAACCAGGTTGAACTGGGTGAGTAGCGATGTCGTTCATGCCCGCTTTTTGGTTAGTCGAAAATACTGTGTAGTCCGCGGCATCAATAACGCCTTTACTTAGACCAGTAAACACTTCTGAACCTGGTAGGTTAACCGGCGTAGCACCTGCCGCAGCGAAGACTTGCTGAACTAGACCTTCTGGTGCGCGCAATTTAAGACCTTTTAGATCATCAACGCCGTCAATTGGCTTTTTAGAAATAAATGACTCAACACCAGTCGTCTATGCACCAACGAACTTCACACCGTAAGGTGCGTAAAGTTCAGTCATTAGCTCGTTACCACCGCCGTAGTTCATGTATTGCAGAAGTTGAGTGGTGTCTGACCATGCACCAACCATGTTACCGATTAGACCAAACGCTGGATCTTTACCAGAGAAGTAACCTGTCGCCGTCACCTGGCCATCAAGAATACCCATTTTGATCGCACCCAGTGTTTCAGTGTGCTTAACCACCGCACCTACTGGTAGAAGGTCGATATCGATACGACCGTTAGACATTGTTTCTACACGTTCTGCCCAGTTTTGCTGAACCTTAAAGTTAAGATCGCCCGATGGATCAGACGATTGAATTTTCAGCGTGAAGTCGGCAGCAAGTGCAGACATCGAGAATAGACTAATCATTGAAGCAGCAAGTAGAGTTTTCGTCATTGCTTTCATAGTAGGGGTTTCCTTTATTCGTTTCAGTTATCCAATCTAGCCGGAATGACTTTTGGTTACCTACCGGTTGTAGTTGTTATGTTACCGGTAACGTTAGGCGCAATGTTACCGGTAACAACATGTAATTTACTATGACAATTGTCACATTTGTTATTTACTACCACTAAGGAATTAACAAACTTATAAGGAAGTGTGATTTAGAGCACGGGATTCAACGCAAACGATAAAACGAGTACATATCGAGTCTTACTGTTTGCGGAACACCCAAATAGGTCCAATAAGCAAGAATTGGAGATCTTCAAAAAATGAGGGCTTTTTGCCTTCTATTTTGTGGCCAATAAACTGGAACAGCCACAAGATAGCGAAAAGCGTGAGAGAGAAGAGAAAGATAGATATCTGCATCAGTTCGATAGACCAAACTAATGCGATACACGCGAGGGTAAATCCCAGCATCATCAGAAAAACACTTAATGAGAGTCGAAAGTAAAACACCATCACTGGTAGCGCAGCGATCCAAACCCAGTTTAAGGAGAGCCCAAATAACTCAATCGAAGGAATCGACCAAATCAATCCCACAACAGATAAGAAGATCCCCGGCACAGCCACCTTGTGGATTTTCTGGTTGATGGGGTTTTGATGACTTTCTCCATATTCACAAAGCCACTGAGTTAGATCTTTCATACGCACGCACTTTTATAACCATCACTACTATTTCTATAGCACGGGTTAGATTAACTTGCCGTTTGAGTACGTTAATTTGTGTGTTCTTTTAAACTTTGGCGCCGCTTCTCTTCATACATGCGAATATCGGCAAGCTTAAGGAGTTCATCGACATCCTTGAGTTCAGGTTTGTACAAGGCGTAGCCAACACTAACCTGAATGTTGATAAGGCTCTGCTCGAAAATAACAGGGGTGTGACACACCGCTTTTTGCAATTCAATGTTTATGATATCAACATCTTCCACACGATCGATTCTTGGTAGCAAGATCAAGAATTCATCTCCGCCAATGCGAGCAACAAGGTCTGAAGCCCTAAGTACGCTCTTAAGTCGTTCGGCAGTTGCGATAAGGACTTTGTCACCAGCGGCGTGCCCGTAGGTATCATTAATACGTTTGAACTTATCGAGGTCAATATTAAGAATCGCAAACTTATCCTTATGGGGATTCTTTACCGCCGCATCAAAATGCTCGCTTAAGGTATACATAAAGTAACGTCGATTGGGTAAGCGTGTCAGTTCATCATGTAAGGATCGATTGGTGGCTTGCGAATATAAACGGAAAGTAATCGCAAACGCGAAGATTAGAATAACCATCATCGGATAGCCCAACAGTCTAACCGCATGCACCCGGTACCATTCGCTGTTGGATAACAAGTCCCCTTTCGTTGACGCCGCTATCGCCCAACTCCCATAAGGAAAATGGACCACTTCTACAGCAAAGGCATTATCGAAAGTATGTTGTAAGCCATAGAACACTTCGCCATTGATCCCAGTACTGTTCATCCCGCGCATCGCAAGTACATATCTGTGTTCAAATGATGAAATACCCACATCTAAAAACAGTGAATCGAGAGAAATAACAACGCTACACACACCCCAATATCTTGTGTTGTAAGGCGGGTCAGTAAAAATCGGCACTCGGGCAATTAAGCCCTTTCCTCCTTGCACAAGATTAACAGGGCCAGAGATGAAAATATCTTGTACTTCTTGCGCTTTTTTAATGCTTCGCCACTGGTTTGGAATGGTGCGATAGTCCAGCCCAACGACTTTTTCATTCCCTTCTAAAGGGTAGATAAATTGGACGATATCATCGGGAGCAAGGCCTATTATTTGGACATGCCTACTTTTGCGTAGAATACTGGAAGCGATCAGATCCCAACCAGAGAACTCAAATTCAGGGTTAGCGGCTACTAAAGTCGTGAGGCTATTAGACACGTAAATATCAGCAACAATCGCGGCTTCAAGCTCAGAGCGAACGATAGAAAGCTCTTCTTTTGCGCGCGCCAAAAGGCTATCTCTCAGAAAGGATTTCTGACTGCGATCTAGAAACTCAATGAGTCCTATAGAAAAGACAAAAATGGTCAAAAACAAAGCACTAATATGATAATGCCTGTCTCGATGATAAGTCATTTATCCCCCAGAAACGGTCGCGCTATTAATACAAATTCAAACCATTATTTGGTCTATTACGCAAAAATGACGATGATTGTTATTTTTATCAGTTATATAAAACGTACATTAATTTGTCGTACTTTTCACCGATAATGGATAAATTTATTGATAAGACGGTACAATATTGCTACTTTGCTTTATAGTGCACCGTTCAAACCTTAACCTAGACAGTGCCCTTATTCTCAATGACCATCACTTCGTTTTCTAGAACAATGTTAACCAAAGCGATGCTTCACGTTGGGATCGTATTAGGCATTCTCGCCACTTTCCAAATATCGTTACTGTTCGAGCTCCATACTGAGCGGGTTCATATTCTTTCTTTTACCGCCAGCTTCATTGCGGCAGTCCTTCTTCGAGAGCGAGCTAAAGCGATTCCAGCCGCCTCTTTGGGCTTGCTGCTTCACTATTTATTTATCTCTCAAAGAGAACCCGCCGTCGCGATTGCATTTTCACTGTTGCTACCAGGGGTGATCTATCTCTTTACTCGGTTGTTTTTAGAGCTCAACCAAAGAGTTACAAGCAACAACTTCACAATTAAGGCGATTTGTTACTTGTGCTTCATGGTCGTGCTATATCCGATTGCCATGACAATCGCGATAATCATCATCACTAACGCATTCAACTACCCTTATATGGACGATATTCATTACTATGGGTACGCGATATTAAGCAGCGCTCTGACGCAAGTACTACTCACACCAATGTTTCTTGTCCTACTCGGCTGTGTTGACAAGGCGCAGCGCTCAATTCTTATTGGATTAGATTACGAAATGCGTGATCGTGGTGAGCACCAAGAACTTTATAAGCCGTGGATTGCAATCAGTTCATTGGTCTTGTTAGCTGCATTCATTGCTGACGATCTGTTAACGCTTAATGCACTGAGCATCATTTTGGTGCCTGTAATCGGATTAGGACTTGGGGCCTTTGGCTACCTACAACCAGCTTTGCTCACTCTCTTTCTGAGCCTCATTAGTACCTACAGTTCCGTAAATGCTTTTGACCAGCAACAGATTACGATTGAGACCTTCTATAGCCTTATTGCCATCCTATTTACCATCACCAGTGTCATCTTTTTAATGATCGCTCAGGCCATCAAAAACCACCTGACACTCAAAAAAGTGATTTTAAGCGAACGAAGAGACCCATATACCAAGCTATTTTCAATGGCGCAGCTTCGTGATGACGTACAAGCGATTCACCAACCAAGTTTAATTTTGATCGATCTTTCTGAGATCACTCGACGTTTAAAGACCTTAGGATTAGCAGGCAAAGGCGAGCTAGTTCAGCAACTGTCAACGCACTTATCTCAACACAGTTCTCTATGCCAAAACGCTTATACCGCTCCCTTTACGACTAGCTTGATTTATCTTTCCAGTCATCCGCAAGCAAATAGCCGCGCACTTCATCAGTTGCATCAACTGGTGGTCAACTTCGCATTTAAGTGGCAAGAGCGTTCAATTAAGATCTTAAACCCTAAGATTGTTCATGGAAGCACTCCTCAAGGACAAGAGGTTGGTTCCGCTGTGTCTGACCTATGTTCCCATGCAGAGAATAGTCCGCCTTTCCTAGCAGTGATTGAAGTCAACCTGTCTGATGCAAGGTCTAGTGATATATCGAAGCTAAGCCAAATCCAAGCCGCATTCGACAACGATGCATTTGAGCTCTACTGCCAGCCATATCGAAACTTACAAGCGCTAGATGATGCGGCATCATTTGAGGTGTTAATCCGCCTCCCGAGCAAATCAGGTGATGTTCTAGCCCCTGCTGAGTTTTTTCCGCTCATCCATGAATTTGGTTTAGAAGTCGAACTCGATAAATGGGTAATCCGCAACACCTTTAAAACGCTCAGTGAGCGTGTTAACGACTGGAATAGCATTGAAAGCTGCTGCATCAATTTGACCGCTCAAGCCCTTACCCACGCAGGTTTAGATAGGCAAATTGTTGAGAAGGCCAACTACTATCGAGTTCCTCTCAACAAGATCTGTTTTGAGATTACTGAAAGCAAACCCCTTGACGATGAACTTCAGGCATCCATCAATATCGCCTCTCTTCAAGCACAAGGTTGTAAAATTGCGCTCGATGACTTCGGTACTGGCTACGCATCGTTTGATTACCTGCGCCGAATCCCGGTTGATATACTCAAGATCGATGGCTCTTTCGTCGCACATATCGATACAGACGAAACAGACAAGGCCATCGTGAGCAATATCAGCCATATCGCACAAAGCATGGGACTGAAAACCGTCGCAGAATTCGTTGAAACCGAAGCGCATGCAGAAATATTAACGTCGCTTAATATTCATTACGGACAAGGCTATGGCATTGCTAAACCTAGGCCACTTGCACAAGAGCTAGCCAACCTTTGCCACTAACCTAAAACTGTCAGTTATTGGTAAGTCCTAACTCATTGCTCACAATCAAATCAGAAATTTCTGATAGTGTTAATGGATAGATTGGTAAATTGACCTATGAGGATGACCCCATGCGTGGAAAGTTTGTCGCACTATGCTTAGGCTTAGCGATCAGCCAAACAACCTTTGCATCAACTACACCTGAGAGTTTTACTGCTTCTGCTGATATTATTCGTGACACATACGAATCTCAGCTCTACACGCTTCCTGCATTCAAAGAAGGTCACTATGGCCTAAGAATGTATCGACAAACACTCGACCCTAAGTATTCAGCGGCCGTTTGGAGTGATATGGCACGCGTCGCCAGCAGACTCAATAAATTCGCTGAAGAAGTTCACACTCCAGAGCAAATCCTACTCTATTCAGAGAAACGTGTTTCTAGTTACAGCGATGATACCGACGAGCGCAGTGTCAGGCGCTATACCGTAACGAAACATATGCCTGAATACCTTTATCTAGGTGTTGACCTACTCGGTTCTATGGCCAGAGCCAACGAGTATGGCCTTAAACACAAAGAAGATGAGAAGCTGCGCCAGGTCATCCGCCGTTATGATTTTGAGAAGTATGCGACCGACCCCGAAATGATTCGAGCTTGGGCAGCGCAACTTGCTAATCAGGTATTTTGGTTACGCCAACTCAACGAACAGGATGTAGTGACTCCATTTATCAATGCCTTCCGTAAAGCTTATCCTGATAGCCAAGACAAAAAGCTCTCTAAGCAGCAATACGGCAATAAGATTTACGGCCTAACACACATTATCTTTGCTGACTCTGAGTACTACCAGCATCGTGTCGATGAGAAAGAGTACCAATGGATCTATGACTATTTCCGTAGCAACATTGACACCATCTTACTTAGAGCAAAAGAAGATGTTGTCGCTGAAGTTGGGATTAGCTTTTTACTGGCAGGGCTTGAAAATGACCCTGTTGTAGAAAAGACACGCCAAGCGATTCAAAAGTCGATCGACAAAGATAAAGGGATGATCCCATCTGTGACCGGTGACTTTGATGTTGCCTATGGTGAACATCGAAATGTATTGGCAATAATGCTGCTTGATTGGCAGAGCGTAAATGAAGCGCCGACGATTAAAGCTAACCCAAAAGTCTTCTCCAATCTCCCTTATGGGCTCATCGCTCAATAAGCTATTCGACAGTAAAGCCCTACACCCTTGTGGGGCTTACTATTTTTAAGCAGCTTTGGCGTTATAACGACGGCGGCAAATCGGAAACAGAACAACAAACATGTTAGCGGTCAGAATTAATAGCAACCCCACCGACTGCGTGACATTGTAACTTACATCGAAGTATATCTGCTGCCATAACGCGGTAAATAGCACATTGGTAAATACTAGCGGCGCTAACTGAGTGCCCGAATTCGCTAAACGATAGGCCTTGGCGCGAAATACCTGGGTGTTAATAATCAGCACTGAGATAATAATTAACAGTGCCACCAGCCCTTCCCACCGAACAACACTTGCATCAACAAGACTATCTAAACTGACATAGCTATGGCCAATAAACGGCAATAGAACCAAGCCTGCAAATAGAAATGTCCAGTAGTTAATCTCTAATGCCGATAAGCTCGATTTACTGATTCTATATAAGCTAAGTTGCGATCCCGCATTCAATAAACCTGACGCCAAGCCTACCAGTAACTCAGGGCGTACCGATATATCCGATACATCACCTGCAAGTAACGTTACCCCGTAAAACGTTGCCACCAACGAGGCTATTGATAACCATTGTAGCGGCGTTTTATATATAAGCCTTTCTAACACAGGGATAAATAGTGGTCCTGTGCCAAACAGAACAATACTTTCCACTAAGCTTAAGTGTAAAAGTGAATAGATAAAGCAAAGCTGACAGCCGGCAATACATATCGCTCTCAGCCAGATCGTGCGAGCGAGCCTACCTCTTGGCATCATCATCGATTGTCGAGTAATCACGAAAATGATCGCTGCAGGTATAACAAACCTTAGAAATCCAAGAGTTGCCAGATCAACATATTGACTCAAAAATTTGGAAAGCAGTCCAGTTAATGACAGACTGAACGTTGACGCTAACATAAATAAAAACGGGTACAACTGAATTGACATACATCCCCCTTACACCGACTAGTTTAGAAACAAGGGGGAGAAATAAAAACTGAGTTAAATTGACAGTATTGGTAAGAAAAACTTACAGATGAAAAAAATAACTTCTGCGCCACTTAAATCCTTATATGCTTTTGTCGCTGTTGCGGAAACGCAAAGCATGACTAAGGCGGCAGATCAACTGCACGTCAGTCACTCCGCGATAAGCCAATCAATCAAATCGTTAGAATCTTATCTTGGGCAAACTCTGTTCAACCGAACTGGCAGAAATATTACCCTCAACGCACTTGGGCGCAGTTATTACAAACGAGTCGCTCCCCCGCTAGAACAGATCACTCGCGCCACTCAGCAGCTAGTCGAAAACAACCTCTCACATCGGCTCACATTGAACATGGTCAACTCCTTAGCGATGCACTGGTGGATCCCAAGAGTTCATAAGTTTAATCAATACGCTCCTAATCTAGATATTCGTATATCGAACCTTGTGGGGCAGTTTGTGATGGAAAATGAAGGCGTCGATATTGCCGTTATTCATGGTCACACTGATGATTGGCAAGACTACTATTGTGAGAAACTGGCTGATGATGAACTCGTCATGGTCGCCAGTCCTGAACTCGCCAATGGGCAAACAGACCCAATTACACTGCTGGAGAGCCACCCAGCAATCATAGTGACAAATGACCGCCGGAAACATGACTGGGGGATTTGGTGCGACAAGTACCAGCATTCTATGCCTGATCCGGTCAATAACCTTAAATTTGGCGCTTCTATTCAGGCAGTACAAGCAGCAACTCGTCATTTGGGGGTATTTGTTACCCACCGCATATTTGTCAGGGAAGAAGTGAACCAAGGGTACTTAGTCGAAGTGGGTGAACCGGTTCTCAACTCCAAGCAAAAATTCTATTTCGCTTGTCAGCCAAGTAAGCTCAAAAACGAAAATGTATTCTTGATTCGGAACTGGATACGTCGTGAATTTGCGCTCGGCCCTGAATAGTCGATAGATCATTTAGTCATAAGCACAGCATATAAAATCAGGTTCTTATATAAGCTCTGAAAACCTGTAAACGTCAAAACTTCACCACTACGGTTATTATCAAGCCGTCATACAACGGATTATGTATGAGTCAAAATTCTGTTGCTTGGTTAAATCACACGACACTATAAATCAAGATGCATATTAAATAATCATATTGGTAAAAACACTATAATTCGGTTTTCGTTCAGACATTTATATTTCTCCTAGACTTAGCTTGAGGGGCTATACGTGAGGAATTTCTTTAATATGCCACAGCTTGCAGGAAGGCAAATAGAAGAGATGGCGGATATTCGAGCAACACGAAAATCGAATATCGTTTTGCTCTGCTCGTTGATATCAATTGTCATCCTAACGAGTTACGGGGTAGTTCGTTACCTAAGCAGTGACTACTTTCTTTGTGCCATCAACTTCTTTTCGTCTTTGTTACTGCTGCTCAATACCCTCTACCTTTATAAACACCAAGTTTTCAATCATAGTGGCTTAGTTCTTAGCGGCGTTCTTCTCTTCCACGGTGTTGTTCTGCTGCTCTATGGTGAACACATCAACGATCGGCTTCTTTGGCTTTACCCTATTATTGCAGTACTCATTTTCGTTAACGACTTCAAGGTCGGTGCGTTAATGAGTGTCGGGTTTTGCGTTCTCACCTTAATCGCCATTCAATTCCCTCAAGCAGTGCATTTTTCTGAAAGTGGCTCTAAAAGCCGCTTCTTACTCAGTCTGTTCTCGCTCTGTCTACTATGCAACATATCGGCGTATTACTACGCCAAAGTGATGAACTACATCCACTCGCTGTATTTAGAAGGCATCGAAGATCTTGCCTATTTGGATCAGCTCACCGGGCTTGCTAATCGTTGGAGCTTCGAAAACTGGGCAGCAGGCAAACTGGTGGAGAAAGAAAACAGTCCTAAGATCACTGCCATGGTATTTATTGATATCGACAACTTTAAATCAATCAATGACACCTATGGACACGATGTGGGTGATCGGGTTTTACAGTATTTCGCCAAACGCTTAAGAAATAATGTCCGCAACAAAGATCGAAAAACCGATAAACACGACTACTCGATTGCGCGCTTCGCTGGTGATGAGTTCGTCTTGCTGCTTTACGATGTGAAAAAAATAGACGATTTGGAGAGTATACTAAACCGCATAAGCCACCTGTTTACTGAAAGCTATCAATCGTCTGAACGGATAAATACACTAACAGTCAGTGTGGGTGTTTCGCTCTATCCGGATGACGCGAGCACGCTCTCAGAGCTCACCCGATGCGCAGACAAAGCAATGTATGCTGCGAAGCATAGTGGTAAAAACCAATACCGCTTCTACAGCGACAACAAAATACCTCGCGCTCTTTCTGAGCAGGAAAAAAATCTCGCGAATGTAACTTCGATTAAATAGGTTAACGAGTCATATACATTAACCAAAGTGAGAAAACCATAATAACAAGCATCCATACTGCGTAGCGGACAGTATTAGGTTTGTCGCGTTTAGGTGCAACGATCGGTCTAAAAGCGGCATCTTTCAGCGCGGCTCTTCTTGCTGCACGCTCTGTTTGAGGTGTAACTCCTCGTTCTATTCTCTCATCACGACGTTGCTGCGCTTTCTGTGCAACTCGACCAAATCGATGTAGCTGATCTGCCGTTAACTCCTGACTAGGATCGTAACGAGTGCTAGAGTCGGTATGTTTTGGAACAACTGCCATAAGCATCTCCTCTCGGTGATAGTCATACTCTAAGTATAGTCAACACTTGTAACTATAAATCTGATAATAACGACATCATTATTCGGTTTTCTCGAAAATGCGAATAACTTCTCTGTCACTCAATATCAAAGCAACCCCTATGCCAAACAACCAAAAATAAATCTAAGCATATGGTTTCAAACAACTATTAATCTCGACTAATTCTCAAGCATCCGCTCTATTCTCAAATAAATTCTCAATTTGAAGAAACAAAAAAGCCAGCAACATTCGTCGCTGGCTATCTAATATCGTGCTTTTCACTCGATTATGGCTGTTGCTTCGTTGGCGCTAGAGCAATTTCACGGATACACACATTCTGTGGTTGGCTGTAAGCAAACTCTACTGCGCGAGCAATATCATCAGCCGCTAGAACACCACCCATGTCTTCTTTCCATGAATCGTAGCCATCTTTGATATCTTGTGATGTGGTATGAGAAAGCAGTTCTGTTTCAACGGCACCTGGTGCAATTGTTGTAACACGAACATTTGATGCTGCCACTTCTTCACGTACGTTTTCAGAGATAGCGTGTACTGCGAATTTAGTACCACAATATGCCGCATGATTTGGGAAGGTTTTCTTACCCGCAATTGAACTAATGTTGATAATCGTACCGCTGTTACGCTCCATCATTGGCGCAAGGACCGCTTGCATACCATTTAGAAGACCAAGAACGTTAACATCAAACATGGTTTTCCATTCTTGTGCATCTTGAGTGTCTATTTGACCAAGAAGCATTGCACCAGCGTTGTTTACGATAGCATCTACAGGGCCGAATTTTGCTTCGCCCTGAGCAATAGCAGCTTCAAAAGAGGCTTTGTCTGTTACGTCTACTTTTACTGATAAAGAGTTTGGTAGGTTAAGCGCTTCAAGACGGTCAATACGACGAGCTAAAAGAAGTAGAGGATGACCTTCATTGCTCAAACGACGAGCAATAGCTTCACCAATACCTGAACTAGCACCTGTGATTACGATTAGTTTTTTCATGTTAATATTTCCTCTGTTGAAATTCGTTTGCAGCCTGTGTTGCTGCGATGGAGGTATATTAGAAGAACTCTCGCTGTTGATATATATCAATTAGGTTGAAACACTGTTGCTACACTGCAACAATCAATCCGATTAACGCAAGAACAAAAGGCCTATGATCTTTTGTAGCCAAGCTCGGTATTCAAGCAGTAAACCACTACGCGGAATCCAGACCGGGGTAGATAATACCGTCTTCGCTTTTGAAAACGTTCTAAACCCTTCCTCACCATGATAATGGCCCATACCGGATTCTCCGATACCACCAAAGGGGGCATCATCTGCGGCAACATGCAAAAGCGTATCGTTAAATGCCACTCCACCACTGTGGGTTTGCTCAATCACTTGCTGCTGAAGCAACTTGTCATCAGACATTAAGTAAAGTGCCAGCGGTCTTGGCTTTGAATTAATGAACGTAAGCGCCTCATTCAAATGCCGGTAACCAATAACCGGAAGAATCGGACCAAAGATCTCTTCTTTCATCACTAGCATTTGTTCCGTGAGCCCAGTGATCAGTTGGGGCAGCATCTGGCCTTGTTCATGGTCGACATAATCAATGGTATGAATCGTCGCACCTCGATCTTTGGCGTCTTTAAGGTAAGAGAGCAAACGCTTGTGTTGCGCCTCATTGACGATATGTGTCGCCTCTTTCAATTCTCCATCTTCGACATAGAGTTGAAAAAAGCGTTCCAAATAACACTCTATAAATTGCAGCTCTTTTCCTTGTGGAAGCAGTACATAATCAGGTGCAACACAAATTTGACCCGCATTGATCGACTTGCCTAGCATAATCGCATCCACTGCTCGTTTGATATCGGCATCATCAGCAATAAGTACCGGAGACTTTCCTCCAAGCTCAAGAGTTACCGGAGTCAAGTTGCTGGCCGCCGCTTTCGCCACCAGCTTACCGACCTTGGTAGAGCCAGTAAAAATGAGGTGATGGAAAGGTAGAGAAGAGAAATATTGAGCGATGTCTGCTTGCCCTTCGACGATATAGACATCTTGATCCAGCACCGAACAAATTTGGCTCAGTACGGCGTTTGTGGCTGGCGTATGCTCGCTTAACTTGACCATTACGCGATTTCCCGCCGCAAGGGCAGTGACAATCGGTGCGATGCTAAGAACAATAGGAAAGTTCCAAGGAGCAATCACCCCAACAACCCCTAACGGCTGATACTCGACTCTCACTTTTGAAGGCATTAACAGCAACCCCGTATGGCGCTTACTGGGTTTCATCCATCTTTTAAGGTGCTTAATGGTGTAATTAATGTGACTAACGGCTGGCAGTACATCACAGATGAGGCTGTCAAATTCACTACGATGGCCATAGTCTGAGTTCAACGCTTCGACGAGTTGAGATTGGTGGTCAAGTAAATTCAACTTTAGCTGCTTGAGCTTATCTAGCCTTTGCTCAAGAGTTGACGAGGGGTCAGAGTGATAGTGAGTGTTGATCTCAGTAAACAAGTTTTGAAGATCTTGTTCACTCTTAACGTGTTCCTTGTGCCATTTGTTAATGTCTACAACTTTTTCCATTTTAGTAGCCAACCATTAATTATTCTCCGTTAATATTAGCTACTATCCTCGCCAAAATCTTCTCCCTGATGACTTTTACGCTACAGAATTAAATCAAGCAGCATATTCGCTGCTTGATTCGTCACTACAGTTGAGGAAATTGAGCTTGGAACTTATCTAAGCTTACTGCCCCAGCAAGCCGACTGGTTTTGATTTCTTCTCCACTCGGGGAATAGAAAAATATCGCCGGAGGACCAAAGACATTACGCTGAGAAAGCCAAGCCATTTGTTCCGGTGTACTCTCTGTTACGTCTAGCTTAATCGTTTTCCACTCGGCCAGTTTTTCTGCGATCGTTGCATTACTGAAGATCTCTTTTTCTATCACTTTACATGAGACACACCAATCAGCATAAAGGTCGACCAACACAGGCTGTTGTTCATTTTGCGCCTGCATTAGCGCACTTTCTAATGCCGCAATGCTGGCAAGTTTAGTAAACGACGCTGAGCTCGAAATAGGCTGCTGAGGCGCAGTCTGTGCTTGCAATGGATTCAGCGGGTCAGCACCACCAGTAAGAAACCCGACAAACAAGACCAAACCATAAAACAACGACATAAAGGCCGCCAATTTACGCATTCTAGCCCAACCTGGCTGAGCGCCTTCTAGCGCCCCGAAGTGAACCCCGGTACCTATTGTGAGCATTGCCCATAGCAACATGGTCAACCATGCAGGAACGAAGCGACTGACAAGTACAATCGCGACCGCAAGTAATAACACGACAAACAGCTGCTTTACTGCAATCATCCACGCACCACTCTTAGGCAGTAACTTACCACCGCTGACACCGATAAGAATCAAAGGAATTCCCATCCCCAGCGCCATAATAAACAGCGTAATACCGCCAAATACCCAATCTTGTGTGGTCGATACATACAGTAAAGCGCCAGCTAAAGGTGCACTGACACAAGGGGAAACAACCAAAGCGGACACCGCTCCCATACCAAACACACTGACTACTCGACCACCACCAAGTTTGTCAGAGCGGCTGTTAAGCTTATTTTGGATTGAGGAAGGCAATTGCAACTCATAAAAACCGAACATTGCTAATGCTAAAGCAACAAATACAATGGCAAAAAGGCTAAGCAACCAAGGTTGCTGCATCGCAGCTTGCAAGTTAACGCCTTTTGCAATTGTCGTGACTAAGATCCCTGTCATCGCATAACTCGTTGCCATGCCTAGAACGTAAGAGCTCGATAGAATAAGCCCTTTACGCCCTGTCATCTTAGCGTCACCGCCTATTATGCTCGATAAAATTGGCACCATTGGTAGCACGCAAGGCGTCAGAGATAACCCTAACCCAAGTAAAAAGAACACCAGAACAGCCTGAGCTTTTGACGCACTGCCTAAAAACTTTGACAGGCCATCAGTATCATCAGCTAAGTTTGAAATATCCTGCCAAATAGAGCTCTCATTCGGCGTCGAGTTGATATGCTCTGGAACCGACAAAGTGATCGTCTGAGGTAAGTAGCATAGCCCTTTATTGGCACAGCCTTGATAACGGACTTTGATATCCCCTACGCCGCCGTACGGCAGTGTCAATGTCACGGGTTTATCGAATACCTCAACCTGACCAAAGTACTTGTCCGTTTTAGACTTACCTGCCCAAGAAAAGTCGGCTTCCCCAAGCTTGACTGATTCGTCAGAGCTAAATTTAAAGCGTGATTTGTATAAGTAGTAATCAGGATGAACAGCAAAGTGCACTTGCAAGCCCGCCTCACTCACAGACCACTGATATGGGAATGCTTGCTCTACAGGCAGAAAATCGTCGTCTTGAGCCCATGTGGCAAAGGAAAGAAACACCATTAAGGTGACAATGAACTGTTTCATTGCGTTAGAAACTCCGTATCTTGATGTATTTTGAGCTGATCATCGATAAAGATGACGCCCACTTCGTCAGGGACTGGAAGTAATGGGTCAATAGTGAGCGCGGTACTTATCGCCCCAGCTTCTAAAGCACTGGGGGCAACAACGGTCACCGATAACACTTTCGGATGGGTCCCTTTGTCAGACAAAATGTGAGAGGTTTGCTCGTCAGAAAATTGCGTTTTGCGCTCATAGTGTGCAGAAGTCGTCAAAGCTGAATTAGCCAATGGCAACGAAAAAAAAGCTTGTGTCGGGTCATTAGGGTTAACCACCGCCACATTAAACGCCTCTTGGTTTGGTTTAGAACCCAGCACACGGATGTCGCCACCAAAGTTAATCAGCGCCGCTGTTACGCCCAAGCTTTGAGCAAGATTGAACGCTTGATCAATAGCAAACTCTTTGATCACTCCACCAAGGTCAAACCGCGTTTCTTGATGGCTGATACACAGCTGACTACCCTCAAGGTGCCAGGCCTCTTCACCCATCATAGGTTGAGCCATTTGATAAACCTGCGCACGACTTAGGCTTGCGTTCTTGGCTAACAACCACTTGAGTGAACCTACTGTAGGGTCAAAGACTCCAGCCGTTCCCTTCACCAGATTTTTCAGCGTTTGAAAAACGACGAGGGATTCATCGTCAAGCAATACTGACTGACCGCTACGTTGATTTAATTCACGTGTCAGCCAAGATTGCTTAGAGTAGAAGTTATATTTTTGCTCTAGTCGACGAGTGTTTTGTTCAATCATCTCAGCAATTTGGCTCGCCTTAAGCGAGCCAAAAAGTTGCACTTCACACGGCACCGTCATTGCTTTAAAGCGATGAACAAATGGCCTATTAGAATGCATAGGTCGCTCCAACGGCCCACCATTGCGCTTCAAAACCATTGGATTGCTCATAATAAGCACCAAGAAGGTTAATGCTCACACCTTTGTATACCTTGACGCTCGCTCCTAGCTCATAGGCATTAGCGGTATAGTCGCCTAAACGAAGATCTGACGTCGCATAACCAGTAGAAGCAAACGTCTTATCCGAGCCGTAAGGGTCACGGTAGAAATCAGCAGCGTCTTGGGTATACCAAAAATAC
Source organism: Vibrio ouci (assembly GCF_004551525.1). Taxonomy (GTDB): domain Bacteria; phylum Pseudomonadota; class Gammaproteobacteria; order Enterobacterales; family Vibrionaceae; genus Vibrio; species Vibrio ouci. The sequence goes on along the minus strand of NZ_SATR01000002.1, from coordinate 133,649 downwards.
CCAGGACCTAACGTCAACCAATCGGTCACCGCCCAAGAGAGCTTACCTCCGACTTGGTGCGACATGACTCCCCAATCATCTTGGAACCACTTGTATCTTGGACGAACGACCAAAGAGTCAGTGATCGACCAAAAGGCTTGCAGGTTAACGCCACCAGACAGGCGGGTATCCGGTCTTGAATCTTGAGCTAAGAACACCTCATCAGTGCCAATTTGGCCATCTTCATCGATATCTATTTCACGCAATACCGTTAGATAATGGTTGCTCAAATACCCTGAACGGTAGCCCCCATACCCCGTAAAGACCGCATATAGGTTTGGCGTGAATACTTGAGAAAGCCCGGCTTCAACACTGCCAGTAAAAATGTCCTCCCACTCTTGGCTGTTGCCGTAGTTCTCATATTTTTGGAACGCCAACGTTTTATCAAACAGAGCGGCTACACCTAAGCTGTATGAGCGGTTCTTTTGCGAGTCAGCATAGATAAGCCCCTTGCCGTTAATGCCAACACTTTCGTAGTCCTCTTCAACAGAAAAGTTATGCCCAAAGGTCCATTCATTGCGATCTTCATCTCGATAAGTTGCACTCGCACTGAACGATTTACGCTTATCTTCTAAGGGCACTTTCTGAATCTCGTAGCCGCTTGCATGTGGATCGTAACCGGAACGAATAACTTGATCTGTTTTTGCCTGAGCCTTTTCCGTCATCTGCGCACGGTTTATCGCATCGTCTGGCCCAGAAGGTGGTGTTGTCGCCCCCCAAGCTGGCGAAGCGCCAGATACCGTGTCATAGCCGACTTCTAGATTGATCGTCCAATCCAAACCGATGCTTTTCTCAAATGAAACGACGCGATCGCCCGCTTCAACTTTATCGTCATATTCTTGGTAACTTAGGTAATGAACAGAAATATGATCTTCAGCCATTACATTATTGGCCACTGCTGCTGCACCGAGCAGCGTTAAGGGTATTTTTTTCATTGTGTTTTTATTTATTTAGTTACAACCACAGCCGCCGCCACCGACGCCACTACCACCAACCGATCCTTGCTTGTAGGCAAACACCTTTTCTGAGAACAAATCAAACTCTGGGACTGGACCACCTGGCTTCATCTCTTTTTTTGCCAGAGTGCCTTTCTCCCACGGTTTAACAGGCTTAATGCCCAATGCCTTGTCGACAAATTCCCATGAGGATTTGTTCTCTTTTTTCGGCTTGTTAAGTTTTAATTGAGCGGTACTGGGCTTAACCATTTCAACTTTGCGCCTCGCCGAAGGCTTTGCGCCATCGCTGCTGTACACTTTGCTTGAAATGACTTCCTCTTCGAAAATGCCCGAATCATCTATGACTTGGGTCTGCGTTGGCTTCGCTTTACCCAGCCCACTCAAATCTATTTTGGGTGCACTAAGTGCCAGAGAAGGAAACAGCATCGCTAACGCCACATAAGTCGCACGAGTAACAAACTTCATAGCTCCACTCCCATTTCAGCTAGGTCTTCAGTAATTACCTGGCTGATGTTGTTTATCGCCCCAAAACGGACTTTGAGTATTTGTCCTTGGTAGATGTAATAGAGCGCAGGCATGCCGACAGGCTTAAATTCGTTGACCAGCGATTGCTGAGGGTCATTAACCACTGGAAACTCCAGACCAAGCTCTTTTTGAAACGCCAGTCCCACTTCGACTTCTTCATCAACACCCACTACGGTGACACCCGTACCATCAAGGGTTTGATAGAGAGAATTCACTTCCGGCAGTTCATGGCGACATGACACGCACCACTCAGCGAAGAAATCCACAATCGTCAATTTATTAGGATCAAGAGATAACCCTGCAGATGCCGCATCCGTCAGCGTGTCCCCTTCTTTAAAAGCCAACGACGGTAGTGACGTTAATAAAGCGAGAATGACAACCCATTTCTTAAACATTATTTCTCCTTAAGTTTTTGTTTTAATTGTGAGTCTGGGTAGACTTAGTTATTGCCAAAATTCAATCTGGTGTCGTATTGAACGCTCAGTAGCTGCGAGAAATAGCTGTCGAGCTCTTGAGTATTGGAGGCCGAGAAAACGCCGTTAGCGTCCCCTGCGCAGCGAGTAAATTGTTCAAGTCGAGCGCCGTACACACCGAAGCCAACAAAATTCAACGCAACCCCATAGTCTTTAGCCCTATCGCACAAACCTGCATTGATTAGCTCATCGAAATGGCTACCGTAATCGGCACCATCGGTCATTAGCACTAACTTGCGTTCAACCTTGTCGAAGTTGCGATTAGGCCCAACCTCCCAAGCCTTTTGCCAATTTGGTGTGAGCTGTCTTAGCCCCCAAATCAAGCCTTGATAAGAAGCCGTACCGCCTTCGGTTCTAAGCGAATCAACGGCATTCGTCACTTGGTCTAAATCGGCAGTAAGCGGCAAGGTGACCGACGTCGCGCTACAATCCATCAGCCACTTATCCGGTTGAGAAGTTTTAACTGGGGTTTGGTCATGGGTAACATCCAAATTTGCCACCGTGTGAGCCGCAGAAAACTTGCCACCAGATTCAGTGATACCTTCGACACAATAGGTTCCGGTGTCATTGAGCCAAGGAGCGTTATTGACTGAAACACCATCAGAAAAAGGCACTATGGATACCTTGATATGATCTTTACTAAGGGCGTTGTTCTGCTGCTCTTTTAGTGAAGCTAAGCCGCGCTTTAAAATGTCTTTTAAGTCATCAAGATCGCCGGCCATTGAACCTGAAATATCGAGCACCATGATCAGCTCAAGTGGCTCACTCGCGACATCTTCAGTCACATAGGCTTTTTCATTTGCCGTTGAACTCGCAACGTAAGAAGCATCCGACAAAGTCAGCGAAGTAAATATGGTCGATAAGCTGTAACTCAGCGACACATTGCAGCCACTGTGAGTCCCAATTTGACCGCTCACTTTGTCAATTTTTGGTCGGTAGTAATCAAGATAACCTTGGGTCACGGTTTGGTCATATTCACCACTAAACTCACACGCAAAACTCGCCGCATCTGCTGCTTGCATTGCTCGATTGGAAAGCTGCACTTGGTAACCAATCACAATGGTTGATGCCGCTGCAATGATCATTGGAATCAGCATGGCTAGATAACTGATTGCTACAGACCCATTTTGCTTTGATATCGATTGATTAAAGTGCATAGCGCCCTCCAATCATCACTGCTTTGCTCGTCAAACGATTCGGTAACACAAAGCCGGTCAATTCAAACTGCGAATCGAGACTAAATGGTTTTTCAACGCATAAAGTGGCCTGAACTAAGGTTGCTGTTCGACCTTTAAGGGCTCTTTCATCTCGCTCACTTTTCGGCGCTAAGCCAGACAGGCTTTCAATAGAAGATGCCGCAGTACAATTTGCTCCGGCAGTCCGTTGAGTGGACTTGATATCACCAGAGGCTGGATTTTGGCGTCGAATCTCTAATTTCAAACCAACGTTCTCTGACGTGATTCCCGTTGGCAACATACGTTGAGCAATCGTAAGTAGCTCTGTGCCCACAAACTGCTCGTCGATCAGTTCATCTAGCGTCAGCCCCGCAGTAGATCCCTTATCATCAAAGGTTCGCGCAACAATATCGGCGAGCATAAATGCCGTACTGTCGAGTCGTGTCTGGGTATACATCAGGCGATAAATGGAGACCAAACCAAAGACAATCACCATGATGCCAACAACAACAAATGGAAACTCAATCGAAGCCACACCGCGTTGCTTTGATGCAGTTTTAATGGTCATACGCCACCACCATCACGCGCTGCAACGTCATCGACTCTTTCCACACTGCGCTTAACTTAGGGATCAACAGGAATGAGAAATGATAATTCACTGTATATTGGCCTAGCTTGGCTTGTGTGGCAGACGTCATACGATAGTGAGCTAAATCACTGACTGAACCTGCATAGCGGGGAACAGAAAGCTCGACCTTTTCCTCTTCCAGCAATGGATAAGAGGCAATCTTGGCTTTGACGCTTTGATTGGCGGCGTACGTTGGCGGCATGACACGCGCAACGCGCATAGCTTGATTGACGGCTGAATCAAAGACCATATTGATCCAAAGAAAGCGCGTCAGTTCGAATATCACCAACAGCAGCAATACAAAAGGCAGCGCGATCATCGCGAACTCTAAGGATTGGCTACCTCGTTGACGTTTCATCGTACTTCTCCGTCAAACTGATTGGCTAGATTTGAGTAATACTGGCCATTGCGCTCAAGCTCAGCTTGCGACAAGTCTTGAGCCGCAACTTGTTTAGCGGCCTCAACATCACCACTCATCGCATATGACAACGCTAAGTTAAGCCGTACTTTACTGCTTGCCTCTCCACGCTGATAAATAGGATATAAGATGCGGATACTTTGATGAGGCATTCCATCCAACATCCACGTGAGCGCTAAGTTATTTCGGTATTCAACACTGTCTGGTGTTAGAGCAATCGCTTGGGTAAACACCTCTCTCGCGTCTTGATATTCCTGAAGTAATGAATGTGTAACGCCTAAGCTATTTAAGGCCACATCGTCTGACGGCGCGTCATTTACTGCTTTGACTAGCGCTGATTTCGCTTGCTCTAAATGACCTAAAGCAAGGTGAGAGCGGCCGATTTCACGCTCGAACTGATGCGAAGGAGAAATCTTCTGCCCTTTCTTTAGATAGTGTAATGCTTCGTCATACCGACCCGACTGGTTACAAGCTGAACCTGCCAGAAACAGCAGTTCTGCATCATCCGGAGTCGACTCCAACCTTTGCTTGTAGATCAGTAACGCATTATCCGCGTGACCGTTTAGCAGCGCGGTATTAGCCAGTTTTAGGTCATCGGTTTGTTGCTGTGGCGCACTTTGACAACCCATTAAGGTAAGCCCCAAGACAAGGGCGATAATTGACTTTTTCATAATTGACCTAAGGTTTGGAAGAGGCTGAGCACCATTGGCGCAACAATGATGACAACCACAGGCAGCATGATGAACACGACCAAAGGAAATGACATTTTCGCTGGAATTTTACCGACCCACTCTTCGAGCTCTAACATATGGTATTGGCGGTTATCTGAAGCAATCAGTTTGAGCGCTTCCGCCATTGGCGTACCGAACTTCAGCGCTTGCGACATAGTGACTATCATGTTGTTCACTTCAGGCAGGGCTAATCTAGTATCCAAGTTGATCAATGCTACTTGAGGAGAATCCAACACCGCCATTTCCGTGGCCGTCACCAGCCACTCTCTTGAAAGCGATGGCGAGATACTTTTCATCTCTTGGCCGACCGTACTAAAGGTCGCTTCAAGGCTTTGCCCTGAGGAAACACACACCACCATCAAATCAAGTGCGTCTGGGATGTTTTTAGCAATCTCTTGGCGTACAACATTGACTCGCCAATCTAAAGCTCTATCAATGGCGATACCTGCGATCAATGCAATCACGACGCCTTGAGCAAAGCCACCAACATCAATCGAAAGCTGCTGAGAGTAAAACCAAACCACTCCAGCAACAGTCATTGCGCTGGCACGCGCGGTCATGAAAATTGATTCAGCCTGGGATGAAACATATCCAAGCATGGCGAGCTTTTGAGTGCGCTTTGGGTTTCTCGCCCAACGTAAAACACCGCCTCTAGAAGCTTGCACAGCGCCAAACCTTGCAACGCGATCAAGACGAGACTTAACGATGTCGTACTGGGTAGCATTAAGGAAACCAGCAATAACACCCACAGCTCCTAACACAAGACATGCGATACCAATTGAGAGGATCATGTGAACCTCCTATTTTTGGTCATCATCTGTAGAGTGATAGCCCCCAACAAAATGCTCACTGCGCAGTAGATCAACACTGATTGACCCGTTTCGGTTTCAATCAGCAGAACAAATAAAGAAGGGTTAATCCAAGCGACTACCGCCAACAGGCCAAGTGGTAGCAGTGAAAGAAAACGCGCCGCCATGCGAGGCTCAGAGGTCAAGCTCTTCACCTTTTTTTGCATGGTGCGATTGTCATGCAAAGTACGACTTAAACTGTGTAGAATTTCGCGCAGTTGACCACCATTGCTTTGGTTTAATACCAGCGCAATAGTGAAGTAGCGAAAGGCTTTATAAGGTAGGCGAATACAAGCTTCGTTTAGGGTATAGCGCATCCCGTGGCCCAGCGCGAGCTGATCTTCAATACGAGAAAACTCACGGCCCAATAGCCCACCTTGCGACTCAGCCACCTGAGAAATTGCCTGAGGCACAGATAGTCCAGCCGAAACCGCTCGGCTAATCAGCCCCAAAACTTGGACAATGCTCTGTTCGAACTCTTCAATTTGCTGTTTCTTACGCATGACAAATAGCATCAGAGCCAACACAACGGTCGCGGCAAGCCCCAATGCAATTCTCCACTGAGCGTCGATCATGCCGAGCATCATGTAGTTCACTACGGGTAGCACGATAAGTGCCGCCATAAGTAACGTTTTGTCTTTAGTAGAAAACAACGCATCTAGGCGCACAAACAGTCGTGATACACCGCTTGAAGGCGTCGCTTTACGCAAGATAGAAGGCGTACTATCTTGACGAGCCTGTGAATTTAACCCGTTTAAACGATGCGTCACTCTCGTTTTGAGTGAGCGTCGCCATAGCGCATAAAGAGCCAACACCAACAGAAACAAAACAGCTGAGAGGTAAATCATATCTCTAGCTCCATCGCGCGGCGAAGCAGTGGCTCTAACTGATAATAAGCCGCCTTGGTCACGAACAGAGGTAAGGTTCGGCTCGACTGATAGGTGCCTTGCAGGTTCCCTTGCACATCTTCGCCACTCATGACATATCGGTATAAGTCTTGGGTGACATACTGCTCGCCCTCCAAGCCGATGATCTCAGTGATGGCAACCACTCGACGCTTGCCATCACGCATGCGCTCGACCTGAACCACCACATCAATCGTATCGGCTACCTGACGTCTAAGCGCAAACAAAGGCAAGTTAGACTGAGCCATCATTAACATGTTTTCTAAACGAACCAGTGCATCCGTTGGCGAATTGGCATGCAATGTCGAGAGCGAGCCATCGTGACCAGTATTCATTGCCTGCATCATTTCAAACGCTTCTTCACCACGAACCTCACCAAGAATGATGCGATCAGGGCGCATACGTAGTGCGTTTTTCACCAGCTCTCGCTGACCAATTGCAGGTAATCCCTCTGCATTAGCAGGGCGCGTTTCAGCTCTAACCACATGGGGTTGCTGGAGCTTAAGCTCAGCCGCGTCTTCAATTGTAACGATGCGCTCAGTTGGCGAGATGCTAAACGACATAGCATTGAGTAGTGTTGTCTTACCTGCGCCTGTTCCACCAGCCACTAATACGTTGAGCCTAGAACGGACAATGACATCGAGTAACTGAACCATATTGCTCGACATCGAACCATTGGTCGCGAGTTGATTCAAAGAGAGCTTATCTTGGGTGAACTTACGAATCGAAATGTAAGTTCCGTCCAGTGCCAGCGGAGGAATCATCACATTAACACGGCTACCATCTTCTAAACGCGCATCCACAAGGGGCGATGTTTCATCAATACGTCGGCCAATTTTGCTGACGATACGTCTCGCTAAGTTAAGCAGTTGCTCTTCACTGCGAAACACAACGTCCGTTTTCTGAAGTTTACCCAGCTTCTCGACATAGACTTCTTTATAGCCGTTGACCATGATATCTGTGATGACCGGATCATTGATCAGTGGTTGTAATGGCCCTAAGCCACACATCTCATCAACCAGCTGTTTCACAACAGTGAACACCTCACGGTGGCCGAGAGGAAGCTGGTCAGCGGAAACAATATCGGACACCAGATGATGGATACGCCCTTCAAGCTCCGCTGGGCTCAGTTTAACCACCACACTAGGTTCAATCGCCTTAATCACTTTGGCGTGAATGACTTGGTAATGCTCCCTAACCGGATCAGAGTGAGCATTCGTTACCGGAGTCGTGGGGTTACTGCGCGGCTCAACCGTTTTTCTAGAGGTGGTAAACATTAGGCACCTCTTAACCAACGGCGGCGTTTGGTTGTCGTCTCTCCACCCACAGCTTTGCTCGCCAGTAGATCAAACGCTCTCGACACTTTACGGTTACCGTTTAACAATGAACGACCCAGTGACTCTTTGGCTAAGAAATGGTTAGGCGCATAAGGCAATACAACATCGACCGCACAACCTAACGCACGTTGAACATCATGACAGCTGATCAACGACGCTTTATCTGATTTAGTATGGTTAACCACAATCAGATTGATCTTATCTGACTGACCATTTGCCGTTGAATCCAATAGCGCCAGAATCTGCCCTGTGTTGCGAATCGACGATAAAGTCGGTTCTACCACTAAAACCCTGACATCCGCTTGAGCCAATGAGCTAAATCCGATCTGATCACGCATCGAAAACGAAGGTAAATCCAGTACCAAGGTATCTGAGTGCTGAAGCGATAACTTTCTAAAGTGGTCTAAGGCGCTTTTCTCTGGCCAAAACGGCGTAGAATCCAGTGGTAAATACCCAGTAAACAAGGTCACGCGGTCCGAGACTTTAATACCACTTCGCTCATACACCACAGGCTCAAGGCGTTCAGGGTACTGCAGCATCTCCACTAATGCGGTGTTGCCTTGCACATCGTATTGCAGGTCTAAGTCACCAGTCGCAAAATCCATATCGGCAACAGTGAGTACTTCTCCTCGCTCCGCCAATTCACGCGCTAAGTTCACCGCAATGGTTGATGCGCCAACGCCCCCTTTTGCCCCAACAACAGCAATCACTTTACCTGTCGTTGTGTCTGCTTTGTTTACTTGGAACTCTGTCGCGTTGAAGGCGCTGATTTCAACTGGGTTGAGTAGATACTCACTCGCACCTGCAGAAACCATCGCGCGATAAAAGGCGATTTCTCGATTGTCGCCGACTGTGACAACCTGAGCTCCTGTTCTCAGCTTGATGGTATGTAGCATGGTTTTCGCTTGTTCAATCGACAACTGAGAGACATCCAGCACCACAATCTCGTGGCCATGTTTCACCACTTGTTTGATGATTTGCTCTTCTTCCAATGTTGTTTGAACAAGGTTGCTAATGCCCTTTTCAGCGAATGCTTGAGTCAGACTATAAATATCGAGACGCTCTGATGCGGCCACCAACACAGACAAGGTATGCGTTTTCATATCAATTACCTCCAAACTCTGTCGATGTGTTTCCTTCGCTACTGGTTTGGCTGCCAGAGTCCATTGTAGGTGCGATGTAACCGTCGATCGTAGCGACCGCTTTAGCTCCATTGGTTGCGCCTAACTGTTCGCCAACAACTAAGTCTTTCGGGTTCGCGACCATCTGAGCTAATGCAACGGATGTAGCGCAGCCAAACGATGGATGCTCTTTGTAACGGTTGATGAAGTTGTTACTGTACTTCTGCGCTTGGCACTTAGGCACTTTGGCTTTAAATGACTCAATCAGGATCTGAACGTCACCCTTACCCTTCTCCGTTAGATGCTCACGATGAATATTTTTAGCCGCAATGCCTTGCTCGATAAGTAACGCTTCAATTTGATTTAAGCCACGTTGACCGCTTTCGCTTAAACTCACCAGCTTGACGTTCAAACCATATGGGGAGCCTTTACGTTGCACAAACTGCTCAACCGCTTCACTTTGCTTTGCGGTTAAAGAGGAACTTTGCATGGCTAATGTCAGCTTATTGGTCACCGAAACCACATCCAGCGCCGGCGATCGCTCAATCGGAGATGAACTGCATCCGCCAAGTAATACCAAGGCAGGTAAAATGTATTTGATCATGACGTAATTACCTTAGTAGTAGAAACCGTTATCACCGAGCAAACGTGGCGCTCGATTGTCCGTGTAAGTGTCTTTGCCTTTCACCTGCTTACTGCGGGATCGAGGAATCGCGAGCAAGCGCTCCAGATCGCTAAGTGGCAGTAAGTTATCGGTAGGAAGAGGTAACGCGTCATTACGCACTGGCTCAACAAGATAAGCAGTGGCAATAATGATCAGTTCGGTTTCTTTACGTTGGTACTCACTTGAACGGAATAAGCCACCTAAGATTGGAATATCACCAGCGCCTGGTAGCTTCTGCAGTTGATCAATTTCACTGCTTTGAAGCAGGCCACCAAGTGCAAAGCTTTGTCCGCTTGCCAATTCAATGGTGGTGGTAGCACGGCGAGAAGTGAATGATGGGTAAGTATTACCATTCAATGTCGTTTGATTGTCGACCGACACGCTACTCACTTCAGGTGAAACTCGCAGGCTAATACGATCAGGACCAAGCACAACCGGTGTAAAGTTCAAGTTAACGCCAAACGGCTTGTACTCGACGGTTGCCGTATCACCATTAATCAATGGCAACGGGATCTCTCCACCAACCAAGAAGCTAGCATCTTCACCTGACATGGCGGTTAAGTTTGGCTCAGCAAGAATCGACATCGTGCCGTCAGACGCCAGGGCATCAACCAGCGCACCTAATGTTGGTTTTCCCCAGCTGCTTACATCCCAAGCTTTGGTGTACAAAAAACTCCCCATACCCGCTTCAAGTGAGCCCCACTTAATACCCAATTTGTTGGATACGTTACGGGATACTTCCGCAATGCGAACGCGAATGTTCACTTGGGTTGGCATGGTTACCACCAGTTGATTGACGAGTTCATCACCGTTTTCACTGCCATTGTTCTGAGTTGAACTGTCAGATGAAGTCGAACCGTTTTCTGATTGCTGAGGAGCAATCACCGGCGACAAATACCCTTTTGCTACGCTCACAATGCTATGCGCCATAACGGGTGTTGGTACATTACCTTTTAACCACAATTTTCCGCCTAACGACTCAGAGTGAACCGATGCTTCTGGAAACTGCGCTGCGATCAACGAATCCAATTCCTTAGTATCATGAACAACACGAATCTTGTTGTTGTAAATGACGCGCTCTTGGGCATTTAAGATGGTAATGGTCGCGGTGCCTGCCTGCATACCAAACACCATAATCTTGGTGTTGGTCATCGGCTGGTAGTCCGCAATATGTGTATTAGAGATGAAGATCGATTTCGCATCTTGCGGCAAGTTGATCATCTTCGCTTCATTAATATTTACTTCTAGTGGCGCTGCCCATGAAGCAAATGAGAAAAACAGACCAGGAAGCAATAACAAGCTCCACCAGCGGAATGCTTTATTCATAGTGTCCTTTCCTATCACGACTAGTTTTTATCTTTCGTTGGTCGAAGCTGAATCAAACCTAAGTCTGGCGCGACCTGCTTACTATCAGGGTTGAGCAGTGTTGAGGTGACGGTGTATTTCTCACCGACATCAGGAATCATTTCACCCGCTCCGCGCAGTGACAATGTCAGCTTACCAATTTGATTCGCTAGTACGATTTGGGTCGCTTGTTCAGGCGTAACTTCCAAAGAGACCGAGCTGTTATCAGGAATATCTGCGCCGTAAGCAGTGCGATTCTTCTGAAAATCTTGTGGGTCAACATATTGATTAAATGCCAACACTCTCACGTCAATAGCAATGGTCGTCACGTAAAGACCCGCGACTTGATTGTCATACTTCTTGAGTTCTTCGACTTGAGAACCCAACAGCAAGATATCGACCTTGTCGCCGGGCTGAACAAATCCAGAATTGGCGGTTACCGCATCAACCGGAACTGATATTGCGCGATGGCCACTTTGCACTTTAAATGCCATCGAGATGCCACCAGCTGGCGCTTCAAAGTCATCCGCAGACATCACTTGACCAGACTGAATCGCCGTATGCGCGATACCCGGCTTTAGGTCTAAACGAGAAAACTCTTCCTCCGAGATAAAGTCGAGGTAGTTATTAAGTTCTTGCTCCGATACACTTTTCCATTGGAACATATTGAGTGTATACGGCTGACCCACCACTACTCCCTGCTTAGCTACAAGGACGCGCTTGAACACTTCTGCAGCCGCTTGCGGTTGATCGGATTGAGGCTTGCTTGGATTGAGCAATAGGATAGCGATCCCCACTGCTGACAAAATCAAAGAAAGCAACATTAGTCGTTTCGCTGTCATGATTTTTCCTTAACTTAACGAAACTATTCGCCTGAATCTGCAGACTGTTCTAATGAGGTGATAACGGTGTCATAAGCCTGAGTGATCGCTTGCGTTAATCGCCCGTCACTGCCGCCGACTAAGGTGAGCAATACGACCGACATCGCTGCGGCCAAAATTGCGTATTCAATTGCGGCAGCTCCGCGTTGTTTTTTCTTATTCAGCATGAATAGACTCCTAAAAAGTGAGAGTCAGCCTCCAATGGAGGCTGGATTAATTATTATTTTTTAAAGATTTGGGTTATTTAGCGACGAAGCGATATAGGAACTTACTTTGGCTCGTGCTGCCGTTATAGCGAGTGTTTGATTCACCAAGTTCTATTTCAACGTATTCAAGACTTGTTCCTGTCGTACCATTCGTGACGTAGTAGTCATAGTCGGAATAATCGCTACTTGTTGGCGCTGCGTATGGGAATACCGCAGCATCTGTAGGGATCAGACTGCGCACATCATCCACAGATGGTAAGCCCCAATTTGACTTGCCACACATACCACCTTGATAGTTAGCGAGCTCCGTTTGGATGTTGTTAAACGTCTTATAACGCTCACTTGGTGTTGCATTGTGGAAAAGCTGCCAAACTTCCCCTGTTGTTGGATGCTTAGCGCACTGTGCAGAGGCACGATCCGCGACGATTGAGCCGTCACTAGCGATATAGTCCCAAGCAGCAGAGTCTTCGCGCATTAGTCGTGCCATAGTGACGTACTGGTCATAGCTATCGCCATCAAGGTCAAACGCGCGTAGGCCAGGTCTCTCACTGGTATTAGCAAACACATAAGCGTATTGCTTTGAAGAACTCGAAGCGGCACTCGTCCAATAGTAGAAACGTGTTCCCCCACTGTAGTAAGACTTATCGTATTCTGGAACCAAGCCTTTGTGATTCGGGAATACATTGACATCAATCGTCTTGCTTGCGCTATTAAGTCCTGCGACAGTTGCTGTTTCCAATGACTTTATTTGATTTGGATGAGGCATCTTCCAGTCATTGAAGCCACATAGATTGTCATTGTTCGCTGTCTCTAAGACGCCTCCAGCCCCGACGACACTTGGTAAATCAGCCCCCGCTGCATTGTAGACGACTTCATCTTTGCTGCCAGGTAGGCCACTACTCAATAGTGTCCAAACTCGTTTAGTCCCCAAAACATTGGTATCGAGCACACAACGCCAGCCCTGTTGATAGGATGTCGCTTTAGGCAAGTAACGACCTAATGAGTCTAACTTTGCAAATTGACCATCAATTAGAGCATCAGATTGCGCTACTACAAACCCCGCAGAGTGAGCACGGTTTAATCCATCTTCTGCTGTAGTATGTAATGTATCGGCATTATGAACGGCAATCGTTGAATCTAACTCAGTAACCAAATCTGTCATTGCAGAAATCAGCGCTACGAATTGGTTATCGATGCCATTCAATGCATTGTTTAGAGCGGCTTTTAGCGCATCAGTGGTGTCATAGTCACTTTCAATATCAAATAATGCCGCGTAAAACGCCAAGGTCGCTTGGTGGATAGCGCTACCAGAGTTTGCCGCGAGCAACGTCGCTTGCGCAGATGTCATTGACTGAGAGTGTGATTGAATATTTGCGAGCTTCTCCGCGAATTCGGTGGCTTCGATCGCTCCTACAAGCGCGACATTGTTTTTGCTTAGCTGTTCAAACTTGTTCTCAAACTCTGCCACTTTAACAATGAAAGCTGCACTCTCGCTATCCGTACGAGACTGAGCAATTTTCGCTTCAAAAGCTAATTTACTCACAAGCTCTTGCTGCTGAGCTTTTTGCGCTTCCCAACTCGCCGTTAGCCCATTAAGAGCGCTTAGCTTCACGTTAGCTTCGCTACTTAACGCAGTGTAGCTCTTTTGCTTGGCTTGATTTGTTGCTAACCACGTCGTTAAAAACGATGTCGCTTGAGTCAACTCAGTAGACTGCTGATATAAGAAGCTATCTAGCGTCGGTAGTTTGCTATTAATGTCCGCAACAAGTTCAGTACCACTCGCAAGCTGCCATTTCACGACAACATTTGAGTAGGAAGGTGCGTCCGTCTTCACTCCATTTATGTAAGCTATCGCTGTCCCAGCTTCATCTAACCAAGCAATTGAGTCATTTGAAATTAGGTAATACTTCGCGTAACTCGGCAGTGTATCTATACTACGGGTTGTTAGTGTGAGCGCTTCTGCTGCTTTAGGTAATTGCCAATGATTAATGCCACAAGTCGTTAACTCAGAGACTCTCGTAAATACGTCCTCAGACCTTGATACTGAAGTCACTGCCCAGAATGTTGGTTCGCCTTCTCCATTGCTATTGTATTGGGCAATACACTTTGTATCGTAGCCATTCCAGCCATGGTATAAACTGAACCCTGATGACTGATTCCATGTTTCCATTGGAACATATTCAAACGCACCAAATTGCCCTGTCAAAGCCGAAGCCCACAGGATCGAACCCACACCATTCTCTTTGCCCGCAATCGCATTCTGTTTAACTCGGATACCCACATCGCTTTTGTCATAGGCTTTAGGGCCAACAAACTGAGGATTGTTTGTAACAGCGTGCCAAGTAGTACCTTTATCTACGGTAAACTCATAGTACTCAGCTCGGTCATAATACTCGCCACTATTGACGTAATCCCAACTGATCATATTTGGCACTACGCCGTTATTTGCTACCTTGATTGCACCATTGCTTGGCGCAGGCAGTGTCGGCGTTTGGGTATACGCTTGTGCCGTTAGCGCCGCAGCACCTGCCAGGCGACCATTTTGTCCATTGGCACGGACGCGAATTTGTACTTCACCTGCCCGTTTTGCAATATCACCCACCACGATTGGCTTCGCCACGGCTTGTGTCCATGTTGAGCCACTATTGGCTGACCACTCGTAATCAGCAACAGCGGTAAAGCCTGCAACATTCACCCAATCTAAGGTATTTGCAGTGTCATCAACGACAAGAGATGTAGGCGCCACGGGCGCGTCAGGTTGCTTGGTAAGCTCGTCAGTGTTAGACAAAACCTCACCCGCGTCACGACCATCGACTGGATTATGCTTTACTCGAACTTCAATCGTACCAATAGCATAGGCACGATCTTCAAGTTGCACAGGTTTGGCTTGAACCGGTTGCCACTCGCCAGCCTCAATTCTCACTTCGTAATCTTGAATCGTTTCAAAGCCAGAAACCCAATTCCAATCAAAGGTATTTAGCGCATCATCAACCACACCATGATTCGGTGCTGGCGGTTTTACTGGCGTCACAGAGTAAGGTTTGTCATTACACAGTAAGCTGCCGGTAGCATTGCTGGCCGTCTGTTTTACTCGCACACAAACATCACCAATAGAAAAATTACTATCAGATAAATCGTGAGGGTTATTGCTTACATCGCTAAACGACTTACCACCATCGGTCGAAAGCTCGTAGTCAGATACGTCTGCGAACCCAGACACATTGGTCCAACCAAACTGGTTATTCGCATTATCGACAACAGGAAGTGTCGGGCTAGAAGGCTTATTGGTAGCTCTAGTAAATGGTTGTGTAACCACAAGTGCGCTACCTGCAGGGCGACCATTAGTAGCATTCGCTTTTACACGTACTTGGATCGTGTTAGAAGCAATATCCACATTGCCGATCTGTACCGGGTTTGTTGCCAGCTCGTTCCAACCTGACCCTAGATTAATTTCATAATCGCTAAGGTTAGGGAATCCTTGAACTAGAGTGATTTCTAATATATCGGTGGCATCATCAGCTCGAAGCACTACCGGAGCGGTTGGCTTAGGTGGCGTCACCGTTAAAGGTTGAGTCGATTTCGCCATTAGACCCGCAGGGCGTCCTTGGGCACCATCCGCTTTAACTCTTAGCTTTAACTCACCAGCCGCTACTGCGATATCACCTACGTACTGTGGCTTTACTGTTACTGGTTTCCAATGGTTGCCACTATCTACTGAGTATTCATAGTCTTGAAACGATGAAAAACCAGTAGCCCATGTCCAATCTAACTCATTGTTCGCATCATTGAGGTTTAGTGCCGTTGGCGCAGGAGCAACAAGCGTATCTGTGTAGGCTTTATCAGAAACTAAGACCGAACCCGTAGCGATCGACCTTTCAGGCTTGGCAGCAACACGGACTTGCACGTTTCCTTGAGGGATTGCTCCAGAACCTACATTGATCGGCTTTTGAGTGACACTTTGCCAGTTCATACCACCGTCTAATGAGAATTCGTAATCTGAGATAGCGTTGAAGGGTTTAGCCCAATGCCAATCAAAAGTATCGGCTGCATCATTGACTGCTGGATTTTTTGGTGCGTTTGGTCGAGATAAAACCTTATCTCCCTTGATATCATCAGGGGTAATCTTTAAATCGTTTTTATAGTCACCCGCAATTTGAGCTAGCGCTTGATCGGTATTTTTCGCTCCGTGAGAGAGATTGTCTGTACGCTGCTTTAACGCGGCGACATCAAGATTCGCCAGTCGCTGCATTGAGCCTTTTCTTGCGTGTTCTTCAGTGACACCGCCGCTAACTGAGCTTTCTTGAGCGGACTGAAGTACCTTGGTGATCCCACGTGCCAGCATATGAATCTGCTGACTTTCATTGTTCGAACTGCCGACATAGTCAGAAGTAATCGTCTGTTCTGAAACATTCAGATCACTAGCCAAACTCTTAGCCACGTCGTCGAAACTGACACCCGTCGTTTGTGCTATGCTCGATACCATAGAGGTCAAAGGGCTAATGATTTCAGGTCGAGTCGCTGGCGCCTCTAGAGTAAAATCACTAAGTAAAACTTGACCTGGATTATCCATATCTTCAGTGACGCCAGAAAGCGCTTCGACAAGCAGATTGTAACTAGAAACATCGCCCTCGAACGGCAGCTCGTAATGACCACTTTCATCGGTCAGAACTATCGCACCATCTGCACTATCACAAACAGAATTACTGTTCTTATCCAAGCAGACATTGGCGTTTTTTAAGTAGCCATCCATCACGACACCAGACAAACTCTTGGCAGATACCTTACTTTCTGGCGAGGAAATCTTCGCATCAGATTCGCTTCCTCCGCCACAGCCAACAAGCGCAATTGTTATCGCGCCAGCCCCAAGTTTTTTGACCAGTAGTCCCACCGTCCAGACTCCATGATTTATAAAACCAACAACAAAATTGAGCGGCGATATTAATTTAAATGATATTTATTATCAATATCATTTGATCTTTTATTTTATAAGATGATTAAATAGCAGCGATTAATACTGTACAAGATGGAATTCAATAAAATTATCGGTTGACTATGCTTAAAAATTATCCAATGTGCAAATTGGCACTTTCTATTTCAGGTGTACTACTTCTCAGTGCTTGTGGAGGAGGCTCGGATGACTCGACCTCATCGACAAGTAGTGTTGATGCATACTCATACTCTTCTCTTAAAGAGTGTGCGGATACAGATCTGGATGGAGTATGTAGTACCTACGAACAAGAGATTTCTGACACCAGCACCTATTCAAAAATGATCAATGATAACGGGGCGATTCTGACTGCTCATGCAGGCTCAGAGATGGTGTCACCATTCACCACTTTAGTGCATAGTGAGATGCTGTTTAACCCAGCATTAAAAGGCGATGAAGAGAGCGCTATCACCTATCTGCAAAAAGCGCTTGGTGATAAAGTCGGGGTTAATTTTTTACATGTCGACACGACCCACGGCCCCAAACAACAGACCGAAGTTTTACTAAAAACTTTACGTCAAGCTCAGAGCCAAGGGCAGTTCGATCCCATGCTCAATATTGCCCATGCGCTCGATCTTATGATTGCCAATCAAACTATTGATTTATCGAGCATTAATCTAAAGTCACAACCAAGTAGACATGTTTCTTTTGATGGCCTACTTACCGTGCAGGGCTCGCAGGTCGACTCATCGCTCGTCGGGGCGAAATCGATTACGTATAATCCTGCCAATCAAAAGATTGTCTTCTTAGATGCGTCTGACAATGTGAAGCAAATTGATATTGGCAACAGAAATAATGCGGTCAGTGCTTCTGTACAACAAATGGCTCAACTTAAGACAATCAATCGCTATGACGATGATGATGACGACGACGATGATCACCATCACGGAGGCAGCATCGACGACTTACTTGGATGGCAGCAGGGCGAACATAAGCTTGTTCAAATTGAGCCTGCACTGAATAGTATTCAGTCTTACAAGCTTTATCAGCCTAAACTAGTCGCTCAAGCCAGTGAACAGTGTGGCTCAGCAGGAACCAGTGGTATTTTCCTGACCAGCTTGCACGATAAATCCACTCAAATTGCCAAACAATCAAAAGTCACCATTGATGCATACGGTGGTGCTTCCGGTAGCGTACCCATTCCAATCCCCAAACCAACTCCAGTAAACCCTGATGCGGATCTATCTGCACAGCGCTGCTTCAATGATAATTTCAACTGGATGATGCCGCTCTACAAGAAGAAATCGATCATTGCAGAACTAGACGATGGCATTTACGCAAAAGATAAATTGCGCTGGTTAAGCGCTGACAAACTGGTGATGGGCTCTGAAAGTTACACTCTATCAGCGACACAAGATTTTGTTGTAGCTTCACTTGATGAGTCTGAGCTCTTGATTGTCGATAGTGGTGCTGGCGGCAGCGATGATGCGGTATTGATTGACTCGACAACATTAGCAGCGAAATCAACCATCGGTATCAACAATGCGAAAGCAGCGGCATTCACGATTAACGATAAACTGATTTTTGGCCTTAAAGATAACAACGTTACTTGGGTAGAGAAGAGTCAATTCGCAACAGAGTTAAATAAGTTTGAATTGGATGCTGCTATCCATTTTGTAAAGTCATCCCCTAATGGCAAACAATCAGCAGTGGTAACCGATAGCTCACTCTACTTGTTGGATAACAGCAAATACCAAGTCATCGAGCAGTTCCCTATTCAAGGCAGTGCGGTAAAAGACCTAAGAGTGCTTAATGACAAAGCGGTGGCCGTTGTCGGTAATTCGATCGAATATTTCCAGTTTGCTAAAATTTCTGGTCCTAAGCTGAAAGTCGCTGCGCAGCTCATTACCAACCGTATTAAAGACAAATGGGCTGCAACGCCTTCCGCACACTGGAAAGCAACTAATATGGGCTTTTTACTTGAAGAAACCGGTATTGAAGCATCCGTTGCCAATAAGTTTGATTCCATCAACGTCAATTGGTTACCAACAGGTGTAACTCAAGCCAGTAACGTGACCGGAGTAAACATCAGTGGTCTAGATAGAGGGACGTGGATAACGTTATACAAACCTCTTTAATCAAAAAAGCGGCATCAATAAACTGTTTCGTGGGGGTCAGGAGCAAGTTTTGTTTGATGCCGCTTGGCTTGATTCACTACCAGTGACGGTTAAGTCAGTAGTTCTAATAGGCTCAACAGCGCCAATTTCTCCAACTTACTTGAAGAGTTAGCGAGTCGCGCTTGGTAGTAACGTATCATTACTTCTTTTTGCATCTTCGCCTCCTTAGTTGCAGTTATTGTCTCGCTTAATACGGAACAGAAAAACTGGCCAAATAAATTCATTCCATTCCTCTTATTGTCAATTGTTGGCGAATTTAGACATACCGGTGTAGAAACTCAGCCAAAATAGGAACAAACTAAGTGTCAACTTTGCTTGGTTTGTTGAGAGTTTCCGTGTCTGACTTAAATCTTATCCGCTATTACACCCGACTCGTTCCTATGGGAGTCGGCGTTGAGATCAAAACTGCATTGCCTATGGTGGCCGAGCTGCTGTTTACCAGTCCACGACACGCTCGCAACTTACTAAGCCAAATGCAGCAGCTTGAATGGTTAACTTGGGCACCAAAACCGGGACGTAACCAACGTTCCAGCTTGGTACTGAACCTAGAGTTGGATGAGCTTAAAAATAGGCTGGCCGCCAAACGAATTTTGCAAGGTAAGTACGAAAAGGCGCTATCTATACTCGATGACGACGAAATTGCTTTTGGCAGGCTGCTACAAAGTACTTCAGGCGCTTCCCTCCGAGAGGGTATGCTGCATATTCAGCTGACCTACAAACGCCCCTTTGAACGTCTCGTCCCCCATCAGCTACAAAGATCGAGTGAGCGTTATTTGCTTCGCCAAGTATATTGCTGCTTAGTCGGTAGCTCTCATAGTGGAGAATTGCAGCCGCAACTCGCCCACCACTGGTACTATGATGAAGAGAGCCTTGAGTGGACTTTCTATCTGCGCCCAAGTTTGAGTTTTCATAATGGCACCGCTATCGATGGCCCATGCATTAGCGAACTTTTCAGTAAACTGATGCAACTCGAAGATTACCAAAGTGAACTCCACCACTTAACAGCAGTTCATTCGCCAACACGTAACAAGGTGGTCTTTAAACTGTCGAAGCCTGACCAAGGGTTCGGCGGACTTATTTCGGGGGTTAAGTACTCTATCCAGCCACCAAGCCAGATCAGCCAATCAACCGCTCGCCAAGTGGTCGGTTCTGGGCCATTTGAGGTGACAGAGCATACGCAAACAAAACTCTGTTTACAGGCATTTGAACGCTACTACGCCTGCCGAGCACTCACCGATCAAGTGACCATTTGGCACCTCGACGAACTGGGACTGGAAAAACAGCAGATTCACACTAATCAACCTGGAGCACAATCAGACAAGCAGTGTAATTACTATGTATCTCATGCGGTGAGCCTGCACAAAGAAAAGGATGTCCAAAAAAGCCGAATTGAAGATGGCTGCATGTTCATCCTATTTAATCAAAGCGCCGACCAAGCTCTTGATGATGCTCAGAGACGATTTCTCTCAACTTACCTAACCGCAGATAAAGTCTATCGCTACCTTGATGAAACCAATCGTCTATTTGGCTGCGAAATCGCTGAGAACCTTCTGCCTATGTGGCATAAGATCACTCGCCCAGAAATGCCGTCGGTGACACTGCCTAAACAACTCAGTATTGCTGTCTACGACTATAGCTCTTTGTGGAACTGTGCCGCAGCATTGAAGTACCTACTTGAACGACAAGGGGTCGACGTCACTATCAATACTTACTCCTATCGCGAATTAACCACTCGTTCTAGCCAAGGAGAACTGTCCGAATCACTGATAATCACCAACATCAACCTTGATGATAATCGCCATGCGTCCGCTTTCAACAGCCTTTATCACAACCCAATTATTCAGCGTTGTATCGGCGACGAGTCTAAGCAGTGGCTCGTGCAACGTTTAGATGAACTTCGTTCACAAACGCCATTAAATAACTATTTGGATGCGTTAGAACCTATTGCATCAGCATTGATTAACCAGTTCTGGCTTTCACCACTCTTTCACCATAGGCAAACTCTGCGTTTCCAAGGGGTTCTTAACGATGTGGCACTGACCAACTGGGGATGGCCAGATATTAAAAACGTCTGGTCAACTGATTAACTAACGATACAAACCCTAAAAATTAATTTGAACTCAAAACAAATCGTTACATTTTTTATGAAAAACCTTAGATATCAACATAAATAATGTCTATTTTTCATGCCATTTACGCTCGATATTAAGTCAATTCATAGTAAATCCAGCTCATAACTCTTTCATAATAATTTGAACTCTAAATATCAATTCGCTATTTTTATAACGTATTCATTAAAAAGGAAATTAGAATGAAACTAAAAACAGCTGCATTACTCACGCTAACCGCGACCGCTTTTCAGGCCCAAGCTGATGAATGTGGCAAAGTCACCATCGCAGATATGAACTGGAACTCTGCCACTGTGATGGCCAACGTTGACCGCTTCATCCTTGAGCACGGATATGGCTGTGAGGCCGAATTAATTCCGGGCGATACCATGCCAACCGGCACATCGATGATTGAAAAAGGTCAACCTGATGTCGCTCCAGAGCTTTGGAGTAACAGCCTAAAAGATGCACTAGACAAAGGTGTGGCGGAAAAACGCTTACGTTACGCAGGTAAGTCTTTAGTTGATGGCGGCGAAGAAGGCTTCTGGGTACCTAAATACTTGGTAAAACAATACCCTGAGCTGGCCACTATCGAAGGTGTTAAGAAACACGCGAAACTATTCGAGCACCCTGAAGATCCTGATCAATCAGCATTCTATAGCTGTCCAGCTGGCTGGAACTGCCAAATCAGTGCTGGTCACCTATTCAATGCGTTAGCACTGGGTGAATCAGGCTTTACCATTGTTGACCCAGGTTCAAGTGCAGGTCTTTCTGGCGCAATTGCGAAAGCTTACGAACGTGAAGAAGCATGGTTTGGTTACTACTGGGCACCGACGGCCGTTTTGGGTAAATACGAAATGGTCAAAGTTGACTTTGGTAGTGGCGTAGATGAAGCCGAGTTTGTTGGCTGTACGACACAGCCTGAGTGTGCAGAACCTAAACCAACTATGTACCCACCTTCACCAGTGCATACGATTACTACAGAAGAGTTTGCTTCTCGTGCACCACAAGCTTACGACTACTTTGCTAAACGTGGCTTCACCAATGCGGATATGAACCAACTGCTAGCTTGGATGGAAGATAACCAAGCAGACGGTGAAGAAGCAATGTTCCACTTCTTAGAAGAGTACCCGCAAATCTGGACTGCATGGGTACCACAAGATGTGGCTGATAAAGTAAAACAAGCTCTATAGAAACAACACTAGAACTCTCTTAGCGCTTTGGCGCTATCCTATAGATGTACTCATTCACCGCATAGCAACACGCGGTGAATGAGAATAAAAGGAACTTATTGATGTCAAATGATAGCTGGTTCAACAGCTTTCCTGAAATGGAGCGTTCTGATCTTAGAGCGATTCGCAAGACGCTTGATGGCGCATACCGAGATTTTTCTCGTGAATACGGAGATATGATCGAATCATTCTTCGACCCTCTTCTCTCTTTTCTTATCTGGTTTGAAAAGCTTCTTCTCTCAACGCCTTGGATGCTCGTCTTAGCGATTTGTACTGGTCTTGTCTATGCCGCCAGCCGTTCGTGGAAACTTTCTCTTGGCTGTTTTGTTTCCCTTATTCTGATTGGTTATTTTGGGATGTGGGAAGATACGATGCGCACGTTAAGTATCATTACTGTCTGTACCTTACTTTCCATTGTGCTAGGTATTCCTATCGGCATTGCGATGGCCCGCTCGAATCGAGTCCAATCCATTGTCACTCCAATGCTTGATATCATGCAAACCATGCCAGCTTTCGTCTATCTGATCCCTGTAGTAATGCTACTCGGTATCGGTAAGATCCCAGGCTTAATTGCCGTAGTCATTTACGCTATTCCACCAGTAATCCGTTTAACGAACCTTGGGATTCGCTTGGTCGACAAAGAGGTGTTAGAAGCATCAACGGCCTTTGGTGCCAGCGCTAAGCAGCGTCTGTTCGGCGTACAGTTACCCCTTGCAATGCCAACCATCATGGCGGGCATCAACCAAACGATTATGATGTCGCTATCGATGGTAGTTATCGCCTCAATGATCGGCGTTAAAGGACTGGGACAACCTGTACTCAAGGCCATCACAAACCAATATTTCACTCTTGGGCTACTGAATGGTTTTGCAATTGTTGTCCTTGCGATCTTGTTCGATCGTGCTTCACAAGCTTACGCAAAAAGAACGCAAGCCCACCTTGGAGATCTAAAACATGACTAAACCACTTATCGAAATCAGTGGACTGTATAAGGTCTTCGGCGAAAAGCCTCACAAGGTAATGCCGCGTGTTAAACAAGGTGAAAGCAAAGATAAAGTTCTAGCGGAAACAGGTCACACCGTCGGTTTGAAAGAGATTAACCTCAGCATCAAGCAAGGTGAAATCTTCGTTATTATGGGGCTATCTGGCTCTGGAAAATCGACCTTAATTCGTCACTTCAATCGACTGATCGACCCAACCGAAGGACAGATTCTGGTTGAAGGGACAGACATAATGAAGCTCGACCAAAAAGAGCTGGAAGAGTTCCGCCGTCACAAAATGTCGATGGTATTTCAGCGTTTTGGGCTACTACCGCACCGCACCGTGGTCGACAATGTTGCTTACGGCTTAGAGGTTCAAGGGATCGAAAAAACTCAGCGCCTTGCTAAAGCCTATGAGTGGTTAGAAACGGTTGGCTTAAAAGGTTATGAAAAGCAGTACCCATCTCAACTATCTGGTGGTCAGCAACAACGTGTTGGTCTAGCCCGTGCGCTGTGTACTGACGCAGAAATCTTGCTGATGGATGAAGCTTTCTCTGCGCTTGACCCATTGATCCGCAGTGAGATGCAAGATCAGTTGATTGAGCTACAGGAAAAGCTACACAAGACCATCGTTTTCATTACTCACGATCTAGACGAAGCACTACGCTTAGGTGACCGAATTGCGATTTTGAAAGATGGTGAGTTGGTTCAGCAAGGTACCCCGGATGAAATCTTACTTCACCCTGCTGATGATTATGTGGAAGCCTTCGTCAAAGATGTAAACCGAGCGCGTGCACTGACGGTTGAAACCGTGATGAACCCACAAGCTTACCGAATCAGCGCCAATACTATCCAAGAAGCCATCTCGCAAATGAAAGGCATCAAGCAAGATTACGCCTACCATGTGACTGAAGAAGGTTACCAAGGAGTATTAACCAAAGAAGGCTTAAACGACGCGGCGAAAGCGACAACTGAAGAAGCCATCAGTGAAGAAATCTATGAAGAGGTACCTTCGGTATCACCTGATGCTGCTATCGAAGAGGTGTTGGTCGATACCATGTCGTACGACTACTCTTTGCCTGTCGTTGATGAAGATGGCAACTTGCAAGGCGAATTAGAGCGTAGTGCGGTCGCCGAAATTTTCTCAGAGCCATCAGATGAAGAGCCAGCTGATAGCCCAAAGCTCGATAAAGTTTCCTAACCTCTGACGTTCTACTCTAAAAGCCTAGCCTCGCGCTAGGCTTTTTCGTTTAAGGCTTTCGACCTTCATTTCCATTGGTTAATTCGAATACCCCAAAACCGGAATCATCGAGTAAATGATTAAGTTAAGTCCGTACTAAGTTCTAGGAATGTAAACTTTCTGTTAATCAGACTATTACGGTTGATAATAAAATCAAAACGCCTAATATCGAATGATATCCCGCATAAATTAAGGAAGATAAAATGCAACGTTCATCATTAGCCATTTTTGTATCTCTTGCTATTGCATCAGGCGCAGCGCTGGCCGAAAAACCTGAATGGGCTGGTAAAGGCAAACCGGATCTTGACGAAGTAAAAACTTTTGCCGACGCGAAAAAGCTCGACGCTGAACTCGAAGAGCATGAAGAAAACCTCGACAAGCTCATTAAAGAGAAACGTGACGAAGCTAAAAAAGCCAAAGGCAAGAACAAAGACAAGTTAAAAAAAGAGCTCGAAGAACTTGAAGATGAAGCGGACGAACTAGAAGAAGCGAAAGATAAACTGAAAGATAAGAAAGAAAAGCTCAAGAATAACAAGTCTAAAGATCGTGATGAAGACGACGAGGACGAAGATGATGACAAGAAAGACAAAGATAAGAAAAAAGATAAGTCTAAAGGAAAAGACAAACACGAAGGTAAAAAGTCTGACAAGGAGCGCAAAGAGCTAGATAAAGGCTCTGAGCAAGGTCAAGAAAAACGCGAAGAGAACAGCAATAAATGGTGGATTTTCGGCGACTAATCTAGCTTACCATCTTATTAACTACAAAAACCCTCCAAGTTGGAGGGTTTTGTCTATTTGCTAAAAATTTAACTTGTCTCGCCCTAAGAGTCGTGTAAGTTAAGGTGCACAAATCTTCTTTCTAACCTATGTACCCTTATCAAATGAGCCACCAGCAAATAAAGTTCATTGCCGCCGATATGGACGGAACCCTTCTTGATGAAAACAGCCAACTTAGCCCTGAATTCTTTGAGTTATACCCACAACTTGAAGAGAAAGGCATTATCTTTGCCGCAGCTTCTGGCCGTCAGTATTACAGCTTGATTGAAACATTCGCACCTTTAAAAGATCGCATGATGTTTATTGCCGAAAACGGCACCATGGTAATGCACCAAGGCAAAGAGCTGTATAGCTGCGGAATGGACGATGACTCTATCCAAGCTATCATCAACCAAGCAAGATCAATCGATGGCGCGCAAATCGTGTTGTGCGGGAAAAAGTCAGCCTATATTGAAACGCAAGACCCTCAGGCAATCGCTGAGTTCTCTAAATATTACAAGAACTGCCAATACGTAGAAGACCTACTGACCGTCGAAGACGAGTTTATTAAAATCGCAATATGCCACTTTGGCGGTACAGAAGAACTTGTGTACCCATCATTCAATCAAGCATTTGGGGCTAGCCACCAAGTCGTTGTCAGTGCCAAAATCTGGCTTGATGTGATGAATGCAGAGGCATCTAAAGGCGCTGCAATTGAATTTCTTCAGCAGTCATTGAACTTCTCTCATGAACAAACCATGAGCTTTGGTGACTACCTAAACGATTTGGAGATGCTTAAGGCGAGCTACCATTCATACGCGATGGAAAATGCTCACCCTAAGGTCAAAGAAGTTGCACGCTTCGCAGCCCCTAGTAACCGCGAAGCTGGAGTATTCTCTGTTATTAAGCGTGAAGTCCTAAGCTAGGCCTGATAAAGCTCTAAAGGTAAGCCGTCCGGATCGCTGAAAAACGTGTACGGCTTACCGGTAAATTCATCGATGCGAATCGGCTCTACCTCTATCCCCTTTTCAGCCAAGTAGTTGGCGTAACCTTCTACAGATTCAACGGTAAAAGCCAAATGCCGTAAACCTTGCGCTTCTGGTCTAGATGGTCTTGCCGGAGGGTTGGGAAAAGAAAACAACTCCAATTGCCCGCCGTCTGGTAAGGCAAGATCTAACTTGTATGAGTCTCTTTCTTGACGGTAGTTTTCAGCCAATACCTTAAGTCCTAGCACTTGCGTGTAGAAGCGCTTCGACGCTGAGTAGTCTGAACAAATAATTGCCACATGATGAATGCGTTGTAACTGCACTTTTATCCCTTAATCGATAACCAATGATCCATCCTGATTAAACTCCCAGCAGTCGCCAAAAGCAATCTCCCACAAATAACCATCAGGATCAGAAAAGTAACCGCTATAGCCTCCCCAGAAAACATCTTGGGCGGGCTTTTCCAACTTTGCACCAAGACTAACGGCTTTGTTAAGAATATCGTCGACTTCAGGCTTGGAACGAGTATTGTGAGCCAAAGTGATACCACCAAAGCCTGACGACTTGACTGCCATATCCGGTGAGACATCATCAGCAAGTGCTTCGAGTGGATAGAGCGCTAAACACACCCCGCCCGTCTTAAAGAAAATAATTCCATCTTCCGGCGATCTTGAACTTGGAAAGCCAAGTCCAGTGTAAAACTCAAATGAGCGTTGAAGATCCTTTACCCCTAGGGTGATGATGCTGACTCTCGGTTCCATAGCTGTTTATTTCATCCATTTATTCATGCTATTCGATAATAGAGTATCAATGACGACAAAACTATCGAGTCGATCTCGACCTTGAGGCGAATATAAAAACTCCCCGATGAGCAAGATGCCCATCAGGGAGTGTTAAATCACACTGAATTACCACAATTCAGGTTTGTTAAATTCAGGCACACAAACGCTAAGACCAGCAAGCGCTTCAATCTTCTCTTCGCCCAATGACTGAGCCATCCATCCGTGAGGAAAGCTCAATGGCAGTGGCGCTTTAAAGGCTTGCTCAGTCACCTGATCAAATCCAGTTTTGCTATAAAACTTCGGGTCACCATAGGTAAAGGCCAATTTCACCCCTTGGTCTCGCATTGAAGTTAAGCCGAATTCGATCAATGTCTGACCCACGCCTTTACCCTGGTAATCTGTGCGTACGGCCACAGGCGCCATCAAAAAGCACTCACTTTCATTTTCATTTTCAAACGCTAAGCGAGTAAACAAGATACAACCAACAACGTCACTACCATCTCTCGCCACTGCAACTGAGATGTCTTGCTCAGGGGTTTGCGAGATAAGATTATTGACCAATTCACCGATCATTTGACCTTCTGCTGGCCCTTCTGAATCGGAAAATGTTCTGCTAAATAACTCGATAATCGATGCTGTTTCAGTGGTGTTGTAAATACCGTAATTCATTATTCATTCCTCTCAAATTTGTGCCTGCAGCATAAACTGTAAAGTTATAGACAGGTCAAACACTGTTTAAGATTTTTTACTCCGCCACCCTTAAAATAAACATCTGATAATCGAACTGGTGCTCTCGCTGCTGATAAGCTTCGACTTCACGTTTCAGGCTTTCAATTGCACTTGAGCCTTCTAGCACTTTTTCAACTTCATCAATGCGTTGGCTAAGTGGTTGATAGTAGTTATCCCATGACTCATCACTAATCGGGAAGGAGTTCACCACTTCATACCCTAGTCGCTGAGCCAGTTTGACTCGTGACGTCGCTGTCGTCATATCTGGGTATTCCCCTTGCCAAAATGCCTTAGTGTCTTGGCTAGGCTCATCCACTCGCCATACAAGATCACTCACAACAAGTATCCCATTAGGTTTGAGTAATTTACGCCAGCTTTTTAGCGCGTTCTCAACCCCAATAATGTACGCGCTGCACTCAGCCCAAATGACATCAAAAGTCCCATGCTGAAATGGTAATTTCCCCATATCGGCGCAGACGGTAGTCACTCGATCACTGAGGCCGAGCGTCTGAAGAGTGTTATCAAGGAAGTTAAGCGCAGGCTGGTCATTATCAATCGCAGTGATATGCGCATCCGTATGACTCGCCAGTAGCTTGGTCGCGATACCTTGGCCACAACCAATCTCTAGCCACTCTCCACTTTTATCAGGCAGCAGACCAAGTGCTTTGTCAGTATCAAATTCGCTCCCCGGCCCCCAGCGTTCTAACGCTTCAAAGACCCGCATAAAATCTTGCATGTAACGCTCATGTTCATTCATATCTTTCGACAACCACTTT
This sequence comes from Vibrio ouci, assembly GCF_004551525.1. Classification (GTDB taxonomy): domain Bacteria; phylum Pseudomonadota; class Gammaproteobacteria; order Enterobacterales; family Vibrionaceae; genus Vibrio; species Vibrio ouci. The sequence continues at coordinate 104,706 of NZ_SATR01000002.1, read as the reverse complement.
AAATGCATCGCTTGTTTTTCATCGAAGCCCTGCTTTATCAACCATTCAAGGTGCGCATCAGGAGCAATGTTATTTAGGTTGCTATGCCACTCATCTAAACGACTCTCACCAAGCAGTGCTGCCAACAAATCACGCGATTTCTGCTTCTTCTCAATTTCTTGATCAAGCTCGCTCAGCCTTTGTTTCAAAAGCGCTCGATCAATCTTCTCATCCAAACACGATTGGCACTCTTTTAGAGTTAGACCACCCGCTTGCAAGTTTTGCAGCAACTTTAAGCGTTGGAGGTCTTTATCTCCGTATGAACGATAGCCATTGCTCATACGCTGACCTTTAATCAGCCCAAGCTTTTCATAGTAAAGCAAGGTGGTACGAGAAAGGCCCAATAGTTCAGCGAGCTGAGAGATTTTATACATGAAAAGCTACCTAAATAACGGTTTAGTGGTATATAGCCTAAACTATAGAGCTATAGACAGGTAAAGTCATCAGACACTCTGAGATTAGGCGATTTCCCGTACTGAGGTTTGCCACAATATCAACGCCGTCGCAATTTGAGCTGCACAGCAACAAATAAACACCGCACTAACACCAAACCAAGCAATCAAGTACCCCGATGCCGCGAGTCCAATCGGCATAAGCAATTTAAATAGTGAGCCAGTAATGCCTGCCACGCGGCCAAGATATTGCGATTCAAACGCTTCTTGTCGATAGGTCCAGATGCAAATACTGCCGTACAAACCGACTGCAGAGACCCACAGAAACGCCACAATAAGTCCCCAAACGTTGGGTAGCAGCAAGGGTAGAACAAAGCCAATTGCTTCTAAAGATAAAGAGACGATGAGCAGTCGACCAAGTCCCATTTTTGCCCGTACCTTGTCGGCACTAAATGCGCCTATCAGTCCGCCAAAGCCTGATGCGGCGATTAAATAACTGACCTCTATTGAGCTTAAAGCCAGTTCGGCCTTACCGTAATAAATGGCTTGAATCCAGAACACCGCGCCCGTGGTATTAATCACCATCACAGCAAGGGTGATTTGCCACATGTTGCGCTCCGCTCTTAGAACCTGCCAGCCTTCCTTTAGAGAATCGAGCACATTGCGCTGATCATTCATAGGTTGGTGAGTAAATTCGAGTTTTTCCAGTTGCCAGAACGCGAGCAGCAATAGGAAAGCAACCAACAGAAAGACGTTGTGGATGGCTGAAACCAACAGTAGCGTACCGGAAAGCACTGGCCCTACTGTTTCCATAAGGCTATTTAGCGAACTCATCCTTGCGACTGCGGTATTTTGCACTTGCTCTGGCAACGCGCTCTTTAGCATCGTCATTCGAGCGTTGTGATAGCCGTAGTTCATCGCCATCATGACAAAAGCCGCAGGAAACAATACCCACAGAGGCTGCGATAGCCATTCGACCGCAAAGTATGAGCAAAGCACGACCAAAAGTTGCCCCAGTAGCATCGCTTGAGACCAACGTTTTTTGTTTACCCTATCAACCCACACACCAATAAACAGTGCCAGCAGTAGGTTAGGCAGAAACTCAACCGCCCTCATCCAGCCCATCATTTGCGCTGACTCGGTAAGCTCATACACCAACAGAGGCAGCGCCAAATTGTAGATTTGTGCCGAAAATGCCACCAGCAACGCACTAGAAAACAGCACCTGAAACGAGCGATTACGCCAAACAGAAGAATGAGGCTGAGCTAACGTATTCATTTATTTATCCTTTCATCCTGAAGAGAATCTCCTATTATCGAGATTAAAAGATGAAGAAAAATAGAAATTAAAAAACGGAATTTCACCTTTATGAGCTATTGGAAATCCCTCGCATTTTGTCGAGACACGTTAAACACAAACGATTGGACGTCGATTTCTCTCAACCAATTCAGTGAGTTTATTGGCTGTACCCGCCGCAATACCCAGTTTCTGATTAAACGTTTGATTAGCGATCATCACATTTTATGGCAGCCCGGTGTCGGTAGAGGAAACTTGCCCAAGGCCAAATTAGTCACTTGTATCGACCCGATTCTGATTGAGAAAGCTCAAAACTTGCTCAAAAACGGTAAAATTGAACAGGCGCTAGACTTAGTAAAACCGAACCAACGGGACAGTTTCCTCAGCCATTACTTATCCCAATACCAAGCTACTGACTCGCAGCAAGACATATTGCAAATACCCTTTTATCGGGCAACGCACGACCTAGACCCGATTGGCATCAATCGCCGCACTGAACAACATATCGCCTCTTACCTTTACGCAAGACTTCTCCACGTCGATCCCGTTGATGGCTCACTACAAGGTGACCTCGCCCACTCGTGGGTAATAGAGCACGATAGGATTCATATTAAGCTGCGTAAGGGGCTAAAATTTCACGATGGCAGTCCACTGCAGGCAAAGGATGTCAAAGAGCATTTTCAGCGTTTGAGTCAATCACCAACCGCCAGTAAGGCTCTGTTTAATTTCATCGACGACATCATCATCGAAGATCTACTTTCACTCGTCTTTGTTAGTCGGTCAGCGCCGAAACTGGTGCCTAAGCTACTTGCACATGGCGCAACAGGGATCACTAAAATGGAGCAAGGACACATCATTGGCAGCGGTTCATTTAAGCTAGCGGAGCAAAGCGAGTGGCGCACACTACTCACCGTCAACCCTTACTATCATGGTTACCGACCATGGATAGATGGTATCGAAATCTGGAACGTGGGTAATAATGCCAAGAGTTTGGAACTCAACTGCGACGTGGTACATGCAAGCCATCTAAGAGCACATACTGCGCCACTATTTCACTCCAAGCAACAATGGGAGCTCGGTTGTGTACATGCCATGCTCAACCCTCTGCGCCACTCATGGATGAAAAAACGCCAACATCGATTTTGGCTACAGACTCTTATGCAGGTGATGGGCGAACCGAGTGGAGCGCAGTGTGAAGTCGTCGCACAATCTAGCGGAATGCTCTCAACCCCACAGCCGATTGCCAAAGCTAATCTCACGCAAGCGGAAACAACATTAAGTGAGCTCAATAAACCAAGTGAACCATTACAGATTGTGACCTATCAGCTAGGTACTCACATTGAAACGGCCAAGCTTATCAGCGCGGCGCTGAGTAAAGTTGGCGTCACCAATAAATTGACGATATTGGAATATCCCGTATTTAATCAGCTCGATACGTTGCGCGATTTCGACATCATAGTAACCGGAGAAGTCTTTGGTGAGGACTTGCCAATGTCGTGGCTAGGCTGGTTGCTGTGTACTTTCTCTAACCTCGCCTGCTTAGATGCCAAGTCAACGCAATGGTTACACAATCAATGCGTCAAAGCGATCGCTCTTTCGACAGAGAAAGCTAAGCTCAATGCCTTTCAACGCATCGAACGCGACTTAAAAGCGAAAGGCTTATACCAACCACTTTATCACGTGCAGCAAGACCTCAGCATTTCAGAGAGCGTATCCACTCCAGATTTACTGGCAAACGGATGGATTGACTTCAATAAGGTCACCATGAACTAAAGTTGTAATTTAATTATTTATTAAACAGAGGGAATTTTACCCCCAATGAAGTGCAGGTTATTTATAAGATGGTAAACTAGAGTATTACTCTATTTTAAATGTTGCGGTATTGATGAAGCGTTACCTTTCTTTTGTGATCACCTACTTTGCTCTGAGTGCGTCTTTTTCTGCGCACGCTGCGTGCAATGTAGAACCACAGCATGACTTTCTCTATCAACAGGTTGAAAGTGATGAACGCTCAATGCTTAACTTCTACTACCAATCCCTATGTCGCCCTGGTCAGGTCCAGCTCAGTAATATTTCATTGCCGAGCAACGCATCAGTACAAGGCAAAGCGTTATACTATTTTGGCCTGCTGAACCTGAAAAAGTATGAAGGGATAGCCATCAACACTCCGCCAGATTTAGTCCAAATCGGACAGCAAAATGGCATCAGTTGGATAACAGCGGAAGCCAAGCTCAATAACGCAATTAAGCTGATCGAATCGGATCAACTGCGTGAAGGAGAACGCTTGCTGCACGAGACGATTCCTATCGCAAGAGAGATTGGCTATAAGCGCTTACTGGCAAGAATTTATCGCTGGCTAGGCAATATCAAAATGCAGCACTCTGACATCAAGGGCAGCCTCAACTATTACAAGATGGCCTATGCTTTGGTCAATGAGATCGGTGACAACTTCCAAGCGACCATGACACTCAATAATATCGCCACCGTGTACATGCAATCTGAGGAGTGGAAACAAGCCAATTCATACATTAAGAATGCGCTGTCACTCTACGTTGAGAATAACTATGACAACAGTCTGTTTGAGGCGATTCTTTACGCCAACTCAAGTGCTATCTATTTCGCGACAGGCGACCATCAACAAGCAGCGGATTACATGCGATTAGCACTTCAAGAAGCCGATAAAACGGGCTCAAATCGCATTAAGTTTTCGACCTTGTCTAATATGTCTCAACTCTACTCTAGTGTTGGCCGCCCGACTGAAGCCTTGGATATGGCGCAGCGCTGCCTCGATCTGTCCAAGCAATCTCCCGACTCCCCGGTGATGTTAGCCACTTGCTATGATTCGTTTGCAACCGCCTATTTAGCGCAAGAGAACTATGACCAAACCATAGCCTATGCGCACAAGTCTCTGGATATTCTTGCTATTTCCGAAAGCAAAGAAACAGCTTGGGAACTCCAACTTCTGGCGCATCTTGTCACCGCATATGAAAAGCTAGGTGACTATCAGCAAGCGCTCAACTATATGAAGCAGTCCGCACTACTGAAACAGGACTTCAATCGACAAACTTACAATGAAGAAATCATCAGTGAGAAAGGCGCGTTAGAGCGCACGCTTAACAAGCGCGAAGTCGAGCTACTGGAAGCAACCAATGCCCTTCAAGCAGCAAAGTTGGAGGAGCAACGCTCGAAGAACATTCTCTATACCGCATTATTCATTTTCGTCAGCTACTTTGCTGCGCGAGTCTTGTTACGTTTAAAGCAGTCAAATTCCGAATTGAAAGAGCAAAACCACACCGATTTGCTCACCGGAGCCTACAATCGACGCTACCTAGAGCAATGGGTCAAACAAGAGAAAATCGTTACCTCCAACGTACTTGTCTCAGTATTAGACATCGACCATTTTAAATCTTTTAACGATCAACATGGCCATGACATCGGTGACATGGTGCTTAAGGAAACGGTCCAAGTACTCCAAGGTCAACTGCGTAAGCAAGATCAATTGATTCGTTGGGGTGGTGAAGAGTTTATTTTGCTGATCCCGCTTGATGGCGGTGAAAATGTCACAGGGATATTAGAGAGATTGCTTCGCTGTATTGAGTCTCATCAATACGCTTACGGCTCACAGCAGTTTAGCGTCACCATCTCTATGGGGGCTAAAGTCTGCAGTGGCCAATCACTTTCTAGTCATTGGGATGAGAACTTCGCTCAAGCTGATGCTGCGCTATACCAAGCCAAAAGCGCAGGCAGAAATCGCTACCAAGTTGCTGTGTGATGCTCGACAAACATCTGTTCTAAGTCGCTTGCTTTTTGCTCAATACCCTAAGTATACTCGGGCCATCATTTCTGTAGGAGATTACGCCAATATGAAGAACTAAACCTGTCATCCAACTTCACATTATCTTTGGATTTACAGGGTTAGTAGGCGTAGCTCACTCTCAGCTATTTCTTTGCGTTAAGTTTCAAACTCAGCTTTTGATATGATTTTTGACAGCACAGATCTAACTTCACAACACTATTCATAGCTACGGCTGCCCCCTGTACTACAGGAGGCAACATATGCCAACATTTAGTGCTCAGAACATCAGCTTTCACTTCGACAACGGTGAAGCACTTTTCACACAGCTATCTTGTTCAATGACCAAACGTCGCGTCGGATTAGTCGGACGAAATGGCATCGGAAAATCTGTTTTCACCTCGATATTATCAGGGGAAATAGCCCCGTCTGATGGCACGGTTACCAAGCCGCGTTCCTATGCTCTTTACCGACAACAAGATGACGAACTATTAGCTCAAACGAGTTCAATTGCCCGCTACTTAGGAAAAGAGAGCATTCTTGATGCGATCAAACAGATTGAAGCAGGGAGCTGCGATGAAAAGTGGTTCAATCTTGTGGGTGAACAATGGGACTTAGAGAACAAACTCTCACAACAACTTAGCGAATTGGGGCTACCTGCCAATCCCTATTTTTGCTGCTCAAAGCTAAGCGGCGGCCAACTGGCGCGATTACAGCTTTGGCAACTATTTGACAGCGAGGTTGAGCTGCTGATCCTCGATGAACCATCCAATCATCTTGATAGACAAGCCAAGCAATGGCTGATTCACGCAATGAAAAACTTCCCCGGTTCGATACTGCTCGTTAGTCATGATCGAGAACTACTCAGAGAAGTGGATGAAATATGGGAAATGTCCCAACTCGGCCTGCAAACCTTCGGTGGCAATTACGACACTTACGAAAAGCTTAAGCGTGTTGAACTTCAGGCCGTTGAAAGGCAACTGAACAATGTAGAAAAGATACAGAAACAACTCATTGAGCAAGCGCAGAAAAACAAAGAGAAAGCCGAACAAAGAGCTTCTCAAAGCAATAAGGCACGCAAAGATGGTAGTCAGCCTAAAATCTTACTGGATGGGATGAAAAACAGCGCTGAACGACGCCTGGCCAGTCGCAATAAAAATGAACAATTGCGAATGAACCATTTACAGCAAAAAGGCAGCGCGCTCCGCGAAAGACAAGAACAGCTCAAAACGCAGAAAATCTATTTAGTGGATGGACAAGCCAGTAGCAAAAAAGTGCTATCGCTACTAGACGTAAAGCTAAAATACGGCTGTGCCGAATCACTCACCTTGCAAGTTTTTGCTAACGATAAACTGCATCTAAAAGGTGGAAACGGCAGTGGTAAATCGACCTTACTTAAAACGCTCCAAGGTCGATGGCCAATCGAATCCGGAGAGTGCCAAGTCAACACCCCACTCTACTACCTTGACCAGCATTTTAACGTCATACAGCCACAGCTCTCGATGCTCGACAATCTAATGTCCCACTGTAATGGGATGAAGGAAAGTCATGCGCGTACATTACTGGCTGGGATCGGATTTCGCCGTGACAGCGTATTTCGATTAGGATCGGCACTTAGTGGCGGAGAAAAAATGAAATTGGCGATGTTGATCGTCAGCCATCAGCCTAGCCAACCCTTTTTGCTGCTCGATGAACCAGACAACCACCTCGATCTTGAGTCGAAGATCAATTTAGCCAGCGCATTAATACACTATCAAGGAGGATTCATTTTGATCAGCCATGATCATGATTTTGCATCTGAATCCGGGGTAATCCGCGAAATAACATTAAGCTAAACGGTAACTGTATAGCAGGTAAGTTCTATTCTATTCGCACTTACCTGCTTACTGCGAGTGCGATAACTCGCCGTGTTTGGTAACATCTCAAGCTGTTCTCTTGCCAAACGAAGTTGATATACATGAGAAAATTCTACGTGGTTGAAATCGTCACCACTCAATCGAAAAAAACGAAGCAAAGCTACCCGACACTTGCGCTATGCGAAACATGTGTCGGCAAGCATTTTGTCATTAGCGAAGGGGAAAGAACCTACCAAGCTTGCGCTGAATGCGGAGAAGACGATTAGTAACCACTTACTCTATCTTGTCGCCGCGCTTGGTATTGTCTACAATGCGTCACCTTAAATATATTGCAGGTCATAATCATGAGCGATAACAACGCTAAGCCAGAGTTGCCAGATCACCTTTCAGGTAACCCACGTAGCCCACACTTTGTAAAAGAGTGTTTTGAGCACCACATCGGTATCCGCCTAAACGGTACAGAGCGTACAGATGTTGAAGAGTACTGCGTGAGTGAAGGTTGGGTAAAAATCCCTTCACCAAAAGCAAAAGATCGCTGGGGTAACCCAATGCTGATCAAACTAAAAGGCGAAGTAGAAGCGTTCTACAAATAATCCTCTTAGTGATAATGATTAATCGTTTAAAAGACAGCCTAGTGCTGTCTTTTTTGCCATTTAGCCCCTCAGTTTTTGTTCAAACTCATGATATTGAGCACCTTTGTTGATTTTCCTCTCAGAAGCGATAGAATTCCATTCGCTTAATTGCAAACGTTTAATTTATTCTCAGGGCGGGGCGAAATTCCCCACCGGCGGTATTCCTTAGCTATGTTCAGTTTAAGGTGAGCCCGCGAGCGCTCGATTCGTCGAGGTCAGCAGATCTGGTGAAAACCCAGAGCCGACGGTTATAGTCCGGATGAGAGAGAATGAAAAGACATCACCATACTCTGTATGCCGTGGTGCATTTCGTTTTAGCTGGAGTTCATTTATTGAGGCTCCGGTGCTCATGCATGCCCTGATTCTGGTGATATTTAGGAGTTAACCATGAATCAGTCATCACTTCTTGCCAAATTTGGCGACCCAATTACACGCGTTGAAACCGCACTCGTAGCCTTAAAAGAAGGCCGTGGTGTTCTTCTTCTTGATGATGAAGACCGTGAAAACGAAGGCGATATCATTTACTCGGTCGAGTCTTTAACTACCGCTCAAATGGCCCTAATGATCCGTGAATGTAGCGGCATCGTTTGTCTCTGTTTGCCAGAAGAGCAAGCAGACCGTCTTGAGCTCACGCCTATGGTCCAAGACAACAACAGTGCCAATCAAACCGCATTTACGGTCTCTATTGAAGCCAAAGTTGGTGTCACTACAGGCGTATCGGCACAAGACCGTGTTACCACCATTAAAACAGCCGCGAACCCAACAGCGCAAGCGTCAGACCTAGCACGTCCTGGTCACGTATTCCCACTACGTGCGCGTAAAGGCGGCGTTTTAACTCGTCGTGGTCACACTGAAGGCACTATTGACTTAATGCAGATGGCAGGTCTACAGCCAGCAGGCGTGCTGTGTGAAGTGACAAACCCTGATGGCAGCATGGCAAAAGCGCCAGAGATCGTTACCTTTGGTAAGCTGCACAATATGCCAGTATTGACCATCGAAGATATGGTGATATATCGCCAGCATTTTGATCTAAAACTGGCTTAAAACCGCGCTTAAACTAGGCGAGCCCATCTCGCCTAGTCATTGTTATTCTTTTCATTATCCCCGTTACTCTTCTCACTTCGCATACCCAACAATATCGGACTAAACTTTTAGCTTAGACCTACGCCAATATTTGAGGGCTCATGGAGAACAAGGCCGAATCACCTGACGACTTAATGCTCATCATTGAAGATGATGACCAGACGGATTTACCTGCGCTACCCTCTCATACTTGGCGTATTCTTGTTGTCGATGACGATGTTGGTGTCCATGAAGCGACAAAGCTTGCGCTCAAAGGCTTGATTGTTGAGGATCGGCCCCTTGAACTGCTCCATGCTTATTCAGCCCAAGAAGCTCAGCAATGCCTGACAAGTGAACAGGATATTGGCGTGGTACTACTGGATGTCGTTATGGAAACAGAGCATGCAGGCTTAGATCTGGTCGAAATCATCCGTGAAGAGCTAGAACTTAAAGCGATTCGAATCGTCTTGCGCACAGGTCAACCGGGTTATGCCCCTGAAATGGAAACCATTCGGCGCTACGACATCAATGATTACCGAACCAAACCAGAGCTGACTCGTATTCGTCTCTTTACCATACTGACCAGTGCGATTCGAGCCTACAAGCAAATACGTAATCAACAGATCATGCGTCAAGGACTCGAAAAAGTCGTCCAGGCCAGTACTGAACTCGCTCACTTGCACGGTCTAAAAATGTTTGCTGAAGGAGCGGTTAAACAGATCAGCGCCATTATCCAAATCGAACCTGACGGTCTAATCTGCGTTCAAGAACCTTCTGGTAATGAAGAAGATCGTGCGAAAATTATCGCCGCTGCCGGGCGCTATAGTAAATTTGTTCACTCGCCACTCGACACCCTTGATTCACATAAGATCAGAGAGTCGATCATGCGCTGTCTAGACAGTCGGACTAGCCTGCTTGAAACAGGGCTGACTCTCTATTTCTCCACCGAACAAGGCCGAGGGTTAGCCGCTTACGTTGACATTCATCGGCCCCTTGAAGATATTGACCGCCACTTACTTGAGGTTTTCTGTGCCAACCTCTCTGTTGGGTTTGATAACGTATTGCTATATAACAAATTGGAAGAGCAAGCGTTCACCGATTCATTACTTCGCATCCCAAACCTCAATAGCTTGCTTCGCTACCAACTATCCAACCCTACGCTGAACCGTTCTTCACTACTGGTTTTAGTCGATATTGATGATTTCTCAGCATTCAATGACAGCTTTGGCCATAAAGTGGGAGACTTACTACTCAAAGCCGTTGCTCGCCGACTCACTTTGGCTTTTCCAAACTGCTTTATTGCACGCGGAGGCAGCGACGTATTCGCTTTGATTGGCAGTGCCGATGAAATGGATACGCATAGCATTCTCAATGTCTTTGATGAGAGTTTTTTCATCGACGACCAACCGTTCAAAATCATGGCGAGCGTCGGTGAGGTCGAGTTAAGTACCGAGGATAATTCATGTCTTTCAGAGCGCTATAAAGATGCTCAAGTCGCTTTAAAACAAGCCAAACTCCACCACCGTGGCTCAGTGATTCACTTTTCTAAAGACATGGGGCAATGTGCGAGAGATCGTATGCTGTTGCTAACCGAGCTCAAAGAAGCCTTGGACAATAATGCCCTTTTCCTGATGTACCAACCTAAATATCACCTCGAATCATTAAGGCTAACAGGGGTTGAAGCACTGCTTCGCTGGCGTAACAAGAAAGGAGACTTAGTCCCTCCTGATCAATTTATACCGCTGGCCGAACAATCCGGCATGATGATTAGCATTGGTAAATTCGTACTCAAGCAGGCTTGTCAGCAATTCCACCAGCTTCTCCATAATGGTTATCCTGGTATCACGATCGCGATTAATGTCTCCCCGACTCAATTAGACGAGCCTGACTTCTGCGCCAATCTGAAAAACGCGATGCAAGAAAATAACATCCCTCCTGAGCAAGTTGAGGTCGAGGTCACCGAGACCATCGCCGCCAATAATCTCGATGACATCCAGCAAGCCTTAAACCGTGTTAGAGCGCTGGGCTGCAAAGTGGCCATTGATGATTTCGGCACTGGGTTTTCTTCACTCAGCATTCTTCATACCTTACCTGCGACACGACTAAAAATTGATCGCACTTTCGTTGACGCTATGGAACAAGATGACAGTATCGCCAAAATGATCGTCAACTTGGGCCAGACACTAGGAATGGAGATCACAGCAGAAGGGATCGAAACCCAAGCTCAGTACGAACAATTAAAAGCCTTTAAATGCGAAGAAGGACAAGGCTGGTTATTTGCAAAAGCAATGGAGCTTGATGAGCTCATCGCATTCTTAGCCAAGCCTATGCAAAACGACTAAACGGAAGGGGACTTTCATGAAAGATCCGAGACCGACCCAAGAAAGCAATCAAAATAGTGAACACTCCCAAGAACATATCAGCTCAAAAGCCCTTATATTTCGCCACCGTTTAATGCTCTATGGTGCTTTGGCGTTAATCGTTCTACTGACTTTGGGCAACACACTGTATCTTAGTAATCAAATTCGTTCTCAAGTCGTTGCAGAGCAGAGCCATGAAGCGCTTGAAAGTATGTTGTCATTGAATAAGACCATTTCTGTATCGTTAAATCATATCGACACTATGCGTAACGCGATTGAAACGGCTTACCTTTACCCAGAGATTATCCCGAGCAAACAATCATTTGAGTATCTCAACCAACTATCGCCTAACGCTCCAATCAATGCACCTTGGAACAACTTACCCGAACAGTTACGCAATACTGTTGGTCAACTCTACCTTCGCTCCAACGTTAGAGACTACTCTTTCGATGCGCGGACTCTGCTTTTAATAGCCTCCGAGGTCGTCTCTACACACCAACAACACGACGGTTTTCAATGGAGCTACTACTATGATGCGGAACAAATACTTACCTATATCTACCCATGGCTTGGGGCAGAAGACATTCTAGCCGCCACCGGAACCGATAATATGGACGCAGCTCTGGATGTTATCTTCGAAGCAGGCGGCACCTTTCCTCTTGAACTCATAAATCCGAGCGCCAACCCTAGCAAAGAGAAAGTCTGGACGACACCTTATATGGACGCCGGTGGCAAAGGTATGATGATATCGCTACTTGCCCCAACCTATATGGACGACAAGTTTGTTGGCGCAGTTGGCACCGATATTACTCTAAAAGTGCTGGATAAAATCATTACCGACAAACCACTTGAATTGGCAAGACTTGCCATTGTTGATGAGCAAGGTCGGGTGATTGGTGATAGTGGTGGTAGCCTGAAAGGTAAGACTGAAGCAGTCACTCAACAAGAGGTATTGTCATTTGTCATGGTTGGTGAAGCGCATCAGGCAGAACATGCGCTTCTCAACACAACCCCGCTCGGATATTGGGCATCTTACCAGCTGCCCAATACACCCTGGCGGTTGGTATTAGAAATCTCCAACAGTGATATTCGCTCGCATACCTTCCAAACTCTATTACCCAACCTGATCATGGCAACGGCATTCACCTTACTACTATTGCTGGTCGTGCTCTATCAGCATTGGAACTTCAGCAAGCCCGCATTAAGGTTGGCTCAATTCGTCGAAGAGCTGCCAAGTAATTCCAACCTCATCATTCCAACCATTCCTTCCAAATAGGTCATATTGGTTTAAACGAGCGGCGAAAACTGAATACGATCGTCGCGAACACTTAAAAACCATTGAGCAACAAACTCGCGAACTCGAACAGAGAGTCGATGAACGAACAATCGAACTTAGACATACACTCGAAGTTCTGGAAGCGACACAAGAGGAACTGGTACAGGCCGAGAAACTCGCCGGACTGGGCTCACTCGTCGCAGGGGTCGCTCACGAACTCAATACCCCGATTGGTAACGCTATGGTGGTCGCAAGTAGCCTCAAAGACACCAATCAACATTTTGTCGAATCGATACAAGAAGGACTGAGACGTTCAGTGCTCGACAGTTATATTGAGCAAAGCTCCGATTCTGTAGACAGTATTGAACGTAACCTGCGCCGTGCCGCTGAATTGATTTCTAGCTTTAAACAAGTTGCCGTTGATCAATCAAGTTATCAACGTCGCCCGTTCGTTCTCGACGAGATCTTACACGAGATAACAGTCACCATGTCTCCAAACCTAAGCAAGAATCAAATTTCTTTAAACGAAGAGTGTGAAGCCAACATTCAAATGGACAGCTATCCTGGCCCCCTCACCCAAGTCCTGATGAACTTGCTCTCGAATGCGATCGTTCATGCGTTCTCGGAGCAAACTGACAAAACCGTTACGATTCGCGGTCAATTGATCGATGCTCAAGCGGTACTAACCATCACAGATAACGGTCAAGGTATAGAACAAGAACACCTACAAAAGATCTTCGACCCGTTCTTTACTACCCGTTTGGGCCAAGGCGGCTCTGGGTTAGGTCTGAATATCGTTTATAACTTGGTGACGGGCTTACTAGGCGGAGCTATCAATGTCACGAGTGAACTAAACGTTGGCACTTGTTTCACGTTAACGCTCCCATTAGAGGCTCCTCACGAAGTAGAAAATGAAACCGATAATTCATAGATTTGGTAGCGGAATGTAGCAAGTATTCAGTCTCTTTGACTAAAGGGCTATCAGCCAGCGCTGGTTAACCCTTTAGCCAAAGATAACTGTAGTAAGGAACTCGGTTTAAGCGCTCATTGGTTGGTTTCGCTGTTGAGGGTGCTTAGATTCCGACAAGGCAAATATCGCCAGCAATACGATGGCGGTTAATGAGCCCGCAAGAGAGACATACAATGTGCTGTAGTAGTTAAATAGCTCACCAACCACACCAACAGAAAGGCTCGCCACTAACATACTGACATTAAGCATGTTGGAGAAAAGCGTTGAAGCCGTACCTAAGCGGTCTTTCATCATATCTTGCAATACGACCATGCCAAGAGTGGCGCAGACACCAATGAAAAAGCCATTGAGCACTTGAGCCATCAACATAGCGACAAACGTAGTATGGCTGAGCATGACAGAATAGAAGGCAACGCCACTGACAAGGCCCAGCATTAGCAACTTAATCGTGCCAAAGCGCGCTGCCAGTTTACCCGCACCAAGCATCACTGGAATCTCAAACAGAGCCCCGGCGCCGAACAGAAAGCCCAACCAACTTGGGTCAACTTTCAACTCTTGCGATAGATAGAGCGGCATACTGGTGATGTATAAATTGTTCGCCGCAAAAGCAAAGACAACAACCAAACAATACAGCGCAATCAATCCATTCGATGTTTGGCTTGTGGTCACCGTTTCTTCTGCTGTTGAATCCTCTTTGACCACGCCATTTGGCAGGTACTTAGCAATCACCAAAATAGATAGACTGACAATCACAGCAGAGACAGAAAATGAAGCGTTGTAACCAAAAGCCGCTTTGAGCATAAATGCCATTGGTGGACCAAATACCCAAGCAATCGCTATTCCCGCACGCATGGTTGATAGAAAGGTCGTACTGTCTTTCATATGGCGATCACCATACTCACGACCTAATGCAAATAGTTGACCGAAAGAGGCACCACTGACACTGCCGAAAACCGTCGCAATGGTGATGGCTAACCAATAGTCTCTTACCACGATAAAACTAGAGATGGTAATTAAGTAGCAAGTCATCGCCACAAGGAGAATCGTTTTTCGTTTCCAGTTGCGGTCAGATTGTCTTGCTAACAACTGAGATACCACAACCGCACTCACCACCGCCATCACCATATACAGGCTTAACATCATTGGCGATGCACCGAGCTCTTCAACAATAAAAAGACTCGACAAAGGGTAAAAAAAGGCCCCACATAATCCAGTGACAAAAGCAGTAATAATAAACAACATCGCTGTTTTATCTTTAAACATAGTAGGGCTCCTTTGAGTAAGTGTGTGAGGCTACAGTCTACGCAAAGATATGCGGTTAGATTGATAGTATTCGAGCCACCTCTGATACTAATCCATCAACTTATCTTTCACCTTTGACAGAAAAGCAACAATTGCACTAATCTTGACGGCGAAGTTAAGGGAGAGCCTCAATGAAACCGTTCATAGAAAATGTGATGGATACGCCGAGCAATGATTGGATTGTTCGTGAATATCATTGCCGAGTAAAAAAGGAAGAGTTTGCTTGTTCTTGGCACTATCACACTGAGTATGAACTGGTTCTTTACCAGGATCCTGAATGTGTGTTTAGTGGCAATTACTTTGCCGGAGACGCAGTAGGTTCAGTCCACCATAATACTCTGCTGCTTTATGGACCGGGGCTGCCGCATATGATCACCGGTCAAATCAACGGATCAGAAGAAAAGCCGCACCACTCAGTGATTGTATGGCTGAAACATCATTGGATAGAGAAACTGCAAGCCACCATTCCTGAGGCTCGCAATATTAAACGTTTACTTGAAAACTCAGCCTATGGCATCAAATTTAGCTCTGCTATATCGCAGCAGGTCGCTGAACGACTCAATGGTATTGAGCAAGTCGAGCGACAATTTCAAGCCATTCGTGTCATTGAAGTACTGCTGTTGATCGCCAATGATGAGGAGTCTTTACGTTTATCAGCCTCTCCATACCGTATCAGCCAAGTATCGGGCAATCGAGAAGCGCAGCAGAAGGTCCAACTGGCAACGCGTTATATCGAAAACAACTACGCCGAGACGATTCGAATTTCTGATCTTGGCCGTCATTTACATATGAGTGAAAGCTCCGCCTATCGTTTATTTGAAAAGCACTACGGCGTGAGCTTTTCCGATCACTTGAAACAATTTCGCATTGGTAAAGCCTGCGAATTGCTCGCTAGCACCTCGCAACCTATCGCTCTCATTGCCGAGAAAACTGGCTTTCAGAATCTGTCTAATTTCAACAGGCAGTTCAAAACCGTAAAAGAGATGACCCCTACCCAGTTTCGTAATCGATTTCAGTAAGTTAAAAACTGTCGTAAAGAAAAAACGCCTCAATTATTGAGGCGTTATGGGAATTGCAAGTCGGGGATTATTGCCTACTAGGACATTTGGACAGAACCTAAACAGTTGACTTGCACTACTCCAAAAATCGACAACTCTATTCCTTGATTCCGCGAATCTTCACATTACGTCGGCGCAAGATTTCCAGCGTGAGCAACAACATGACCGACATACAGATCAGCAATGTCGCCACGGCGAGAATGGTTGGGCTAATTTGCTCGCGAATACCCGACCACATCTGTCTAGGTACGGTTCTTTGCTCAACACCAGTGATAAACAGCGCTACTACCACCTCATCAAACGAGGTACCGAAAGCGAATAGACCGCCGGAGATCATCCCCGGGCGAATCAATGGAAAGGTCACATGTCTGAAGGCATAGACAGGATTTGCACCAAGACTATAAGCGGCTCTCACCAAGCTATGATCGAATCCGCTTAGAGTTGCAGTCACAGTGATCACTACAAAAGGAGTTCCTAATGCAGCATGTGCGAGCACTATGCCTGTGAAGGTTTGTGATAAATCTAAACGAGTGTAGAAAAAGTACATCGCTGCAGCAGAGATGATCACCGGAACAATCATTGGTGAGATAAGAAACGCCATAATCGCATTACGAAACGGGACGTTATTGGCCGCTAATCCCATCGCTGCCAAGGTTCCGAGTATCGTCGCGACAATCGTTGCACTCACGGCGATTAAGGTACTGTTTTTAAGTGCCATCAACCATTGGCTGTTGGTAAACATATCGACATACCAACGCACCGAATAGGCTTCAGGGTCAAGGCTTAACATCCCTTCTGTAAAGGTAAAGTACGGCGTGGCATTAAACGAAAGCGGCACAATGATCAGGATTGGCGCAATAAGAAACAGAAACACCAAAGTGCAAAAAACTAGGTAGCTCGCGTAACCCACTCGCTCGCGCATATTACAATAAGCTGGCAGTGCCATGGTTAACCTCCTACCTTGATGTTATTGATACCGACAATGCGGTTAAACAGATAAAACAGCACTGTCACCACCGCGAGCAATAACCCGCCAAGCGCCGCTGCCATGCCCCAGTTCAAAGAGGTTTGCATGTGATAGGCGATCATATTGGAGATCATCTGCCCGCTACGCCCACCCACCAACGCGGGAGTGATATAGAAACCAATCGATAAAATAAATGTCAGTAAGGCCCCTGCTCCTACACCGGGCATAGTCAGTGGCATATAGACTTCCACAAACGCCACTGAAGGCGTTGCACCTAATGATCGAGCTGCGCGGAAGTAACTCGGACTAATCCCTTTCATCACACTATAAAGCGGCAAGATCATAAACGGCAGTAAGATATGAACCATAGCCACTATCGTGCCAAAGGTGTTGTGCATCATGGCTAAGCGTTCACTGGTGATCCCAAGCCAAAGCAACAAGTCATTCACCACGCCCTGATTTTGTAACAGTACAATCCAAGATGTGGTACGTACCAAGAGCGAGGTCCAGAACGGCAGTAGCACCACAATCAGTAACAAGTTGGCCTGCTTATCTGGAAGGTTTGCTAATAGATACGCCACTGGATAAGCCATCACCAAGCAGATCACTGTGATCACCAGCGACATACCTAAGGTTTTAGTAAACAAGTCCACATATACCTGTCTTGTTTCTGGCTGTGCACTTATTTCGCCATTGGCGTCGTAACGTAAATCAAGCGCAGCTAGGTAATAGCTCAAAGTGTAGGGGGAGCTGAGGTTTTTCAGCGCGGCCCAATATTGCGGCTTAGCCCAGCGTTTATCGAGCTTTTTAATCTCTTCAAGGCTTTGCGGCAGTGATTCTAGCTTAGCGAGCTTTCGCCCTGTTTTCATGAGTAAGCTGCGCATACCAGAAACTTCGATATTCATTCGGTTCGCGAGCTTAGGCAGCGTCTTATCTTGATAACGTTGTTTAAGCTCCCCCATAAAGGTTTGCTGAATCGATAAGCTTGGTAAGCCTTGGTAATCCCACTCTTTTATCGCACTCGATGATTGAGGGAATGCTTTCGGCAGCGCATTGTTGTCGACACTTCGATAGAGCATTTCTGCAATAGGAAAGGCAAACGTGACACAGATAAAACAGACCAAAGGAAGAATAAGCAAAATGGATCGAATCTGTTTTTTTCGCTCGGCACGTTTGAGTTGAGCTTTGAGGCTATTGTCCGTTCGCACTAGCTTGCGCTGCAATGACAAAACCGAATTTAGCCCTGTTAGTTCACGACTCATGCGGCTACCTCATGCTCAGCTTGCACTTTCTGACAATCAAGCGCATGGCAGTCTTGGCTCAGCCAGCCGATGGTATACTGGCGACCTGCTACGAAGCTACGTTCACCATGACTGTCGTTAGGCACCTTAACCACAATGTCACCCACACCAGCAATCTCGACGACTAAACGGTGGTGATCACCATGATAAATTAGCTCTCTTAGCAATCCGGTGAGTTCGTTATCACAACTACCCGCTTCAGGCTCAACAACGATCTTCTCCGGACGTACAGATAACAAGGTAGGCTCGCCAACGCCGGCCACTTTTACCGGTTTGGCAATAATAGCCAGATCGTTAACACTCACTGTGCAGCGATGTGAATCAAGCTGAGAGACGACGCCTTTAATCTGGTTATTCTCGCCAATGAACTGCGCAACGAACGCATTGCTTGGTGACTCATAAAGATCCGTTGGAGAAGCGAGTTGTTGCACGGCTCCATTATTAAACACCGCGATACGATCAGACATGGTTAGAGCTTCATCTTGATCATGGGTTACGTACAACACTGTAATGCCAAGCTTTTCATGCAGCCGCTTGATCTCTAACTGCATCTGTTCACGGAGCTGTTTGTCCAGTGCCCCTAATGGCTCATCCATTAACACCAACTTAGGTTCAAACACCAAAGCACGGGCTAATGCGACGCGCTGCTGCTGACCTCCAGACAACTGCTTAGGGTAGCGGTTAGCAACATGAGAAAGCTCAACCATCTCTAGTACTGACGTCACTTTGCGCTCAACATCATCTGCCGATAACTTACGCACCTTCAATGGAAACGCGAGATTCTCAGCAATCGTCATATGCGGAAAGAGCGCGTAGTTTTGAAACACCATGCCAATATCACGCTTATGTGGGGCAAGGTTATTCACCGGGGTGCCATTTATATATATTTCGCCCTTAGTCGCGGTTTCAAACCCGGCTAACATCATCAAACAGGTTGTCTTACCTGAGCCTGATGGACCAAGCATAGTGACAAACTCCCCCGGTTCAATCACCAAATTGAAGTCCTTAACCACTAGGTTTTCACCATCATAGGTTTTCTGTACGTGTTGAAAGCTCACGTATTCCTTCTGCAGTGCCATTGCGCATCCTTTTTAATAGCAATATGTCTGGCAACCCAAATAGGTAAAAGGCTTAACGACCTAATAAGCCGTTTACATAGATGGATTAAGGGCAAGGCGAACCTTACCCTTCACTAAGCAACTCTTTGTGAGTTACAGCTTGTATTTCGATAAGTCAGGGCGAGTCGCAATCGCCTGCTCAACTAAAGCAATCACTTGTGCACGCTCTTCACCTTTAAGGTTTTGACGTGGTGCACGAACCTGCTCGCTACCTCGCCCACACACCTGCTCCGCAAGCTTGATGCACTGCACCAATGTCGGAATCGTATCTAAACGCAGTAGTGGTAAGAACCAACGGTAGATCTCTAATGCTTCAGCGTAACGGCCTTGACTTGCTAACTTATAGATCGCTACTGATTCAGCAGGGAACGCATTGGTTAGACCCGAGATCCAACCTGTTGCTCCGAGCATCAATGATTCGAGGGCAATATCGTCAACGCCACTAAATACGGTGAAGCGATCATCAAAACGGTTGTATAGCTCTGTAATGCGGCGGGTGTCAGTTGTTGACTCTTTAACCGCGACAATGCTTTCGCACTCAGCCAACTGAGCCATCATGTCGAGAGAAACATCAACGCCATAAGAAACAGGGTTGTTGTAAATCATGATTGGCACCTCTGGCGTCGCTTCTGCCAACGTGCGGTAGTAATCAACGGTTTCACTGTCTGAGGTGCGGTAGACCATTGCAGGCATCACCATACAACCGTCAATACCAATCTTATGCGCGTCTTGCATGTAATCAACAGCAGCCGTCGTGATAGATTCTGCCGTCCCTGCAATAAGAGGAACTCGGCCTGCTACCACTTCTTGCGCCGCCGCTAGCACTTGACGCTTCTCTTCTGGGTAGAGCGCGCAGTTTTCACCTACCGTGCCCAAACAAATAATGCCGTTAACACCATCGTTAATCTGGTTATCAATCACCGTTTGAGTGGCATCTAAGTCAATGCTCTGGTCCTTGCGAAACTGTGTGCTGACTGCTGGGTAGACACCTTTCCAATCTACGTTCATCTTTTACCTTCCATTTGTATATTGTATGCAATTTAAAATTACGGCCGAAACCGCGATAAATGAGGATTTCCCTCAAAATTTAAGAATCTCTTTTTGGGTTAGAACAAACTTAACTGCAGCGAGATCGGCGAGTGCACTGCCGACTGATTTATATAACGTGATTTCCTGTGGTGAATGTCGTCCAGAGTGGGTTTGAGAACATAACTCTGGCAATTCGGCTTGAATCTGTTGCTCAGCAAACACGCCTTGTTCGATCGGGATAAGTAAATCACCCGCCTCTGCTAATACGTTAATTTTGCTATCAACGAACACGCTAGAGCGTACAACGGTCGACGTATCGCATTCGCGCTTGTCTTTGTCGTGATTTCCAATCAAGTCAACGTGTGTTCCAGGTACCAACTGAGTACCATCAAATAGCGCCTTATTTGAACCCGTGACGCACGTAATGATGTCGATGTTTGCTAATGCACTGGTCACATCATCCACCACCTCAACATCAAACTGATTTTCTAGAGGGAGTGATTGATATTCATTGCTCGATAAAATGGTATCGATTGTCTTGCGGGCTTTTTGCTTATCGCGCCCCCAGATCAACACCTTTTGAATTGGGCGAATCGCGGCATAGGCATAAGCCATATAAGGGGCAAGATTGCCTGTACCACAAATAAGTAAGCGACTCGCATCCTTACGCGCTAAATAGTCCGCCGCCAACGCAGATGCCGCAGCAGTGCGCCAAAACGTCAGCACTTTGCCATCCAATAACGCAAGTGGCTCACCATTAGCGCGATCAAACGCTAAGATTTTTGATGCAAGACTGTCTTTTCCTTCCTGATAATTCTGCGGAAAGTAAGTAAACGCCTTAACAGTAATCAGTGATTCACTCCAAGCAGGTAGCAATGCAAACGCATCGTAGCTGCCCTCTTCTAACGGCATCACTCTGCGCTGAGGAATGGTTGACTGTTCCTGATAAGTTTGGCGCATTGATTCAATCAAACCTTTCATCGATAGGCTTTTGACAATTTGCTGCGCATCTAGATTGATCATTGAATATTCCTTTTAAGGAGGCGACCAATCTCGCCTCCACTTTAGAACTAAGGGTTAGTTAAGAAGCCATGTGTTGAACTCTTCATTCAGTTCATCGGCGTAATCTGACCACCACTCATCATCAATCAAAAATGCAGTCTGAAAGTTGTTCGGAGCGGTCGGCAAGCTGGCTAAAATCTCAGGGCTAATTTGCGCTGAAGACGATTTACGCGTAGGGCCATAAGCCACGTATTTCGCTTGGTCAGCCAGTGGTTTGGTTCCTGAAGAGAACTTAATGAAGTCTAGCGCTTGCTCTAAGTTCGGGCTGCCTTTTGGAATTGCCCAGCCATTCATGTAGCCCAGTTGGTGATCCCAAATGATTTTGAACGGCTGCCCCTCTTCTTGAGTGGCACTGTGGATACGACCATTAAATGCAGACGCCATCACAACTTCTTTGTCAGCCAGCATTTGTGGCGGCTGAGCCCCCGTTGTCCACCACACAACTTGTGGCTTGATGCTGTCTAACTTAGCAAACGCACGAGCTCTACCTTCTGGGCTTTCAAGGGTTTCATAAACCGCTTCTGGTTTAACGCCATCAGCGATCAATGCCCATTCTAGATTTCCTTGTGGCATTTTCTGTAGTGCTCGGCGTCCAGGGTATTGTTCAAGATCGAATAGATCCGTGAGCTTGGATGGGAGTGCTTTACCTTTAAATGCTTCTTCGTTAACGGTCAGCACCGTGGATACCACGATGGTATTGACTGCACATTCATGGATCGCGCCAGGGATGAAATCTTCTTTCGCAGGGGTGCCATCATCTCCTGCCGGTAAAATGCTAGGGTCAACCGTTTCCAATAGTCCTTCTGCACAGCCGCGGACAATATCTGGCTTATCAAGCGACACCAAATCCCACGTAACATTATTCGCTTCTACTTGAGCTTTAATTTCGGCAAGGCCACCACTAAAGTCTTCAGACACCAGCTCAACACCTGTCTTCTCAATGTAAGGTTTGTGGTACGCCTCTACTTGGCTTTTAGTAAATGCGCCTCCCCATGATACGACCGTTAATTTTTCGTTCGCGTTGGCGATATTGATCGTTCCTAACAGCATGCCTGAAATCATCAGTGCGAGTGGTGTCATCGTCTTTCTTGACATGATTTTTGCTCCTTGTTGTTGTCACATCGGGAGTGTTCCCGAAATTATTGGACGCCCAGATACCGCTGTTAGGCATCAAATCAAATTCTTTATCCAATCAATTTCTCATTAACTTTTAATTAACATAATGCGCCCGTATATTTTATACAATATTTAATTTTAAAATTTTTTAGCAAAAGCGATCTAGCGCAAACGGCGAAAGATTAACCGATGGATTGGTCTCATTATGAAGCTGTGAAATCAGCGATGCAGTGATTGCGGCTTGTGTTAAACCGAGATGTTGGTGACCGAACGCCAGTAGTACTTTTCCACCTAGAACTTTATCGATAACCGGTAGAGAGTCAGGTAAAGAGGGACGATTTCCCATCCATCTCTCACCGGCTGAATCGAGTTCACATTCTGGTTTCAATAGCCCTGTTGCAAGCCCTTTGAGCATCTTGGCACGCTGCATATTTGGTGGAGAATCTATGTCCGCATACTCGACGGTTCCTGCCAACCTTAGCCCCTCTTCCATCGGGGTCATAATGAATTTTCTATCCGCTGAGCTAACGGGAAATGGTAAACAATCTTTCAAATTTGCTACCATTAAATGGTAACCGCGCTCGGCCTGAAGAGGGATCTTAACCCCCGTTATTTTCTTTATCAGTGGAGCCGATTCTGCACCTGTCGCTATCACGACTTTATCGAACTCATGGCTGAGCGACGGCGTCACGACGACGCCCATGTCGCCATCAAAAAACACATCATCGACTTGTTCTTTAATCCACCGACCTCGCATCGAATTAAATACTTCAGCCATCTCAATACACATTCTATAAGGGTTTGATGTATGTCCCGTGTCAGGAAAGAACACCCCTTTCTTAACAGTATCAGATAACGAAGGAAGCTCTTCACGTAGCCTATCTTGCTCCCAAACTTGGCAAGTTACGCCTTGCTCACGTAGCCTGTTTAACGTTGAGCGATAGCTATCAAACAGTGACTCACTTTCAAAGGTCAACAATGAGCCTTGCATGGTAATAAGCTCTGATAAACCAACTTCGCCAAGCAAATCAAACCAACTTTCCATAGCAACACTGTTTAACGTAGTCAGTGCTTGAGTGGCATGCTCTGAAGTGTTTTTTCTCGCTTTTAATAAGAACCGAACCATCCAAGGAAGTGTACAGTGGATATCTTGAAATCGAACCGATACCGGACTGGTTGGCGACAGCAACATTTTAGGTATTTGAGGTAAAAGAGCAGGCGTTGCTAGTGGAAAAACTTGCTCCGTTGCAAAGTGGCCTGCGTTACCTTTAGAGCACCCTTCTCCCGCACCGCGCTTATCGAAAATGGTGACGTTTTCACCCGCTAACTGCAGCTTTAGTGCAATACACAATCCAATAACACCACCGCCAACCACGGCGATATTTTGTGAGATTGATGATTTATTGTTCACCATTTATTTTGCTCCTTATCACGTTTCAAAAACAAAATTGTATAAAATATACTTAACATCACGATAACATCCCATTTCACTACTTCAACTAATTTCTTATTCAAGGAGCGAGAAATGAGACAAGGAACCTTCTTCTGTATTGACGCACATACCTGCGGTAATCCAGTTCGATTAGTTGCAGGCGGCGTGCCTCCGCTAGAAGGAAAGACGATGAGCGACAAGCGCCAGTTTTTCCTCGAACACTATGATTGGATCCGTCAATCGCTCATGTTTGAGCCTCGCGGCCATGCCATGATGTCAGGATCCGTGGTGCTACCACCTTGCAGTGACAATGCGGACGCTTCAATTCTGTTTATTGAAACCAGTGGCTGTTTACCTATGTGCGGTCACGGCACGATCGGTACCGTTACCTCTGCGTTAGAGCACAAATTGATTACGCCGAAAAAAGAAGGTCGATTGATCCTCGATGTACCAGCAGGACAGATTGAAGTGCATTATCAGCGCGATGGGGAAAAGGTCACCTCAGTAAAGATCTTTAATGTCCCGGCTTATCTTGCCCACCAAGATGTCACGGTTGAAGTTGAAGGATTAGGCGAGATCACCGTTGATGTTTCTTATGGCGGTAACTACTACGTTATCGTCGATCCACAAGAAAATTACCAAGGGCTAGAACACTACACATCTGACGAAATCCTCATGCTCAGCCCTAAAGTGCGCGAAGCGGTCTCTCAAGCCGTTGAATGTATCCACCCTAATGATCCGACTGTTTGTGGCGTCTCTCACGTGCTTTGGACTGGGACACCGACTCTGCCGGAATCGAGCGCCAAAAATGCCGTGTTTTACGGTGAGAAAGCCCTTGATCGCTCACCTTGTGGTACAGGCACCAGCGCGCGCATGGCCCAGTGGTATGCCAAAGGCAAACTCAAACAAGGTGAAGACTTTATCCATGAAAGCATCATCGGCAGTTTGTTCACTGGACGCATTGAAGGCATTACTGAAGTCAATGGACGCGCGGCAATCCTGCCAAGTATCGAAGGTTGGGCGCAAGTTACTGGCCACAACACCATTTGGGTCGATGACCAAGACCCGTATGCCTACGGATTCGAACTGAAATAAACCCAATTACCCCCATATTTAGGAAACGTTATGAGTACTCGCCACACCTTTTATGCACAAAACCCAGCGACAGAGCAAACGCTGCCTGGCCAATTTGCTGAACACAATCAAGCCGATGTCAATCTTGCTGCGACTGCCGCTCATGAAGTCGCGAAGTTATTTCGCCAAACATCACCAAAAGTCAAAAGTGACCTATTACAAGCCATCGCAGATTGCCTAGAAGAGCAGCGTGACTCGATCGTTGAGCGCGCTAACCTAGAGTCGGCCTTACCTCTCGCAAGGCTTAATGGAGAGCTAAGCCGTACAACAGCCCAGCTGAGATTGTTTGCTGGCGTTGTTGAAGGCGGGTTATGGCAAGAAGCGATTTTCGATACCGCGAATCCCAATCGAGAGCCACTTGCTAAGCCAGACCTTCGCCGTCAAAACATTGGATTAGGCCCGGTCGCGGTATTTGGCGCTTCTAACTTCCCTCTCGCCTTTTCTACTGCTGGCGGTGATACCGCTTCGGCTCTCGCGGCGGGTTGCCCTGTCGTCGTCAAAGGCCACCCAGCTCACCCTGGCACCAGTGAAATCGTCGCAAAATGCATTGCCAAAGCATTAGAAGAGCAGCAATTGCCCCAAGCAATATTTACCCTGCTGCAAGGCACGAGCCACGAACTCGGCCAAGCGGTTGTCAGCCATCCAGCCATCAAAGCGGTTGGGTTCACAGGTTCAATTCATGGCGGCCGAGCCCTGTTCGACCTAGCCCAAAGTCGCTCAGAACCTATTCCATTTTATGGTGAGTTAGGCGCTTCAAACCCGGTATTTATTCTTTCCCATCGCATGGCGGAAAACGCGCAATCTCTGGCAGAAGAGTACATCCTTTCGATGAATATGGGCTGCGGGCAGTTTTGCACTAAGCCAGCGGTCGTATTTGTCGCGAAAAGCGAAGCAAGTGATGCGTTTATAGCGACGGTTCGTCAAGGCATTAAGCAACAACCGGGACAAACCATGTTGACCTGTGGGATTAAGCGTAACTACTTGGTCCAGAGTGAAGAAAGAGCCAACCAAAACGGCTTAACTCGAACTCAGTCTCAACCAGATAATGGCGTGCCATCGATGCTGTTTGAAACCACCAGCGACGAGTGGCGTAATAACCCGCAATGGCAAGAAGAGATCTTTGGCCCACAGTCGATCATCGTAGTATGTGAAGATGACCAAGATATGTTGCAACTAAGCACAAACTTGGCAGGAAGCTTAACTGCGACCATTCATGCCGAAGAACCGGACTACCCTATTGCTTCTCGACTGCTTGGTGAACTTGAAGAGGTCGCAGGTCGTATCGTCTTTAATGGCTGGCCAACAGGTGTTGAGGTGAGCTATGCCATGGTTCACGGTGGCCCATACCCAGCCTCCACCATGCCAGCCAGTACCTCTGTTGGTGCAGAGGCAATTAAACGCTGGTTAAGACCTGTCGCCTATCAATCTGTGCCAGAATCCTTATTGCCTAATGCGCTTAAATCGCAGAATCCGCTCAATGTACGCCGAACCGTAGACGGGGTCTAAAACATAGCAAATGTACCGATCTCTAAACTTAAGAGGTTGGTACATTCCATCCTGTATTAACGCCGAACGACACTCAGTCAAAAATCATTAGCACCCCTTAATTGACATTATACTCAGCAGCAGCTAATCCTTAATAAGCAACAAAGTTCTTATAATGAATTGCAGCAATGTCAGGAGAGCGCTATGGACAGCAATATTCAGTTTTACGAACCCGAAGACGCCTACGGATTTCTATCCAACTTTTACCAATCTCCAATTAACATCGATGGTCAGATTTGGCCGACAAGCGAGCATTACTACCAAGCACAAAAGTTCGTTGACCCAAACATTTACGCCAAAATTCAACACTGTGGAACGCCGGACTCAGCTTTTGCGTTAAGCCGCCAGTACGAGAGTGAAGCAAGGCGCGATTGGATGGAGATACGGTTGGATATCATGCGCTTTATCGTCGCTGAAAAGTTCAAACAAAACCCATTATTGGCATTCAAATTAATCGAAACTGGCAATGCCACCTTGACTGAACATTCTCATAAAGATGCATTTTGGGGCGATGGTGAAGATGGACAAGGCGACAATCACCTAGGCAAAATTTTGATGGCCGTACGTGAACAGATACAATCAACAGAGCCGTATAATTTGATCCAATTTGTCGATAAAGCCAAGTTACCCACCAAATGGGGCACCTTTGAGATGCATGGTTTTATTGAACGAGAGACAGGTAAAGAACATCTCGCTTTAGTCTATGGTGATATTTCCTCTGTTGATGCGCCATTGATTCGCCTCCATTCCGAATGCTTAACGGGTGATGCACTGTTTAGTACTCGCTGTGATTGTGGATTCCAACTTGATCGAGCTCTGCAAAATATCACCGATGAAGGCGCTGGCGTTTTACTCTACTTGCGTCAGGAAGGTCGCGGTATTGGGCTACTCAACAAGATCCGAGCTTATCACTTACAAGATAAAGGCGCCGATACCGTCGAGGCCAATGAGCAATTAGGATTTGCCGCTGATATGCGAGACTACCGATTCTGTCGAGGCATCCTAAGCTATCTCGGCATAGACACTGTACGCTTGATGACGAATAACCCGCGCAAGGTGAAAGCGCTAGAGCAGGCGAATATTGTTATCAAGGACCGAGTGCCACTGCAAGAAGGCATCAATACCAATAACCAATTCTACCTTGAAACCAAAGCCGCCAAGCTAGGCCATCTTTTTGATCGCCAGTTCATCAAGCAGTAAAGCACACCATCAAGATGAGAGCCTTCTGCTAAAGGCTCTCTTCGTTTCATAAAACCTGACACAAGCTCACTCTCACTGTTGCCAACTATTGACCTATCCCCCAAAAACTAAGCCACTAGCACGTTGGTCATTCACATTCTCCGACAAAATAGTATATTGAATACAATATTGAAGAAGTACTAATGGAGACTTGGATGTCACAACCTGTTTTTAAAACTCGAACCCAATTAGTCGAAGAAGCGATTCGCACTAAAATTCTCAAAGGGGAGTTAAAAACTGGTCAGCCTTTGCGCCAAGACGCACTGGCTAAGGAGTTTAACGTTAGCCGTATCCCCGTTCGCGAAGCCTTAATGCAGTTAGAAGCGCAAGGACTAGTAAGCTTTGAAGCTCATAAAGGCGCGACCGTTACCGAGCTATCTCCGGACAAAATCGATGAACTGTTCGAGCTAAGAGCTGTGGTTGAGTGCCACATTTTGGAGCGCGCGATTCAAAAGATGACCGATGAAGACCTCGCCAAAGCCAACGCAATTCGTGAACGCTTTGATGATGTGGTGAGCCGCGGTGATGAAGTTGAAGAGTGGAGTAACTACAACTATGAGCTGCATAAAGCGCTCTATGCTCCTGCTGAGATGCCAGAAACCATGGACGTTATCTACAATCTCAACACCAAGTGTGATCGTTACATCCGTATGCAGTTGTTGTTCACCGAAGGAACAGTCAAAGCAGACAAAGAGCACCAAGCGCTGCTTGAGATGTGTCAAAACCGCGATATCGACGGTGCTAAATATATGCTTAAAAAACATATTCTTGAAGCGGGTGCCGCCATTCGTGATTTGTTGTTAGAACGCCAGAACGATCCATCCTAATGGAGTAGTCCGTATGCATATTGGTCCTGAGTTTTTATTAGCCGCGATTCGCCTTAAGATCAAAGAAGAAGGGTTATGCTACAGCGCCCTGTCGGAGAAGACTGGCATCCCGCTGTCGACCATCAAGCGCCACCTACATAACCCCTCGCTTGGGCTAGATAAGATCCTCATCTACACCAATCATCTCAATACGGACTTAAAAGAACTGTCAGAAATTGCCATTCAAATTCAAAGAGATAATGAGCAATTCTTATCTGGTGAGCAAAATGCCCTGTTTGTCGAGCATCCTTATTTGCTCGACTTTATCTACTTAGTCACCTCATGTAACCTCGCGCCCGAAGAAGTGGCAGAAAAGTATCAGCTATCAGACACAAGTTTGCGCTTTTACCTCAGCATTGCCGAGGTGCTCGGTTACATCGAAAACCTTGGCGATAAAGTCTTCTACCGCTCAGGGCGTCGCTTCATTATGGAAGAAGGCACTGCGCTCGATACCCTGTTTAAGCGTCGATTTGAGCAAGTATCCATGGCCGATCCAACCCTTTCTCAGGTCTGCCACGCACGCGTTCGATTAACGCCAGAGCAAAGATTGAAACTTGAACAAGAAGTGGATCAAAAGATTGGCGAGATGCACGCCGCTAACTGTGCAAACAACATCGGCGAATTAACCAATGTGCTATTTCGTAACATCCCGGGCCAACAAATCTTCTTTTCTGATGGCTTACCAGAAATCAATGGTGAGCTGCTCAAGCAAGTCTCCGCACGTTTTCGCAACTCGTAATCGATGGTTTAACAGCCGCTGTGATCACATAGCGGTTTCAGTACATTCACTCGGCTAAATTTTATCCAGTCTCAAAAACTAAGACCGCCAGTCTCTGCTTTTGCCACCTTGTTACAAACATGTTAAATAGTGTTTGTTTGAGCATTTTATACAATATACATTCATTTCATCCCTAGCGGTGAAATGTCGGTTAACCCCACCCCGTTCATGGCGTTAGCCTCCCCTCCCATTTCACCATAGGGTCACTCCTATAAGGAAATAACGAGGAAGCTATGAAAGCAAAAAAACTGATCGCATTAAGTGCTATTGCTGCGGCATTTATGACAGGCAATACCATCGCAAAACCTTACCCAGTTGGAACACAACTGGCAGACAAACAAGAAATCGTGCTCAACAACGGTGCAGAGGTCACTTCAATTGACCCAGCGAAACAAGCTGCAGAGCCAGCCTTCAACTTAGGCCGTGACCTATTTGAAGGACTGACGATTCAAGATAAACAAGGTAAAACCATTCCTGGTATTGCTGAAAGCTGGCAGGCGAATGACAACAACACTGTCTACACCTTCAAACTACGCGAGTCACAATGGTCGAATGGCGACCCTCTAACCGCGCAGGATTTCGTCTACAGTTGGAAACGCTTAATCGATCCAGAAACCGCTTCCCCTTATGCTTGGTTTGCCGCTATTCCTGGCATCAAAAACTCTAACAAAATCATGAAAGGTGAGGCTTCCGCCGATTCATTAGGCGTGCGCGCTATTGATGACCACACCTTTGAAGTGACGCTTGAAAAACCAGTCCCTTTCTTCATCAAACTGCTTAGCCACCCTGTGCTAGCGCCTGTTCATCAAGCGACCATCGAAAAACATGGCAGCGCTTGGACTCAACCAGAAAACATCGTGACCAATGGTGCCTTCACTGTATCCAACTGGAAAGTGAACGAGAAAATGGTAATGGTGAAAAACGACAAGTATTGGGATGCTGATAACGTTGTCTTAGAGAAAATTACTTGGCTACCGATTGGTGACGCAAATGTGGCACTTAACCGCTATCTCGCTGGTGAAATCGACCAAGCGCTTTCTATTCCTTCTGCACAAAAAAACAAGTTACTTAAGAAGTTTCCAGCACAAGTGGCTGACACCAGCGCCTCACTTGGCTCAACGTTCTACTACCTAAATACGGACAAAGGGCCAACACAAGATCTTCGTGTACGTCAGGCACTGTCTTACTCAATAGACCGTAATATCATCACTAAAGCGATTGCCAAAAATGGCGGCATTCCAATGTTCACTCTAGTACCGCCACAAACCGATGGCTTTAAGACTCATACGCCAGAGTTCGCGACTTGGGATCAAGCGAAACGTAACCAACAAGCACAAGCGTTAATCAAAGAGGCGGGTTACGGCGCTTCAAATCCGCTTAAGCTGACGTTTACGGTTCCTACGTTTTCAAAAGACGTAAAAATGGCAACGGCGATGGCTGGCATGTGGAAAAGCGTGCTAGGTGCTCAGATCGAAATCAAGCAGCTTGAGCCTAAGGTGTTTTACGCATTAAAAGATCCAGGCAACATCAGCCGTGGCGGTTGGACAGCTGATTATAATGAAGCATCAACTTGGTTAGACATCTTCGTTTCAACAGGCGAATACAACGACTCTAAATACGATAACCCTGAGTACGATCGCTTAATGGCAGAATCAAAAAGCCTCAGTGACCCATCAGCAGAGTACATTGCCGCAGAGAAGTTGCTTATCGAAGATATGGCGATCATCCCTATGTATCGCAATGGTAACGACCAATACCTGATTAAAGCGCACGTAGGTGGTTATGAGCGCACCAACCCTGAGTCTTCGTACTACCGCAAAAATGTTTACGTAATGGCCCGTTAATTGGGACGGTTTGCCCGCACCTCGATGTCCTCGTAGGTTGCGGGCTTTTTTCTAAGGAAAGGATAGGTCATGTTGCTGTATATTCTTCGCCGCTTGCTGATTGCAGTGCCTACGCTGTTGTTTATCGCGCTAGTCTCATTTTGGCTGATGCACATCGCACCCGGTGGTCCCTTCGATATGGAACGCCCGATGCCTGAAGTGGTACGTGCCAATATTGAAGCTAAGTTCCATCTTAACGAACCTTTTATCATTCAGTTTTTTATCTACATTGGTAACTTCATTCAAGGTGATTTAGGGCCAAGTTTTGTCTATCAAGACTTTAGTGTTACCGAACTAGTCGCTCAGTCATGGCCTGTTTCGGCGGTACTTGGCGTGATTTCATTTTGTTTTTCCGTCCCGCTCGGTATGGTTTTGGGCACCATTGCTGCGCTTAATCGCAATGGCAAGCTCGACTACTTACTGATGTCACTTTCAATGACTGGTGTGGTGATCCCTGCGTTTGTCTTGGCACCAGTGCTAGTGACCATCTTCTCTATCCATTTAGGCTGGCTTCCTGCGGGTGGCTGGGAAGGCGGAGAATTGGCATTTCTAGTTCTACCCGTACTCAGCCTTGCGATCGGTTCAGTGGCGAGTATCGCCCGTGTCATGCGTGGCGCAATGATTGAGACACTCAATCAACCTTATATTCGTACAGCTAAAGCCAAAGGCCTTTCCACCAGCTACATCCTCTTTCATCACGCGCTGCGCCCATCCCTTATCCCTATCATTGCCATGTTGGGGCCAAGCTTTGTCGCTGTCGTGACTGGCTCTGTCATTATCGACATTTTCTTTAGCACAGGAGGAATGGGACAACACTTTGTCTCTGGCGCGCTCAACCGTGACTACGGTTTGGTCATGGGCATTACCTTAATCGTCGCGGCACTGACGATCTTCTTCAACTTGGTGGTCGACATTCTTTACACCGTCATCGACCCGCGCATTCGTGTTTAGGAGGTAGCGAATGTTAACCAAACAAATTGATGCCAAGGAGCTGGCAGACCAAATGAGCTCCAACATTGAAGCAGTTGAAGGTCGAAGCCTGTGGCAAGATGCATGGGCACGATTTCGCAAGAATCGCGCGGCAATGACCTCTGTCTACGTGTTAGGTTTTATTGTTTTGTGCATTGTTTTTGGCCCTCATTTGGCCGCGTTCGGTCATGATGAGATTGACTGGAACGTAGTCGTAGATCCTTATGAATTAGGCAAACCATCAATCAGCTCCGGTCACTACTTTGGCACTGATGATCTTGGCCAAGATATCTTCGCCCGCACCATGCAAGGTGGCAGGCTGTCTATCATGGTTGGTTTCATGGGCGCGCTAGTTGCCGTGGTAATTGGTACCGCTTGGGGCGCATTATCTGGCTATCTTGGCGGCATGGTTGATAGCACTATGATGCGCATAATTGAAGTGCTTGATTCTGTCCCTTTTATGTTCTTGGTGATTTTGTTTGTCACCCTCTTTGGCAACAACATCTATTTGATATTCGTAGTGATTGGCATGGTCTCTTGGCTTGGCATCGCCCGAGTAGTACGCGGCGTAACCTTCAGTATCAAGAAACGTGAATTCATTGAAGCGGCCCATTCGATTGGGGTCTCTCGCCTGACCATCGTTCGCCGTCATGTATTGCCGAACGTGCTGGGTATTGTGATGGTTTACTCGTCACTCATGGTGCCTGGCTTCATCATGTTTGAGTCTTTCTTAAGCTTTTTAGGTCTTGGCGTTCAGCCACCGGATACCAGTTGGGGCATTCTTATTGCTGAAGGAGCTAAAACCATTGATGTTGCTTTATGGCAGTTAGTATTCCCATCCATCTTTCTTGTTGCCACACTGTTTTGCTTCAACTTTATTGGTGACGGCTTACGTGACGCACTTGATCCAAAAGATCGCTAAGGAGTAGTGATGAGTATTCTTTCAATAAATAATATGAACGTACGCTTTCAAACGCCTGACGGTTTAGTTCAGGCGGTTAGCGATCTTTCTTACTCAATCAAGCAAGGTGAAACGCTCGGTATTGTCGGCGAATCTGGCTCAGGAAAAAGCCAATCGGTGTTCGCATTGATGGGGTTAACCGCCGATAATGGCGTGGTGACTGGTGAAGCCAATTTCCACGGCGAAAACCTCCTCACAATGTCGAAAAAGCAGCTCAATCACATTCGCACCGAGAAGATTGGCATGATCTTCCAAGACCCAATGACCTCGCTTAACCCATTTATGAAAGTCGGTAAGCAGTTAGCGGAAGTGCTGATGATTCACAAAGGTATGTCGAAGCGAGAGGCACAAACCGAAGCGATTGCGATGCTTGATGCGGTGCGCATTCCTTCTGCTGCAACGCGTATGGCTCAGTATCCCCATGAAATGTCGGGCGGCATGCGCCAACGCGTTATGATTGCTATGGCATTGTTATGTAAACCAGAACTGCTTATTGCTGACGAGCCCACCACTGCTCTTGATGTGACGGTGCAAGCACAGATCTTAACCTTGCTGCGTGAGCTTCAGGCTGAGTTCAACACTGCAATTTTGCTGATCACTCACGACATGGGCGTAGTCGCAGAAATGTGTGACCGAGTATTAGTGATGTATGGCGGTAGAAAAATGGAAGAAGCCGATACCGACTCGATCTTTGATTCTCCTGCCCACCCTTATACTCAAGGTCTACTCAAAGCGATTCCATCGATTACTGAAGATATGGATCGATTGCCGACCATTCCGGGCAATCCACCAAGTGCACTGATCCACAATAAGGGCTGTCCATTTAAAGAGCGCTGCGGGAACTATCGAGCGGAATGCAGTGCAACCGTACCTCCGTTTCGATCACTTTCTCATCGCCAAGGTCTTGCGTGTCATGTCAATGCACCCACGACCATCGCCAA
Organism: Vibrio ouci; assembly: GCF_004551525.1. GTDB lineage: Bacteria > Pseudomonadota > Gammaproteobacteria > Enterobacterales > Vibrionaceae > Vibrio > Vibrio ouci. The sequence continues at coordinate 70,329 of NZ_SATR01000002.1, read as the reverse complement.
TATTGCTCGCTCAGCTTAGGAGGACGTATGACCAAACCAGAAATTTTACTTTCAGCGCGCGATCTTAAAGTCCACTTTGCGATCAATAAACATATCCTGCCGAGTAAGCGTAAGGTAGTCAAAGCGGTCGATGGCATTGACCTAGACGTTTATCGCGGTGAAACCCTTGGTATTGTTGGCGAATCTGGCTGCGGAAAATCAACACTTGCGAGAGGCCTGCTGCGCTTAATTGAACCAACTGGCGGGCAACTGCATTGGAAAGGCGACGATATGCGTGGTTTTGGTAAGCATGAACTCGCCAAACGCCGACGTGAATTCCAAATGGTGTTTCAGGACCCATCCGCATGTCTAAACCCGCGCCTGACGATCGCTGAGTGTATCGCCGAGCCACTTTTAACTCATGAGCCACAATTAACGCGTAAAGAAGTAGAAAGCCGAGTCATCGCCATGATGGATAAAGTCGGCCTACTCGCCAGTCAACGTAACCGCTACCCACATGAATTTTCCGGCGGACAGTGCCAGCGTGTCGGTATCGCCCGTGCACTGATTCTCAAGCCAGATTTAGTGGTGTGTGATGAGCCTGTCAGTGCGCTGGATGTCTCGATTCAAGCTCAGGTGATCAACCTACTTGATGACCTTAAACAAGAGATGGGATTAACACTGGTAATGATCGCTCACGATCTTAGCGTGGTTCGTCATATCAGTGATCGAGTCATGGTGATGTATTTAGGCAAGCCAATGGAAGTGGGCCGCTACGACAGAGTATTCGATGATGCGCAGCACCCGTATACCAAAGCGCTGTTATCTGCGGTGCCAATTGCTCACCCAACACTCGCGCGTAATCGAGATATTCAACTATTACCGGGAGATTTACCTTCACCACTGAATCCACCTAGTGGCTGCGTATTCCGTACTCGCTGCCCAAGCGCGACTGATTTATGCGGCGAACAAAAACCAACTAAGAGTGGTCACAATGATCACCATATTTTCTGTACCCATACTTTGCTAGGAAGCCAACCATTATGATAATCACCACGGTTCCACAACGTCTTGCCGCTTTACGCGAAGGCATGAGCCAGCACCAATTGGATGCGTATATCGTTACTAACAACGACCCTCATGCGAGCGAATATTCTGCTGATTACTGGCTAGCGCGCCAATGGATTTCTGGGTTTACAGGTTCGGCCGGCGATGTCGTCGTGACCAAAAATGGCGGCGGTCTATGGACCGATGGCCGTTATTATATTCAAGGCGCGGAGCAGCTTGCAGGATCGGGGCTAGAGCTATTTAAAGCAAGGCTGCCAGAAACCCCAACCATTGCAGAGTGGCTAGCGCAAACACTACCAGAGAACTCTACAGTAGGTGTGGATGGCCGCAGCATCAGTCAGCAGTTTTATCTTGAGCTCAAAAGTGCGTTCGCTAGTAAGTCTATCAACATCGTTCTCGACCAAGACTTAATTTCACCAATATGGCATGACCGTCCAGCAAGACCATCTGCGCCTTTGTTCAATCACCCGCTCAGCGTTGCCGGATTAAGTGCATCAGAAAAACTAGCTCAGATCCGTGAGTACCTTACTGAGCAGTCAGCAGACGCTCTGCTTATTAGCACTCTTGACGATGTGATGTGGACACTCAACATTCGAGGTGGCGATACCGCTTACTGCCCTATTTCCGAAGGCTATTTATTGATAGATCATACCAGCAGTCGCCTGTTCATTGATCAGAGGAAATTAACTCACTCAGTGAGTCAGGAACTCGATAAACACCAAATTCATGTTCACGATTACGAGCACCTTAGCACGGCATTAAACCTGATAAATAAAGGCTCTTCGCTGATCTACACAGCAAAGAATAGCGACAGTCTTCTCATCAATCAGGTGAAATCAGAGTTAACCCTTATCGATAAACAGTGCCCAGTCACTTTGATCAAAGCACAGAAAAACTCAGCAGAACTTAGCAGTCTGGAAGAGACGCTTCGTCAAGATGGCGCCGCTGTGGTTAAGTTCATGAAGTGGCTCGATGAACAAGTTCCAAGCGGAGATGTGACTGAGCTTAACGCCGAACAAACGCTGATGGGCTATCGCAATCAGATTGATGGCTACATTGGTGATAGCTTTAGAACTATCGCAGGTTACGCCGAACATGGCGCCAAGATGCACTACGCCGCCAACGAAGAAAGCAGCTACCCTGTCGGTGAGTCTCATTTCTTCTTAGTCGATTCTGGTGGTCAATACCCAGGGGGCACGACAGACATTACTCGCACCTTCCACTTTGGCACGCCAAGCCAACAGGAAAAACGTGACTATACCTTAGTGCTTAAAGCGGTCATTCGCCTGACTCAAGCTCGATTTATGAAAGGCTCAACTGGCGCCAATCTCGATATTATGGCGCGTGGCGTACTTTGGCAGCATGGTATTGATTACAAATGTGGCACTGGGCATGGCGTTGGTATTTGCTTGAATGTTCATGAAGGGCCACAGAACTTCTCACAAAACCCACGCGAGGTCGCTTTACTACCGGGTATGGTGATCACTAACGAGCCAGGTGTGTATCGCGAAGGCATTCACGGTGTGCGCATCGAAAACATCATGAAAGTGATTGAAATTGAAGAGAATGAATTTGGCACTTTCTACGGTTTTGACACCATCACCCTTGCGCCGATTGCTACAGCCATGATTGATAAGTCAATGCTAGACGCAAGCGAAGCCACATGGCTCAACAACTACCATCAGCAGTGTCTAAGCGAACTTTCTCCTTATCTTTCAGTTCAGGAGTGTGAGTGGCTGACTAAAGCAACTCAACCGATTTAAATCTCCTTTTGTTGTGTTTACAACTTAAGTTTTGCCGGCCTTCGGGTCGGCTTTTTTACACCTTGAGAAAGCTCATCGTTAACTACTGGTCGCTAACAAAAAGGGAGCAATCGCCCCTCTTTATTCACCTAAAGACCACTTGTTACTTCCAGCTTAGTCGACAAAGCTGATGCCTTTTCTGCACTGGCTTTGTACTTTCAAGTCAATATGCACTCAACAACTTGATCAGGTAAGTCGGTTATAAAGGTCGGGCGTCCTTGCCCTATGCAAAACAGAAAAAGCAGACAACTACCTTTCCACCATGGTTTGCCGTGTTGTTGCCGCAGATCATATCAACCGTTTCCTTGTTTGTGTGTAAGCTGACGTAAGCTCATGTAAGCAAGGGGGCGGTAGTTGCCGGGGAAGAAAAGAGAATGAAGAGAAGAGAGAAAAGCCAGTAACGATTTACAATGTAAACCTGTTACTGGCTTTGGTGTTAGAGACCGTTAAAGTTAGAAATTATTGACGACAAGTCTGGGTGTCAAAGTCGACCACAACCGCGGCATTTTCAAAATCACCCGACACTTTTAGGTAACCCCAGTAATTTGCTTGACGTCCGATGGTAATACACTCGCTTGTGCCAGGATTATCAGACCAGCCATGTAGATTTGAACCTTCGTCATTCGGCCAACCAAAGTTACTGTATTGAAGCTTAAGCTCACCAGAACCATTACCTGCGGTGATCGCCATTGAAGAGTATTGATCAACCCCTTCAATACTTAGCCAGATTACCGATTGAGAAGCTAAACAAGCTGGTTCAGTAGCAATCAAGCGACCATCACTGATTTTTCCTTGCACAACACAGTCACTTGGTAGACCAATAATTGCGTCAGAGTCACTGATGGTAATCGATGTGGTGGTGGTCCCTGTATGGCCATCATTATCCGTTACGGTTAAGCGGACCGTGTAGCTCCCTGCGCTTGTGAATTGGTGCGTCGGATTGGCCGATGTGTTGGTCGAACCGTCACCGAAGTCCCATAGGTATTGGGTAATTTCGCCGTCTTGGTCTTGGCTACCTGCACTGCTGAATGAAATGGATTCATTGACTTTACCTTGATTGACTGTGTTGATTACTGCCGTCGGTACTGATGGCTGATCACCAACTAATTGTTGCTGCCACTGTTCGAACTCGCTTTGGTACTGAGTCGCCCACTGACTGATGATCAGCTTATACTCGCCCCAATTGCCTGCACGTGTTTCCACCAGCATGTGGTTAACATCATCCATATGTCGCTCAAACATGAAACGAACCGCTAGGTAGCCCCAGCGATAGATACGGTCGACGTCAAAACCGTCATAGGTGGTTTCAAAGATCTCTTGCAGCGTATAAGTGGAACCATCGAGTATGGTATCAAGTGCGCGCTGGTTGTTATCTTCATTGGCCACATACTCTGCGACACCTTCACTCCACCACACGACTTTTTCAGTTGGATGACCAAAGCCGCCATACATATCAAATCGACCGTCAAGATAGTGAACGTACTCATGCTCTAAGTTCCATACAAAATGGTCGGCATTGGCGTAGGAAGCTTCATAAGCGATAAAGTTAGGAATATTGCCCGGAGTAGCAGGGTCCCCCTCTAGATACATACCACCATTATTGGTATTGATATCAAAGATAGGCCCACCGTATTTTCCATAGTCATCACTACTATCAAAAATGTTCACTTGCAGCTGAATGTTGTGGTCATCAGCGACGGGTTGATTACCTGTTTCTAGGCGAGTATGAAAATAGCCTTCTTCGTAGCCCATTTTGTCACACGCAGCTTGATGCTGAGCCTGCGTCATATTCTGCGATAGAATGCGAATGGTAGGGCTACAGGTGTAGCTTTGCGCCAATACCAGTGATTTCAACTCTTGATCAAAGTTACAAATGCCAAACTCAGAACACTGCCCGTAATAAGAGGCCGTATCGGCAGTCGCCAACCAAACGCTGTCGCCAGTACCGTACATTTCATACTGATTGAATACGTTCTGTACCTTTGCTTTGACGTTCGCTTCGATTGTGGTGTTTTTATATTGCAGCAGGCGGCCAAGCTCTCGGCCAGCATTGGCTGCCATAAATTCATCACCTCGGCCAAGAGCATCTTTGTTCGCCGCGAAGCTGCCTAAAGCATCAACCAAAGCGGTTTGAGAACCAATGCGCTGGAAGTAGTCGTCATTCCACTGGCCACCAAAGAGAATCGTAAACACGCCGTTGACTGCGTTTCGCATATACCACTGCTGAGCGTAGTCACCGTTCCAACGCGTTAACCACTGAGTGACGACATCGAGATACTCATGCTGTAATCCCGCACTATCCATTGAAATAATCACTTCACTGAGTACCTTGCCGTGCGCATCACTGTTTTCATAGAACGCACTGTTAGCAACAAACGCGTCAATCGCCTCTTTAACCGCGGGTTGAACCCAAGAGACGAAACTGATGTTGTCATTGTAGAACTCAGCGTAATAGCCAGCCCTTAGATAGAGAAACAGCGCTTCAAGTTCATCACTACCACCACCTTGGTAGGTTTTAGCTAACGATGCCGTGTGTTTAGCAACGTCGTGCATATTACCCGATGCAAAAGCACTCTCTTGGATTCGACTTTCTGCAGAGAACAATTCATTGACACAATCACTCCCCTGACTGGTAATCGCCGCTATTAAGCTGCTACTGCTTGACGTCGCAAAGGCGTCAACATCACACACAATGGCTTCTTCCGCCGACATTGTTGAAAATGTCCGCATGGTTGGCTGTGGCTTTTGCGCCAATTGTTTGGTTGGAGAGTACTCTGGTTTGGAATCCTCAACACCATGGTGAAGATCATGTTCATGATTCGACGAACGGTCGATGATTTGAGGGACTGGCTCACTAACCGCATGAGCACTTAGGCTGATTATCGCGCCAGCCACGGCGACTGCTAACTTCTTAAGTTCCATCTTAACTCTTCTTATCTTTGATAGTTCAAACAAGGATTGTCTTGTTAACCAACGCAACCATGCGTTGACCTCAATCTAGACGTGAAGATATTGATCTTGAAACATTTTATTAACATTCATTTTTTGAGTCTCACTTAGTAAGACGGAGGGATTCGGGAAGTAAGACTGCAAGCAGATTCTGAACCAGAGCTTTTGGAGATGAAGCGAGCGTATTTGATTTGAGTCATATGACTCACTCTGAACGATATTTTTCAGAAAACAGCTACAGAACTTACTATCTCACTTCACAGCCGATGTAAGAATTTACCGCAATATGACTGTTTACCTGACTATATGCGCTTTGCGTCTCATTTTTTGACAAACCATTTACAAATACACACATTTTAGTCGCTATTCTTATCGTTGATGCACCTCTTGTATGTATAGTTTTGATTGTACTAGAGATTCTTTATCGAATAACGACCCTGAGCATATAGGCCACAATGAACGAGAAATTTAAATTCGCCACCAAAGTTGCTCTCAGTCTGACGCTCGCTTATCTCATTCCTTTTGCTATGGGCTGGCCGCAAGCATCAACGGCCGCCACTACCGTCATGCTAATTGCTTCCATCGGTGGTCGAAGAGAATCCCTTGCCAAAGGCACATTACGTGTCGTGGGTACCTTAGTCGGCGCAGTGATTGGACTGCTGCTGGTAGGCATGTTCGCCCAAGACCGCATCCTTTATATGCTGAGCGTGTCCATCGTTGTTTCATTTATTTTCTATTTCCGCAACGCCTACAAAAAAGACCCAACTCTGTTAGCTTTGACAGGGGTGATGACGTTAATGATGTCGAATGGTGGTGATGCAGAAGGCGCGTTTATGTATGGCGTTGACCGAGCATTCATGACCGTATTTGGCGTGGTTGTCTTTACCTTAGTCGGCACCTTTTTATGGCCTACCAAAACTGAACAAAATTTACGTCAACTATTCGAGCAACTAAACCACGCTCAACAAGAGCTGTTTAAAGCGATTGTCGAACGGTTTGAAGAAAAGACCTCACCTATACACAAGTTTGATCAAAGTAATGACGATGAAGAAAGTGAGAAACCCTCCATCGATGCGTTATTAGATCAGGTGTTCACTGCCCAAAATGCACTTGAGCAACGATTTTCTACCGTAAGCGCCGAGTGCAGTGACGTATCTGCTTATATCAAAGAGTGGCAACTTGCGGTTCATCTTAATAAAGAGGTGACTCAAGCTCTGAGCGTGGCGGCGCACAGCCATTTCAGCCACCAGCAAGACCGTAACTGTGTAAATAACTTCGACCACGCAATCGAGCAGATCCAATCGCTATTCGAGACTTGCCAACAAATGTGGGATAACCAAGGTCCCGCCTACCGCGCGCAAGAACTGACTATTGATTACGACAAAGATGCGCTTAACGAAGCAACCCACCTAGTCAAAGGTTCAGCGCTGACCCTTGGTCATTTGCTAAAAACCATGCATCAAAGCCTATCGCGTTTAGCAGAGAGCATCAGTTGCATCGATTCAGTCACCAATAACATCTCGTTTTCTCAACAATTACCTAAGCAGCAAGGGAAATTCCTGTGGTGGGATGCGGAAAACTTTAAAACTGCCGTTAAAACCTTTACGACATACTGGGTCGCAGGACTGATTTGGATTTATTTCAATCCGCCGGGCGGCTACTCGTTCGTCGCATTTTCGACCATCTTCATGTCACTGCTGTCGTTTATGCCCATCCACCCGTTCATGCTGTTAATCTTGTTTACCATGGGCTTCTTGTTCGCCATGCCTTCCTACGTATTTATATTACCAGGGCTGGAACTGGGCGCAGAACTTGGTCTGTTTATCTTCATCTATACCTTTATTGGCTTTTACCTGTTCAAGGGGCCAGTGACAATTTTCTATATGGTCGGCTTGTTTGTTCTCGGGCTCAATAACACCATGAATTACCACTTCGGTATCTTGATGGGCATCATGACGATGTTCTACTTGGTGGTATTTATGATCATCTTCGCCCACTACTTTCCATTTAGCTCACGACCAGAACACCTGTTCCTGACGATGAAAGAGCGCTATTTCAGGCATGTTGGCGATCTGTTCACGACCTATCAAAAACAGTCTGAATCTAGCTTCAACTCGCTCAAACGCTCACTGCATATCGTGACGCTAAACGTGACAACCCAAAAACTGAAAGTTTGGGGCTCTAAAATCAATCACAAGCTATTTAGTAACACCACTGCCGAATCTATTGGTGCGTTTAATAAATCATGTGAAGTGCTAAGTAATCACATCAACATACTGGTTGCAGCAGAGAAAAAACTGCTAAGTAACCCGTTAATCAAACAATTACGCAGCAAGCATACCGATTCCATATTGCCGCAAATGGCCGGCGCGTTAGCCGCTCATCAAAGCAGCGAACAACTCAGCTCAGTGTTCGAGCAATATGGCCAAGATTATCAATCCTTTGAAAACAGATTAGAAGATTTCTTTAGTGAATTGGAGTTATCTGACTACGCTTACTCAGAGATCGCCAGCTTTTATATCTTGCTGAATCTAAAAAGGAACGTGTTCGAAGCGATGCAACAATGCAAGCAAACCTACGAGGATATCGATTGGGTAAACTTACGTCAGAAGCGATTTTAAAGGTAGGGATACGATGCTTCTAAAAATCTCAAAACCAAGCTTTGCCATATTATCAATACTCGGCCTTAGTGCATGTACTGTTGTTGGCCCCGATTATGTGCACCCTGAGCAAAGACCACTGCCAAATGATTGGTCAGTAGAAGGCACTAACAGTGACGCACAAAAGTCACAGCAAAAACTACACCTATGGTGGCAACAATTTAACGATCCGACCCTTAATCAGTTGGTCGACATGGCAAGCCAGCAAAACCTAGACCTTGAAGCGGCAGGCTTAAGAATTGTCCAAGCTCGCTCCTTGCTAGGTATCTCCACTGGTTTGCAATACCCGCAAGTCCAAGCTGTGTCTGGCAACTTAACGCGTGCTTATGTCAATGACCAAGGGGTTAACAACGCCGGACTGTCGTTTGATGCAGGCTGGGAGATGGATGTGTGGGGCAAATACGCACGTGGCATTGAGTCTGCAGAAGCGGGCTATTACGCCTCTGTCGCCTCGTACCACGACATTATGGTTACCATTACCTCGGAAGTGGCGCGTAATTATATTAATTACCGCACGTTCCAAGAGCGTCTGTTACTCTCTCGTCGCAACATTGAAATCCAAGAGCGTGTCGTCAACATTACCCAAGTTCAGTTTGATTCGGGTAACGTCACGGAGCTTGATGTCCAGCAAGCAAAGAACCAATTATTTAATACCAAGGCTGCTCTACCTTCACTCGAAGTTGCCATGAAGCAATCGCGCATGGCGTTATCTATGTTACTTGGGATTCTACCCAATGAAGTTGATGCGTTACTCTCTTCAGAAACGTTCAATCAACAAATTGCCGATTACGAAACTCAATTTAAGTCATCAAACCGCAAGCCTGCTTTGTCAGGTAACGATGATCGCTCGATAGTCCCTCACCCACCACAGCTTGAGAAGCAAGTTGATGCAAACTTGGTGATGCGTAGACCTGACTTGCTAGTATCTGAAATGCAAGCACGGGCTCAAAGCGCCAAGATTGGTGTCGCAGAAACCGCCCTTTACCCAAGCTTTTCGTTGTTCGGTTCAATTGGCATCGACAGCACCGTTCCAGATGGCCACAGCTTCAGTTTTAGCGATTCACTGACGATGGCAATCGGCCCAACGTTTAAATGGAATATCTTCCAGTACGGACGTGTCAAAGACAACATTCGCTTTGAAGATGCGCGTTTCCAAGAAACACTCACCAACTACAACAAGAAAGTGTTGCAAGCGGTTAACGAAGTGACTAATGCCCTTGATGCTTATGATCTTTATCTTAAGCAGCAATCTCTACGCCTTCAGTCTGTAAACTCTTCGATTCGTGCCTACAACATCTCGATGACCCAGTATGAAAATGGCCAAATATCGTTTCAACGCCTACTCAGCTCAGTCGAGAAAATGACTCGCGCTGAAGATAGCTACGCCAGTATTAAAGGTAACGTAGCCAATCAAGTCGTTGCGCTATACAAGGCGTTAGGTGGAGGCTGGGAAGCCCAAACCGGAAAAGCCTTCTTATCGGAATCGGTGGCGCAGCAAATGATCGACCGTAACGACTGGGGGGGCTATTTGGATGAACAAGGCCGCCAATTGCCAGACATTTACATTCCGACGCCAGCGGAAAAAGAGCAGCAAGAAGATGCACAACAAGAGGAGCAGCAGTAATGCCACACGAACTCTCTTGGGGTGATGTTTACTTCTCTCCTTTTCTATTGGTGCTAATCCTCGCGGTCATCGCCACTTGGATAACCGTCATCGTTTTAAACAAGACCCGCTTGTCACGTTTTATCACTTTTCCGTCGCTCACGTTCATCGCCATCATGGTGTTTTATGTCGTGGCAATCGACAGTTTTTATATACAGTTTTAGGTGCCCAACAAGATGAAAAAACTCCTCGTTATTGGTCTTAATCTTGTCATTCTTGGTGGTGCGGCTTGGTTCGGCTACCAGAAGTTTGATGAATATTTTAATAACCCTTGGACTCGCGATGGGCAAGTTCGTGCCAATGTGATCAAAGTAGCTCCACGAGTATCAGGCCCAATCGTTAATGTCGCGGTTCTCGACAATCAAGAGGTTAAAAAAGGTGATCTGTTATTTGAGATTGATCCAACAACCTATCAAGTTGCCCTCTCGCAAGCCGAAGTGGCACTAGAGAAAGCAACCGTAAGCTCACGTGGTAAAAAGATTGAGTATGACCGCCTCAAAGATATTCGCGCGCGAGATAAAGGAGCGGTATCGCACAAAGACTTAATTCGACGTGAAATCACTTATGAAGAGTCACTTCTACAAATCAAATCAGCTGAAGAACAGCTGAAATCGGCGCGCCTAAACCTAAGCTACACCAAGGTTTACGCCTCTGTTGATGGTTTTGTTTCCAACCTAGATATCCGTAATGGTACCCAAGCGGTGGCGAACCAGCCTTTAGTTGCGCTTATCGATAAGCATAGCTTCTGGGTATTTGGCTTCTTCCGCGAAAACCAGTTGGCACAAATCGCGCCGGGGAATGCGGCTCGTGTGACCTTAATGTCTCATCCAGATACACCAATTGAAGCAACCGTCGACTCCATTGGTTGGGGTATTGCACCGAAAGATGGCACGGTTGGCTATAACCTTCTACCCAATGTGAACCCTGTATTTCAGTGGATTCGTTTAGCACAGCGCATTCCAGTTCGAGTGTCATTGAATGAGCTGCCTGAAGGCGTTGTTCTGCGCTTCGGACTTTCTGCTTCGATCATGGTGATGAAGGACTCTTCATCAGACGGCGAATAAATAAAGGATCAGATTAAGTATGGCCATTGGAAAAAAGCTCAAAAACATCAATGAAGAAAATAACTTCTTCTATCTCACCTTAGCGCTTATTGGGCTGCTAGTTGGCAGTGCCTTCGTTCAGGTCGTCAGTGAAGGCGCTGTAGAGTACGTTTTACAAGGATTTACTATCGTGACTTTTATCGTCTGCTTAGCCAGTCTTCGCTTTGATAAAAACTGGTCACGCTTTCTATACTCGCTACTTGGTACGTGGGTCTGTGTACTGGTAATCAAATCCTTACTAGGAATTAAAGAGATGGACGTGGTGATGCTTGCCCTCACCTTCGCGTTCTTCTTCGGTACGTTTAAATCAATCGCGCGACAAATCCTTTTTACAGGCCATGTGAATACCAACAAGGTCATCGGCTCCGTCGCACTTTTCTTGCTGCTCGGTCTTATGTGGGCTATTGCTTATTTGATCCTTTTGGAGTTTTCGCCCAATGCTTTCACTGGCATGGAAGTGATCTCTTGGGGTCAGAACTTCTCTAATGCAGCGTATTTCAGTTTTGTCACCTTAACGACTCTAGGTTATGGCGACATTAGTCCTCTAACGCCGTTGGCACAAGTCATCGTCTATTTAGAGGCCATCGTAGGTGTGTTTTATATGGCGATTGTTGTTTCAAGTCTCGTCAGTTCCAACATTGAACATCAGGTAAACAAAAATGGATAAACAATCGGAATCAGTCACAAACAAGGTTTTCATCAGTAATATGGTGGAATCCGCAATACGTATCGGCTTGATAGTCATCTTGCTGATGTTTACTTATGACATCATCAAACCTTTCATTCTGCCTGTCATTTGGGGCGCTATCATTGCAGTTGCTCTGATGCCTATTTGTCAAAAGCTTGAAAGCTTGTACGGTGGTAAACGTGGCTTAGCTGCGACCACAATTGCTTTATTAGGTATCGCGCTACTTGTAACGCCTCTAGTTATGGTGTCAGGGTCTATTGTCGAGGGTTCAACTCACGCCCTACACGTATTGCAAGAAGGCAATATTCAAATCCCTGGGCCAAAGCCATCTGTTGCAGAGTGGCCATTGGTAGGTGAAAAGTTGCATGAAGTATGGTCGCTGTTTGCGACTAACTTAGAGAAAGCGATTCAAACCTTTATGCCACAAATTAAGACAGCACTCACTTCACTACTCGGTATGGTCGGTAACGTATTAAGCAGCCTGCTTCTATCGATTTTGTCTTTAGCGATTGCAGCTGGCTTTATGACTTACTCTAAATCACTCTCATCAGGCTTAACCACAATTGCTGTACGTATCGCAGGTGACAATGCGCAAAGCTGGGCATCAATGATTGCGGCAACGATCAAGAGTGTGTTGCTCGGCGTTATTGGCGTTGCTGCTATTCAATCGTTAATGATTGGTGCAGGTTTCTTCGTCTTTGGCGTTCCTGGTGCAGGTATCTTGACTCTAATCTTAATGATTCTATGTATTGCTCAACTACCAGCGCTACTCGTTGTGCTGCCAATCGTTGGCTACATGTACATGACTCAAGACACGACAACTGCGACTCTATTTACTGTTTGGGTGGTGGTTGCTGCCTTGTCTGAGAATATCTTTAAGCCAATGTTAATGGGTCGCGGCGTCGATATTCCTATGCCTGTTATCCTACTAGGTGCTATCGGCGGTATGCTTTTCTACGGTATCGTTGGCCTATTCTTAGGTGCAGTTATTCTAGCGATTTGGTATGAGTTGTTCGTTTGGTGGCTAAATATGGAAAAAGCACACCAACAGGAAGAAGCCGCTAAGCATGAAAGCGAAGCCGTTCAAATTTCAAAATAGAGTGTAATACTCATAAAAAACCGCTATCAAGTAGCGGTTTTTTTCGTTCTAATCTCAGCATTATTTGGCTTTGTATAGGTTATCAAAGTTTGGAATATGCTGCTCCCAAATCGGTGGTGTACCAATATAGGCCTGTACAGCGGCAATAAACTCGCGCACCAATGCCGTTTGTTTTCTGTGGGGGTATAAGGCGTATAGAGCCAACTCATGGTTACACAATAAATGATCAGTCAGTAACGGCTTCAGCTGCATGGTTTCAATGTTAGTATTGATGTTCGATGTCGCCACCCACGCATACCCTAAACCATCAGAGACCGACTCTAATAACACTGCCGTATCATTAACGCGGCAGTTACCTGTCATTTTGTAGTTGGTCACGACGGTCGCTTGCGGTGTTTCACCCAGTCTCATGGTGTCTACTGTGATTGAGCGGTTGCTGTAAATCACTGCGGGTAACTTAGCCAACTCTTCCGGCGTTTTAGGCTCTCGATAGCGCTCAATAAAACTATGCGAAGCGAGCAAGACAGGTCGAATATCGGCAATTTTTTTCGCAATCAAATTCGAATCATCTAAACGACCAAGACGGAATGCGACATCGAAATGATCAGAAATAATGTCAGAGCGTTTATCATCAAGCAGCAGCTCAATTTCAACGTCTGGATACGTTGCCATAAACTGGGTAATGACAGGCCGCAGGTGATTTCGTCCAACATGATAAGGCGCAGTAATTCGAATCCGCCCTTTTGGCTGAGCATGGTATGAGTCGGCAATAGATTGGACATGATTGAGCGTACCAACAATATTATGCGCTTGCTCTAAGATCTCCTCCCCGGCAGGAGTTAAAGAAAATGATCGCGTGGAACGATTGAGCAGCTGGACACCTAACTCCGACTCCAGTTTTTTGATCTGCTTGGAGAGAGAGGAGTTATCCATATCATGTAATGCAGCCGCTTTAGTGAATGAGCCTTGCTGCACCACATCGATAAACAGAGACAGTTGATTCACTAATGCCATCGATAGGACCTACTTTTGCGCACGCTGCCATTGCACTAACCACTTATCAAGATGGTTAGCAAATTGCTGACGGTCAGCTTGGCTCAATGGCGCAGGGCCGCCAGTTTGAATACCGCTGCTACGCATGGTTTCCATAAAATCACGAATATTCAGACGCGATTTAATGTTCTCTTTAGTAAACATCTCACCGCGCGAGCTCAGCGCATGACCACCTTTAGTGATGATCTCATCCGCAAGCGGAATATCACTAGTAATGACAAGGTCGCCCGTCTCGCAGCGTTTAACAATCTCGTTGTCTGCTACATCAAAGCCCGCTTGGACTTGCAGCATAGTCACTTTCGGCGATGCCGGAGTGCGAATAAACTGGTTGGCAACCAAGGTCACCTCTACACCAGTGCGTTCAGATGCACGGAACAAAATATCACGAACCACGACTGGACACGCATCCGCATCGACCCAAATCTTCATCAAACTTACTTTCCTTTCTAATTGGATTGTTGCTAGGCAGACATTAGACCGCAAATCTCTTGCGCTTAATAGCGATATTTAGCCTTGTCACCCTTTGGTTTAGCTCATCAGTAGCCAAACACCTACTCCCATCATTAATGTACCGGAAATACGATTCATTAAGCGGACGTTTTGCGATTGACCAAGCAGTCGCTTCAAGCCTTTGCCACCCGTGGCATAAAGGGTCATACAGATAAACTCAAACAGTAGGATAATCGAAACAAGTACAATCAACTGCGGAGTAAGATCGGCACTTTGATCGATAAACGGTGGCAATAGAGAGATCATAAACGCCCAACCTTTAGGATTCGCAATCGCTGTAACAAAGCCCTGAACCACTAGATCCCAATCACTTTGTGGTGCTGGCGAAGTTTCATCAAGGTTAATCGCAAGTTTTCCTTTCGAGCGCCACATCTGAATCCCAAGGTAAAACAAGTAACCACCACCAATAAGCTTTAAGGCAACAAACAACCAAGGGTAGTTAAGCATCACAGCAGCGATGCCCAATACTGCAGCAACAGCGACTAGGCCGACTCCGACCAATTCACCTGCCATCATCCACAGCGCGCGGCGATAACCGATACTCATACCTAAGGTAAGCGCTAGTGTCATGCACATCCCCGGAGTAATAGAGACAAAAAAGAAGGTTGGAATAAACATTCCCAGCAAAGCAGTATTCATAACTTCTGATCGTTTTAATTATGCTAATGATTGGCGTCTAACATAGAGCAACCTACATCGAAAACCAATACACATTATGAGCTATTTGAGGATTTTGTAATTTAGCAAAGCGATGGGAGAACCCATCAAGATAGGTGCATAACTCCTGACTATATATGCACTCCCTATTAGCGCCTATTTATATATGCACTTGATTTCTCAGGTAATGAGAAAGACTGCGTTTTTAATAATTAGAAATAAACATGTTACAAATCATTAATCAACGTTAAGTTACAGTGATATATTTGGTTAATAACTCGTTAAATAGGTCAATTTTCTAGTGACCATCATCACATCTATAAATCTGAGCGATTATTTCTCTTTTTTATTTTCAAAGTCGCCTGCTAACCTCCTGCTCGCCTTGAAGTGAACTCAAGGTGCATAACTATAAGGAGTGTTCACTATGAATACCAAGAAACCGATGTCGCTAACTAGCCGTGTAATTTTCGGTATGGTAGCAGGTATCTTGACAGGCTTTGCGATTCGCAGCCTATTTGCTGACAACGGATTTGTCGATGCATACATCGTTAATGGACTATTTGAAGTCGGCGGCCAAATATTTGTCGCTAGCTTGAAAATGCTTGTCGTCCCACTCGTGTTCGTTTCACTTGTTTGCGGTACAAGCTCACTAAAAGATCTTTCAACACTGGGTCGTATGGGTGGTAAAACACTCGCGTTCTACGTAGCAACTACAGCAGTCGCTATCACTCTTGCCCTAACTATGGGTAACCTCTTCCAGCCGGGTGCAGGTGCAGACTTAACTGCAGCGAGCTCATTCAAATCGGCTGAAGCGCCATCACTGGGTCAAGTGATCATTGATATGTTCCCGACCAACCCAATCAGTGCAATGGCAGAAGGCAAAACGCTGCAGGTTATCGTATTTGCTGTTCTATTCGGTATCGCAATCAGCGCTGCTGGTAAGCCAGGTGAGCGCATCGCTTCATTCTTCTCTGATTTGAACGAAGTGATCATGAAGCTGGTGGCAATTTTGATGAACCTTGCGCCTTACGGTGTGTTCTTCCTAATGGCGAAGCTGTTTACTGGTCTTGGCTTAGGCGCCATCCTCAACTTAGCAGAATACTTCCTAGTGCTAGCTGGTACGCTATTGCTGCATGGTTTGGTTACTTACAGCGTGATGCTAAAAGGCTTTACTGGTCTAAGCCCAATTACCTTCTTGAAGAAGATGGAAGACGCGATCATGTTTGCCTTCTCTACCGCTTCTTCAAACGCAACCATTCCAGTTACGATGGAAACGGCTAAGAACCGCATGGGCGTAGAAAACCGCGTATCTTCGTTCACTATACCGCTTGGTGCGACAGTGAACATGGATGGTACAGCCATCATGCAAGGTGTTGCGACAGCCTTCATTGCTCAGGCGTTTAACATTGACCTGACGATGGGTGACTACCTAATGGTCATCATGACAGCAACACTGGCTTCGATTGGTACAGCGGGCGTTCCGGGCGTTGGTCTAGTTATGCTTGCGATGGTACTGAACCAAGTAGGTCTACCTTTAGAGGGTATCGCACTTATCATGGGTGTTGACCGTCTACTTGATATGATTCGTACTGCGGTAAACATTACTGGTGACAGTGCGGTGACCATCATCGTCGCTAAATCAGAAGGTGCACTGGATGAAAATCGCTTTAACGACCCAATGGCGGGTGTTGAAGAAGAAGAAGTCCACTTAAAGCGCTCTGAAGCTTAATTACTGCTTATTAGCTCTAAAAAGCCCTCAACTTCGGTTGAGGGCTTTTTTGTACCTACTTTGCCCATTCCTGTCCCCTTCGAGCCAACCCCAAGCTATAAGCAAGAACCACGGCAAAAACGTCACAATGAACAGACTTGCCAATAATCTAAAATAATTTCCCTATAACCTTTGGTGAAATGTGGTTTTTAGGGCTATTTAAGACTAATAGATATCAGATACTTATGCTTGATCATAAGAAAGTACCAACAACACGTTGAATATTCCTCGCCTATTTCGGCTAGTCAAACTCGTCGAACAATACTGTATTTATACTATTATCAATAGTATTGGTGATCATAACTCATGAGAGTAAGGTAGGAAAAATGAAAAGCACGATAATCGCTCAGTTAGTCGCGTTCGCCCTTGCCCCCTTGGCATTAAATACTTCCGCAGAACCTCCTACCTTCCAAATGGGTCAAATGCTATCTGAAGCTCAAAATACCTGTATTGTCAGATTTGATGACTCGGTGAGCAAATTTGATGTAGAAGGACGAACACGAGGTATGTTGGTCGCTGCTAATGCTCAAGCCAAACACATCTATAAGCACACTCTTAAAGGCTTTGCGGTCAATATGCCTTGTGTTAAAGCACAAGATGTCTTTGGTGACGAACCCGATATTATGAGTTTTGAGCAAGACAGTTTGGTGTTTGCCTTGGCGCCCCCTCCGGGGAAAGGCAAAAATAAAGATGACTCGGGCGATCCACCAACAGCGAATCAAGAAACACCATGGGGTATTACCCGTGTAGGTGGCCCAGTAAACGGTGCAGGTAAAACCGCATGGGTAATTGACACAGGGATTGACTTAGATCACCCAGATCTAAACGTAGACAGAAATAGAGGATTTTCTGCATTTACCTCAGGCAAAGATCGATCACCCGACGATCGACATGGCCATGGAACCCACGTTGCAGGCACGATAGCAGCTATAGACAATAGTATTGATGTTGTCGGTGTCGCAGCTGGTGCGACGGTAGTACCTATCAAAGTGCTGAATCGAAATGGTTCAGGCACTACCTCTGGTGTGATTGCTGGTGTTGATTATGTGGCAGGGGCAGCTGGTGGACAAGGTTGTGCCAATATGAGCCTTGGTGGAGGTGCGAGTACATCACTAGACAACGCTGTTATCGCATTGGCTCAGACTGGTGTACTTGTTTCACTTGCCGCTGGTAACAGTAGCAACCATGCGAATACATCTTCTCCAGCGCGCGCTAATCATGCCAACATTTATACTATCTCGGCGACAGACAGTAATGACGTATTCGCCTACTTCTCTAACTACGGCAATCCGCCTGTTGATTATGCCGCTCCAGGGGTCGCTGTACTATCAACCCGAATGGGTGGTGGTACTGTAAGCTATAACGGCACCTCAATGGCAGCCCCTCATGCTTGTGGTGTACTTCTCATAAAAGGCAGTAGCCCTCAATCAAGTGGAACTGCTAGTGGAGATCCTGACGGTAATCCAGATCCAATTATCCACTTATAAAACCAACACAAAAAAGCCCGGAACGAATCCGGGCTTTCTTTTACCAGCAAACTATTCAGTCATTGCCTGTAGCTTTGTTCTAGCTTGTTCTTCATGCTCTGGTTTGATCGCACTTCCGACCGAATTTGCCGCTAACGTCAGTGCGGCCATATCATCGGTAAAACCCACACCAGCAATCACATCTGGCACCATATCGGTAGGTAATACAAAATAGGCTAATGCGCCGCCCAGAACCGCTTTATGCTTTACCGATGTCTCTGAGTCAGTCATCGCAAGCCACGATTTAATGCCCATAACGGCTAACTCTTCACCCGCCTTTTTCACTGAACCTTTCATCTTTGTCCAAAAGGTTTTTTCATCGGGTGCTTGAGCGGTTTGGTCTGACATTGCTTTTAGAGTCGCAGCTGAGTCCATCTTTGCCTCCAAATTTCCCATTGATGGCACAGATTGTACCGATGTAAACATGAACGAGAGATTAACCAACGCATCTCAATAAAAAAATCCCCAAGCTTTCACTTGAGGATTTCTTCATTTTTATGGTGTGGGGGAGAAATTACTTAGCAAGCTTTTCTAGTACTCGCATCAACATCTTGATACGAGGCTCAATCGACTCAAGTAATAAGTACTCTTGGTCACTGTGGAAACCAGCACCTATTGGCCCTAAACCATCAAGCGTTGGTACACCTAAAATAGCCGTGTTGTTCGCATCTGAACCACCACCCACTTCTTTCCAGTTAATGTCGATAGATAGCTCATCTGCCGCCTGCTCGACTAACGTCATCAAGGCTTCAGTCTGCTCGCTTGGCACCATGGAAGGCTTGTATGCTTCACGCTCTAACTGGATTGAGACGCCATCAATAAATGGACGTTGAGTGAGACCATTCAACTCAGTATCCACATCATCATACTCAGCGTTGCTCCAGAAGCGCACATCAACAATCGCTTCAGCATGCTCAGGAACAATGTTCGCACCTGCACCACCAGACACAATTCCCACGTTCAGCGTGGTACCTGACTCAAAGTTAGTCATCGCGTTAATCGCAATGATCCAGTTAGCCATTTCAGTGATCGCACTGCGGCCATTTTCTGGTTCATTACCTGCGTGAGCCGCAACACCACTGAAGGTCAGCTTATAGCGCGCCATGCCTTTACGCGCTTTGACTAAACCGCCATCTGCACGCGCTGCTTCGGCAACCAAAACGTTTTTCGCTTGTTTCGCCGTTGCTTGAATCCAATCGACTGAATCGAGCGAGCCTGTTTCTTCATCTGGATTCATACAAATACAGATAGACAGTTTATCTAGCACCGCTTGATCAAGGTTACGCATCGCGTAGACCACATTAAGCAGGCCTGATTTCATGTCAGACACGCCCGGACCGTACGCTTTTTCAGCATCGGTGGTCATTGGGCGAAGTTCCGCTGTGCCCACAGGGAAAACGGTATCCATATGGCCAATCAACATCACATCAATCTGTTCTGCTTCAGGCTTGTTACGAATCTCTAAGCCTACGCCTGCTTTGCCACAATCAATGCGCTTTACCTGCCAACCTGCTAGCTCAGCAAATTTAGCTTCAAACTGATCAGCGATAAATTTAATGCCATCGATAGTATAAGTACCGCAATCGACGTCAATCAGTGGACGCAGCTCGGCTAAATAGTCGTTCAGTGAAAAGTTCATAGCGTAACCTTAAACGAATAGGTTCATAACAAGCATTGCGCCGAATGCGTTAAGTACTGAAATAGCGATCATCACAGGAATGTAGCGACCTTCGGTACCGATTGGACCCATGATGCGTCCCATGTACTGAACTTGAGAACCCATTAGGTAGATAGCAGGTGCCAAAATAGCGATATGCGCACCATTAAGAATACCTTGGTCAAACAGGGTAATCACAACACCAACCGCGCCGCCCATCGACATCCATGCGCCAATCAATACTGCTGCCGCTTCACCCGGCAAGCCAAATACCGCCATAATCGGTGAGAAGATTGTCCCCATCGCATCCAATGCGCCGGTAATTTGCAGCGCTTTGATGATCACAAATGCCATCAGTACGTTAGGAACGGTAGAGGTAGTTGCAATCACCCAACCTTTTTTAGCACCTTCAACGAAAATGTCCGTTACCATAGGTTTTCTTGCTTTAACTTCGCTCATTATGCCGTCTCCTCTTTTAGGTTCTCAGTCTCTTTGTCTTCTTTATCAGCTTTACCTTCAGTTAGGTTTAGGTAGATACGGAATAGGTTCGCACCGACAAACTTAAACACGAACATAATCGCTACCGCTAAGCCGATTGATGACGTCACCGCTAAAGAACCGTCGGCTAAAGTCAGAGTAAATAGCACTGCACCTGATGAGAAGAAGTTAACGATGGTGGCACCGGCAGTGAACTGGAACATAGTGAACACATCGGTTTCACGTTTTGTTAATCGCCCTTCGTCTTTTAACTGACGGGTCATTGCCGCACCGGCATCGGTACTTTGCAATGAAGCGATAAGAGCAAGACCTGAACTACCAGGAATACCCATTAGTGGACGAAGTAGCGGAGTCAAAAGCTTACGCGCAGCATCTAATGCACCGTAATGCTCAAGGACGTTGATCACACCCAGTGCGAACATAACCGTTGGGATCAGAGTTAACGCAAAGATAAAGCCATCACGAGCGCCGCTGCCGCCTTTACCACGTAGCGAGGTTGTTGCCGCTTCTACGCCTTCAGCGGTCTCTTTAACGTCATACGCGACTTTACCAAATGAACCATTTAGCGTTGTAAAATCGAGCACACCGTACCAGTCATTTGACTTCATCAAGCCAGAGAAAAATACCACTGCGAACGCTAAGGCAACGTAGCATCCCCACGTAACTTTGCGTTCTTTTTGAGTTGGATCGGACATAATTCACCTATGTTTTCTTATGTGGAACAGAACACATAGGATCTTGATTCAAAGTCATTGCGACAGTGATGATCGGAATCAAATAGTGATACAAACTATTAATGACTTTTCATCTACTATCATATTTTGTGATTAGCACCATAAACAGAACATCAAGCCAACCATAAAAATCAACATTGCATATCATAAAGATTCATACTTTAGTCATAATCAGTTAATCAATTGGTGACAATTCGAACAGATTGAACCTACTTCACATACCGATTATCAATTCCTCTTTAGAATGGATTCATCATAAAAACAATAACTTTCCAAGAACTTTCAAGGAGTGAAAGTATGAAAATGCCGTGGTTCATTTTTGTTGTTACCCTTTTTCTATTGCCCATATCTAGCTTTGCCGCCACCAATTCCAGTCAAACGCTTCCCTTAACTGAATCAACAATCGGCTATGCTGCACTGATCATCTTCGCCATTGCCTATGCCCTGGTAATGCTTGAAGAATATTTGCAGTTGCGTAAGTCAAAACCCGTGTTGCTTGCAGCGGGTGTGATTTGGGCGATGATTGGCTATGTCTACTCTCAGTACGACCAAATTGAAATAGCGAAAGCTGCTCTTGAACACAACTTGCTTGAATACGCCGAGTTGCTGCTGTTCCTCTTGGTGGCGATGACCTATATCAGTGCGATGGAAGAAAGGCGGCTTTTTGATGCCCTACAAGCGTGGATGGTCGGTAAAGGATTTAACTTCAAGACCCTATTCTGGTTAACCGGTATTTTGGCCTTCTTTATTTCACCGATTGCCGACAACCTTACGACGGCACTATTAATGTGTGCTGTGGTCATGAAGGTCGGTGGAGATAACCCTCGCTTTATCAACCTTGCCTGTATCAACATTGTGGTGGCCGCGAACGCAGGCGGTGCATTTAGCCCATTTGGTGATATCACAACCCTGATGGTTTGGCAGGCTGGGCATGTGTCATTTGCTGAATTTATGCCACTGTTTGTCCCTTCCGTGGTCAATTACGTACTACCTGCGTTAATCATGTCGTTTTTTGTTCCAAACACCAGCCCAAATGTTGTCCACCAGCATGTCGAACTTAAACGCGGTGCACGACGTATCGTTGCCCTGTTTATCCTTACCATCGCGACAGCAGTTGCGTTCCATGCTGTGCTGCATTTCCCACCAGTGATTGGCATGATGATGGGTCTGGCGTATCTGCAGTTCTTTGGTTTTTTCCTGCGCAGAACCCTCAAAGCATCACTGCATAAAAAAGCCGCTATAGCGATCGAGAATCGAGATGATCACGCGCTCAAACGCCTAGGTTCTGTTGTTCCATTCGATGTCTTTAGACGAGTCTCTCATGCCGAGTGGGATACGCTGTTGTTTTTCTATGGCGTCGTAATGTGTGTCGGTGGTCTAAGCTTGCTTGGTTTTCTGGGACTTATTTCTGAGGTGATGTATACCCAATGGGACCCAATCTGGGCCAACGTCATGGTGGGGATTCTTTCTGCTATTGTCGATAACATACCGGTGATGTTTGCCGTGTTAACCATGGAACCGACAATGGATATGGGTAACTGGCTGCTAGTGACGCTGACCGCAGGTGTTGGTGGTAGCTTACTCTCAATTGGTTCTGCCGCTGGCGTAGCCCTGATGGGTGCAGCACATGGCAAATACACCTTCTTTGGCCACCTTAAATGGATGCCTGTCATTGCTGTTGGCTATGTGGCAAGTATTGCGGTCCACCTAATGATGAACTCCGCTCTATTCAACTAAACAATACGGGCATCTAAAACAACAAGAGCTGCGTAAATGCAGCTCTTGTTGTTCATAATCTATCGTTCATGGATTAGTCGAAGCGCTTAACCCAAGTGCTAGAGAGTTGATATTTCGCACAAACACTACAGGTTAACAGCTCATTATCTCCGTGAATACGCATCACGATATCATCACGCTTCTCTTTGGAGTTATTGCGCATCTGGATAATCAAGTTATCGCCATCGACTTCAAAGGGTTTGGTATAAGTTTCACCCCTTTCTTTAGTCACTGTAATTTCTGCATCACTAAACTTGAGCAAATCACCGTTATGCTGATTCTCATAGATGCCAATAAATGAGTAGGTTTCTTTATTGAGCAATCTCTCGGCTTTTTCCTCCGAGCAACCCAATAAGCCAGCGAATAAAAAGCCGACAACACCAAGTGTCATTTTCCAGTGCTTTACTCCCATTACTACCTCGTTTTCTCCAATTCCAATAGTTTGGCTTTTCGTTCAACCCCACCAGCATAGCCAGTCAGTTTACCATTTTTACCGATAACACGATGACAAGGAACAACAATCGAAATTGGATTTTTGCCATTTGCCAATCCAACAGCTCTAACCGCTTTAGGGTTATCAATCGCATGGGCTAAATCTTGATAGCTCCACGTTTGCCCATAAGGAATCGTGGTTAATGCGTGCCAAACCTTTTTTTGGAACTCCGTTCCGTTTGCTGCCAAAGGTATATCAAATACTCTACGTTGACCAGAAAAATACTCATCCAGTTGAGTAGTAATGTGATTGAGTAAGTAATGATCTTCTACGTACTCACCTAAGCTCTCTGGTTGCGTCGTTTGTGTCTCAAACCATGCACCAAGCATGCCATCATCATTAACTTGTAGGGTCATGACACCTAATGGTGAGGTATAAGTGGTATAAAAAAATTTTTTCATGCGTGACTCCAACAATGAAATGTCGCATAGCTTCCCCAAGGAGAAACCGTCTCGGTGGTTAAATGGGTGAATTTCTGGCAAGCCTTTTTGACCACAAGGTCGCTATCAAGAAAGCAATTAGGCTCACTCTTCCCTCTTAGCCGTGCGTAATTGACTGTCCACGGGCCTATCCCCTTCAAATCGAGCCAATTATCCACTGGATCATCACTATGCTCCACCATATAGTCAGCAAACCTTGATAACGTTTCTTTTCGACTCTGTGGCATTTTTAAAAATGCCAGGTCCGCTTGGCTAATTTCTTGCGGAGTAGGAAAGTGCGTCACGCCATTTGGCTGTAGCGTCTGAGTCAGCAAATTCAATTGCCCAATCGCCGCTTTGATCGATACTTGCTGGCCTAAAATGGCTCTAACGCCCGCTTCCCAAGGGCTCCAAACTCCGGGAATACGAATACCAGAACGCATAATCAAATCGGGCTCAATTTCACTAAGTTGAGACTCAATTTGCAAAACATCACTGTCTAAATCAAACATACGGCGGACTTGATTGACCAGCGTACGTAACTTGGTCATGTCATCAAGTTTGAATTCAACCCTCATCACACCCGGTTTGGGATTAGAAATAGCAAACCACCCGCGGCAATCTTCGATTCGAATGTACCGCTGATACGATTCCGGCGTCACTTGCTCCAATCCCTCAATTGATCTTAATTGGTAGAAGTCGAGCATATGCTGCCAATCTAGTGGCCCTCGAAACGCCAGATCGACATGGTTCACACGGTTGTCGAGGTTGGTATCTTTACGTATCTGACTTGGGGCTAGCTTTAACGTCTGCTTAAAGGCGTCATTAAAGCGTCGAACACTATTGAATCCACTCGCAAGAGCAATATCGGTAATCGTCAGCTTGGTCGTGTGCAACAATTGCTTGGCAAACATCAACTGATAACAAATCGCATACTGCTTAGGTGACATACCGATGTGCTGGGTAAAAAGTTTACGCAGGTATCGATCAGAAATGCCCAAGCGCTCAGAAAGATCAGTTAACGAGGAGTGAGTTAAAGCGCCTTGCTCGATTAAGTTTACCGCTCTTTGAAACGTCGCCTCTACGCCTTTCCAAGCCCAAGAACTTGGCGCACTATCAGGCCTGCAACGCAGACACGGTCGATATCCCGCCTGTAAGGCTTGCGCTTTATCTAGGAAATACTCGACGTTCTCTTCCTTAGGTAAATTAGCCGGACAGATAGGTCGACAGAAGATACCCGTTGTTTTTACCGCCACATAAAAACGGCCATCAAAGCGTCTGTCTCGCGCCATTCGAGCAATATGACAATCATTTTGCGTTAAAGAGGTAAATCCGTTTTCCATCATATTCCTAATATTCTTCAAACTGTTATCTAAAGTTTAAAGCTTCATTAGGCAAATACTAGCCACTTTCGGAACTAAAGCGTATTTGCCAATGGATATTCTTCTTCTAGGATTAACAGTGCAGACAATAAATAATAAGGAAGTTGGCTATGAACCTGCACTCTTGCACTGTTGTGCTTAAAGATAATCTCACTATGACGTGTGATGATGTTGAACAAACACTAGGTATAATTGACCAGCACGGTCCCACCAACATTGACCGTATATTGATTGATGCGTCTGATGGTCATTCTATACGTTCGTATCACGAAATGAGCATTGAGGAATCGATCGAAAGCTTAATGAGTCTATAGATAAAAACATATTACAAAAAAGCCTCGGGATCCCGAGGCTTTTTTATGTGTCATTGGTTATTCGTCATCAACAGGCAGATCGGCCATCTGTTGTAGACTGTATGCAGTCACGGGATCGATAGTCTTAACTAACTCTTCGACCTGCTTAATCGCTTCAACCGAGGTACTTGCCTTACGGTAACTAAGGTAAATTGGACGATACCAATCTTCCACCCCACGTACCTTGTATAGCTGACCACTCGCTAAGAACGGTTCAACTAAAGATGCAGGTAAGTAAGCACTTCCTCCCTTTTCAAGAATGAAGTCTAGGGCGATACGTGCTGTTGATGTACGTAAATAAGGCGCTGGAATCTTAGGGTGTCGCTCTGCATGTTCTGACGCAAACTTGGTTCCCCAGTCAACATAAACATATTTACCTTCAAACACGCTCTCTAACGCATCTTCTTGGGTAGAAACCAAAATCAGCACCACGTCTGCCACTTTTTTGCAGTTCAGCTCATCGGCCTTAATCTGATCAAACGCAAACGCCATATCGAGCGTACGCTCTTGTAGCTGACGATTGAGAACCTCACGGCCCATGATCTCCGCCATAAAGCCATAACCTTCAAATTGGTCAGTCACTAAACTCAAACAGTTTTGCAAATAGGCATCCCATACGCTCGGCGTGCCGCCTAGGGTCAGTTGTAATGCTTTGCCACTTTCTAGAGAAAGCTCTAACTTAGCTTGCTGCAAAGTGCTCACCATAACTTCAGCATAGCCAATGAGTCGTTCACCGGATGAGGTCAATTTGATGTTGTTACGGTCGCGAATAAACAGCTGAGTATCAAAGTAGCTTTCTAGCTGCTTAATACGAGCACTCACCGCTGCTTGGGTGATGTATAGGTTTTCTGCAGCTTTACCAAAATGTCTGACTTGAGCCAGCTCTAAAAACGTTCTGAAGACTTTTACGTCCATTGGGTTACCTCTACCGACAATCTTGTAAGGTTAGCAAGTACGGTGAAACTTTATAATCTTTCAATCACTAAAGTGTTATCTAAATTTAATAAAACTATTCAATAGTTAAGATAAAAAGGTTTTGTTTTTCTTTTATGAATTTTACGCCTACTTTTCGCTCTAGTTCCCCATGTAGGTATTTATAGAGGCTACCAAAATGTCAGACACTCAATTTCGTCATGGCAAAAAACGTTTTTACGACAACACTAAATTCCCACGAGGCTTTGCCAAGTCGGGTGATTTTACGCTTGTAGAGGAAGAAATCCTAACCCTTTATGGTGACACCATGCTTGGTTTGGAGTCTGGTGAACTGCAACCAGAAAACGCCGAAGAAAAGCACTTCGTAAAAGTACTGGCTCTGCCAGGTAAAGCGAAGTCAAAACTAGAACGCGTATGGCTAAAGTATGTTCAACTGGCTCGTGGTCGCAAGCGTTTCCATACGCTAAATGGTCGCACTAAGCCTGATGCTAGCAGCATTGAAGACTACGCAGACGATGTAAGCTTGGTAGAAGAAGATTAACATCTGAGCCCCTGATACTAGCAGCGCTATTCTCAGGGGCTTTTTCTACACTGGTAAGTTTTGAAGTCACTCGAAAGAGTCTTCTGACCATTCCACGACCCAACAAAATTGTTTGGAGGCGTCTTTAACTCTTACAATCCGCAACCTTATTGCTTTGATTAACTCTCATTCACATAGCTAGATTTACTATGCAAATAACTGAAGTGTTCTCATTTGCATAATTTATTAATCTAATTTAAGGATGAATAATGAACGTCAAAGTCATCACCCCACTCCTTGCAGCAAGTACTATTGCCACGCTGAGTTCATTTAACGTTGCAGCTCATGGCTGGGTTGAATATCCAAATGCTCGTCAAAATGTCTGTTATGAAGATGGCGGATTTTGGACCAACGAGATCCCAAACCAAGCTTGTCAGGCCGCTTTCGATATGTCTGGCGCTTACCCGTTCGTACAACGAAGTGAAACGGCAGCCAATGTCCCTAACTATCGAGATATGGCACACGTAAAAGCAATTGTGCCTAATGGCCAGCTGTGCTCGGCGGGCGACGCAGCGAAGAAAGGTCTGAGCATTGCCTCACCACATTGGCAGCGAACCAATGTTGCCTTAGATGAGAACAATCAAATTGATTTTGTCTTCTTTGGCAAAGCGCCTCATAACCCATCTTACTGGGAATTCTATTTAACCAAACCTAACCACGACTTCTCAAAACCACTCAAATGGGATGATCTGGATCTGATTGATACCGCGGGTGATATTGCCGTAGATGCAGAAAAACGTTACCGCATGAAAGTCACCTTCCCAGCGGATCGTACAGGTGATGCGATCCTTTATACTCGCTGGCAACGTATTGATGTAGCAGGTGAAGGTTTCTACAACTGTAGTGACATTACCTTTAGCTCATCGGGCACAACTCCACCGACAGGACCTGGAGAGCCAACTGAGCCTGGCAATAACCTCACCTCACTAGGCTCATTTGTTCCACAAGGATTTGGCCCAGTAGAAGCTGGCGACACCATCCGCTTCCGCACATTTGACGCCACTGGTAGCGAGATTGTTGACCTAACTCTGCCAATTTCAGCCACCAATACCCAAACTTGGCCAGCCGAGATGGCTGACCAATTTAACGCGCTACAAACGGGTGATTGGTATGTAGGCATTTGGCATCAAGAGATGAATCACTATATGTTTGATAGCAACAACATTGCTTCGAACCAAGTGTTCGCACCAGACAATTCATTTAGCTATGCCCTGTCGTTAATTAAAGGTGACACACCACCTGTTGATCCTGTCAATCTATGGGACCAAAACGCCGTCTATAATGCGGGAGACGTCGTCACCCACAACGGTAGAGAATGGACCGCACAATGGTGGACTACAGGCGAAGAGCCTGGCACGACCGGTGAATGGGGCGTTTGGCGTTAATGGGCTGATTACCCTACAAATAAAAAGCCCGCTGTCATTGCGGGCTTGTTTTATTTTGCCAGTAAGGCGACTTTCTTAAGAAAGCTGTCACGTAGATGTTCTTGGTCGTACTCAAGATGATAGGTATTGTGAAAACCTACTTTAAGTTCAACACCATTGCCACGCATGTAGACGTTATAGCCATCATAATCTGAGAACGCTTCAACGCCTTCATACATCTTGCCATGTTCGGTGGGCGAGCCATTCGCCATGACAGTTTCATACGCTTGCAAGATTTTTCCCGGGTCGAGTTCGTTTTTCATACCACACCCTCCTTACTCTAATATGTAAAGTATGAGCAATGAGTGGGGGTTTCGCTATCTCAACCCTTGAGATAAATCAAACCTCGGCCAGTTATTCCGCGCGAACAACTTCAGCTAAAGTCTGCAATCTCTGCAGGCTATTTTTGACATAAGGGTTATCGGTATCCCAAGCATATCCTGCAAGGATCGAACTGATCATCTGCTTAATTCGCGGATTAGGCTTTTGATAGAAAATCACATCTTGCAGCGTACCGTTGTACCAACCTTCAACGTAGGTTCTAAACGTGTTTACACCGACCATCAGTGGTTCAGCGTACTCTTGCTGCCAATCGACTTTTTCACCGTTTAGCTGACGGATCACACACTCTGCTGCATATTGCGCAGACTTCATTGCAATCGTCACACCCGAAGAGAATACAGGGTCAAGGAATTCACCTGCGTTACCCAACAGTGCATAATGAGACGTCGCAAGGTGCTTAACGTTGGCAGAGTAACCGCCAAGTTCACCAGCCGGATTTGGGTACTCAGCGTTGGCAAGCAATGCCGCCAAACCGGGCTCTTCGCTAGCCAGTTGCTTAATCGCTTCAATCTTATCGTCTGAATAGCTGTCGAAGAACTCAGGCTCACCAACAATACCAAAAGAACAAATACCATTAGAGAAAGGGATCAACCAATACCAGACATCATGGTTATCTGGATGGACCGAAATAAGGATCTTGTTGCGATCATATTGGTCATCTCCCGCATCGATGTTATCGACAATGTGAGTGAAGATCGCTTTACGCGGTGGTAGACATGAAGGCTCTTCAAGATTCAGCATGCGCGGCAACACTCGACCAAAGCCGCTTGCATCTAGAACATAGTCCGCTTCAATTTGATATGGGTTACCGTTTTCATCGTTCACCGTTAGCAGCGAACGTTCACCGACAAACTCCATCTCTAACAGCTCATGTTGATAGCGAATTTCAACACCTTGCTCTGCCGCGCTATCTGCCAGCACTTTATCAAACGACCCGCGCTGAACTTGGAAAGTGGTCCCCGGGCCCGGCGTGAACTTGTCTGTAAAGTTGAACTGGGTGTACACCCCTTCGCGCCTAAACGCTGCACCATCTTTGTATTGAAAGCCCGCCGCATTAACGGCATCTAACATTCCCGCTTGCTCAACGACTTCCATGCAAGCAGGTAACAGGCTTTCACCTATAGAAAAACGAGGAAACTGCGCTTTTTCAATCACAGTAACTTGAATGTTTTGCGCGTGAAGTAACGCAGAAACAGTAGAGCCCGACGGCCCTGCTCCGACAACTAAAACTTGAGTATTTTCTTTATGCATAACGACTAATCATGTTGCTCACGGACGTATCCGCTTACTGGGCTTTTAATTTTAATAATGTGTGGCCTAGACCGATGTTATCTGTTCTCTCTTCAACCATTAAGCCAGCAGCGTCAATGATCTCAAGGAAATCATCGCTGCGATAGAAACGGCTGTTACCATTCGCGAGGCAAGTAAAATAGAGCGACGTTGCGTTAAGGCTGTAAGATGCAGCATCATATTTTTGCGCATCCCAGAACAGCTCTAGAATGTAAACCGCGTCACCACTACGTAGCTGATTTTTAACACGCTTTAAAATGCTTAAGATTTCCATTGGTGAAAAACAGTCTAGGAACTGACTCATCCACCATACATCAGCGTGCTCTGGGAGAGTTTGTTGCTTATCAAGCATATTGGCAGGAAATGGCGTCACGCGGTCAGCAAAGCCATTTTTCTCAGCATTGGCCATCGCCATTTCAAGCTGCTGCGGTAAATCAACAATAGTGATCGCGACATCGGCATCATGGTTGCAACATTGCATTGCCCATTTGCCTGTATTACCACCGATATCGACCAAGGTTTTTGGCTTAGATTTGAATACTTCTTCGAGTAAAATTGGGAATGAACGGTCAGAGTAGAAGTGATCAAATTTAAACCAGCTCTGTTTTGCTTGTTCAGGTAGCTGAGATAGCCCTTGGTAGATGGTTTCCCACTCACCAAGCTCTTTAAGGCCAGCAGGCTTACCTTCCACAATAGATTCTGTTAAGTGCATCATCGCTGCATAACAAACGTCAGCGGTGAAATCCATGTTCGCATTGGTCATGCCATCATGAAGAATAAAATAGCCGAGATTGGCTAAAGAATAGTTAGGCTTTTCCCACAAAACGATATCCGCACTGATCGCCATATCCAAAAGCACTTTCACACCATATTCCGATATATCGGTTTGCTGCGCAATTGCTTCAGCAGATAAGCCTTGGCTACCTGCATTATCTAACGCCTTTAAGACACCAATATCACGTAATGTTCTCGCGGTATGAAATGCGATGGGTGCAAATGAAAGCTTCTGGGCTTCTGTCTTTGCCTGTAATGCGTTAAATCGATCTTTATTTTTATCTAGCACGAAAAACCTAACTATTTATCTTTTATGTAATTACTGAGCTGCCGCAATCAACGACAACTGACGTTTAATATCTACATTCAGGTTGTTAACCCAACGATTGTAGTTACGATGGATTTTGCCATCTTCTGCTCTTAAATTATCTGAGTTGAGATAAAGAATGGAGTAAAACTTAGAATTAAATGGGATTCTAATTTCAGCATAATGCGAGCGAACATGAAGTTTTGCATTAAATTCGCCCGGACTCACTTCTTCAACAACCCAACCACGATTTGTAGCTGCTTGCATAATCGCCATCTTAACTTGTTTACTTTGAAGATTATATCCAACTGGAGTATCCTCAACATTCATTACTGGCTGAACACGGCCACAACCAACAAGTAATAAAGCAAGCAATAGTGAGCTGAATAACTTAAATGGTGACATATTAATAGTTCCTTATTAGGTTTGTAGGTCAGTAATAGTATTTCGCTGTAAACACAACAATTCAATCTCTTATGCCAATATCAGTTCAAAACATTTCATTTAATATCGATTCATGGCTCGCGCATTCTAACGGATTCTCGCTGTCTCAAGATTGGGAAAATTGGGCAATTGATTTACAGTGGCCCGAAGAAGGCAAATTGATCACTTCGGCAATACCACCGATGATGCGTCGCCGAATGAGTAATTTGTCCAAACTGGCAGTCCAAACGGCCATTGAATTACTCAACGAGCATGAGGTCGATTACTTAGTCTTTGCCAGTCGTCACGGCGAATTACAGCGAAGCGCTGCACTGATCAAAGATATTATTCAAGGTGAAGAAGCATCACCGATGGCTTTTGCTCAATCAGTGCATAATACCGCCGCGGGCCTTGCGACTATCGCAACAAAAAAACCAATTCCACTAACGTCAATCTCAGCGGCCGAAAACACCTTCCAAAGTGCCATACTGGAAGCTTGGTTGTACCTTAGTGAACACCCTGACCACAAAGTGCTGGTTATCGACTTTGATGAACCACTACCAGAGCCATATACAAGCTTTGAAACCCAAGACTATCGCGGTTACGGACTCGGCCTAGTGCTTTCGAGCGGTGCTCAATTCGAGGTTTCTTTTGCCAATAGCACGCAAGACACCCAACCAGCCCTGCCACAAGGTTTAGAGTTTATTCGTCAGTACCTTTCAAATCGCCGTGAATGGAACATTGATTCACCTCGCCAATTGGGCAGTTGGAAACGTTCATGAGGAAGATGAACCAATATTGGCGAGTGTTCGCGACCGGTTTCTGTTTTACTATTTTCGGGCTCGGCGGGTTAGTTCTGAGCTTTATTGTCATTCCTGTCATACGTTTATTGACTAAGGGACAAAAGGAAACCGAATATAAAGTTCAAGGTGCAATACAGCGTTCGTTTAATTTCTTCTGTCAAACGATGAAATTTACCGGTGCGATTGATTACAAGATCATCGGCGCTGATATTTTGAAACAAGACCGAAATTGCCTGATTGTTGCCAACCATCCGAGCCTAATTGATTATGTGCTTATCGCGTCGCAACTTGAACGTTGTGATTGCTTGGTAAAATCTGCCATATGGGTCAACCCATTTATGAAGCATATCGTCAAAGCGGCTGGATATATTCCCAATGAAACGCCTGATGATCTGTTATCTATTTGCGAGCAGCGATTTGATGAAGGGAACGTATTATTAGTCTTCCCAGAGGGCACGCGAACTACCCCTGGTATTGAATCAAAATTACAACGTGGGTCTGCACAAATAGCAGTACGCACAAAGAGAGATTTGCGTCTAGTACATATTACGGTCTCTCCGAGTTTTCTCACAAAAGAGAAAAAGTGGTATCAAGTGCCCCCAACTAAGCCTTTTTTCCTTGTTGAAGTTAAGGATAAAGTTGAGGTTGAGCCTTTTATCAAGCAAACTACAACTCCAACGTTAGCGGCTCGCCGTTTACAGCAGCATTTAGCGGAAACACTCTTTCCTGAAAATCCATAGTTACAAGCAGGTCCAAGTGGAAAAACTACATAACGAAATCAAACAACTCATCATTGATGCGCTTAATCTTGAAGATTTAACCATTGAAGATATCGAAACCGACGCACCTTTATTCGGTGACGGATTAGGTTTAGATTC
This sequence comes from Vibrio ouci, assembly GCF_004551525.1. GTDB lineage: Bacteria > Pseudomonadota > Gammaproteobacteria > Enterobacterales > Vibrionaceae > Vibrio > Vibrio ouci. The sequence goes on along the minus strand of NZ_SATR01000002.1, from coordinate 36,738 downwards.
TATTGATGCACTAGAACTTGGTTTGGCGATCAAAAAGAAGTACAACATTGTTATTGATGCTGATGACACAAACACTCGTGAGCACTTTGCGTCAGTGAGCAATCTTGCAAACTATATCTCTGCCCAAACTAGTGAATAATTCGTAGGTACTTTCATGACAGATGTAAACAAAGAACAAGTATTTGACCAAGTGAAAGACGCACTTGAAGAATTGTTTGAAATTGATGCTGCGGATATTGTGCCAGAAGCACATCTATACCAAGACCTTGATCTAGATAGTATTGACGCTGTCGATCTTGTGGTTCACCTACAAAATGTAACTGGCAAAAAAATCAAACCTGCGGAATTCAGCACTGTTCGCACAGTTGATGACGTAGTAAACGCAGTAACAGAGCTTCTGAAGGACGCCTAATGCGCCAATTGCTGACAGTATTGTCCGCAGTTGTTCTGCTTGCTTATCCATTTGCTATCTATTTTGGCATAGAGCGTTTTGGTATTTCTTTGGTGGGGATAGTACTTATCATCGCCTTAGGAGTTCGGTTGTTTTCCGTTCAGCGAACTCAGTTAAAAGAACTCAAGTCTGTCGTTCAAATCAGTGCGATAACTGGGATCTCATTGATTGGCCTAAGCATCCTGTTTAAACAACATGGATGGATGACGTTTTACCCCGTCGTGGTCAACTTATGCATGCTGATTGTATTTGCCTCCAGTTTCAAGCAACCGCAAACCATCATCGAACGATTAGCTCGCCTTCAAGAGCCTAACTTGCCAGAAAGCGGCGTCGCTTACACCCGTAAAGTTACTGCAATTTGGTGTGCATTCTTCATAATTAATGGGCTGATAGCACTCTATACCTGCTTTCAGCCTTTAGAGGTTTGGACGCTCTACAACGGGCTAATCAGTTATCTACTCGCCGGAACCCTGATGGGTACCGAATGGATAGTTCGTCAGTTTATTCGTAAGGATCACTAAACATCATGTCACTCGCTTCTTCTGACTTTGTGTCAATTGAAAACCTGCTCTGTGCCCCTCGCACCTCGGCAACGCCGGTTGCATTTGGTCAGCAACAGGTGATCTCTTGGTGTGAGTTTCAACATGATGTTGCCTGCTACGTGAATATACTATCCAAGCAGGAAGCTAAGCGTGTCGCGCTATGCTTTAGTGATAGCTACCTGTTTGCCGTCGGCTTTTTCGCTGCCTGTTACGCGCAAAAAGCCCTCGTCCTACCAGGAAACTACCAAACCGAAGCGGTTAAAGAGTTACAACAACACTTTGATCTCTTACTCCATGATGATGCGGTTCCCATTGCAACGGGACTAAAAGCCCTAACAGTCAACAAGCTATCCTCATCAAGCGCTGAAACCAGCTCGGTCAGTTGGCAACCATTAGACACAGCCAACTTGGAAGTGACTTTATTTACCTCTGGTTCCAGCGGCTCAGCAAAAGCGATAAGCAAAAGCCTTGAACAGCTCGACATTGAGCTCACGATTTTACAGTCCTTATGGGGTGATAAGATCAACGGGACTCGCATTGAAAGTACCGTCTCGCATCAACATATCTACGGCTTGCTGTTCCGCCTTTTATGGCCACTGTGTGCCGCTAGACCATTCGCGATACAAAACCTCGAATTCCCAGAGCAAATTGTTCACCATGCTAGCCCAGACACCGTGTTAGTCAGTAGTCCGGCACTATTAAAACGCCTAACTCAAGAACACCAACGCACTCCGCTTAGGGCCGTGTTCTCCTCAGGTGGTCCACTGGCGAACTCAGCAGCCATTCACAGTGATGAGCTGTTTAATCAATTGCCTATCGAAGTGTTTGGCAGCACAGAAACGGGTGGTATCGCGCACAGACAACAATTCTCCGCTTCCACTCCGTGGCAGTTATTCCCAGGAGTTGAAGCTCAGTTGAACGAAGAGCGCTGTTTACGATTACGCTCGCCACATATCAACGGCCAAGAGTGGTATCAAACTGCCGATGAGTGTTATTTTCATGATAAGGTTTCGTTCGAATTAAAAGGTCGTACCGATCGAATCGTTAAAGTCGAAGAAAAGCGTATCTCGCTAGTTGAAGTCGAAAAACGTTTAGAGCAACTAGAATGGATTGAGGAGAGCGCTGTCATACCAAAAACCGAAGAGAATCGACTCTCGCTATGTGCCGTTATCGTCCTCACGGAAAAAGGCCATCAAGAGATCAATACTCTAGGTAAGGGAAAATTTTGGATAGCCCTTAGGAAAGCGTTAAGAAATTGGTTAGAGCCGATCGCGATTCCAAGAAAGTATCGTTTAGTGGATGAGATTCCTTTGAATAGCCAAGGAAAACGACAAGTCACTGAAATAGAAAAACTATTCCAATAAAGATTAATAACAATGGAACAAAGAAAACCAACCATTACCGAAGTGCACGTCGAAGACAAGAGCGCGACTATCATCATGAAGGTCGACGCTAATATCTTGGATTTCCGTGGTCACTTTACCCACTTCCCACTTTTGCCTGGTGTCAGTCAAATCGATTGGGCGCTGTTTTATGCCATTGAGTATTTAGGCACTCCGCCTCTTTTCAAAGGAATGGAAGTGATCAAGTTTCAAGAACCCATCCTACCCGATAGCGTGGTGACTCTTGAGCTAACTTGGGACGATGATAAACAAAAGCTCGCGTTCAAATACAGCTCTCAGACATCAGACCGTCTAGTCATTCACTCTTCAGGCAAGATGAAGTTAGGTGGATAGTGTGAGCCATTACCAAGCCTGTTTTCTGATCCCTTGCTACAACCACGGCAGTACTATCGCCGCTGTGGTGTCTTCACTAGACTCTTTTAAACTCCCTTTTATCGTTGTGGACGACGGTAGCAATCAAGAAACCAAACAGGCATTAAACCAAGTTTCTCAGTTAGATAATGTCACGTTAGTCACCTTAGAGCAGAACCAAGGTAAAGGCGGCGCCGTTATGGCGGGCATTCGCCAAGCAAGCCAACTGGGCTACAGTCATGTGATTCAAATTGATGCCGATGGCCAACATGACATCCAAGCACTGCCAAAGCTGATGGAACGTTCTGCTCAATACCCAGAGCATTTGATTTCTGGCCAACCTATCTACGACGAAAGCGTGCCGAAAGCGCGTCTCTATGGTCGTTACGCCACGCATATCTGGGTATGGATAGAGACCCTCTCTTTTGCGATTAAAGACAGCATGTGCGGTTTTCGTGCCTACCCGGTGAAAAGCACCATCGCCGTACTCGATAAATACGATATCGGCACACGTATGGACTTTGACATCGAGATTTTGGTACGCATGTATTGGGAAGATATCGAGATCGACTTCGTTGAAACGCGCGTGATCTACCCTGAAGGCGGTATATCGCACTTTGATGCTCTGTGGGACAACGTAAAAATCAGTTGGATGCATACACGATTGTTCTTTGGCATGTTACCGAGAATCCCTAAGCTACTAACACGCAAACGTCGAACTGCCGGCAATGCTCACTGGTCAAAACGCCAAGAGCAAGGCACCATCATCGGTATTAAACTGATGCTGGCGATCTACAGCTTACTGGGCCGCAAGGTATTTAACCTGATCCTTAAGCTCGTGATGCGCTACTACCATCTGACAGGTAAAGATGCCAAACACGCTTCTGAAACCTATTTGGCTCAGCTCTCTAGCTACGCGTCTCAGCAGCAGATTGAATTGCCTCAGCCATTAGATAGCTACCACCATCTACTCTCTTTTGGCCATACCATGATCGATAAGCTTGCCGCATGGAAAGGCGACTTCAGTGTGGATAACCTAACCATCCATGGTCAAGAGCAGTTTCAAGAGATGGTTGATAACAATCAGGGCGTGCTATTGCTTGGCTCTCACCTTGGCAATATCGAACTTTGTCGAGCCCTTGGTCGCCGACATAAGCATATTAAAATCAACGCCCTCGTATTTACTGAGCATGCTGAACGTTTTAACACCGTCATGAAAGCGGTGAATCCTAAGTCAGACTTGAACCTAATTCAGGTGAGTTCAATGGGGCCAGACACGGCTATTTTGCTGCAACAGAAGATCGAACAAGGTGAGTGGGTAGTGATTGTTGGGGATAGAACCTCCACCAGCAAAGAAAGCCGCTCTGTTTGGGCTGACTTTTTGGGCAAACCTGCTCCTTTCCCACAAGGGCCATTTATGCTGGCTTCAGTGTTAAAAGCCCCAGTATATTTGCTATTTGGCTTAAGAGATGACACCAGTGACACGCCTCACTTCAACGTCTACTTCGAGCATTTTAGCGACAAACTCGTATTACCAAGGAAAGAGCGCCAGAAAGCGCTACAAGATGTGGTGCAAAACTACGCGAATCGCCTAGAGCACTATACGCTACAAGCTCCTTTACAGTGGTATAATTTTTTCAATTTTTGGACATTAAGTAATCAGCACGATGACGACGCAAAACACTAAAACCATTACGTTTGGCGCACAGGCTCTAACCATCGAAGATGTAGTAGCCATTGCTCAAGGTGCCAATGCCGATCTCAACAGCTCAGCAGAGTTTACCGCTAAGATCGACCGTGGTGTCGCTTTTCTGGAGCGACTACTAAAGGAAGAAGGCGTCATCTATGGCGTGACAACTGGCTACGGTGACTCATGTACGGTTGCTATTCCACCTAACTTGGTTGATGAGCTGCCATTGCACCTGACTCGCTTCCACGGCTGTGGCCTTGGTGAAGTGCTGTCTCACGAGCAAGCGCGTGCCGTATTAGCCACTCGTCTTTGTTCACTGGCTCAGGGTGTATCTGGCGTCACGCATGACTTGCTTAACCAAATCGTTACGCTGATTAACCAAGATATCGCGCCGCGTATCCCGCAAGAAGGCTCTGTTGGTGCAAGTGGTGACTTAACACCACTTTCTTACTTAGCCGCTGCACTTATCGGTGAACGTGACGTGCTGTACAAAGGTGAAACTCGCCCAACGGCAGAAGTGTTCGCTGAGCTAGGCATTGACCCTATTCACCTTAAGCCGAAAGAAGGCTTAGCGCTGATGAACGGTACATCGGTTATGACCGCACTGGCTTGTCTTGCTTATAAACGCGCGGAGTATCTCGCCCAGCTTTGTACCAAGATTACGGCAATGGTCTCTGTTGGTATGCACGGTAACGACTTCCACTTTGATGAAGCGTTATTTGCAGTGAAACCTCACCTAGGTCAGCAACAAGTCGCGGCTTGGCTACGTGATGATCTAAAAGCTGAGCGTCCACCACGCAACAGTGACCGCTTACAAGATCGTTATTCACTACGCTGTGCACCACATGTAATTGGCGTGGTTCAAGACTCTCTGCCATGGCTACGTTCAATGATTGAAAACGAGCTAAACAGTGCCAACGATAACCCAATCATTGATGGTGATAACGAACGCGTCCTGCATGGTGGTCACTTCTACGGCGGTCACATCGCAATGGCAATGGATACGCTCAAAACCGGTATTGCTAACCTTGCTGATCTGCTTGATCGCCAAATGGCGCAATTGATGGATTACAAGTTCAATAACGGCCTGCCATTTAACCTAACCGGTGCTGAAGGCGAGCGTAAGCCAATCAACCATGGCTTTAAAGCCGTTCAAATTGGCATTTCAGCATGGACAGCCGAAGCGCTGAAACACACCATGCCAGCGAGCGTATTCTCACGTTCAACCGAATGTCACAACCAAGATAAAGTGAGCATGGGTACTATTGCTGCACGTGACTGTCTGCGCGTACTAGAGCTTACAGAGCAAGTAGCTGCTGCTTCACTGCTAGCGAGTATTCAAGCGGTAGAAATTCGCCGTCGTCATAATGAGCTCGATGAGCACCACATGAGTGACAACTTGAAGATGATTCGTGACGCGGTATTGAGTGAATTCGAATTCGTCATTGAAGACCGTCCACTTGAGCACGATTTACGTCACTTTATCGAGCGTATCCAGCAGCGTCACTGGTCGCTCTATTCGGAGGCGTAATGGAGCAAGAGATCCTTTTTCCTCTTGAATCGGAGGTGACTATGGTCACCTCTTTCCAAGATGCCGATCCTATGGGTGTGATATACCACGGTAACTACTTCCGCTTTTTTGAAGAAGCCCGCCGTATCATGATGGACAAGATTGGCTACGGTTACTTGGCGATGAATGAATCTGGCTATATGTGGCCGATCATTGATACGCGCGTAAAGTACGTGAAAGCAATCCCGTTTAATCACGAGATCCGTGTGACAGCTAAGCTTACCGAGTGGGAAAACCGCTTGCGTGTCGACTATGTCATTTATGATGCTCAAACAGGCAAACGCATGTGTAAAGCACACACCACTCAAGTCGCTGTTTCTATCAAAGAACAAGAGATGTGTTTCGCCTCACCACATGTATTTATCGATAAAGTCGAGCAATGGCACCGAGAAGGAAAAATCGCATGATCAAACGCTGTCTGGCTTCACTGCTAATTTTGATCTCTCCCCTAGCGTGGTCATCGGTTACAGATTTGGCTTCGCTACAAACTCAACTTTCTCAACATGAGACAGTACGAGGGGATTTTACTCAGCAGCGCCATATTGAGATGTTTGAACAGCCATTAAGCTCTGAGGGCCACTTTACCCTCAATAAAGAACAAGGTTTGCTGTGGCAACAAGAAACGCCGTTCCCAGTTGGTTTAGTGCTCACCCAAGACAAACTGCGTCAAACCTTTGCTGGTCAACAGCCTCAGGTCATTACCGCGAAAGAAAACCCAATGGCGTTTTACTTTAGCCATGTTTTCCTGGCTGTTTTCCACGGCGATACAGAAGCGCTCAAAGAACAGTTTGATATTGCTTTGAAAACTGAATCTGACCAGTGGACAATCGAACTGACGCCACTCAATGCGCCACTTAATGCGGTATTCACATCCATTACGCTGTCAGGCAGTGACAACATCGACCAACTAGAGCTGCTAGAGATTCGCGGCGACAAAACCGACATTAGCTTCACCAACCAAACACATCAGCCTGAAGGATTAACCGATGTTGAAAAGCAACAGTTCAACTTCTGATCCTTGGTTTATGGGTAAACGAATAGCAATTGCATGGCTAGGAATGGTGGGATTATTCTTTGCCATGTTGTCCTATCAATGGCTATGGTCAGCGCAATCACCGATTGAAACCGACATCCTCAAACTGCTACCTAAAAACCAGCAAAACCCAGTGGCAGAACAAGCTTTCGAGGCCGTTTCAAATAACCTTAGTGATAAGGTCGTGTTTGTTGTTACTGCCCCTGAGAGTCAAAACAGTTACACCGCTGCAGGTAAGCTAGCTCAAGACCTTAGTGATACTAGTTTATTCACCGACGTGGTCGGCCAAGTGGATGAGCAGCAACAAAGCCTTTGGGCCGCCTATTATTTTCAACACCGCTTTCAGCAGCTCACTGATGAGCAGCGCCAACGCTTAACCCAGCAACCACAAGCGCAAACCCAACATGTATTGCAGGGCATTTATAATCCATTTGCTGGCGTGACAGGCAATGAGCTTAGCAGCGACCCATTTTTGATTTTTCGTGACTACCTATCACAACTCACCCAGCTTAGCAGTGCCTTTACCCTCAACAATGGCTTTCTCTCTACCAGCTATCAAGGGCAAGAATACGTACTGGTTACAGCAACACTCAAAGACTCTCCCTATAGCCTTAGTGCGCAAAACGGTGTGAGTCACATCGAGCAAATTGAACAAAGCCTAACTGAGCAATATCACGTTGAGTTTTATCACACTGGAGTTCTATTCTACGCTGAGTTCGGCACACAAAGCGCCAAATCAGAAATCAGCACCATCGGACTGTTTTCGCTGCTCGGCGTCGTCGTCTTAATCATCGGCGTATTTCGCAGTGCTGCCCCTCTTTCACTGGCATTGCTATCAATCACGATTGGCTTGATTGCCGCACTCTCGGTGACAACATGGCTGTTTGGTACCGTTCATCTATTTAGCTTAGTGTTTGGGGCAAGCCTCATTGGCGTGTCCATCGACTATGCGTTTCATTACCTCACCGAACGGTTAGCGGCCGGTAACCAATGGGACAGCAAAAAAGGATTAAAGCATATCTTTGCTGCCATCACGATGGGCCTACTGACCAGTCTGATTGGCTATATGGGGATGCTGATTGCCCCATTCCCGGGTCTACAACAGTTAGCGCTATTTTCATCGATTGGTTTAGCCGCAGCGTATGCCACCGTCGTAGCTTGGTATCCAATCCTTGCCGTCAAACCAAGTAAAACCAGACCTCTTCCCGGCCAGCTCATTTGGCAACACTGGCTCAACGTGTGGTCGAAGCCGGTGGTGCGCCGCGCACTACCACTAACGTGCCTGATTGTGGCATTAGTTCCGCTGGCTAACCTTCAATACGATGATGATATTCGCCAGCTTCAAGCAATGCCTGAATCGTTGAAGCAGCAAGAAACCTTTATCTCACAACTGAGTGGCTTAAACTCATCACAGCAAATGGTGGTCGTTACCGCTGATGATGATGAGCAGCTTTTGCAAAAACTCGAAGCCTTTAATCGCCAACTTAACCAGTGGCAAAACCAAGGCGTTATTGAAGGTTTTCAGAGCCTCACTCAATACATTAGCTCGTCGGCAATGCAAAAATCTGACTATAAGCTGATTGAAGACTTGTACCGTAACCAAGGTCCTGCATTAGCCAGCACGTTAAAGCTCACCGACGTTCCACAGTTAACTCAAACCTTTGAGCCAGTATCTTTGCAAGATTATTTGACTCACTCCGTTTCCGAGCCAGTTCGTTTTCTCTATGTCGGCAACGTTGGTGACCAAGTCGCGAGCGTCGTGCTGCTGAAAGAGCTAAACAACATCGAAACAGTCAATGAGTATGTCGCCGACCAGCCAGATATGAGTTATCTAAACAAAGCGGCTGAAATCTCCGCTCTGTTTGCTGATTACCGTATCAAGGTGATGGATCTTATCGCCGTGGCCTTATTGGTCATTGGTGGAGTACTGACCAAGCGCTATGGTTTTTCTCATGCAATTAAGATTCTGATTCCGTCACTGATCGCTTGTATTGCCGGATTGGCCGCTGCTTCAGCGATCGGTTCAACGCTGAATCTGTTCAATTTACTCGCACTTATTCTCATTATTGGGATTGGCATCGACTACACACTGTTTTTTGCTGAAAAAGCACGTAGCCCTAGTACATTACTCGCGATCACCTTATCGGCTATGACAACGCTATTGTCGTTTGGCTTACTGTCACTCAGTGAGACTCATGCCATTCATAGTTTTGGTATCACGGTACTCAGTGGCATCTTTGTCGCTTGGCTGTTATCACCATTAGCAATTAAAGAGAGGCACTCGTGAAACTTGCTCATATAACAAAAGCACTAACGGTGCTCACGATGTGCGGCGTGCTCGCTGCTTGCGCGTCCAAGCCTAAAGACACCACACCACAAGTTGAAATCGCGCAGGGTCAAATGGTTAATTTGCCCTCGCCTAGTTCTCTTGGTTATGGCCTAAATGCCAGTCAACTGATCACCGCAACTTGGACAGTTGATGACAATGCGCGCTCAGAGCAATTGCCCGTTCAACTGCAAGTTAGCGCAGACAAGTTAGTACTCGCTGGGTTTTCTTCTTGGGGGACGCGTATCTTGTCGCTGACTTATCAAAATGATGCGATAAACAGTGATGTTCTAACCGGTTTGGGCAACGCGCTTCCCGCACCAGAACAGGTACTATTTAATCTAATGATCACTCTCTGGCCCTCTTCTGCTTGGGAAGGTCCTTTAAATGAGGTAAGGTGGCAAGTGATTGATAAAGAAGACTCTCGAGCGATTTTCGATAGCAATGGCACTCAAATTATCGACATAAAATACGGTAATAATGAGAAGCTAGATGGAGAAATTCTCTTTCACCATCTCATTGATGGCTACACTATAAAAGTTAATACGCTCCAGTATCAAAAAGAACAACTGACACCGCAGTAGCTCCCATGACAACACACGTTTCTAGACCTATTTTTATTCAAAGTTGTGGCTTTCATAGTGCAATGGGCTCAGACGCCACTGAGATCCATCAATGCCTAAGTGGTCAGCGCCAATCTAACATGGTGAAAGATACCCGCTCCCTCAATACAGGAGCTTCTACCGTGATTGGCCAAGTCAGCAAATCTCTACCCGCGATTCCGCAGCACCTTAACGAGTTTAACTCTCGTAATAACCAACTGGCTCTCTCTGCGTTAATGCAAATTGAAGAGTCTGTGCACCACGCAATTAAACAGTTTGGTCATGCGCGCATTGCAGTTGTGATCGGAACCAGCACCTCTGGGATCTCAGATGGCGAAATAGCTTATAGCCAGCAAATTGAGTCTGGCGAGTTTCCAAGTGACTATCACTACCGCAAGCAAGAGTTAGGCAATACTAGCGAGTTTATCGCCCAGTACTTTGGCCTAGCCGGACCTTGCTACGCAGTATCGACCGCTTGTTCATCCAGTGGCCGTGTCTTTATCACGGCTCAGCGCTTACTTCGCAGCGGTCTTGTTGATGCCGTGATTGTCGGTGGTGTTGATACCCTTTGTCGACTGACATTAAACGGTTTTCACGGCCTAGAAGCCTTATCGCAAAGCCTATGCCAGCCATTTAATGCCAACCGTGACGGCATCAATATCGGCGAATCGGCGGCTTTGATGTTAGTTAGCAAAGAGCCTGCGCAGGTCGCGCTACTTGGCGCCGGAGACAGCTCTGACGCTCACCATATTTCAGCGCCTCACCCTGAGGGAAATGGTGCGGAAGTGGCGATGCAAAAAGCGCTCACTGATGCTGGTTTGACGGCTGATGACATCGGATATATCAACGCCCATGGAACCGCAACCCCACTCAACGACAGCATGGAAAGCAAAGCCATCTTTCGACTGTTTGGCTCCAAGGTTCCTGTCAGTTCAACCAAACCTCTTACTGGCCACACTCTTGGCGCAGCAAGCGCTACTGAAGCCGCCATTGCATGGCACATTTTAAAACATGATTTAGAACTACCAATTCAGCATTGCCAAGATAAAGCTGATGATATTGAAGTTTCACTGGTTGAAGCTCCGACTAAGCTGGCGGGCAAAGCAATTTTAAGCAACTCTTTTGCTTTTGGTGGTAATAACATTAGTCTAATTTTTGGTTACACCCATGACTAACTTCCCTTCAATTGATCAACTCTTGCCGCATGACGATCCGATGATTCTGATCGACGAAGCGCTAGATATTCAAACAGACAGCATTCATTGCCAAGTAGAGATCGGAGCTAAAAACCCGTTCTTCGACCAAGAGTCGCAAACTTTACCGGCTTACGTTGGTATTGAATTTATGGCTCAGTCGGTCGCCGCTTGGTCTGGCTATCACTCTTTACAAAAAGGTGAGCAGCCACCGATTGGCTTCCTACTTGGTAGCCGCCGTTACTCTTCTCATTGCGATAGATTCCAAAATGGACAGCGACTTGATGTTTTTGCTGAAAAAGTAATGGAAGATAACGGAATGGCAGTATTCACGGCACGTATTGAATTCGAACAACAAATAATGGCAAGCTGCCAACTTAACGTATACGTGCCAACAGAAGAAAAATTACAAGAAATGAAAATCAGGAGTCAACAATGACCCGACAAGTACTAGTCACAGGTGCAAGCAAGGGTATTGGTAAAGCAATTGCAACCCAACTTGCTACAGATGGATTTACCATTGTTGTCCACTATATGGGCGATATGAAGGGTGCCCAAGATACCCTAGATACCATCGAGAAAAATGGTGGTAATGGCCGTCTGATTCAATTTGATATCAGCAATCGCGAAGAGTGTCGTGAAAAGCTAGAAGCCGATATTGAGCAGCATGGCGCCTACTATGGCGTGGTAAACAACGCGGGCATTACCCGTGATACCGCCTTCCCTGCGATGACGGAAGAAGAGTGGGATGGTGTTATTCATACCAACCTAGATAGCTTCTACAACGTACTTCATCCTTGTGTGATGCCAATGGTACAAAAACGCAAAGGTGGCCGAATTGTGACCCTAGCATCTGTATCTGGCTTAATGGGTAACCGTGGTCAGACTAACTACAGTGCAGCAAAAGCAGGCGTGATTGGTGCCACCAAGTCATTGGCACTAGAGCTCGCTAAGCGCAAAATTACCGTTAACTGTGTCGCTCCAGGTTTAATTGATACAGGCATGGTTGATGAGCACGTAAAAGAACACGCAATGCCACAGATCCCACTTCGTCGTATGGGCGAACCTGAAGAAGTGGCTGGCCTTGTTAGCTACCTAATGTCAGACATCGCCGGTTATGTGACTCGCCAAGTTATCTCGGTAAATGGAGGCTTAGTATGAGTCGCCGCGTAGTAGTAACAGGCATGTCAGGTGTGACCGCGTTTGGTAACGACTGGCAAGCGGTAGAACCTAAGCTTCGCGCTTGTGAGAATGCTACCCAATATATGGAATCTTACGAGCAATATGATGGCCTAAATACCAAACTGGCCGCGCCTGTTGATGACTTTGAACTACCAAAGCACTACAAGCGTAAACAAGTTCGCGGAATGGGTCGAGTATCAAAACTTGCCACTGTGGCAACTGAAAACGCTCTTATTCAATCAGGATTGATTGGTAACGATGTTCTGACTAACGGCCAAACGGGTATTGCCTACGGTTCATCAACGGGCAGTACCGATGCGATTGGTGCATTCGGTGTAATGCTCAATGACAAAACCACCAAAGCAATTACCGCCACGACTTACGTACAGATGATGCCGCATACGACTGCGGTTAACGTTGGCCTGTTCTTCGGCCTAAAAGGTCGTGTGATTCCAACCAGCAGTGCGTGTACATCCGGCAGCCAAGCGATCGGTTACGCTTATGAAGCCATCAAGCATGGCTACCAAACCGTTATGGTAGCAGGTGGCGGCGAAGAGCTTTGCCCTACCGAATCAGCGGTATTTGATACCCTGTTTGCGACCAGCTTAAAGAACGAAGCGCCAAAGTCTACACCACGCCCATATGACAGCCACCGTGATGGCCTAGTGATTGGTGAAGGTGCGGGTACGCTAGTACTAGAAGAGTATGAACATGCGAAAGCGCGCGGTGCGAAGATCTACGCAGAGATCATTGGCTTTGCCAGCAACTGCGACGCTGCCCACGTCACTCAGCCGCAAATGGAAACCATGCAGATCTGTATGGAAATGGCGCTGCAAGATGCAGGTATTGAGCCTGAGAAGATCGATTACGTTTCGGCGCACGGCACAGCAACTGACCGCGGTGACATTGCAGAGAGTAACGCAACAGCTAACGCTCTGGGTAAAGTGCCAATCAGTTCATTGAAGAGCTACTTTGGCCATACACTTGGGGCATGTGGCGCGATTGAAGCTTGGTTAAGCCTAGAGATGATGCACACAGGCTGGTTTAGCCCAACACTCAACCTAGAGTCGTTAGACGAGCAATGTGGCAACTTAGACTACATCACTGGCACTGGCCGCGAACTAGAGGTTGAATACTTAATGAGTAACAACTTCGCGTTTGGTGGCATCAACACGTCGATCATCTTTAAGAAGATGTAGCCTCCCCAAGCAGCCACAAATGAGAAAACGGACTGGTCATTGCCAGTCCGTTTTTGTTTATCATCTCATCCATTTAGGGGGACTGGTTCAATACTCAACATGACGAGCACTCTCGATTGAACTAATGTTGGCGTCCCTACTCCAACCAATATTACAAATCTCCCGTAACCACTATCTATGTCTCTATTATTGCTCTCTACTGCGCTTGCTGCTTCTGCTGAACCAACGCTCAAATACCAAATCGAACCGACTTCTACTGGCCCTGACGCCGTAACCGTCAGCGTTGAGACAAAAGCCCTCGGCACGTTTCACGCTCTGCCAGCAAGAACACTCGCTAACGACACACAGCCCGCTTTATTCTGCGTTACTGCGAATGGAAGCCAATCTGCGATTGAGTACCAAACGCCTATTCAATGTGACCATGTCACTTGGCAATTACCGCTTGCTGCGATAGGCCAAGACGGCTTCGATATCGCCAAACAAATCGATAGCTATGAGCCAACCAAGGGCTGGAGTTTTGTCAGTGAATTTAACTCCCTTCCGCGTTTTTCTACGCATAATGATGAGCCTGTACCCGCGCAAGTCTGTTCTCCGGACAATCAATGTGGCTGGATGCCTGATGCCGACCAACCACCACTATTTGTAGTTTGGGGTCTTAAGCCAGTCGATCTCGATATCAATGGCAAAACGATTAAGGTCACCACAGATACCGAGCAAATTTTAAAAACTATGGACGACTGGAAGCCTGCACTTGACTCCCAGTTGAACTATCTCATTAGCCTATTTCCTGACAGTACGGTGAATCAGTGGGATATCGCTTTCTTTAGCCGAGATAAACAAGTGGGCAGTGTCAGTGGCGCAGCCGGTAGCGATAAGATTCTGATTAATGCCATCTTAAACAATGGCCAATTAGAAGATGATGAAATGCCGATGCTGCTTAAGATCGCGGCTCACGAATCCATGCATTTGCTCAACACCACTATGCCGCTATGGGCATCGGAAAGTATTGCGGAGTACTATGCGAACAAGTCTCTAGACAAGACGCCGTATGACTTTGCCAGTCCTCAGACTCAGTGGCACGACTTTAAGCAAAGCTTCCCATTTGCGAGTACGGGACTGTTAGAAGCCAATAACCTGGTCTCAAAGAAGCAACAGTACCAATATTACCCACTGTTCTACGTCAAGGGCCCTGCATTTTGGCAAGCTATCGACCAGAGCTTAATGGATAAAGGGGAGAGTTTAGATTCTCGATTGCCGACTCTGACTTACAACAAAGATGGCAGCCTTTCTGAAGCTTCAATTGCAGAACTAACCAAGGTTATCGGTAAGAAAAAGTGGGATGAGCTTGCGAAGCTATACCTATAACTGAATGGAATGGCGATCAGTATATCTACCGTTCACCAGATTATAGGAATTGCACATCCGTCAACAAAGTTTTGGACAAAAACCAGTTACTGAATATTGAATATTAGCAATTCATGAATAACCACATGTATGGAAAGTCCCTTAATTTGGTGTCCAGTATTGATGGTGCAGATCATTTCATTTAGTGTGTTAGCACGCATCCTTACCAATGTCTTTCGACGCGTTAGACTGGGTGTTATCAAAGGCGCTATCTTAACGGTTAAATCTACCACCTTGATAACGTGAGCGAGCCTCTATCTTCCTTTGCTCAAAAGCTCTTCTTAGTAAGCACAACGTGAGTGTTTCTGCGACAACCGCGGCCATGACATACCCAATAATCTGTCGGATATCGACGACCACCAGCAGCCAAACCATCGACGACTGCAAAACACACCTACCGAGCACTTCATATGTCACTGCTACACGATGAAAGCCAAACACCTTGAGATAAGCAACAGAAAAATAGCTACTGAGTGACTTCATCCCCAGATCTAACGAAACCATGATTAACGTACTGATCAGCATCAGATCCAGCGCTATACCTGACACCGATAGACTAACGATAGAAGCGAAGAAAAAGAACACCATAGACACGCGGAGAAAGTAGTCAATCTCATGAGAATAGGACACTACGACAGACATAGGGTTGTTTTTATTGTCCATTTTAGCCATGACAGCAATCATTGATGCCACCGCATTCATTACCGTTAAGGCCATGCCCTGAATGCTCATGATCATTGAATACCCCGCAAATGTCTCGCTTGGCAAGCGGGCCAGATGCGCATAAAGAAATACCGACGCCGCGCTCACCCCAACACTACTGGCAAAGGACACGCCAAACAGACCCGATATTTTTTTCAGTATCACTCGCCGGTCAATAGACGCAGTTGTCTGCCCTTGTCGTGCGTGAATATGTTTGACCGTATAAAAGCCCATCCAGAGCAACCGAACAAAGCGGGCAATCAGACTCCCGAGAGCGGCACCTTCAATCCCCATCGCCCAAGGATAGATCAGCCAATAGGACACCAGTACATTGATGGGCACTTCAATCAAAAAACCCGTTAATGTGATCTTGGTTTTGCCATAACTGCGCAGAAAAAACCACAACATAGGGTCATTTGGGTCACGGGGAGAGAGAAGACGAGCCACGATAGATAGGTCGAGACCAGTGCGGTGAGAGCCGGGTTACTGACCACTGCGTCGACAATCACCTCGATGTTCAGCCACAGCGAGAGCCCCATCAACATCGAAAGCAGGGTTGCCATCGATAAGGCCAGATAAAAAGCGTTAACGTTGGCGGCATCCTCTTCGCCTTTCAACGCGATCACTGATTGCGCAAAACCGATCTGAATCGACAGCAGCACCATCAGAATCGCGCCAGATAAGGCGACGGCAGACACTTCTTCTGTACCGAGTTTGGATAGTAGTAACAGGTCAAAGTATGGCAGTGACGCGGTCAATACCCCCTGAACAATCAGGGGGAAGACCATCATGTCGAACGCCGTCGGATGGTTGATTTTATTGAACGCCGTGCGTATCACAAGGCCACGACTTTGGGTTCAATGCAGAGGGAAATCATCTCACCCACTTTTGTCATCACGGTTAAAAAGACGTCTGGAGAGGGGATGCTATTGGCGTTGATCACGCCGCTTTCATTGACATGAAATGAAATGCCATCGACCAGCACTTGCAGTCGTTTGAGACGAGTAAAATGGACCGGATGATAACCAAAGGTAACCATCGTGTCCTTTAACTGAGCTAATCGGACCGTCCCCTCTAGATGCATTTCGGTCGCCAGGCTGGATTGTTCGGCACAATATTCATGAAGCACAATCTGTTTTTGCTCAGCGAGATAACTGATTGGATTATCAATGTTCACGTTTTTTCCTCACCAATAACGGAGCGCCAACTGGCGCTCTTTTTTTAGGCCAAAGACAACGTCTTTGCGTCGTAGGTTTTGAGCGCTTGCTGGGTTGCCGCTTTGATGTGTTTGACTGTCTCCACGGGATCTTCGGCTTGATAAATCGCACGACCAATAATCTCAAAGTCCGCCCCGGCCGCGATCGCATGGCCATATTTACCGCCTTGCGCCCCGACGCCACAACAGACAATGGTCAGATCCGGCCCTACGAGATCTCTCACTTGTGCAACAACTTCCGGGCGGTTACCCGGCGCTTGGACTCCGTCGAGTCCCAAACCTCTTGCCATTTCCGCAAAGTCTTGGGTAAAAGAGGCCGAAAAATCTAGTCCGCCCGGGTTGGTCAGCTGAGTGATCAGGAAAATTTTGGTCTCAGGGGCGGCCTGCTGCATTGACTGAATGGCGTCCACTCCGATAAAGCCGTGCGCCATGACCCCATCGGCACCCGCATCGGCGGCCAATCGGATTATTCTGTCGTTGGTAACCGGGACATCGGCAATTTTGATGTCCGCAAAGACAGGAATACCGTAGCGCGCTTTGATGTCGGTGATCACGCTGAGCCCCTCTTTAAGAATCAGCGGGTAGTTAAACTTGATCACATCCACATCATCACTTATCAGATCTAAAATACGAAACGCTTCGGCTTTCGATTCCACATCCACAGCAAACATAATGCCCGTTTTCCTGGGCCATTTCTTGGCAGGTACTCTCATTGCAACTCCTTACTTGATTAATTCGAGACTGTCGCAGAAATAGTCGACATCCTCAGTGGTGGTCATGGTTCCTATGCTGATCCTGACACTGCCTTGCGGATAGCTGTTGGCGATTTTGTGGGCGCTGACCGCACAATGAAATCCGTCTCTGGTCATGATGTTGAAATCCTGCAGCAGAATCGACGAGAGATCTTTGGGTGACAAGGGCGGGACGTTTATCGTCACCACCCCATGGGGCGAGCACGATCCGGGCAGGTAAGTCACGACGTGGTCCATACGCTCCAATCTGTCGATCAAATAGCGGGTCAGCGATTTAATGTGGTCTTCAATTGCCCCGATGCCTTTCGCGGATAAGTGCTCCAGAGCACCACACAGACCCACAATCCCCAACATATTTGGCGTGCCCACTTCAAATTTGTGCGGCCCCTCTTCGACCATCACAGGTTCAATACTTTTTATCCCCGTCCCACCGAACTTAATGGGTTTCAGCCTTGATTTGCACTGGTGCGAGAGATAGAACCCGCCGATACCCGACGGACCGAGCAAGGACTTATGCCCGGGAAAAGCGAGAAAATCTATGTGGCTTTGACTGACATCAATAGGAATACTGCCAATGGACTGAGACGCATCGACAGCAAAAATGATCTCGGGGTGATGTTTAGCGATGACACCGATTTCAGCGAGCGGAGATTCAATGCCCAGCACATTTGACACATGGTTAATAATAACAAGCCGAGTATTTGGCTGGATCAGTTCACTTATTTGCTGAGTGTCAAAACCAGACTGTAGAGAGGCGTGACAAGTCGTTACTGAAATATCTCGCTCTTCTTTCAGAAAATTAAGTGGTCGAGTGACCGAATTATGTTCCCAGGGAGAAATAATGACGTGATCACCTTTATTCAGCAAACCAAATATAAGGTAATTCAGTGATTCTGTCGCCCCTGACGTAAAATATATTTCTTCGGGTTTACATTTTATTAAATCGGACAGTAAACCGCGAGTAACGTCAGAAATGGAATTAGCCTGAGCCATAACATCAAACGCACTACGGTTGAAGCTTCCGCAGCCATACTTGATATAAAAACTGATCCGTTCATGCACCAAATTAGGCTTGGGATAAGATGTGGATGCGTTGTCATAACAGATACCTTGTCCATCTAGCATTTTATTACCTTACTATCATTAATTAATCTTAAAAAGACATTGATACAAACTCTTTCAACAACACAACACTACACCACAATCAAATGTTTATTTAACTTGATTGTGACTATTACTATATTGTGACTATTACTATATTGTGACTATTACTATATTGTGACTATTACTATTGCTATTACACAACATTAAAACACTGCAATTTATACTCTATGATAAGGTTTACAGATAATGTGGTAAATAATTAATAATAATAATTATTAATTATTTACGCAAGTAAGGTCGTTATATTATTCTATTACACTTAACTGCATTATAAAATGGTAACCACAATCACAATACATGACAAATATACTACCCACTCTTATTGAAGAAATAAGATATAACAAGTCAGAGCATGAAATAAATACCCCTTCTTCTCCATTTTGGTTAAAAATATCCAATCTAATATCTAAAATTACGCCAAGTGAATTATTAAATGCGACGGTAGAACATGTTAAACAAAGTCAATATCCGACTGGAAGTTGTATTGTGCACGAGAATGGTTTTTTCAAGATTTCTCTGTTCAAAGATAGCCAAACGGAATTGCAGATCAGACTGCACTTCTGGCCAGCTGGCTCGCAGGACACCAATATCCATAATCACCGCTGGCACTTCATCTCTTCCATCATCAGCGGCAGCATGACATTTACCAACTGGGAGACGGCCACCGACTTGGACTCGGCTCAGGACATGACGCTTTATGAGGTGTCCGATGCGAGCTCTGGACTGGTCAAAACTAAGACTAACCTTGGCTCGACACGCCTGATGGCCCATTCCCAGTACATGGTCAATACGGGCACCTTTCATTATTGCCACAAAGACGTGTTTCATTCCGGAAAAGCCAATCAGGCGACCATCACCTTGATGATCACCGGTGCCCCAACCAAGCCAAGTACGCGAGTGATTTTTCACAGCGAGGCACGCCAATCCGTCACCAGAACGGCCCTATCAGCCGAACAACAAATTGAACTCATGACCCAAGCCACGAAGGAACTTACAAGTGAATAACAGAGGAAAGCTGATCGTCATCTGCGGGATCGACGGCTCAGGAAAAACAACCCTTGAGGAGGGGATTGCCCATTGCTTGCAGGAACAAGGCATCGACGTTCTCCAAACCAAACAACCTTCCGATCGGTATCGCAATGACCCTCATGTCCGCGCCTACCTGGATAACGGTGTTCGTGGGATCAGCATGGAAGCGATGGCGTTACTGTCCGCTTACGACCGATTAGAGCACATCGAAAAAGTCATTTTACCAGCCCTGGAATCGGGCACCTGGGTGATCTGTAACCGATATGTGTATTCTGCTCTGGCGTACTTCAAACACCGCGGGGTGGACATCGATTTTGTTAAAGCAATCAACGCTCAAGTGATAGAGGAAGATTTCGCCTTCCTGACCGATCTGCCTGCGTCAGTCGCGTGCGAACGAGTACGCACGAGGGACGGCAGCACGGCTAAATTCGAAGAAAAAAACATCGAGTTTATGGAGTCGGTCAGGCAGACGCTATTGGACATCTTCCCCGCTCAGTATTCCATCCTAGATGGCACCATGACGAAAGCGGAACTATTAAACCTAGCATTGGACCACATTAAACATGAAATTTAACGAAAAGCTATCCAACCGTATCCAACAACAACAGTCCTTTCTGTGCATTGGCCTCGATCCGGACAAGGCGATCCTGAGTGATTACGGTTTTCGCGATGATATATTTACCTACAACAAAGCCATCATTGATGCGACCCATCATTATGCCGCGGCCTACAAACCCCAGTTTGCCCACTATGCAGCCATCGGACAGGAAGAACAACTGCAACAAACCATCGCTTACATTAAATCCGAGTATCCGACCATTCCGGTGATCCTGGACTCGAAACGAGGCGATATTGGCTCAACCGCCAGCAATTATGCGATCGAATCTTACGAACGCTATGACGTCGATGCGGTCACACTCAATCCCTACATGGGACTGGAGACTCTGGCCCCCTACTACGATTACCAGGACCGAGGTTGTGTGGTGTTGGTCAAAACCTCTAACCCCGGCTCGAAAGACTTTCAGGATCTGTTGCTCGCCAGTGGTGAAAAACTATACCAATCAATCGCTAACGCGGTGTTGGCCAAGTTTGACGAAGCACAAAGCTTGTTCGTCGTGGGGGCAACCTGCCTTGAGGAACTGGCCCAGCTGAGACAAGCACACCCCAACACCACGTTCTTGGTTCCGGGGTTTGGTGCCCAGGGAGGCGATTTGGAAGGCGTGATCCTATCTGGCATGACCCGTGAGGGGCAAGGATTGCTGCTCAATGTCTCCCGAGGTATTACGCTCGTCAACGGTATTGAAGACTTTGCCAGCTACCTAAAACAAGTCAAGCTGAACGCCAAAACTTGGCATGACAACATGAAGCACTTGAGAGAGAAATATCATGGAGAATGAGTTCAGCAAGCACCTGTTGTCTTTTGAATCTGGTGTGGACTCAACGCAATATGAATCCTATCGCAAGCACTTTCACCGACCGGTTATCCAACACATCCGGTGTGCTAGGCCCGGTTGCTTACACCGACATTGGCAAACCGGGGCACCGATGAAGGCCACCATCACAGTTCAGGAGTTTTTCCACAATCTAGGAATAGAGCAAGCCTTTCTGGGCAGCGATCAGCACTCTTTCCAGGCGCTGGCGTACCAGGCTATCAACCCCTGGGGATTTGTCGGTTACCAGTTTGGCGAAGAACTCATGATAACCTTGGGCTACTACCAACCTAAACGAGTGGCCGTTGCGGGCGAGAGCACCGCGCGCCCCCAGCACTACTCGTACCTCGCGGACGAGCAGCTCTGGTCAAAGGGCACTACTCGACGCCTTCATCAGGGACCCTATGGGCCCTTGTGTGTGACACATGTTAACGAGTGGCAAGGCGTGTTCACGGGTAAGAAGGGCGTCACCGACTTTTCAACGCTGACCACGCCATCGGCTCAGAACGCGATACTCAAATCCTCACATCAGTTCCATTTAACCGTGCTTATTGAGCATTTTGGTCTCAGCAAATTGCAATCCATGATCCAGGCAACCCCGCTCCTCAGTTGGTCTGGGGTTCTGGCCGCCGCTCACTTGTGTGGCACAGAAGGCATAAAACGTTACCTGGAACGCAAGCACGCCGCAGTCGATGAACTGGGGACAAGTTTGGATTTTTACCTATCGAAGTTTCATAGTTTGGACTGCGATATATCACAACTCATCAACGAATTGTAAACGGAATATTTCATGTTATCTGAACGGATTGCGACGAATCCCAGGCAATGGCACCTCCTCACTCAACAAGTGTCTGATCTGGATCAGTGGCTGCTGACCTCACCGATCTACCATTTATCGACGCCCGTCGCCCTATCGGCCATGGGCGAGATCATTGAGGCGATCGTGAACAATAACGATGGATTGACCCTTACCATCAGTGATGATGGCCGTTACTACACCGCCCACACCCGACCAGCCATACTTAGCCGATGTTTTAAGGTCATCCCTGTGGCGGAGCACACCGACGAAGCACACCATCAGGCGCTGGCACAGATCAGAGCCTCCTTTGGTCAACTCAGCTCGCCTGTGTTGTTTGTCGCCTTCACAACAAACAACGCCTCCATCAGCCGTTTCTGCTTTCTCATTCACCATACCGTTGCCGAAAGACAAAGCATGATTTTATTGACCAACGAGCTCTTTCATCGTTTGGCCCAACTGAAGCATGATCGGCCGCGTCACCCTGAGATCACCCGAGGCTCTTTCATTCGCCATCTCCAGCAGAATCCCTCACTCTGCTCTCAACCGCGGTCCCCTCATAGCCAGGCACCTAAGCCGATGGTGGCCGGACTCAATCAGGAGACCGAAACACGCGCCGTCAGCTTTCGATTTCACTCTCCTGATTACCAGCTAAAGCTTGCAATTAGCTTGGGGCTGGGACTCGAAGAGACGCTGATGTCGGTGCTGGCGATGGCCTATTATGACACGTTTGGCCAACCCGAGTTCGAGTTTGAACTGGTTTGCTCGGGCCGCCGCCAGCAGCAAGAGATTGTGGGCTGGCTATCTCAAACCTGCCGGCTGTCTCTGATCGCGCAGACCGACTTGAACGCCACCGCTCAAGTGAATCGCCAAGAAATCGACAAGGCGATGTTGCTGGATCCGCGCCAGATGCCGGCATCCGCACCCGCCAATAGGGTGTTAAACATCATTGAACACGGCAAAAATCAATTTGATTATCAAGGTTTAGTGGCTGAGGTGCCGACGCCCACGGGCTTACCCAACTTCGGCGATCAGTCACAGCGAATTTACGCCTTGGGGATTGGGGTGATCCTTTCTGCGTCTTCCCTCACTATCCAGCTTGATTATGCCAAGCAGAATAAGACGGCGCTGCAGATCATCCCTTTTCTTCACCGTATTCAACAAAACATGGCGACGGAATTGGCTTCCATCGTAACCCCATGCTCTGAAACCCCCAGTGATTGAGGACCCCCATGCCGAATTTTTCAGTAATCATCCCAACTTACAATCGTCTGTCGCTCCTGAAGGCTTCCGTCGAGAGTGTCTTGAAACAAACCATGGCTGACTTTGAGATCATTATCGTAAACGACCACAGCGTACCGATTGTGCCGAACACCTTCAGTGATCAGCGAGTGTCTGTCATCAATTCATGCCTTGGGCGGGGACCGGCTTTTGCACGTAATATCGGCATTCAAGCAGCAAAAGGACACTACATCTCTTTTCTCGACGACGACGACCACTGTCACCCTGAGTTTCTGCGCAAAACCTGGCGTGCGTTAGCGCCCACCGACAGCCAGATTGGCATGAGTTGGACCGGTGCAAAGTTCTTCAACGGGGATCAAGTGACTCGCGTCTACGCACCAACCATTTCTGAGGACGATGACCAGGCGCTGCTCGATGAGTTCTTGAGTATCGGTACCGGGTTTGGGGTTACGTTTAAAAAAGAGTGTCTGAGTCACACGGGGCTGTTTGACGACCAATACCGCTATATCGAGGACACCGAGCTCTTTATCCGAGCCCTGTCGCACGGCTACCTACCGCTTCATATCCCCGATTTATTGGTCAATATCCTCGACCACAGCAATGAACGACAGACCAATACCGAAAACTACGCCAAGAGAATTGCTGAATGCCAACAGCTAATTGAGGCCAACGGCCACTTTTTCACTCGGAATCCACGAATGAAAGCGCAACTTCACTGGACAATTAAAGATTTGGAAACTCAAATCGCCACCGCCCTCTTTGCCTAACAATGGACACTTTATGGACACTATGCACCTTCTTCATCCTGCTTCTCCCGACGAGTTTCTCAGCGCTTTTGCCCAACTCACCGGACTCGATCTCAAAGACTACATCGACGCCGTTTCCGGCATCGAGAGTGAGCACATTTTCCTGGTCGGTTCTATCCCACAAGGCTCTGCAACGCCAGTCTCCGATATTGATCTTATCGTCACTGGCACTCATCGCTACCCCTACCACCCTGACGACGGGATCCTGTGGCAGCAAAGCGCCGGAGGCGGCATGATGGTCGCGGAGTTTTTCAGTGAAGTGGACGGGCACGAAATTGACATTACCCTCGTCAATCTTGACGCCATCACCAGTCTTGTCGCAGGATTAGCTAGCGGCAATACGCACATGAGTGACCTTGAGATCAAAGTGTTGTCGATTCTCAAGAATGGCTGGCAACTGCAAGGTCAGCTAGAGTTCGATCATCTCCAATCCGGCGATTTGGAGCTCTTTAGCGCCATTCGTCACTGTACTTTGGCTCTGCAAGAATTTAACGATGCCCTACATGCGAGGGACAATGGTCCTTTCTGCCTCTCGATGCTCCGCAGCGTGGTGTTCCGGATTGCTTCCTCATTTTTGGCCATGAATGGCTTGTGTTTCACCGGCCCCAAATGGGTCAAGAAAGCGCAACATCTGCACCGCAATGGGCCACTGAGCACGGCGTCTCAGGCCTTGCTTCAACGGATGCTTGCCTTGTTCACCGACGATGCCCCGATGACGCTCAAGGATCTAACGGGGGCCATTACGTCTGTGTCCGCTCTGATTGACGATTTCTACCAAATCGCACTTGAAGACTACCTAAACTTCAGCATCGCTATCCAGATAAACCAAGAGATCTCGGCACTTGAATCCGCCAATAAGGAGGCCCTATGCACCATCCTCAAGTAGACACTACCCTTCAATCGCTCTGGCTGACCCATACGCAAAGCGAACAGTTCAGGCCGGACGTTGACTTCATCAACAGCGGCGGTAACTCACTGTCCATGGTCAGAATGCTCGGTGCGGTTTGCCAAACGTTCAACATTCGCTTTTCGTTCACTGCCTTTCAACAAACACCGACCTACCCTGTCCTCAGGTCGCTGGTCGACAGCGCTCTGGAGGACGTACCATGCTAACGGTTATCGACACCTTTGATGACAGTGTTTGTCATTTTCCCCACAACATCTGCATCACCGACGGTGACAGCACGTATACGTACCAAGAAGTGGCCCACATCGCCGATGTAGTCGCCAGCCATTTATTGGCTGTTCCAAGAGCCGACGAGCCCTGCCTAGTAGGGGTTTATTGCCAACGAAATGTCTTCTTATTGCCGATGACCTTAGGCATCTGGAAAGCGGGATTGACCTATGTGCCGCTCAATCCCGGCGACCCGTCCGAGAAACTGACAACCATTGCCCGCAGCTACCGACTGAGTCTCGTCATCACCGACATCGACGACGCATTCACTCAGAGCCTTCAGTCACAGGGATTGCTGGCCTCACCCGCCGACCTCACTCGCGCCACAGAGCGCCCTCCTGTCGGGGCCTCGTCATCCAGCCCTGACACACTGGCCTACCTACTGTTCACATCAGGCTCTACCGGTGTGCCGAAAGGCGTGATGATCAGCCATCAAGCCTTATTCGCCACACTGAACGATCTTACCACTGAGTTGGACCTCTCAAGCGAGATGACATTTCTGGCGAACACCACATTATCGTTTGATATTTCCTTGGTCGAACTGTTTCTGCCGTTGACGGTCTCTGGGGCCTTATACTTGTCCAAAACTAACCTCTTTCTCTCCCCGTTTGAACTCCACGATACCGTGGCAACGAAGGGCATCACCCATCTGCAAGCCACACCGTCGGCGCTCTCCTGTATCACAGGGATTGGGCTTACCTTTCCTCAGGGGACCGTACTGTTGAGCGGAGGTGAAGCGCTACCCGTTAATCTGGCGACAGAGCTGGTCGAGATGGGGTTTGATTTGTACAACATGTATGGTCCCACCGAGACAACCATATGGAGCTCGTGCTTCCGAGTGACGCCAGACGCATTGCGCGCGGGCCGTCGCCAAGGCAATACCGTGCCCATCGGGCGTCCCCTTCCAAGCGAAGACTTCTACCTCGTCGATCCGAGCACCTGCCATCCGATCACTCTCCCCGGGCTGGAAGGCGAGTTGGCCATCGCCGGTTCCGGTTTGGCCATGGGGTATTTGTACGATGAGTCCAAAACCGCTCAATCGTTTGTCAAACTCACCCTTTCCGGAAGCGAAAAACAACCGGTCTACCTGACCGGAGACCTCGCCCACATAATGGAGGATGGGCATTTCGTTTACGTCTCCCGAATCGACAATCAGGTCAAAATCCGCGGACATCGAATCGAGCTGTCCGAAATAGAAAACCTTAGCTTAAACCACGCCAATGTGGCTCAATGTAGTGCCATTTGCTAAGATCAACGTCTATGTCTGTTTTACAAAACACACGATGGCGCTGACTGCCAGGAAGAACTGGCAGTCATGTTGGCTAAGTCGTTACCAAGCGTTGCCCTTCCATCTCAGTACTTTCTGGTCGACTCACTCCCGTTATTACCCAGCGGGAAGACCAACAAATTGGTATTATCAACTCTGCTGCGTTCTACCGCAGCTCCGTGAGGCATCATCATCGCTTGTTAAGGTCATCGCACCGCGTGTCAAGGAAACAAGCCATATCAAAACTAAGTGTCGTGCTTCGAGTATGGACTCAGAAAGCACATTTTAAAACGTGAAATGGACAGAGATTTATGAATTTTGCCTCTCATAAGGAGACATATGACATTGGAAGCGAAACCATCCAAGTAAGGCATTATGATATCAAACTTTTTTCTATATCAGATTATGCTCAGCAAGAAGTAGCAATTCCAAAATCTATTGAAACTTCTGTCACAAAACGTCAAGCAGAGTTTCTTGCAGGTAGATTAGCCGCTCGAGATGCACTAAGAGCTATTCAATTTTCTAGACATGTTGATATCCCTATTGGCAGGTTCCGAGAACCGGTTTGGCCTAAGGAGATCATTGGCGCCATTTCTCATACCGACTCGATTGCTATTTCGTTAGTTAAGAATAAAAAAACCGATGTTATTGTCGGATTAGACATTGAAAACATTATGAGTGAACACCAGTGCAATGACATAGAGCCGCTACTCATGAGTCCTAAGGAAAATGAGCTTCTAAAATCGGCTCCCTTACCACGTTCTATGCTTCTCTCTATATTATTTTCTGCTAAGGAAAGTCTCTTCAAAGCTCTCTTCCGTGAAGTTCGTCAATATATAAACTTCTTAGACTCCGAAGTGACCTACTTTTCCTCCAAACAGCAAATAATTAGCTTGCGAATTACACGTAGCTTTATCGGTATCCATTTTAGCGATAAATATGATGTCCACTTTCGCATATTTGGTGGTAAGGTCATGACTTTGTTAAATGAGTTTTCATGATTGAACGTATCACCTCCCCAATAATGAAAAGGCCACAAACCGCTTTTATAAAATTAGAGAAAATGACTTGAAGCCCTACATTTTCGTTAATTACGCTACGCTTCATCGAGACCATAGAATATGTATGCCAATGTTTCATTCTGCCTAACGAAATCTTGGCTTTTTCATCTCGCTCAAAGAACCTGATACTATTGAACTCTGAGAACAAAGCCCTTACTTGTGATTCTGACAACGGTGTTGTCGGGCTACGTGTAGTGGGTTAGTAAATTTGGCCACATAGTTAAATGAGGAAAAGTAAGTCAATTGATGCTTTGATGAAGTGTGCCTTGAATCAGTCGAAACTAGGAATTGGACAATTCCGTTTTAGAACGATTTCGAATGTAGCAAAATATCAATTATTTTTAGTATGGCAGAACTTGCTCAAATCAGTACCCAGTATTACAAGAGCATGTCACTCGATTGGCACAGCCTTTTGCACACACTCTTTGATGCAGCTAAGTAACCAGCTTTGCAAAGGGTGTTTGCGTGTTTTGTTCGAAATCACGGCGGCAAACTCCCCATTCGGAATCTCTAATTTATCGCTGATACGCCACATCTTATAACTCTCTGAAATGTTGTTCGCCAACCGTTCAGAGCATGGGAACACAATATCGGTATTGTTTATCGTATCTAAAATGATGTTTAGATGCGCACTTCTCAGTTGGATCTTCGGTGTGATACCAAACGCTTTCAGCCCTTCTGCGGTTCGATTCTGATGCTCATTCCAGTTTGGGATCAACTGCGATGCGACGGCATAGGTTTTAAAGTCCTCAGGCTCTATAGTCACAGATGATAACGGGTGTTCTTTACGACCGATCACCACAAAGCTATCCATTCCAAGCTTTGCCTGCACAAGCTGCTTTGAGAGATCCAGTGGGAAATAATTAACACCAACATGGATATGTCCATCCATAATCGCATCTGGCGTTGAGGCCTCCCAGTTGGTGAGATGGAGCTCAATATTAGGGGCTTGCTTTACAATCCGGGTAATGATCTCTGGTGCAAGCCATTGTGCTATAAACCCATTCAAAGCAATCGTGACTTTACCGTGATAAGCACTTGGATCAAACACTTCCCCACCATTCACCGCATCGTAAAGCAGATCCATCGCCATGGGCAGACGCCCTGCTATTTCTTCCGCTTTAGCCGTTGGTTCTAGCCCGTGTGAGGTGCGGATAAACAGCTCGTCATCAAAGTAGTCTCGTAGGCGACTCAACGATCGACTTACCGCAGGTTGGCTTAGGTGAAGGACTTCCGCTGCTTTCTTCGTGTTTTTTTGTTCAAGCAGAGCACGCAGAACCTTTAATAGATTCAGATCTAACTGTTTCATGCGGGTAACCATGGAGAGGAATATGATAGGTAATATATCAAAGTAGAAAGGGGAAAAAATAGAGGTCACACAAATACAGAAAAAGGGGTCATCCATAACCCAAAATGAACCTAATATTTATAGAAAATAATGAAATGAAACTTATCTAAACAGCGCTAATACCTAAAGCGCGTAGTTAAACTCTAAACGAGTGACGCTTTCGTAGGTGTCGTCGTTGTAGGTCCCCACTGACATATTATTGTTATGAAACAAGCGCATATTCAGAACAGGGGTAAACTGGTAACCCAGAGATGCCTCTAAGTCAAACACGTCCGTTTTACTGCCGTATACACTTGAAGTAAAGGAAGGGTTTACATTTAACCAGACATTCTCAGTAAATTGGTACTTAGTGTATAACAGTGCTGTGGCTGTAATCGCAGGGAAATCGACACCGACTTTATCTCCAGCATCATTACGTTCGTTCGCTATCATTGTTCCTAAATAAAGGCTTGGATAAATGGTGAATTGATCAGTGATAGGAATGGTTTGTAGACCACCAGCGGAAACCTGAGCAACGCCGGTTAAACGGTTGTAATTGGCATCGATACTACTGGCAAAACCTGTCGTCGTATTCAGTTTAAAATATCGACCACGATAGGTATCCCCGCCTTCTTTAGACTCCAATGAGATCATATGAGCAGAACCCTCACCCGAATCAGGTAACTGTATTCCCAATTTTAGGTTGTGCCCTTTTGTGCCATAACCTGCCCCCACCGAAGTATACACTGCAGTTGGGTCACTCATATCTGGAGAGGATTCTTCAGCAATTGCAGGAAGAATCGCAAGGATGGCAAAGCTGCCGATGATCAATGCTGCTGCGGTTGTCTTTTTCATAAAATGTCCTCCGATTTAACGTAAGTACATTTTAATTTTCCTAACTCGGTTAATATAATGAGTTGTTGATATTCAAGTTATACCAATAACGCATTTCTTAAATCGCCGGTGATATTACTTTTTGCTATAACATCTTTATCAACGATTCATTATTTTAAACATCTTTCACCGTATACAGTGTGCTCAGTCCAATACATTTGCCAGTAGGCATCCACTGATAGCGGGTAACACTATGAACGTTAAAACTCTTGCTCTAGCACTTTCAACCTTAATGACAGGCTCTGTCGTTGCGCAGAATATCTCTGAACCAACTGTGCCTGAACTTCACGCATACAAAGTGTTCCACCATGCAGAATACATGAAAAAAACGGCGGCTCAGGCGGGTGGAACCAATGTTCTGCTTCATACTACCACCCTACCAACTGAAGGCACTGATCCTGTTGTTACTCCTGCACTCGACCATCTTTATACAAAGGCTGTTGTCGATACAACAAACGGTCCAGTTGTCCTCGAACTACCGGAAGTTTCAAGCGATCGTTACTTCTCGATCATGATTACCGACCAAGAGCATTACGTCACTTATGACGAGATTCGCCCATCAGGCCGCTACGTATTCGTTCGCCATGACTATCAAGGCAAAATTCCTGAAGGAACAGTAATCAAAAGTCGTGGCGACTACCCACATGTGTTTATTCGCACTCAGGTAAAAACACCTGAGGATTTAGAAAACACATTGGCGATCCAAAAGGAAATTAAGCTAACCGGGACTGTTGGTAAATTAAAATTCGATGACGCAATCCAATTTACGTTAGACACTCATGATATCTATGCACAAAACCAAGGCATTCTCGAACAAGCACAAGGGTACAATGTAGAAAACCATAAAGCGATGTTCCAATGGGCTGGCCAGTGGTTCCCGAAAAATGTTAAAGATAACACTGGAATGTTTGGGCCAATTGATAGTACAGAGCCTCGTTCGCAAGATCCAAGAGTTCGCGCTGCTGCAATTGTTGGTCACCTAGGACTGCCAGTTGATCATGCCTACTATACGGGCATATTTAATCAGTGCGATGGCAAGCGTTTAAATGGCGATAAACCTTATGTGGTGACTATGCCTTACACAAATAACCTTTCAGAGTTTTGGTCAATTACACGTTATAGCGCATTAACACGTAACACCTTGCCAAACGCACAAGATGTCTATAACGCGTACAACACCAAGCCGAATAAAGACGGTAATATCCAAATCACGTTCAGCGTCGAAAATCCTAACGATGACACTTACTGGATGCCAGTAAACGCAGGTGAACCGTATTACTATGTTGAGCGCTTCTACGGGCCTCAAGTGGGCAAGGTTATTACAACTCAAGACTTCTGTGAGTAATTGAATTTCTAATCTATAGCAAGCCACTTAACAGGTGGCTTGCTGCTACTCTAACCAAAACAACCAATTGGAGAGCGAACCTATTCATATGGCCCACAACGACACAGAAAATATCACTCTGCTACTAAAACAGTACATCAACCCAGACCTATACCCACGTCTACACAAACTTTTTTCTCTTCAACATAAAACCCAACATCATAAAACGGGAAGCCACGTCTTTCGTCAAGGAGACACTCCCAACCGCATTGGTTTATTAATCTCCGGCAAAGTAGAAGTCTCTTACATCGATGAGAAAGGAAACTATGTCATCGTCGAGAAATGTGGCGATGGATTTTGGTACGGTGACGCCGCCTATATTGATGGACTCCCCCTTCCCTATACCGTAACAGCCTTAACTGATGTCATTGAGTTTAACCTCTCATGGGCCCAGTTAAAGCAGGATCCAACGATAAGCCATGAGCTACACCAATTCATCTGTCACAACGTCGTTGGTCGGCTTCGTACCATGTACTATAAATTCGACAGCATTACGACCAAGCCACTTGAAGAACGAGTTATTGAACGATTAGGGCAACTTCAAGATTCCAACGCATCCATTATTATCACGCACGATCAGCTCGCCCTTTATCTCAGCACAAGTCGCCATAAAATTTCTCGTATGATGAAAAAGCTCGAAGAAGAAAATAGATTGATTCAAGGGTATGGGAAAGTGACTTTATTAAAAAGCGACGTTTAATCATCTGAAATTCGCAGCGTGCGAAATTGAAAAAGCACTCACTTGTTAAAGTCTCTGCAACACACGAAACAACCAATAAGTGAGTACCCAAATGCGTAAATCTATTCTTGCTCTGTCCATTGCGACAATCACATCCTTCGGTGCCCTAGCCCCTGTGCATGCGAGCGTTGAAAACCAACTCGAACAACAAGCATTACAAGCACAAGAAATCGAACAAACTCGTTTTTTAAGAAGAGCGGTGGAAGCGGGACACTGGATCATGCCACAAGTGATGTACGATGCGATGGCAACACGCGCCATTGAAGATTTTAACGGTGATGACTTAACTGTTTTCTACTACAGCCGCCCAATGAATGAACAGGCTCAAGTCGTCACGGGCAATAACAATAGCCCATACGTCCACCTATACCATGACTTAGCTAAGCATGATGCTGTGGTTGTCGAGCTACCAGAAGCAACGAATGCTAATGCCTTTTTTGGTACCTTTCTCGATTCGTGGCATAAACCAATTGCAGATGTAGGGCCAGACGGCGAAGACAAAGGAGCCGGTGGAAAGTACCTTCTAATCGGTCCAAATTTTAAAGGTGAAGTTCCACAAGGCTACTTCCCGATTCATTATGATACCTATCGTGGCTACCTATCAATGCGTTCACTAACAGCAACGACGTCTGATGAAGATATGGATCGACACGTTGAGTATGTTCAAAAGATCAAAGTTTACCCTTATGGCGAGAAACACAAACAGACTCAGCATATTGACTGGTTCGGTAAGCTTTATGACGCAACCATTAAATTTGATATGAGCTACTGGGAAGTCGTTAATCAGCGCATTCAAGACGAAGTGATTAAGGCCGATGAAAAAGCCTTCTATGGCATGATGAAAAGCCTAGGCATAGAAAAAGGGCAAGAGTTTAATCCAACGCCAGAGCAAGTAAAATTCTTTGAACAAGCAACGCTGCAACTGCATCAAGAAGTCCAACATGATGTCGCCACTTACGCGCCACGCCTATGGGGTGATAAAGCTCAATGGACATTGCCTGTTCCTAGAACAATGATGACGACAGAAGCGACTTA
Organism: Vibrio ouci; assembly: GCF_004551525.1. Taxonomy (GTDB): domain Bacteria; phylum Pseudomonadota; class Gammaproteobacteria; order Enterobacterales; family Vibrionaceae; genus Vibrio; species Vibrio ouci. The sequence continues at coordinate 3,774 of NZ_SATR01000002.1, read as the reverse complement.
CGTTGATCCAAGCTGGAACGACTATCAATCACGCGGTACAACATTCTATTTCTACTTTGCTCCACCAGCCAGCCTTGCTGACAGTAAATCAACTACTTACATAAAAAACGGACACGATGAAAATGGCTTGATTCTAAACGGTGATTTTGACTATCAAATGACTGTGCAATCAGACGTACCTGCCAAACGTTTTTGGTCTGCACTGACCTACAGCACTCATACTGGCGCTTATGTTATTGGTGCGGATACCGTGGGAATCGCCTCAAACGAGCCAGCCACCGTATTTAATGACGACGGTACAGCAACACTGAACTGGTCTGCAAACTGCGAAGGGAAAGTTAACTGCATGGAAGTGAACAAAGGTGAAGAGTTCTTCTTACTGTTCCGCCTATATGGGCCAGAAACGAACTTCTTTAACGGTCAGTTTGTTCTTAACGATTTAGAAAAAATAGACAGCTAAAAACCCAACTATTTCTGAACTAAAAAATGCCAACGGACTATTCGATACGTTGGCATTTTCATCATTTAAACGTTACCAGCCAACGTTATAGTGCTTTCTTAACATTCGGTAAGAAGAAGTCTTTATCAAAATACGCTTGCTCTGGTTGATACAAGCGGAACCAAGCGAACCAATCTTCACCACAGTTTGTTTGAATCCAGTTTTCTGCACCATTTTGTTCAGGAGAAAATGTCAACGTTGCTGAGCCATCTTCATTCATCACTAGGTTCGATAAGCTCCCTAGTTCTGCATTCATTGTTTCGTTCAACAACAGTGCACGCGTTTCGTTATTGTATAAAGTCATAGTCCAAAACTGTTTTGCTGGAATACCGTCTGGCACATCAAGACTGTAAGTTTCACATCCATCAAATCCGTGGCCATTTTCATCACTGTAAATACCTAAGTACGTTGAACCAACACCAGGCGTTGTGGTTACCATTGCAGGGGCTGAGCTGATCGCTTCCCAGTACCAAGAAGCCTTGCCATCGAGGTCATGATGCTGATTGGTTGGGTCGACAGTAAGTGGTAGGTACCAGTTGCTCTCCTCCCAAAACTTAAAGCCTTTTAAGCGTGATGAATACGAATTAACAGAGGCGTTGACAAATCCCTGCTCTTCCGCGGCCACGAGCAATGCTTGTTGTGCTTTCGTTGGTTCAAACGGTTTGCCTTTTTCAATGCCAAGATGCTTTAACATGTCCAAAAATAAAATATCACGCTCTTGTGGCTCTTCACGCTGCACAATCTCATTAAGCGCCTGCCAGAATTCAATACCACGAGGGTGTCTTTGTAAATGCGCACGACCATCCTCTGTGTCTTCAGCAAGTACCGGGATCAGTTGCTTTGCTTTCTCTTTTTGACCATAAGGGTACAGCTTAATGTTTTCATTAAATTCAGCATGGTCTTTAGGGTCTTGAACCATGTTGCGAGTCCCTAAAAATGCAACACGCGTAGGCACATGAACTACATCATACCCTTGTGTATTTTCAGGTACCTCAATACCAGGGCCAATGAGTAGTATCTTCTCTGCTTCACCTCGGTTAGGGCCAACTGAACCGACTTGCTGTTGGGTTTGCTGTGCATAATCCATCACCATGCCCGCATTAAAACCGGCTGGCACTTCCCATACCAAAGGCTCATCCAGAACAGGGAAAGAGATCAGGTAATCGACTACCTGATTAGGCGTTAATATGCCAGTCAAATTCTCATAACCGGTATAAGAACCAAATTGGTATTTCTCAATATTACCAATGCGGTTTGCACGTTCCCATCCGTGAGTACCAACCATAGGGATTGCCCAGTGGTAAAGCATTACCGCTCGTTGATAATCCATCTCTTGGAAAATTTTCTCAGCAGACTTCGGGCTTACAACACCGTTAACAATCTCAACTTTGGGTTGATGGAATTGAGTCTCCGCCATTGAAAAGCCAGAGAAAACAACCGAAGACAGAGCAATAGAAACCAGCGTTTTTTTCATAGTATGTACCTTAGTGTGAACAATCAGATTCAGGTCGCTTTCCTTGCGTCCTCTTCTCTTTAACTATGCTCAGATTAAGGGGTTCAATGATTGATTTCTAATACACCAAGTCGCTTTGAGTTATACCAAAAGTGAATATCTAAATAAGCTCTAAGATAGACAGTTTTGCATTATTGACGCTAACCACTGGTAGTAGGGTGACTGCCGATGTTTAACGTGCATGTATAAGGAAATATCCATTTCTAAATTTTTAAAATCATCGGGCAGACCAACGCTAATCACGCCTTCTAGTGGACGATTGTCTAACAGCTGATGCGCCGCTGGAAAGATAAGATCGCTGTCTTTAAGGCTTTGAAAGATTGAGTTTATATTCTCAGAACGAAGCTTAAACTGACATTCAACATCATGATCGAGCAATAGTTTTTCGGTCATTGATTGTTTTAAGTTCCAATCAGGAACCAGCACGGTCGCAAGCGGGTAAGAAACCATGGTTTTCAAGCTTGGTGATGACAGGTAAGGATGTCCGCTTCGCATGTACAAACTGAATGATTCGCTCATTAATTTGCGCTGAAATATCTCTTTAGAGAGCTCAATGGGAAAGTAATTGATGCCCGCCTGTAATTGCCCATTGAGCAGCTTCAACGCGGTATCTGAGTTCCAGTTTTCAAACTCTACCGTTAGCTTTGGTGACGCTTCAGTGATAGCCAGAAACAGTTTGGAGTTATACCTATCGCCAAGAAAATGGTTGGTGGCAATACGTAACGTTCCTGTCAGCTCTGACGGTTCAAACTCAGTATCACTTAAGGTCTGTTCTAACGTCTGCATGAGCAGCGGTAACGTTCTATTAATTTCAATACATCGATCTGTAGGCGCTAAGCCATATTGTGTGCGAGTAAAGAGTTCATCTTTAAAGTGGTGCCTGAGCTTTGCCAAAGAACGGCTCACAGAGGGCTGAGTGGTAAACAATACTTCTGCTGCTCTTCGAGTGTTTTTCTCTTTGAATAAGACCACTAATGTACGCAGCAAATTTAAGTCAAGCTGTTGAAAGTTTGATTTTTTTGCCAAACCTTAGCTCCTAACATCCTAATTATTAAACTCATTCTGTGTTGCATCCCTCAGTGTAAATAGTATTCTTATGATAAGTCCATCATTGGTTCCTTTGCCGTCAAATAACCTTGATCACTATGTAGCATATTAAGGCCATACCATTTTGAATGGGAACTGAATAACTACAGGCTTGATAGACTCACCTTAGTTAGGTTGAACTGCCAAAATTCTAATTTTTGCCTGAGAATTCCTCATATCTAAAACTACACGTAAATGCCAAACGCTCTATAGACGGAACTCGCCTTTATTTGCATTTTACCCATATTGCGGTCGCTCAACATGAAACTCAACCAGTGTCATATTATAGTGTGAATCTAAAGAGAAATTTGGGAGAAAACTACCGAAAATATCCGTATAGGTCCCGTACACATGGCTTAAATAAGTTCGGTCTTTCCTAGAGCGTTCGAAGGATTCCGTTCAGTGGGGCTGAGAAGCAATGGGGCAGTAGTAAGTTGAGCTTTAGTGAGCAGAGGCATTTCAATTAGGGTACTTGAGGTGATTAGAAAAAGTCTGCTACGCAGCTACTAGAAAAGTAAAAGGCCAGATACGGTGTTTTTCAAGATAGTTGCCATCATTTGCTCGCTTATTAAGCAGCTTCTCTTTCTGGATTTAGGTGGACTTCGCCAACTGGCTTACAGTTCCTGATATCACCAGTCCATCGTTCAGGTTTTCGCTGTTTTGCAGCGAGTAATAC
>NZ_SATR01000001.1 GCF_004551525.1 Vibrio ouci | reverse complement strand
CAAACGAATTATCTAAGAGCAGTTGTGAGCAGGTATTAAAAGGAAAAGCATGGAAGCTAATGTGGCTAAAGCTTGAAGRAAAAGAGCTACCTAAAGAAGCACCTAATATATCATGGGCTTACAGAGGCATTGCACGATTAGGTGGYTGGAAGAATACTAAGCGAACGGATCGCGCTTCYATAAAGACGTTATGGCAAGGATGGTTTAGGCTRCAAACCATCCTTGAAGGGTATGAACTGGCTAAGTCTCTTGATTCACTAGACTTGTGATCAAGAGACAGTCCAATTGGAAGCCCTTAATTTATATGACTGCTGTAAGCTGAGTCTTAGCTCGACATAACCTTATAGATAGGGTCTTCTGCGTCATTAACCTCAACTAGGCTACCCGCTTTATGCAGAGTCTTAACACAGTCCTGGCTTAGGTGGCGCAGGTGCAGTGTCTTACCAAGTACAGAGTAACGTTCAGCAATAGTATCGATCGCTTCGATTGCTGAATGGTCAGTAACGCGAGAGTTAGCAAAATCGACAATCACATCTTGCGGGTCGTTTACTGCGTCAAATAGTTCGAGGAAGTTAGCGGTAGAGCCGAAGAATACTGGACCGTTGATCTTGTATACTTTAGAACCTTCGTCATTAGTGTGAGTATCAGCATAGATGTGCTTAGCGTGTTGCCATGCAAACATAAGCGCAGAAGCGATAACACCAACGAATACGGCAACTGCAAGGTCAGTGAGTACCGTAACAACGGTTACTAGCACGATAACAAAGAAGTCTTGTTTTGGTACACGGCGTGCAAGCTTGAATGTTGCCCACTCAAATGTACCAATAACTACCATGAACATCACACCAACTAGTGCTGCTAGAGGGATCATTTCAATCAGCGCTGAAGCGAATAGAATGAACATCAGTAATGCAACAGCAGCAACGATACCCGATAGACGACCACGGCCGCCCGAGTTTACGTTGATCATTGACTGACCGATCATCGCACAACCACCCATCGCACCAAACACAGAACAAGTCATGTTCGCCATACCTTGACCGATACATTCACGGTTTGACTGGCCGCGAGTGTTAGTCATTTCATCCAGAACAGTCAGTGTTAGTAGTGACTCAATTAGGCCGATAGCCGCAAGGATGATTGCGTATGGCAGGATGATTTGGAATGTTTCTAGCGTAAATGGCACTGTTGGAATAGAGAAGGTTGGTAGAGAGCCAGCTAAAGTTGCCGCTTCATCACCAGACATTGTACGTAGGAAGTCCACTACGGTACGTGTTTCAAGATCTAGACCTACCACTAATGCCGTTACTGTTACGATAGCAACCAGAGATGATGGTACTGCTGTGGTGAACTTAGGCAGGAAGTGGATGATACCCATTGTCAGAGCAACAAGGCCAAGCATCAACATCATTTGATCTTGAGGTAACCAAGTTAGAGCGCCAGAAAGGTCTGGTGCTTTAAATTGGCCTAGCTGAGCGAGGAAGATAACAATAGCAAGGCCGTTCACAAAACCGATCATTACCGGATGTGGAACGATGCGGATAAATTTACCCAGCTTAAAGACGCCGGCAGCTACCTGAATGATACCTGCTAACATTATTGCCGCAAATAGGTACTGAACACCGTGGGTTGCAACGAGAGAAACCATTACGACTGCCATCGCACCCGTCGCACCAGAAATCATACCTGGGCGGCCGCCGAAGATAGACGTAATTAGACCTACGATAAATGCTGCGTATAGACCAACCATTGGGTCAACACCAGCAACAAAAGCGAAGGCAACGGCTTCAGGGACAAGAGCGAGTGCTACTGTTAGACCTGACAACACATCGTTCTTCACAGAGTGTTTAGAAAATTGGGGAAATTCAAACATATTTGCTCAGTTTGGCTAAGTGTTTAAAAGTATTCTGAATTGTATTTAGTCGCCAGCGGGCAAAAATGCAATGTAAAAGAGCAGAAAGACCAAATTCAACAATTCAGATCGAGTCGGCGCATGCTACCGAAAAGTGTGATTAAGTTCAAGATTGATACAGATATCGAACAATATTTGTGATCAATTATTCGCAACAAAATTGAGTGGGTTCGTTAGCGGGCTTGTTACAGGCTCAAACGCTCGTTAGATAAAAAAACAGCCTCTTAATAAGAGGCTGTTTATTATCGAGTTATAGCAGTACTAGAACTGAGGTTTGGTCATCGCTGCGCCAGCTTGGTTGCGAGCAACTTGGCTACCTGCACCGCGTGATTCGTAGCGCTCAGCTTTGAAAGGTGCGGCATTGACAGTGATTTCTTTCATCTCTGTGTTGCCTGGTGCTTTTGCCATAGCGGCAGAGGCGTGACCTTTGAAGCTTTGAGGAACCACAATGTCAGAAGGAGCAGCTTTCGCTTCTTCAACTTTTGGTGCTTCTTCAGCGATAGTTTCAACTACGACTGGAGCTTCAACAACTGCTGGTGCTTCAACTACTGGCTCAGGTTTTACTTCAGGAGTAACAGGAGCAGTCACTTCTACTTTTGCTTCAACTACAGGTTGCTCACGACGAACGATCACTTTACCCATTGCCATTTCAGGACAAGCAAAGCCACCTAGTGATGCCACGTTAGTTTCTACATTCGCTTCAACAATCGGAGCGTCAACGTTGTCTGTTTTCGCTTGCTGCTTCGGTGCTGGTTTAGTGATGCCGTAGCTTGGCATTACTTTACCCATCGCCATTTCTGGAGATGCTACACCACCTTTACGTAGGCGGAATGGGTTAGGGCGACGATCACGACCGCGACGACGACGTTGACCACTTGCACGTAGGTGACGAGGTGAACGACGGTTACGGCGTTGCTTCGGTTGCTCTTCAGATTCTTCAGAAACTGCGTTAACTGCTTTTTCTTCAACAGCATCTGCTTTTGCTTCTGATTGAACTTGTTTCGCTTCTTCGTCAGCTTTCGCTTTGTTAGCTTGGTCTTTAACGCGAACTTGCTTAGATAGCTTACGACGTTGACGACGCTCTTTAACTTTCGCTGCTTTCTCTTCTGTACGCTCTTTACGTACATCAGGCTTGTCAGTTTGCTGCGCGTCTGCTGCCAGTTTTAGACCTTCTTCAGCAACTTTACTTGGCTTAACATCTTCACGCTTGTTACGGCGATCTTGTTTAGGCTTACGGTTCTGTTGCTTACGCTCATTTGGTTTCGCTTCATTCGCTGCTTCATCGCGAGTGTTCTTACGCTTGTTATCGCGTTTGTCTTCACGGTTCTCGTTACGATTGTCGCGGCTGTCACGGTTGTTGCGGCGACGGTTATCGTTACGGTTGCGGCGGTTACGATTATTGCGGTTGCCTTCTTTACGCTCTTTAGGCTTTTGCTCTTCTTTCTTCTCTTCTTCTTTTTCAGAAGAACCGAATAGGAAGCTACCTAGAGCTTTAAAGAAGCGGCTTACCAAACCAGGCTGTTCATCTTGAGCAGGTTCGCTCTTAGCCTTTTTAGCTGGTGCCGGTTTTGCTGTTGGCGCTGGAGTAGCAGGAGCTGGAGCTGTTTGGCTAGGAGATGCGAAACCTTTCAGTGCAGGTTCTTCGATCTTCTTAGGCTTAGCTTCAACTTCTACAGGCTCTTTACCTTCAGCTTCCTTCATTGCTTCAAGCTTCTTAGGAAGTAGGTAAGAAAGCAGATCAAACTCTTCACCTTCACGGACACGGATAACATCGAAATGCGGTGTTTCCATATCTGAGTTAGGTACAACAGTGATTTTCACTTCTTGAATGCGTTCAATGTGGTTAACTGAACGACGCTTTTCGTTAAGCAGGTAAGACGCGATAGGTACAGGAACAACGGCCAGTACTTGCGCGGTATTATCTTTTAACGCTTCTTCTTCGATAAGACGAAGAACAGATAGCGCTAATGATTCATTGTCACGAACGACACCAGTACCCGTACAGCGAGGACAGATGTGGTGACTCGCTTCTGCAAGAGATGGGCTCAGACGCTGACGTGACATTTCTAATAGACCAAAACGAGAAATTCGGCCGATTTGTACACGAGCGCGATCCATACGAACAGAATCACGTAGACGGTTTTCAACTTCACGCTGGTGACGCACAGGCGTCATATCGATAAAGTCGATAACAACTAGACCACCTAAGTCACGTAGACGTAGTTGGCGAGCGATTTCTTCAGCAGCTTCTAAGTTAGTATTTAGAGCTGTCTCTTCAATATCACCACCTTTCGTTGCACGAGCAGAGTTGATATCGATAGAAGTTAACGCTTCAGTTGGGTCGATTACGATTGAACCACCAGAAGGCAGACGAACTTCACGTTGGAACGCAGATTCGATCTGACTTTCGATTTGGTAGTGGCTAAACAGTGGAACTTCACCATCGTATTTTTTAACGCGGTTGACGAAGTCTGGACGAACTAGACCGATGTGCTCTAGCGCGCGCTCATAAATCGTGTTGCTGTCGATAAGGATTTCGCCGATATCGCGACGTAAATAGTCACGGATAGCGCGAACAATCACGTTACTCTCTTGGTGAATCAAGAAAGGTGCAGCGTTAGAGTCAGAAGCTTGCTTGATTGCGCCCCAGTGGTTCAGAAGTACGTTTAAGTCCCACTCAAGTTCTTCAGCACTTTTACCAACACCAGCTGTACGTACGATTAGACCCATGCCTTGAGGCAGTTCTAAAGTACTTAGTGCAGCTTTTAGTTGAGTACGCTCATCACCTTCGATACGGCGAGAAATACCGCCTGCACGAGGGTTGTTTGGCATAAGAACTAAATAACTACCCGCGAGAGAGATAAACGTAGTAAGAGCAGCGCCCTTGCTACCACGTTCTTCTTTTTCTACTTGTACGATTACTTCTTGGCCTTCAGTTAGCACTTCTTTAATGCTTGGACGGCCTTGGTAGGTGTAACCTTCAGGGAAGTATTCGCGGGCAATTTCTTTAAGAGGGAGGAAACCGTGTCTTTCTGCACCATAGTCAACAAAAGCCGCTTCTAGGCTTGGTTCGATGCGTGTGATACGTCCTTTGTAGATATTTGCTTTTTTAGATTCATGACCAGGGCTTTCGATATCTAAATCGAATAAGCGCTGACCATCAACCAAAGCAACACGCAACTCTTCTTTTTGAGTTGCGTTGATTAACATTCTTTTCATTGATAAATCTCGTTGTCATTCTTTTGTTTTGTTCTTGTCATTGCGGTCGCGTTCACGGTGCCTGATCCCATGGCTTAATCGTTGCAGCCTCCCGGCTGGAGGGATGCTCTTGGGGCACTTCAGTCTCACAAGCTTTTCTCGTTCAGCTTGTAAGCCGCATAATCGGCGGAAAATACTCAACATGATGTGCGACGAGTAGAGTGACAAGATTGCCAATTCCGAAATGTCTTACGCCGTATGCAGCATTTTGGTAAATTAGCGAGCTACTCATTCTATTGCTCAAAATATGGGAAGGTTTGTTTAAAATGCAACCAACTCATATATTGCAGGTGTGAACTATAGCAGTACCCACTAAACTCAGCAATCTGCTTTATAATAAAACGCTGAAAAAGCTGATTTTATTTTTTATAAGTGTTTGTTTTATAGGTGCTATTGAGCTCTTTTTTGAAAAATGTAATAAATTTGATGGATTTTTATCCGTAGAGGATTTTGAATTCACTCTTATTAAGCTATTTTCCATTTTGTTGCGAAGAAAATGTGATTCTGCGCAAGTTAGGGTGTTAGAATAAACGCATGAGCGAAATTAGAACAAAAGTCCAGTTCGTCGATATTGACGAAGATATGGCGGGTCAGCGTATTGATAACTTCTTACGCAACCAATTGAAAAGTATCCCTAAAAGCATGGTTTATCGAATCTTGCGTAAGGGAGAGGTGCGTGTAAATAAAAAACGCATCAAGGCTGAATACAAGCTAAAAGCGGGCGATTTGGTTCGTATCCCGCCAGTGACCATTGAAGAGAAACCGGAAGAGGCGGCTCCGAGCACTAAGCTTAATAAGGTAGCAGAACTAGAGCACATGATTATCCATGAAGATGATCATATGCTGATTCTCAACAAACCTTCAGGTACAGCGGTTCATGGTGGCAGCGGGTTAAAGTTTGGTGCAATCGAAGCGTTAAGAGCCCTTCGACCAGAAGCTAGATTCTTAGAGCTTGTTCACCGTATTGACCGAGATACCTCTGGCATCCTGCTGGTAGCGAAAAAGCGTTCTGCGCTACGCCATTTACAAGCCCAGTTCCGTGAAAAGACCGTGAAGAAGTTTTACTTTGCTTTGGTGATGGGCCAATGGAAAGCCAATTGCAAAGTGGTCAATGCGCCATTGCTGAAAAATGAAGTGAACAGCATTGTTCGTGTTAACCCAAAAGGAAAACCGTCAGAAACTCGTTTTAAGATTCTTGAAAAGTTTGCTGATGCGACCTTGATTCAAGCGAGCCCAATTACCGGGCGTACGCACCAGATTCGCGTCCATACCCAATATACAGGTCATCCAATCGCGTGGGATGATCGTTATGGTGATCGCCGCTTTGATGCTTACACTGGGCAAGTCGGGTTAGATCGTCTGTTCTTACATGCGGCTAATATCAAGTTCCAACACCCATCGAACGATGAGTGGATGGAGATTAATGCCCCAATGGAGCCTAAGTTAGAGAAAGCGTTGGCTGGGCTACGTAAGCTATAAAGCGTCATTCCTGAGAGGGGGGGCGACCGAGTTGGGTATTTTTTAAAGCAATTAGGTTACTGCAGGAGATTCCCTACTCACTCCTTCGTCGCTCTATGGAATGACGGACTTATTGGCTGGTCATATAGGGGAGGCGTAACAGCGTCTCCCTTTGTTTTTTTGTGCTAGGTGTTAAAGCACCTCAAACCCTTGTGCTTCGAGCATATCAATTAAGTCTATCAACGGCAGTCCGACCAAAGTATTCGGATCCTTGCCTTCCAATCGTTCAAATAGCGCAATACCTAATCCTTCGCTTTTAAAGCTACCGGCGCAGAAGAAAGGCTCTTCCTTATCTACATAATTGGCGATTTGCTTCGCAGTCAGTTGACGGAAATGAACCGTAAAAGTGTCGACTTTGACCTCGGTTTCATTAGTGTGCGAATTATATAGCGCTAACCCGGTATAAAACTGGATCGATTGACCACTTTGTTGGGTGAGTTGCTCGATGGCTTTTTCGCGGGTGTGAGGTTTACCGATGATTTTACCGTTGATCACACAAACTTGATCGCTACCTATCACTAAGCTCGGTTTTGTGAGTGGGCATGACTGTGCTTTGCCTTTCGCCAAGCGGGTGACAAGCTCGATTGGGCTTTCATTATCTAATGGAGTCTCATCAAACCCGGGCGATGCGGTCTCGAACTCTACTGCTAGTTTATTGAGCAGTTGTCTGCGGTATGGCGAGGTTGAGGCTAAAACTAGTTGGTAATTCTGCATTTTAATTTACAATCTAACGGCGGGTTAGTGTGAGCTTAATCGATATTATGGTTGTGATACTAGCTCTCTCGCTGATAAGGAAAAAAAGTACAACTTTTTGCCCTTTTTCTTTGACTATAAACGATTTGGAAGATAGAATTCGCGCCCTATGCAAAAGGTAAAAATACCGCGTACGATTGATCCGACACGCGCAGCTCAAAAGCGACTAGATGTTGAAGGTATTATTCAAGTTAGTCTCTTTAAGCGCTTATTGGAATCAGTTGAAGGCGTTAAACGCGACGCCCAAGTGTCACTGTCATTTGACTTAGATGAGCAGCGACTCGTTGTTATCTCTGGTAAAGCTAACATCGTAGTCGACGTAGAGTGTCAGCGCTGTAATGAGGTTTTCGCACATGAGTGCGATGTCCAATTCACCTATACACCGTATCGCGGTGAAAGGACTGAAGAGGAAGCACCGGAAGAGTACGATTTGGTAGATCTGAACGAGTACGGTGAGTTAGACCTAATACAGTTAGTTGAAGACGAGTTCATTCTAAACTTGCCTCAAATAGCAATGCATGAAGAAGCGGACTGTAGCGTTGATTCAGATAATATGGTGTTTGGTGAGATTCCAGAAGAAATTGTGGAAGAAGAGAAGCCGAATCCATTTGACGTTTTAAAAAGCTTAAAGAAGTAATTCTTTAATACTTACATAGGAGTAGGGTCAATGGCCGTACAAAAGAGCAAGAAATCACGTTCAATGCGTGGTATGCGTCGTTCACACGATGCCCTAACTACAGCAGCACTTTCTGTAGACGCAACTTCAGGTGAAACTCACCTACGCCACAACGTAACTGCTGAAGGTTACTACCGTGGCAAAAAGGTTATCAACAAGTAAGGTTGACCTTTGCAAAATATAACCGTTGCACTTGATGCAATGGGCGGGGACTTCGGTCCTCGCGTCACAGTGCCTGCCGCCGTGCAGGCACTGTCGCATTTCCCAGAGCTAAAAGTGATCCTTATTGGTGATCAATCTCAGATCACGTCTCAATTATCTTCGCTTGGTTTTCAGACGAATTCTCGTTTGAGTATTCAACACACAGACCGAGTGATCTCTAATTCCGAAAAACCTTCTCTCGCATTAAGAAACAGTCAAGGCAGTTCCATGGGAACAGCGATTGAGCTCGTGGCTGATAACCAAGCTGATGCTTGTGTTAGTTGCGGTAATACCGGCGCTTTAATGGCTTTGTCTCGATTTAAGCTCAAGCTACTGCCTGGTATTGAACGCCCTGCGCTTATTTCCGCTTTACCCACTGCCTCCGGTGGCCGTACTTGGATGCTAGATTTAGGTGCGAATGTTTCCAGTGACGCAGACTCTTTATTCCAGTTTGCGGTTATGGGCAGTGCATTGGCAGAGCAATATCTACAACGACCGCCGAGAGTCGCGATTCTCAACATAGGTGCTGAAGAAATAAAAGGTAATGATCTTGTCAAGCGCTGTGCTGAAATGCTGTCTCAAACCAAATCGGTGAACTTTGTTGGTTATATTGAAGGAAATCAACTTCTTCATGATGCCGCAGATGTTGTTGTTTGTGATGGTTTTGTCGGAAACGTCTGTCTGAAGGCATGCGAGGGGACAGCCCAAATATTTATAGATAAGTTGAAATCACACATGATGGCCTCATCTATAAAGGGTTGGATTGCAAGAAAATTATTATCTAGCTTATTTAATGAGCTAAAAACATTGAACCCCGACCAGTATAATGGTGCAAGTTTGCTAGGATTGCGCGGCATTGTCATAAAAAGCCACGGAAGTGCTGATGTAGACGCAGTCATCAATGCAATTGGTGAGGCGCTGCATGAGGTCCAACGACAAGTACCAAACCGTATTAGCGATCGTTTGGAAGCGGTTTTACTCGAGAGGCATTATTAGTCTTCATGTATAGCAAAATTTTAGGTACTGGCAGCTACCTGCCATCTCAGGTGCGTTCAAACGCAGATCTAGAGAAAATGGTAGATACAAGTGATGAGTGGATTGTAACTCGCACTGGTATTAAAGAACGTCGCATTGCTGCTGAAAATGAAACAGTAGCCGACATGGGTTACTTAGCTGCGAAAAACGCGATTGAAATGGCAGGCATTGATAAGGACGATATCGACCTTATTATCGTTGCTACCACGAGCGGCAGCCATACATTCCCATCATCTGCGTGTCAGGTTCAGGCTAAGCTTGAGATCAAAGGCTGTCCAGCGTTTGATTTAGCCGCGGCTTGTTCAGGATTTGTTTACGCATTGTCAGTGGCTGATCAGCATATTAAATCGGGCATGTGCAAAAATGTGCTTGTTATTGGTGCCGATGCGCTCTCTAAAACTTGTGACCCTACAGACCGTTCGACAATCATTCTATTTGGTGATGCAGCGGGCGCAGTTGTGGTTGGTCAAAGTGAAGAGCCGGGCATTCTATCGACACACATTTATTCAGATGGTCGATTCGGTGAGCTACTAAGCCTTGAAGTACCTGAGCGCGGCAAAGACGCGGACAAATGGTTACACATGGCTGGCAATGAAGTATTCAAAGTCGCGGTAACGCAACTGTCTAAGCTTGTTAAAGATACGCTTGCTGCAAACGATATGCACAAGTCTGAGCTAGATTGGTTAGTACCACACCAAGCCAACTACCGCATTATTTCGGCGACAGCGAAAAAACTGTCAATGTCACTAGACCAAGTAGTAATCACCCTTGATAAACACGGCAACACATCTGCAGCGACGGTTCCTACAGCGCTAGATGAAGCAGTACGTGATGGTCGTATTAAGCGTGGTCAAACATTACTACTAGAAGCATTTGGTGGCGGCTTCACTTGGGGCTCAGCGCTAGTTAAGTTCTAAGTTTTAGTTTCAAGATTTAAATTTAAGATGCCACAACGGCATCTTATCTTTCTTACTTTGTTTTAAGGAAACGAAAATGAGCAAGTTTGCTATTGTATTTCCAGGTCAAGGTTCACAAGTTGTCGGTATGCTTGCTGAGCTTGGCGAGCAGTATGACGTAGTTAAACAAACATTTGCTGAAGCGTCTGACGCTCTAGGCTATGACCTTTGGGCATTAGTTCAAGATGGTCCTACTGAAGACCTAAATCAAACGCATCGTACTCAACCAGCATTGCTAGCATCTTCTGTTGCTATTTGGCGTGTATGGCAAGAGCTTGGCCTTGAGCAACCAGCAAACCTAGCGGGTCACAGCCTAGGTGAATACTCAGCATTAGTATGTGCAGGTGTTATCGATTTTAAAGAAGCGATCAAACTTGTTCAGCTTCGTGGCCAACTAATGCAAGAAGCGGTACCAGCGGGTACTGGTGCAATGTTCGCAATCATCGGTCTTGATGATGAATCTATTGCTAAAGCGTGTGAAGAAGCAGCGCAAGGTGAAGTTGTTTCACCAGTAAACTTCAACTCTCCAGGTCAGGTTGTTATCGCAGGTAGTAAAGACGCTGTAGAGCGCGCTGGCGCACTATGTAAAGAAGCGGGCGCTAAGCGTGCACTTCCTTTACCAGTTTCAGTTCCTTCACACTGTGCGCTAATGAAGCCAGCAGCTGACAAGCTAGCGGTGGCACTAGAAGAATTAGAATTCAATGCACCTCAACTGCCAGTAATCAACAACGTTGATGTTGCAGCTGAAACTGACCCTGCAAAAATTAAAGACGCACTTGTACGTCAGCTATACAGCCCAGTTCGTTGGACTGAAAGCGTGCAGCTAATGAGCGAGCAAGGTGTAGAGAAACTTCTTGAGCTTGGTCCAGGTAAAGTTCTAACTGGCCTAACAAAACGAATTGTTAAGACACTAAGTGGCGCGGCAGTAAATGATGCTGCATCTCTAGACGCTGCTAAGTAATAGAAGAACATAGGAATAAAGAACATGATGAACCTAGAAGGTAAGATTGCTCTAGTTACTGGTGCAAGCCGTGGTATCGGTCGTGCTATCGCTGAGCTGCTTGTAGAGCGCGGTGCGACAGTAATTGGTACTGCAACTTCTGAAGGCGGCGCGGCTGCAATCAGTGAGTACCTTGGTGAGAACGGCAAAGGTCTTGCTCTAAACGTAACAGATGTTGAGTCTATCGAAGCAACACTGAAGACTATCAACGATGAGTTTGGTGCGATTGATATCCTAGTGAACAACGCAGGTATCACACGCGACAACCTACTTATGCGTATGAAAGATTCAGAGTGGGATGACATCATCGACACTAACCTAACGCCAATCTTCCGTATGTCTAAAGCGGTTCTACGTGGCATGATGAAAAAACGTGCGGGTCGTATCATCAACGTTGGTTCTGTTGTTGGTACTATGGGTAACGCAGGTCAAGCAAACTACGCAGCGGCTAAAGCGGGCGTTATCGGTTTCACTAAGTCTATGGCTCGTGAAGTTGCTTCTCGTGGCATTACTGTGAACACAGTGGCACCTGGTTTTATCGAAACAGATATGACTAAAGCACTGAATGATGACCAACGTGCAGCGACGCTATCTAACGTACCAGCAGGTCGTCTAGGTGACCCACGTGAAATTGCTTCAGCAGTTGTATTCCTAGCTTCTCCAGAAGCTGCGTACATTACTGGTGAGACTTTGCATGTAAATGGCGGTATGTACATGGTGTAAAA
The DNA here is from genome assembly GCF_004551525.1 of Vibrio ouci. Classification (GTDB taxonomy): domain Bacteria; phylum Pseudomonadota; class Gammaproteobacteria; order Enterobacterales; family Vibrionaceae; genus Vibrio; species Vibrio ouci. The sequence continues at coordinate 372,725 of NZ_SATR01000001.1, read as the reverse complement.
CGCTTTCGTAGAGATATTTGTGAACTTTTACATTAATTTTCACTCAAATCTCTGCAATCGTGTTAATTTGCACTTAATGTCGTCAACTAGGCTATTTTTTGTAAGGAAAGTAGCCTATAGTTTGAGATTATTGACACTATCCTGCACAAGATTTGTGCATGATTTAAGTCAAAAATGTATTGAATTTCGGTTAAAATCGCTAAAATTGTGGTTTGACCAGCAAGGTCCCTCTTGCAACTTTCAGTAGTTCGAATAAACTACTGAATCATCGCATTGAGCGAAATCTGTAAAGGAAAAGAAAAAATGAGCAACATCGAAGAACGCGTAAAGAAAATCATTGTTGAACAGCTAGGTGTAGACGAAGCTGAAGTTAAAAACGAAGCTTCATTCGTTGATGATCTAGGTGCTGATTCTCTAGACACTGTTGAACTAGTAATGGCTCTAGAAGAAGAATTCGACACTGAGATTCCAGACGAAGAAGCTGAGAAAATCACTACTGTTCAAGCTGCAATCGACTACGTAAACAGCGCTCAGTAATATCTCTCCCAGGCGGCCTTCTGGCCGCCTGTGTTCTTTTAAACCCTTCTATCCTTCCATAGAATCATTTCATTTTCCGGAGAATAATATCGTGTCCAAGCGTCGTGTTGTTGTCACTGGCATGGGTATGTTGTCACCGGTAGGCAACACCGTAGAATCATCATGGAAAGCCCTGCTTGCAGGTCAAAGTGGTATCGTTAATATCGAACACTTTGATGCTGAAAACTTCTCAACTCGCTTTGCGGGCCTTGTTAAAGATTTTGACTGTACAGAATACATGTCAAAGAAAGATGCACGTAAAATGGATCTATTTATCCAGTACGGCATTGCAGCAGGTATCCAAGCGCTAGATGACTCTGGTTTACAAATCAACGAAGAAAACGCACCACGTGTAGGTGTAGCAATCGGTTCAGGCATTGGTGGCCTAGATCTGATTGAAACTGGCCACACAGCGCTAGTTGAAAAGGGCCCTCGTAAGGTTAGCCCGTTCTTCGTTCCATCAACCATCGTTAACATGGTTGCAGGTAACTTATCTATTATGCGTGGTCTTCGCGGTCCTAACATCGCGATCTCGACGGCGTGTACAACAGGTCTTCACAACATCGGTCACGCGGCGCGTATGATTGCATACGGCGACGCAGAAGCGATGGTTGCTGGTGGTGCAGAGAAAGCATCTACTCCGCTAGGTATGGCTGGTTTTGGAGCAGCGAAAGCATTGTCTACTCGCAATGATGAACCTCAAAAAGCTTCACGCCCATGGGATGTAGACCGTGACGGTTTTGTTCTGGGTGATGGCGCAGGCATGATGGTTCTTGAAGAGTACGAACACGCTAAAGCTCGTGGCGCTAAGATCTACGCTGAACTTGTTGGTTTCGGTATGTCTGGTGATGCTTACCACATGACTTCTCCTTCTGAAGATGGTTCTGGTGGTGCACTGGCTATGGAAGCGGCAATGCGTGACGCAGGTATCGTTGGTACTCAAGTTGGTTACGTAAACGCTCACGGTACATCGACGCCAGCAGGTGATGTTGCAGAAATTAAAGGCGTTCGTCGTGCTCTAGGTGAAGAAGGCGTTAAACAGGTTAAAGTTTCTTCAACGAAATCTATGACGGGTCACCTACTAGGTGCTGCAGGTTCGGTTGAAGCAATCATTACTGTTATGTCTTTGGTTGATCAGATTGTTCCACCAACAATCAACCTAGATAACCGCGCTGAAGGTCTTGAAGATATCGACCTAGTTCCTCATACAGCGAAAGAAGTTCAAATGGATTACGCTATTTGTAACTCATTCGGCTTCGGCGGTACCAACGGCTCTCTAGTATTTAAAAAAATCTAAAGAACTGTTTAACTGAGTCTAATTAAACGGCTTAATGCTTTGGCATTAAGCCGTTTTGTTATTTAATACCCCTATAAATTCAATTCAAGGACTCGCTATGTTTTGGCTCAATGGAAAACTTGCTGATTCGATTTCATTGTCTGACCGTTCATTTCAGTATGGCGATGGCTGCTTTACAACCATGCTGACACGTGGCGGTCGTATTCAGTACTGGCCGAGGCACATAGAGAGAATGAATGCCTGTTTGGATTTACTTGCTATACCTCGGCCCGACTGGAATCAAGTTGAGCATTGGTTGCAACAAGCGATTAAGCCAGACACAAAAGCGGGCCTGAAACTGCATATTAGTCGCGGAGAAGGGGGCAGGGGATATAGCCCTACTCAAGTAGCCTCACCAAATGTTACTATTAGCGACTTTATTTATCCTTCTCACTATGAACAATGGGTGAGTGGAGGATTAGAGCTTGGAATCTGTCGTACTCGACTTGGTCACAATCCATTACTCGCCGGACACAAACATAACAACCGCCTTGAACAAGTTCTCGCAAAAGCGGAGCTCGATGACGGAGGGAATGCTGACGGTGTTGTGCTTGATATTTGTGACTATGTTGTCGAAACAACGATGGCGAATCTATTTTGGGTTAAAGATGCGACTTTGTTTACCCCCGACCTTCGAAATGCAGGGGTAAATGGTGTGATGAGACGAATCGTATTAGAGCAGGTGCAGACACTACCGCTCGAAGCTTCAATTGGTGACTTCAAACTTGAAGAGTTACTGTCAGCCGATGAAGTTTTTGTCTCAAACTCGGTACTTGGTGTTGCTCCAATTACCCGTATAGGCTCAACCAGCTTTGATATTGGAAAAATTACAAAACGAATTCAGGAGATGATCGACTCGTGATCAAGAAAATCACTCTATTTTTGCTTTTGGTTGCTAGTGTAGCCGCAGGAGGTTACTTCTACGTTGCTCAGCAGGTAGAGCAATATGTCAGCCAGCCACTTCAACTTGAAGAACCACAAATCTTTACTATCGAATCTGGGACTAGCTTTAACCGAGTATTGGCAAGTTTGACTAGTGCAGGGCTTATTGAAAGCAGCGATATGGTGAAGTTGGTTCGTCGCTTTCACCCAGATCTCACTCAGCTGAGAGCGGGTACTTACTTAATTGAGCCTGAGTTGACTCTAAGAGAAGTTCTAGAAGAATTTAAACAGGGCAAAGAACATCAATTTTCGATCACGTTTGTTGAAGGCTCGACATTTAAAGAGTGGCGAGAAATTTTAGAAAGTTCGCCTTATTTAGAGCATGAATTGCAAGGCTTAACAGAAGCAGATATTGCCAAGCTGTTGGGCTCTGAGCATGAAAAGCTTGAAGGGCTGCTGCTTGCAGAAACGTATCACTACACCTTTGGTGTTTCTGATCTCGATATCTTGAAACGAGCTGCGAATAAGCTGCAGGCTGTATTAGATGAGCAGTGGGCACAGCGCCAACAAAAGCTACCATTAAAGTCGGCCTATGAAGCGCTAATCCTTGCCTCAATCATCGAAAAAGAGACCGCGGTTGAGTCTGAGCGTGAGCGCGTTGCATCTGTGTTCGTTAACCGTCTCAATAAGCGTATGCGTCTGCAAACGGATCCTACCGTCATTTATGGTATGGGTGATAAGTACGATGGCAACATTCGCAAGAAAGACTTACGTACACCAACGCCATACAATACCTACACAATTTTTGGTCTGCCACCAACGCCAATTGCGATGCCGGGCGAAGCATCTATCGCAGCTGCGCTTAACCCTGAAGACAGCAATTACCTTTACTTTGTCGCAAGCGGTAAAGGCGGACACGTATTTTCCAAATCTTTGGCTGAGCATAACCGCGCAGTTCGAGCATACTTAAAACAACTAAGAAGCAACAAATGACAAACGCTAAATTCATCGTAATCGAAGGCCTTGAAGGCGCAGGAAAAAGTTCAGCAATTAATGCGGTATTAGAGACACTAAAGCAGTCAGGCGTTGACTCGATTACCAATACCCGTGAGCCAGGCGGAACGGCACTTGCCGAAAAGCTAAGAACATTAGTTAAGCAAGAGCATGAAGGCGAGCAACTTCAAGATATGACGGAATTACTTTTGATGTATGCGGCGCGTGTTCAGTTAGTTGAAAACGTCATCAAACCAGCACTAGAAGCTGGAACATGGGTCGTCGGTGATCGTCATGATATGTCATCACAGGCTTATCAAGGTGGTGGTCGTAAGATCCCAGCCGAAACGATGTTAGCGCTAAAGCAAACTACGCTAGGTGATTTTAAGCCGGACTTAACGATTTATCTTGATATTGATCCTCGCGTTGGTTTAGAGCGTGCTCGTGGCCGCGGTGAGCTAGACCGTATTGAGAAGATGGATATGAGCTTCTTTGATCGTACTCGTGAGCGTTACCTGCAACTCGCTGAGCAAGACGAATCGGTCGTTGTTGTGAATGCTGAACAACAAATTGAGAAAGTAGCGGCCGATATTTCAAACGTGTTAACCACTTGGATGAAAGCGTAAGTGATGAATGAGCTATACCCTTGGCTAATGCCCTTGTGGACAGAATGGCAAGCAAACTTGCAAGCAGATCGTTTTTCAAACGCCTCTTTGCTGATTGCCGAAGAGGGAATGGGTTCGTCACATCTCGTTGATGCCTTTAGCCAAGCTGTCATGTGTCAAAACTATCCAGCAGAGGCGTGTGGTTTTTGTCATGGTTGTCAGCTAATGAGTTCAGCGAGCCACCCTGATTTTCATGTGATCAAGCCTGAGAAAGAAGGCAAAGCGATTACAGTAGAGCAGATTCGCCAATGTAATCGCATTGCTCAAGAGTCATCACAGTTATCCGGGATTCGATTGTTTGTCATCGAACCTGCAGAAGCCATGAATGAGTCAGCGGCTAATGCGTTGTTAAAGACGCTGGAAGAGCCATCATCGACTTGTATGTTCTTGTTGGTTGCGCATCGAGCTAATGCGCTGTTGCCGACCATTACCAGCCGTTGTCAGCAGTGGCATTTAACGCCGCCTAATTCAGAAACGGTCGCACAGTGGCTCTCTTCTCAACATAGTGGTGAGGTACCTTTGTATGCGGCCCATATCAATGGCAATGCGCCTTTAGCTGCGCTCGATTTTATCCAGCAAGATAAAGTCAGCCGTTATAGCTCGATTGAGAATGACTTTATTGCACTCTGTCAGCAGCAAGCAGATGCGGTTAAATTGGCCAAAGAGTTAGCGGCAGATCCTCAAGAGTCGCTCAGTTGGTTGTGGTACTTATTGTCTGATGCGCAAAAGGTCCGCTATGGGCTCGCCTTGCCATCTTTTGTGCCTGGAGCGGTAAAGTTGGCGCAAGTCTGTGACTATCCAAAGCTATACTCTCAATCGCAAGCGCTTTTAAAACTGTTAGATCAGCTAAGATTACACACAGGGTTGAATGCGGAGCTTCTTATCTTAGATTGGTTATTTAAATTTTACGAGGAAACATGTTCGTAGATTCTCACTGTCATTTAGATAAATTGGACTATCAAGAGTTACACGAAGGTATTGCTGATGTTGTTGCCAAAGCGAAGGCGGCCAATGTCACGGACCTTTTATCTGTTGGTGTTACCTTAGATTCGTTTCCTAACATGATGGAGATGATTGAACCGTTTGATAACGTTTATGCTTCTTGTGGTGTGCATCCGTTGGATGTAGAAAGTGATTTTGCATTAGACCGATTACATGAATACGCGGCTCATCCACGTGTGGTTGCTATCGGTGAGACAGGGCTAGATTACCACTACCAACCGGAAACAGCGGATTTACAGAAGCTGCGTTTCGAACAGCAGGTAGAGTTGGCAGTAAAGCTGAACAAGCCTTTGATCATCCATACGCGCAATGCTCGCCAAGATACATTAGATATCCTAAAAAATGGTGGCGCTGATAAATGTGGTGGTGTGATTCACTGTTTTACGGAAGATTTGCCTTTCGCAGAAGCAGCGATGGAATTAGGTTTCTATATTTCAATCTCTGGTATCGTGACTTTCAGACAAGCGACAGAACTGAAAGAAGTCGTTAAAGCATTACCGTTAGATAGACTGCTGATCGAGACAGATTCACCATACCTAGCACCTGTTCCTCACCGAGGTAAACAGAACCAGCCAGCTTATGTTGTAGAGGTCGCTTCCTACATTGCACAGCTAAAAGGGTGCTCGTTAGGAGAAGTTGGACAGAAAACCAGCGAAAACTTTAGAAATCTTTTTTTAAGATAAAAAATTAAATCACAGTGAAAAAGGGGCCTCGGCCCCTTTTTTTTGTTATCAAACTCACGCGCAAGCGTTTAAATCGGCTTGTTCACTAAAAATGTTGAACTTGAGAGCCTAAAAAGTGCCTTTTGTAATTTTGTTACATGAAATAACAACTGCATCTATTTTATTTACCCATCGAAATTAATGCTTTCATTGATTATTTTGTTATTAATCATGGTGTTATGTTCCTGTAATCCATTTCAAAACCAAGTTTGGATTGTGATCTATCTATTAGTTTGAAACTAAATTCCGTAACTCGCTAGAAAGTATCGTTACCCGCAATATATATTTAGAGCCAGAAATTATAGTGACATAAGTGGTTACATTTTTTCAGGGTGCTAACATTTAAGGCTAACGGGGGTGTGCCGTTAGAGCCCAATAAATCTTATAAACTTTTCAGGAGCATAAACATGTTTAAGAACCTTTTTGCTAACCTGCAAAAAGTTGGTAAAGCTCTGATGCTACCAGTGTCGGTTTTACCAGTTGCAGGTATTTTACTAGGTGTCGGTGCTGCCGACCTAAGCTTCATTCCAGATATCGTTTCTAACCTAATGGAACAAGCGGGTGGTTCAGTATTCGGCCAAATGGCTCTACTATTCGCTGTAGGTGTAGCGCTTGGCTTCACTAACAACGATGGTGTAGCAGGTCTTGCTGCTATCGTTGGTTACGGCATCATGACGGCAACTCTAGGCGTTATGGCTGGCGTTATGGGTGTTGAAAAAATCGATACAGGTGTACTAGGTGGTATCCTTGTCGGTGGTGTTGCTGCTTGGGCATTCAACCGTTTCTTCAAAATTCAACTTCCAGAATACCTTGGCTTCTTCGCTGGTAAGCGTGCTGTTCCAATCATCACTGGTTTCTCAGCGATCGGTCTTGGTCTAGTTCTTTCTGTTGTATGGCCTCCAATTGGCGGCGCGATTGCAGCGTTTTCTGACTGGGCTGCTCACCAGAACCCACAGGTTGCATTCGGTATCTACGGCGTTATCGAGCGTTCTCTAATCCCATTCGGTTTACACCACGTTTGGAACGTACCATTCTTCTTTGAAGCAGGTACTTGTGTTAACGCTGCAGGCGAAACTCAAAACGGCGTTCTAACTTGTTACCTAGTTGCTGATGAAGCATCTCGTGCTGCTGGTAATGGCTTCGGTCAGCTAGCGGGTGGTTACATGTTCAAGATGTTCGGTCTACCAGCTGCTGCTATTGCTATCGCTCACTCTGCTAAGCCAGAAAACCGCGCGAAAGTAATGGGTATCATGGCATCTGCTGCACTGACTTCATTCCTAACAGGTATCACTGAGCCAATCGAATTCTCATTCCTATTCGTTGCTCCTTTACTTTACGGTATCCACGCTCTACTAGCTGGTTCTGCTTACGTTGTTGCAAATACTCTAGGCTTCGTACACGGTACTTCATTCTCACACGGTCTAATCGACTTCCTAGTTCTTTCTGGTAACTCTCAGAAGATGGGTCTGATGGTAGTGACTGGTCTTGTTTACGCTGCAATCTACTACGTAGTATTCCGCACAGTAATCAAAGCTATGGACCTTAAGACTCCTGGTCGTGAAGATGAAACTGAAGAAGCAGTAACGACTTCTGGTTCAGACATGGCAGGTGAGCTAGTTGCAGCATTCGGCGGCAAAGCAAACATCACTGGTCTAGACGCATGTATCACTCGTCTACGTGTAGCAGTTGCAGATACTGAAGCTGTTAACCAAGACAAACTAAAACAACTAGGCGCAGCTGGCGTAGTAGTTGTAGCAGGTGGTGTTCAGGCTATCTTCGGTACTAAGTCTGACAACCTGAAAACAGAAATGGATGAGTGGATCCGTAACCACGGTTAATCACTTTTTCATCTAATTGACAAAAGGAGGCTTCGGCCTCCTTTTTTGTTTTCATAGCGTTCGGCTCTGAGATCTAGCTTTGTCATTCCCATTCGTTTTCACCTTTCTCTGACATCCTTTTCTTACATGCTTGGATAATTGTACACTGTTTTATTTTGTGTATAGGAAAAGCCTAATATGAAAAACTCAGGTCTACTACTCGGTGCTGCGGTTTTGGTTACAGCAGCAAGCTCGTTAGTATATGCAGAAGAACCGCAGTCGACGAAAGTTGCGGTGGGGATGGCAATCGATCAGGAACTTAGCGTGGTGTTAGAGCTTGATGATACCTATCGCTTTACTCTAGGCAATGATGGTGCTGCGTTTGACTACATTCTGAAAAGAGGGCGATTTGATGCCAATACTCCGGTTTCTTGGTATGTGGGTGTTGGTGGCTGGAGTGAGTGGGATCACAAAGAGTTCGGTGCTCGTGTGCCACTAGGGTTGAAGTGGGATATTAGCAAGGGTTGGGAGATGTATGGACAGGTACATCCAGAACTCAACCTATACACAGGACCTGAACTGCAAATAGGCGGTGCGTTAGGTATCAAATATTCATTCTAGCCAAGTTGCCGAATGGGAAGAGGGCCAATTGACTTGGCCCTTTCTTATTCTTTTGACAAACGATTAAAAAGACCAAGTGAGTCCGAGATTCGCTGAGAACTGATTCATCCAATCTGTCTTGAACTTAACCACACAAGAGCTATCTCCACCCGCAGGCAGATTACACGCGCCACTGGTTTCATTGTCGACCACTGTACCAAGCCAGCGCAGTTGAGTATTGAGTGCCAGCGAGTCACTGAATTGATACTCAAAGCCACCAAAGATACTGGCTGAAAATCCCCATTCATCTTTAACCCAGTCAGCATCGACATATGAAGCCCCCAGACCAACGCCTAAGTAGGACTGCCATTTATCTTGTACTGGGTAATAGATGCTACTTTGAATGTGTAGATAGTGGATTGAAGAGTTTAGATTAATGTCTTCCACCTCTGAACGTTGATTCGCATAAAACAGCCCCATACGTCCTTTGTCGACATCGGTTTCCAATGATAGCGCGTAACTTTCTGAAGCCTTCAAATCGAGCTCATTCTGGTTCTGATCTTCGACACTTCCTCCAAAGGTATAGCCTAGCCAAGGGGATAGGTAGGTATCGGCTTGAACTAGAGGGCTAACACCTGCAATCAAGATCGGAAAACATAATCGGGAGATGATATTCATTTTTTGCCCTTTTCTACGTTTGGAAAGCTAAGTGTGACGCTAACGCCATAATTCCGCACGAAAAATGCGTATTAATTGAAGATATCTCACACTGATGTTATTACTTTGTTAAACAACGAGGAGGTGTCTATGGAACACAATCTAAAATATGCCCTACTGATTACGGCTGCCGCTTTCGCAGTTATTCTTGGATATGCCTTGATTGCAATAACGACTGCCTAGGGATGCCATGAAAAATTGCGGTGTCGTAACGAATACCGCTGTACAGTTTGATGCTGAACGACTAAAAAAATACACTGGCGGTAAAAATGCTCTGGTCGCACAAGGTGGTGGCCAACGGGGGATTTTTACTTCCGGTGTGCTTGATGCCTTTCTTCTTTCCAACTTCGATCCCTTCCACTCTTTCTACGGTACTTCCGCCGGTGCGATGAATCTATGTGGATTCCTTTGCCGCCAGAAAGGTATTGGTCGCTCGTTTATTCTCGAACTCACTACTGACTCTGAGTTCTTTAACCTATTTCGTTATATCCGCCGTAAGCAATATATGGACATGGATTGGGCACTAGAAAAAATTTGCGATTATCCCTATCGGTTAGACATTGATATGGGACGTAAGATTTTGTCTGGCCGAGAGGCGTATGCTGCAGTGACCGATACCAATCGTTTATCCGATCACTACCTACCGATGTTACAAGATGACTGGAGGCGAGTGCTTCTTGCCACTTGCGCTATTCCTCGGCTTTACCCTGAACCTATTTTGTTCCCTCATGGTGAATATGTTGATGGCGGTGTATCGGCGTCAATTCCTGTGCAAGAAGCTTGGCGTAAAGAAGCGCGCTGCATTGTGGTGATCAGAACGGAGGGGGAAGATTTAATTACCGATACTGAAGAGGTCAACCAAGAGCCCTCAGTCGAGTGGTTACGTGATTCGTTCAATGTTATCCAAGGGCATTGGCAAGATAAACTGGGCCAGTGGAAACAAGACTGGAGTAGCTTTTTTAACGAGCAAGTTGAGCGCTCTCGTCTAGAGAAAAGCGAACATACCCATCTTGAGCTACTCAATGGTGGTCGTTGGCTTTTTGGCGCCGATGATATTTATCGGCTGAGTCATCTTCTTGGTGATAAGTTTGATTCTGGATTAGCGGATATGCTGATGGTGCACTATCAAACCTATTCATTAACGCAGGACTTTTTACATTCTCCGCCAGATGACTGCTTTATCGTCCAAATCAAACCGGATCAACCGCTGAAATCAACATCGTTGATGAGTGAAAGGGAAGATTTGCTGCATGATTATCAAGTGGGACTAGATGCAGGTTTTCGCTTTGTGGAGTCGTTTTCGCAATGTCTTGCCAAACCAACCTTTGAATTGAAGTGTGGGGAGTAAACATCTCCCCACATGATTGATTTACTTTGCGTTAGGCAGCAACAATACGCATGCAGTTGGTTGAACCAACAACGTCCATCACGTCACCTTGGGTGATAATGACTAAGTCGCCTTCATCTAACAGGCCGCGCTCTCTCAGCGTTCCGACTGCAGCTTGTGCAATCTCTAACCCAGTATCCCCTTTATCATCAAAGTAGACCGGGAACACACCACGGTAGAGGGCAGATAGATTAAGGGTTCGCTCGTTTCGCGATAGCGCAAAAATGGGTAGGCCCGAGCTTAAGCGTGACATCATAAGTGCCGTTCGGCCTGATTCCGTCAGGGTAACAATGCCTTTGACGCCACGCATGTGGTTGGCTGCAAACATGGTAGACATCGCAATGGTCTCTTCACCGGTTTCAAACACTGAATCCATGCGGTAGCCAGAGCGGTTAATCGACGACATTTTTTCAGCACCGACACACACCTCTGCCATAGAGCAAACGGTTTCTAATGGGTATTTACCTGCTGCCGTTTCACCAGAAAGCATTACCGCATCGGTACCGTCGAGAACCGCGTTTGCCACGTCCATAACCTCAGCACGAGTCGGCATCGGATTTTCCATCATCGATTCCATCATTTGAGTGGCAGTAATGACAGTACGGTTCAATGCACGCGCTCGACGAATCAGTTGTTTTTGCACACCAATTAATTCTGGGTCACCAATTTCGACCCCTAGGTCCCCACGAGCCACCATAACGGCGTCTGAAGCAAGAATGATGTCATCTATGCTTTCTTCTGTTTCGACGGTCTCAGCGCGTTCTACCTTCGCTACAAGGCGGGTTTGTAGGCCTGCATCAGTGGCAAGTCTACGGGCGTATTTCATATCTTCGCCATTCCTTGGGAATGAAACGGCTAAGTAATCGACTTTGATCTCTGCTGCTAACTTGATGTCATTTTTATCTTTTTCAGTCAGTGCTTCCGCAGATAGGCCACCGCCTTTCTTGTTGATGCCTTTATTGTTGGATAAAGGGCCACCGATGATCACTTTGGTTCGAACTTGCGTACCGCTAACGGCCATTACTTGCAATTGAACACGGCCATCATCAAGTAGCAGTACATCGCCAGTGGAAACATCGTTTGGCAGTTCTTTGTAGTCTAAGCCAACAGCGTCTTTATCACCTTGGCCTGCTGGCAAGCTGCTATCTAGAGTGAAAATATCCCCTACGTTGAGTTGCACTTTGCCATCTTTGAAGGTCGATACGCGTATCTTAGGTCCTTGGAGGTCGCCTAAGATAGCGACATGAGTGCCGAGCTTGGCAGAAATATTGCGCACACGTGTTGCACGCTCACGGTGATCTTCTGCACTTCCATGTGAAAAGTTCATTCTTACAACGTTCACGCCAGCTTCTAAAATTGCTTCAAGTACGCCGGGTGCATCGGTAGAAGGTCCAAGAGTAGAAACAATTTTTGTTCTTCTTTGGATTGAGGTCATTCGGATCTCCTTGATCTGATTTTACCGCGAAGAAAACGATGCGGCTGATAAGTTGTTGTTCTCATCCCTAAATTTATAAGTATATACCTGCCGAGGAAGGGTGCTGATTATTTGCTCGTGTTCTCATTTGAAAGGTGATGAAAGACATATTTATTAATGCAAAAAAATAGAAGATTAAATGTGATAAATCCTTCGCTATTTGATTAGGTACACAAAGAATTATGTTTATACGTGACACTTGTCACGGCGATCTATCAAAGCTCTTCACAATTACTTCGCAAAGTAAAAAAATTACCAGGTTGTTGATATTCGGAGTGCTCTATGTACATGGCTCAACCTGGCCATATTGATCATATCAAGCAGGTCAATGCTGGCCGTGTATATAAACTCATTGATCAAAAAGGTCCCATTTCTCGAATCGATCTCTCTAAAAAGAGTGAGCTCGCACCTGCGAGTATTACCAAAATCACTCGTGAGCTCATCGAGGCCCACCTGATACACGAAACCACAGTCCAGGAAGCGACCAGTCGTGGGCGTCCTGCCGTTGGTCTACAGGTCAACAACGAAGGGTGGCAATTTCTTTCGATGCGTTTAGGACGTGGCTACTTGACGATTGCATTGCATGAGTTGGGTGGTGATGTACTTATCGATACTAAGATTGATATCCATGAAGTGGACCAAGACGATGTTCTTGCGCGATTGCTGCATGAAATCGATGAGTTTTTCCAAACTTATACTGAACAGTTAGATCGTGTAACAAGTATTGCGATCACGTTACCTGGCCTAGTGAACTCAGAGCAGGGTGTAGTGCTGCAGATGCCACACTACAACGTTGAGAACCTGCCACTTGGTCCTGAAATTTACAAAGCGACTGGGCTGCCTGTTTTTATCGCCAATGACACGCGAGCTTGGGCGTTGGCTGAAAAGCTATTTGGCCATTCGCAAGATAATGAAAACTCGGTGCTGATTTCCATTCACCATGGCTTGGGCGCTGGTATTGTGCTTGATGGTCGAGTGCTACAAGGGCGCCACGGTAACATCGGTGAACTTGGTCATATTCAAATCGACCCTCAAGGTAAGCTTTGTCATTGTGGCAATCGTGGCTGTCTTGAAACCGTTGCCAGTTCGCAAGCTATTCGTAGTGAAGTGACCGAACGAATTGCCCAAGGTGAGACTTCTTGCCTTGAGGACATTGAAGAAGTGTCGGTTGAAGATATTTGTGAAGCGGCAGCGAACGGCGATCCACTCGCGGTTGATGTGATTGAGAAGCTCGGACGTTATCTAGGCTCTGCGATTGCTATCGTAATCAACCTATTTAACCCAGAGAAAGTACTGATTGGCGGAGCAATTAACCAAGCTAAAGACGTTCTTTATCCGGCGATTCAAACTTGTATTGAAGAGCAGAGCTTACCTGTCTATCACCAAGACCTTGAATTGGTTGAGTCACGTTTCTATAAACAAGCAACAATGCCGGGCGCAGCACTGATCAAACAAGCGCTGTATGATGGTCTATTGTTGATGAAAGTGATTGAAGGCTAAGATCACAGATACTAGTCAGTTACTGTTAAATTCTAAATAAACCCATATAATCTTGAGTGATGTATGGGTTTATTTTTATCTTAGCCTCTCAATAGGCTATTTTTACATTATCCACGTTTGGCGAGAAGTAGTATGTCTGGAGTATTAAATACAGTTGATCAGCGAACCAACCTTGTAGGTGAGAACCGCTTGGAGCTGTTGTTATTCAGTTTGAACAGCAGACAAATTTTTGCCATCAACGTGTTCAAAGTGCGTGAAGTGATTAAGGTTCCACCCTTAACCAAAATGCCGGGTTCCCATCACCACATCACTGGTGTGGCGTCATTGCGCGGCGTTTCTGTACCTGTGATTGATCTTCGAGCGGCGATAGGCTTTCCTGCATCGCGCTTAGAAAACCAAGAAGAGAATCTCATCATTACCGAATACAACCGTACGGTGCAGGGCTTTTTGGTTGGTCAAGTTAGGAATATCGTCAATACCGCTTGGACGGAAATTCAACCACCACCAAAAACTGCGGGTAGAGCGAACTATCTGACGGCAATCACTCATGTCAAAAATGGTGATGGGCAGAGTATCGTTGAGATTATCGACGTTGAAAAAGTACTGGCGCAAATTATCGATTACGATATTTCGATTTCTGAAGGTGTGCTTGATCAAGAGTTAGTCGATGAAATGGTCGGGCGTAATGTTTTGATTGTTGATGATTCGTCAACGGCGCGCTCCCAGGTGCGCGGAACACTTTCTCAGCTTGGTTTAAACATCATTGAATGTCGTGATGGTCTAGAAGCTCTCAACTTACTTAAGTCATGGGCCGATGAAGGCAAAAATGTTGTTAGTGAGCTGCTATTGATGATTACCGATGCTGAAATGCCAGAGATGGATGGCTATAAGCTTACCCATGAGATTCGTACCGATCCTCGCATGAAGGATCTGTATGTCACTTTGAATACCTCCCTGAGTGGTAGCTTTAATGATGCTATGGTGAAAAAGGTCGGCTGTGATCGCTTTATTTCCAAGTTCCAACCAGACTTATTAGTTGAAGTAGCCCAAGAACGACTGCGACAAGTATTAAATAAATAGTACGTTGAACTGTTTATGTGGCGTGACCATGTTTTGGTAAAATGCTATATTTGTTGAGTTATTTTGTTAATCAAAATGATGTAACTATCAAATATAACTTTTCATCAGACTCTTAAGGTAGTTCTTATTAATGATATGGCTTTCTTCTAAGGTTGTTATGACCTTATGTATGCTGCTGTATAGGGAATATAAGAAAAGAAGTATGGACGCTGAAGACAAGTTTTAGTTTGTCAAAGTAACACCAAAAAGGGAGCCTCGGCTCCCTTTTTATTTTCCACAATTCTTCTATCCTTCGTTCTGTTTTCTTTCCTATTTTTCACTCTTCCATCTGTCATCTGTTCAAAATGTCATCGAATTGTGCGGTTTGTGATTTTTAAATTATGAATTGCAATGTGCATATGTCACATATTTACAAGTTCATTAATGTAAATGTAATGTTTCTCAATGTTGGAACTTTGGTTCAACACAAATGCAAGTCATGAGGTTGTCGGAGATTCAATTCATGGCTGCTTGTTGATAAAGGACATATTGATAAATTTGTAGAGGGATTATGTACAGAACGCTTGTATTTGCTTGCTTATTATCTGTTTTAGCTGGCTGTGGTGGGGGCGGTGGTGACTCAACGTCTGGTAATTCGAACGGTGAGACAGGTTCTACCGCTTCAAGCGGTGTGGCTCATATCGAACTGACATCGGCATCACCTTCAATTCCGGTCGGCCTATCGGTTACCTATCAAGCTAAGGCGACTTATGCTGACGGAAGTGTTGCGGATATTACCGATGACCCTGCTTTAACGTGGTCAAGCTCTGATGTGAACGTTGCTACTTTTATGCAAGGTGGCGTTGCTAGGGGAGTGGGTGTTGGTGAAGCGACACTCTCAGTTTCAGGTGTTTTCGATGGTGAAGAAGTGTCTGCGACAACTCATATCATCATTAACAATGAAGAAATTGCATCTATTCAGGTACTGCCTGAAAACCCTTCGATTGCAGTAGGTTTTACTCAGCCTCTTACAGTCAATGCCATTCTGACAGATGGCAGTATTGTCGATGTGACGGCTGATCCGGCTCTGAACTGGAGCTCTTCCGATGAAAATGTCGCGACTATTGAAAGTGCTACCGGTATTGTTAACGCACTGAATGTGGGCGAAGCAACGGTTCATATTGAAGGCGAGATTGCAGGTTATGCTGTTAACGAAACCTTTACTGTTGTGGTAAACGACGACACTGTGTCTGAGTTAAATATTACGCCTTCTTCAATCGATGTTCCTGTCGGTATGACGCAGTCTTTCTCTGCAAGTGTGACACTTACAAGTGGCAAGGTTGTGGATGCGGCAATGATGCCGAGTTTACGCTGGAGTAGCGATGCCAATGTTGTGAGTATTGATTCTATGACAGGTGTTGCAAGTGCGGAGAGTTTAGGTACGGCTATCATCACAGCGTCTGGCAGTGCTGGTGGTATAAACATTAGTGCGACTGCATCAATGACAGTAAATGCATCTAGTGTTCAGTCTTTAAGTGTGACTCCTAACAATGTCTCCATACCTGTAGGTTTAGTTCAGACTTTCACAGCGCAAGCTCACTTCTCTAATGGCAGTTCAACGGATATTTCTCAGTTGCCGAGCTACTCATGGAGCAGTGATGATCCAACAACAGTACATATTGATAGTAAAACAGGAGTTGCAACAGCGTTAAGTGAAGGAAGGGTTACGATTACTGCTCAAGGTGAAGTGGCAGGAATTATTGTAACAAACTCGGCCTCAGTGATCGTGACTCCAAGTGTGGTCACAGCCTTGAATTTAACTTCTACTATTACTTCAATACCTGTCGGTTTTGCCCAAAAGCTTACCGTAGAAGCGAGTTTATCTGATGGCTCGACTCAAGATGTGACCTACGATCGTCTCACTTGGTCTAGCTCACACAACAGCATTGCTGCGGTCAATACTACAGAGAAAAGTATCCTCGGCTTAAAACCGGGATTAGTAACGGCAAGTGTTGTCGGGGTGTACGACAATACCGAGTTCAGTAGCAGTTTGGATATGACTGTGTCGAACACACAATTTTCTGTGTTAGCGACTGATGTTCAATACTTTGGTTTCGGTGGTGCTAAATATTACGCTTTACCTGCTGAACTGGCTTTCCCTGATACAGTGAATCCAACAGGCGTCCAGTTATCTGATTTACACCAGCACTTCGGGATCCAGGACTTCACGGGGCAACTGTCTGAACTAACGAATGGTGATACGCTTTATATCGATGTTTCGATTGATGCTTCAAATTCCACCGCAGGACGTGATTTGATACTGAGTGCTCACATCATCGACACGATGGAAGGCGCAACAGCGATCATTCTACCAATGAGTTGCAATAGTACGAGTTGTAATGCTTCTTATGTTTGGGATCAAGGCTCAGCGAGCCCATACGATGCGCTAATCTTTAAGTCTAATGCGCTTGATCCAGTTAATGGGCCCGTTGAAAGCATCGTTTATCAGCAGATAGATTATCGCGTTGAGTAATGGATACTAAGTCCTGATTCTGTATAGCGGGTCAATAAGCAGCCCGCTTAACTTTTTGTGTTCAATGAAAGTCGCGAGATTTACTATGTAGCCCTTGCAGTCTATCGGTCATGTCGATCAAACGCCCTGCAATGACATGATGAACCTCTCCCTCTTTTTCCAAAATGCCTTTTACTTGCAGTATTTTCGCGGTTAAGTAAGCGGATTTTTGCGCTCTCGCGGTGGCTTTCCAAACCACGACATTAATGTTGCCCGTATCATCTTCTAAGGTGAAGAAGGTAACACCAGCGGCTGTGCCTGGTGATTGTTTTCCGGTCACGACTCCTGTCACGGTGACTAGTGATTGGTGCTCCTTATTTTTTAGCTCTTGCATACGAGTAAAGCGCCCGAGTACACCAGCGTCATCAAGCAAAGCAATAGGGTGCTTAGCAAGAGAAAGCCCAGTCGATGCATAATCTTCAAGCAATGTTTGGCTTTCTGTTGGCGTACCGATAAGTGGCGCTGTGTCATCTTGGGTATCTTGAAACAGCGGCAAGTCGGAGAGTGAGTCCATCATTGCCCAGCGAGTCTGGTAACGGTTTTGGCTTAGCGTGTGCATGGCATTGGCGGAAGCAAGTAGTTCGACATCTCGACGGTTTAGACCAATATGTTTGATTTGGCCTGCATGCGTAAAACCGCTTTTGGCTCTGGCATGGATAAGTTGCTTGGCGCTTTGCTGACTAAAACCTTTGATCTGGCGAAACCCTAAGCGAATTGCCAAGCCACCTTGATGAGAGACCATCTGGTGGTCATAGAGCGATGCATTCACGCAAATAGGCAAGATGACTACCTTATGACGACGAGCATCTTGTACCAGCTGTGAGGCGCTATAAAAGCCCATTGGTAGGCTGTTGAGTAAAGAAGTATAGAAAGCTTCGGGATGGTAGTGCTTCAACCATGCTGAACAATAAGCGAGAACAGCAAAGGAGGCCGAATGACTTTCAGGGAAGCCATATTCACCAAAGCCGAGAATTTGATCAAAGATTCGCTCGGCAAACTCTAGCTGATAACCTCGACTGAGCATGCCTTCAATCAGCTTGGTTTTAAATTTGACGAGGTCACCACTCTTCTTCCAAGCCGCCATGGCTCGCCTTAGTTGATCGGCTTCACCACCACTAAAGCCAGCGGCGACCATAGCAATTTTAATCACCTGCTCTTGGAAAATAGGTACGCCAAGCGTGCGCTGCAAGACACTGCGCACTTCTTCTGATGGGTAGTCGATTTGCTCTTCACCATTTCTACGTTTGAGGAAAGGGTGAACCATATCGCCTTGGATTGGTCCCGGTCTGACAATCGCGATTTGAATCACTAAGTCATAGTAAGTCGCAGGTTTGAGTCGTGGTAGCATGCTCATTTGTGCGCGTGACTCGATCTGAAATACGCCAACGGTATCCGCTCGTTGGATCATTTGATAGACATTAGCGTCGTCTTGGCGACGAGTAATATCGGCAATACTGAGCGTTTGCTGGTGGAATTTCGCAATCAAGTCAAAGCACTTCCTAATGGCAGACAGCATACCTAGTGCAAGGACATCAACCTTAAGTAGCTTGAGTGATTCTAAGTCGTCCTTATCCCATTGGATAACGGTGCGATCAGGCATAGACGCATTCTCAACGGGAACCAGTTCATACAGCGGCCCCGCCGCGATGATAAAGCCGCCGACATGCTGAGATAGGTGGCGTGGAAAGCCAAGGATCTCGTTGACCAAGGTAATGAACTGTTCACCTTTGAGCGAGTCTGGTTGCAAGCCGAGCTCAACAATTTGTGCTTGCCAGCCTTGGGCTCTGTCTCGACGGTTAACGTTTTTAATAAAGTAATCGAGTTGGCTTTCTTCAATACCGAGCGCTTTACCAACATCTCGTACTGCGCTTTTAAAGCGGTAAGAGATAACCGTGGCTGCAAGCGCTGCACGCTCACGACCATATTTTTGGTAAATGTATTGAATAACTTCTTCACGTCGCTCGTGTTCAAAATCGACATCAATGTCGGGCGGCTCATCACGCTCTTTACTGATGAAACGCTCGAATAATACCGAGATTTGTCTTGGGTCTACCGAAGTTATTTCTAAGCAGTAACAGACAACCGAGTTCGCCGCCGAACCTCTACCTTGGTAGAGAATATGATTACGCTTGGCAAACATCACGATGTCGTGAATGGTCAAAAAATAAAAAGGGTAGTTGAGTTCGTCGATTAAACAGAGCTCTTTATCAATGGTTTGCTGAATATCGCTAGGTACGCCTTCAGGAAAACGCTGTTTTTTACCCGCTTCGACTAATTGCTTAAGGTAACTCATGGGCGAATAGCCGTCAGGAACCAGCTCACTTGGGTATTCATACTGAAGGTCAGCTAAGCTAAAACTGCACCGTTGGGCGATGGCGACACTTTCCGCTAACCACTCTGGTTTAAACAGTTTGTTGAGCTTTTCTTGACTGCGCAGGCTTCTTTCGGTGTTGGTCAGTAATTGCTCGCCTAACTCATTCACGCTGCAGCCGTGTTTTATGGCACTGAGTGTATGTTGCAAGGGCAGACGTGTAGCCGTGTGCATCAACACGCCACCGCAGGCAGTGATAGGCAAGTGGATTTCATCGGCCAGTTGCTGACAGTATTCAATATATTGTTTGTCATCGCATGATAGGTGACGCTGCACCGCAAGCCACAATCGATGCTGGTGATGCTGAGTAAGCCAGCGGCCCCACTTATTGTCACTAGGCTTGTGACAAGGTAGCCATAGAACTAAGCAGTGACGAATCGACATCAAATCCCACTCAGAAAGCTGATACTTTCCTTTTTCTGAGCGTCTTCTGGCATTGGTAATAATACGGCATAGCTCAGCATAGGCATAGCGGCTAGGGCATAGCAGCACAACTTGGCATTCATCATTGAGCCAAAACATGCTGCCAATAATCAGTTTGATATTGAGCTGTTGATTTTTTATCGCGCTGTAAGCCCTCACGACACCTGCCACAGAGCATTCATCGGTGATGGCCAGTGAGTGGTAGCGGAGAAAATCCGCCTGCAAGATCAGCTCTTCGGCATGAGAGGCTCCGATTAGAAAGGAAAAGTTGCTCTGACAGAAAAGTTCAGCATAAGCCATAGCATTACCTTAACTAAATAGACCGTGGGTAAACCACTGTTTATCTTGGTTACGAAATACCCATAGCCAGCGCCCTTGGTCGCTGCGTGCGACGAAGTAATCCCGGGTCATGTCATCACCATCCCACCATCCAGTGACAAAGCGCTCTGGGCCCTGAATCAGTGAGACTTTTTCCGATAGAAGCTCTGGGGTAGGCAGCATAAAGCTAGGTCGTAACTTATTGCTCGCCAGCTTGTTTGGTATCGGCAGCGTCGGATCGCACAGAAAGGTGGATTTTTCTGGGCGAGGATCGTGGCTGTGAACGGTTTTTCGTACCTGCTCTTTGCCTAACTTCGCTTGCAGAAGACCGATTAATTCCATCTCAGTTTGTTCGCCTTGAAAACCTTTAAACAGATCAGCGCTGGTGGACTCAAGCTCACCACTGCGGATTAAGCGTAGTGTTAAGCCTTGAACGGGGGCCTCTAGCTGTAAAGATTCCATCGTCAGCTGGCACAGCACTATCCAACGCTTGGCAAAGTAATCACCACTGGCCGAATAAAAGTGAACGGAGCAGGCTTGTTTATCACGTTGGTGCAACACAAGTTCAAGCTCATAACCGACTTGGTTGCGTAAGGTTAAGAACATTTCTAGTTTTTTAAGCAGCTTAGATAACGGTTTTTCCAGCCACTGGATGTTCTCGATATCAAACAATAACTCTTGATAGTTCTCGAACTGCTCTGGTGGATGAAAGAAATCAATCGGGTGCTTAAATTGTCCCATGAGTCGGCCAATGTAATTAACTAAATCAATATCGAAACGACGAGCCAGTTCTTGTATCGGTATGTCTAGTAACTCACGTAAAGTTGCTACTCCGACTCTTTGTAATTTCTCGATTTTGTTTATCTCTAGCTCGGTGGCTTGGAGTGGGAAAGGCTTGAGAGCATCAATAATGACCTGTTTATCTAGCGTTAATAGCTGTGTATTTGCTTTCGCCAGTAACATTGCTGAAAAAGGAGAGAAACCAATCGAAAATTGATAGTGAAAGTCGAGTTGGTCTAAATGCTCGGACACACGTTGCCAATAGCACTCTAATCCGCCATAGAGAGAAAGCATATTGGTCACTTTAAGCAGTATACCTTGGGGTGGAATCAGACAGATATCAGACGTCACCATATACAGCCATTGGGCGATGTTCATCAAGGCTTGCTGCTCTACATCTTCATCATAAGGGTGGACTTGCAGCTGGTGACAGAGTGCACTGGCTGTCCCTAAACCCATACCGATCTCTATGCCTTGCTCATGGGCGGTCATATTGTGCTGTACGACCTTAAATCGTTTAGATTCAACGATCGCTAAGGGTAGGGCGGTGTGTTCTGAAAACAGACCGTCTGATTGTAAGCTTGGAAAGTGAAGATATATCCAGCTCTGCATGTTTAACCTTGCTGTCTGATCGGGAACGGAATCACCACTGGCGGTTTTGGCTGCAGCGTCAGGCTTGGCCAGTGAGATGACATGTCAATAATGAAGCTGCCTTGTGGCCACCCACCTTTTCTTTTGGTGATAGCGACTTCGAGACCTGATGGATGAGGGGTTAAGCGCATGCTCAGGTTTACGGGCAAAGAGAAAACGTGTTTGTTCTCGGTCTTAAACAAAAAATGGACGGCATTACCGCGCTCACTTGCAACCTGTAAACGCCTAGCTTGGTGTACTTCAAGGCTAGAGTGCCACAGCAGCACATTGCTACAGGCACCACTGCGTAGGCATTGCTCTGCAGCCCATAATGCTTCTTTCTCGTTTCTTGGGTAGACAAGTAAGACTTTATTGTTATCAATACCTTCATTGCATAGCTGTTCTGCACAGAGATACCCTGGAGGCTGAATAAAAACCGATAAGCGCTCTTGGCTGGTACTTTTTAGATGGGGGATTAATAGGCGCAGTTCGCCAATACTTGACGTACCTTGGAGCTCAACCACGCCGTGTTTAGGAAATCCCCCTTCTAGCTTTTGATCAAGCAGATCATAGCCTGTCGGATAGTAGTCAGAATGTTCTGGAGTTTGCACTCCAGACCAAAGCCATTGTTTCTGTTTAAGGTTTTCGATTAATTCATACATAACAATTTACCTGTGTATATATACAGTATAAATAATTATTAATTATCGGCAAGGGTGTGAGTGATCGAATGGATAAAAAAACACCTTGTGTTTCTACTTTGAAAACACAAGGCGTTGAATTTTATTTAGAAAGTATTCGAGTTAGCGATTACTTTTTTGGCTGAGCGTCAATACACTCGCCATTGACTGCTTTACCTTCTGGTGCCATCAAGTATAGGTACAGTGGCATGATATCCAGTGGTGTTTTTAGCAGATCGGCATCTTCTGCAGGGTACGCTTTGGCACGCATTCCTGTACGTGTCGCACCTGGGTTAATCGCATTAACACGGATAGTGGTGTCGCTGAGTTCATCAGCAAGGATCTGCATCATACCTTCAGTGGCAAATTTCGACATTGCGTAAGTGCCCCAGAATGCACGACCGCTGTGACCTACAGTTGAAGAGGTAAAGACAATGCGAGCATCTTCAGACTTATGTAGCAGTGGTAAAACTGCTTGAGTCATCAAAAATTGCGCTTTTACGTTCACCTGCATGATGTCGTCAAAGGTATCTTCGCCAATTTGGTCAAATGGGCTGATCACACCGAGCAGACTTGCATTGTGAAGTACGCCATCTAAGCGGCCGAACTGACCTTCAATGGTATCGACCATATCAAGGTAGTTTTGCTTCGTCGCGCCTTTCATATCAAGCGGAATAATCGCTGGCTGTGGGTATCCCGCAGCTTCAATTTCGTCGTAAGTTTGTTCCAGTTTTTTCACTGTACGACCAAGTAAAATCACAGTTGCGCCGTGCTGAGCATAAGAAAGAGCGGCTTGTTTACCAATACCTGCGCCCGCACCAGTTACCAGAATGACTTTACCCTTCAAGGCATCTGAAGAAACAGCATATTCCACGATGTGTATCCTTATTGTAATGATTTACTTTATGATTCCGTAAGATGGTGGTTACAATACACTAATTCGCACATTAGAGGATAATCACATTGGAATTTTTATTGGACTACGGGCTGTTTTTAGCCAAGATTGTGACTGTCGTAGTCGCAGTGATTGCGATTTTAGTTATAGCCAAAGCGGTTGGTGGAAAAAGCGGTGCAGCGAAAGGTGAGTTGGAAATTACCAACTTAACTGAACAGCACAAGCATACTGTAGAGCAGTTAGAGCACCACCTGCATGATGAAGCCTTTATCAAAGCTCGTGATAAAGCAGAGAAAAAACAAGATAAAGAGAAAAACAAAACTCGCGAAAAAGAGATCAAGAAAGCGTCAAAAGAAGGCGATCTTGATAGCAAACGCGAACCACATCTGTTTGTTTTAGATTTCAAAGGCAGTATTGATGCCAAAGAAGTCGCATCGCTACGTGAAGAAGTGACTGCGATTCTAGCAGTGGCTCGTGAAGGTGATGAGGTGCTGCTACGCCTAGAGTCTGGCGGTGGTATGGTTCACGGCTATGGCCTAGCATCATCTCAGCTTGATCGTCTTAAAGCGGCTAAGCTGCCATTGACTATCTCGGTAGATAAAGTGGCGGCAAGTGGCGGTTACATGATGGCATGTATCGCAGACAAAATTGTTTCTGCTCCATTTGCCATCGTAGGCTCAATCGGTGTGATTGCTCAGCTACCAAACTTTAATAAAGTGCTTAAGAAGTATGATATTGAGTATGAACAGCTAACGGCGGGTGAATACAAACGTACTTTGACTATGTTCGGTGAAAATACTGATAAAGCGCGTGAGAAATTCAAGCAAGAGCTAGAAGAAACGCATGGCTTGTTCAAAGACTTTATCCGCGAACGTCGTCCTGCACTTGAGCTAGATAAAGTGGCAACAGGTGAACACTGGTTCGGTACACAAGCGCATGAGCTAGGCTTGGTTGATGAGATCAAAACCTCAGACGATCTGGTTGTGGAAGCGTGCAAAGAGAAAACCGTATTGGCCATTCACTATGTTGAGAAGAAAAAGCTCACTTCCAAGCTTGCAGGTCTTGCGGGCGAAGCGGCTGACAATGTACTGATGAAGCTTATCGACCGAGGTCAACGTCCAATCGTGTAAACGGATGACCTGTTAAATAGCGCCCGCCATTTGGTGGGCGTTTTTGTATTTAATGCGAAATAGGTGTTGTAGCCAGTGCGGCTATAGCATGTCTCGAATTCGGAAATAAGACATGGCTAGCACTAATGCAGGGGTGCGGAACAAGCGCCCACCCGGGAATGGGTGATGGGGAATCTTGTCAAAAATGGCGAAGCGCTCAGCAGTGGTCGCAATACATTCTGCCATTAAGGTTCCCGCCATACCGGTTGCAGCGATACCGTGGCCGGAGAAGCCTTGTGCGAAGTAGACATTGGGCTTGATACGGCCAAAATGTGGGGCGCGATTGAGAGTGATGGCAACATTGCCACCCCAAGCAAAATCGATCTTGGCGTCTTTAAGTTGTGGGTAGATATCGACCATGCGTGACTGCATCGCTTTTTCAAGATTGAGTGGAGCAACCCCTGAATAGCTAACACGGCCGCCAAATAACATTCGGTGATCGCCTGAGCAGCGGAAGTAATCAAGTACAAAGTTAATGTCACACGCTGAGATGTGGTCCTTCATCAGTTGATCTGTGACGTCTTCACCTAGTGGTTCAGTGGCACAGATATAAGTACCGACGGGCATAACACGATTTTCTAGTTTGGTTTCCAGCCCATCCATATAAGCATTACAGGCCAGCACCACATGATTTGCTTCGACGCTACCTTGAGCGGTAAATAGTGTCGCTGGGTCACCATGCTCAATCTTTTTACATTCACTCTGCTCATAGAATTCAACCCCCGCAGCTTGAGCGGCTTTAACCAAGCCTAGCGTGTAGTTCAGAGGGTGAAGGTGGCCGCTGTTGGCATCAAACATACCGGATGTATAACGGTCACTAGCGATATGTTCCCGTGTCTTATCTTGATCCCACATTTCGAGAGATTGGTAGTCATAGTTTTCTGTAAGATCGTCATGCCATGCTTGGAGTTCTCGGTCATGCCTTGGCTTCATGCCCAAGTGCACCATACCATCGCGCCAATCACAGTCGATATTGTATTTTTTAATGTTAGCTTTAGTCAGTGTTAGAGCATCAACTGACATATCCCACAACTTACGAGCGTCTGATTTACCGACGAGCTTTTCTAAAGTGTGTTGCTCCGATGCCCAACCAAAAATCGCCTGTCCGCCACTACGGCCCGATGCGCCCCAGCCGACTCGCTTACCCTCAAGAACAATGACTTTAAAACCACGATTGGCAAGTTCAAGTGCAGCGGTCGCGCCCGTAATACCTGAGCCAACGACACAAACGTCTGCCTTGTGTGCGCCTTTTAACGTCGGGAAATCGAAATTTTGATTTGCTGACGCTGCGTAGTAAGAGTGCGTGTGCATTGCTTTCATAGCCTTGTCCTTAAAACTAAAGTTGAACTTACTTGTACCATTGGTACTCAAGTGGGGATACTTGAGCTGAAAAGTGCTCTTGCTCATGCTGTTTATTGGCGAGATAGATTTTACAAAACTGCTCGCTAAATTGGTTTTTAAAGAAATGGCTTTGGTCGAACAATTCTAGTGCTGCTTGCCATGATGTGGGGATTGATGGACCTTCAACCAATGAGGCATCACCTTCAATTGGAGCGGGAGGGAGTTGTTTCTTCTCTATTCCGTCGAGGATCGACGCTAGGATCACTGCTGTTGTTAAGTAAGGGTTTACATCAGCACCGGCAACTCGATGTTCAATGCGGCGGTTGCTGTTTTCACTGGCAGGTACACGGACGGCAACCGTTCGGTTATCCCAGCCCCAAGTCGCTTGTAGCGGAACAAACATATTGGGTTGTAGACGACGATAGGAGTTCGCATTCGGCGCTAACACGGCCATACTCTCATCCATATGATTAAGGATGCCGGCTATTGCATGGAGCAGGGTGTTTTGGTCGCCAGCGAAGATGTTTTCACCGTTGCTATCAAGCAGACTGACATGCACATGGCAGCCATTGCCCGCATGCTCCGTATAAGGTTTAGCCATAAAGTTGGCATAGAACCCATGCTTCTTCGCCACTGCGCGTACCACTCTTTTTAGCAGCATCGCTTGGTCACAGGCGAGTAGAACGTCGCTACAGTGGCGCAAGTTAACCTCAAACTGCCCCGGTGCGTATTCGGCGGTAATATTGTCGGCGGGAATATTTTGTGTCTCGCATGTTGCGATCACTTCATCAAGAAACGCTTTAAACTCATCCAACTCGTCGAGCGAATAGACCTGAGTTTGGGTCATTCGTTCACCACTGAGTGGCATGATTGGTGGCTGGGGCTGACCATCTGCATCCGGTTTTAAATCTTGCAGGTAGAACTCGAGTTCAATGGCAACACACGGTGTTAAGTCACGCTGAGCAAATTTGTCTAATTGTCCTTGTAGAACATGGCGCGGATCGGCAAAGAACGGTTGTTGGCTGTCCGGCTCATACATAGTGACAATTGCCTGTGCGCTGCTTTCAAGCCAAGGAGTGAGCTGTAATGAATGGTCGACTAGCATACATAGTCTATCGCCATCTCCCTGTTCGAACCCTAAACCTGTTTCTTCGACGGTTTCGCCGCAAATATCTAATGCAAAAACAGACGCGGGTAAGCATATACCTTGCTCTGAGATTTTATCCAGTTGCGAAGCGTTGACCCTTTTACCACGGATAACTCCGTTAATATCAAACAGCATCAGGTCGACTGTGGTGACAAGAGGATTCGCACTGATGAACTGCTTTACCATGCCAACCGTTCCGTGAACGGAGCGTGCCTCTTGTGGGGTGGTGATAGTTTGTTTGACTAGCTCGTTCATTGTTTATTCGTTTCCTTCAATTGATTACCGTTTATGGGGGATGTGCAAGTGCGTCCTTACTTTCCTTCCTTCGTGTGTTGAGCCACACGTTAGCCATATTTTTGCCGATAACAATCCTACTCATAGTGATGAAAAAACATCCAACGCACGATATTAACCTTACATAACGTTTAGTAAAACACAACACTATTGTTAATTATTTGTAAAATACATGTATCAAATTATCAAAATAATTAACAATTGTGGTTGACAATTAACCAACTCAAGGTCAATCCTATTTCAAGTCGCTGACAAATTTGTCGCCAAACAATAGGTGAAGTATTCATGGAAAAGATAACTAAGTGGATTGAGAGTAATAGGATTACTGAGGTTGAATGCCTGATCCCAGACATTACCGGTAATGCGCGAGGCAAGATAATGCCTGCTAAAAAGTTTCTTCGAGAGGGAGGTATGCGCCTTCCCGAAGCGGTTTTTTTCCAAACAGTGACTGGTGACTGGCCCGATGATGAAAGCATGATTGACCTAACAGAGAAAGACATGCTTCTGGAACCGGACCCAAATACGATTCGTTTTGTTCCTTGGACTAAAGAGCCGACGGCACAGGTCATTCACGATTGTTACACAGTGGAGGGTGATCCGGTCGATATCTCACCACGAGCTGTGCTACGCCGCGTGTTAGATCTCTACAAAAAAGAAGGCTGGAACCCGATTGTGGCGCCAGAGCTAGAATTCTTTTTGGTGAAGAAAAACCTCGACTGGGATTACCCATTAGAGCCGCCAATTGGCCGCAATGGTCGCCCAGAAACTGCGCGTCAGTCATTCAGTATCGATGCGGTTAACGAGTTCGACCCTATCTTCGAAGATATGTACGACTATTGTGAAGCGCAAGAACTGGATGTAGATACTCTGGTTCACGAATCGGGCGCTGCTCAGATGGAGCTGAACTTCGATCACGGCGAACCACTCGACAGAGCCGATCAAGTGTTTCTATTTAAACGCACGGTTCGTGAAGCGGCGCTTAAACATGATGTTTACGCAACCTTTATGGCCAAGCCGATGGAAGACGAACCAGGCAGTGCGATGCACATTCACCAAAGCTTGGTTGATGACAATGGTAAAAACCTGTTCGCTGATGAAGATGGATCAAACAGCGAACTCTTCCTCAACTATATCGCCGGGATGCAGAAGTATACTCCAGCCGCGATTTCTTTCTTTGCTCCTAACGTCAACTCTTACCGCCGTCTGGTATTTGGTGAATCGGCACCAACCAATGTTGCTTGGGGGGAAGATAACCGCACCGTAGGTTTACGTGTACCGATTTCGGACAAAGGTTCGCGACGTATTGAAAACCGTTATGCCGGCGCAGATGCCAACCCATATTTGGCCATGGCACTGACTCTCGCGTGTGGTTACTTAGGCATGAAAGAGAAACTCACACCAACGGCTAAAAGCACTGGTGATATGACGACAGAACCGTACTCGTTACCACACACACTTGAAGATGCCTTGGTATTACTTGAGCAGAGTGATGAGCTGCGCGAGATATTAGGTGACCGTTTTGTCTCTGCTTATGTGGCTATCAAGCGCAAAGAGTATAAAACATTTTTCCAAGTGATCAGTTCTTGGGAGCGTGAGTTCCTATTACTGAACGTATAAATCACGACTTGAGTCATTTGGCACTATAGCCAATTGACCTGATGTAAGGCGAGCTAGTCAGGCAGTCAGTTTGCCAAGTTTATTTCGATATCTGATCAAGATGAGAGTTAACTATGTCTACATGGATTGAACAAGATAGTGCACATTGTCTGCACCCATTTACTAACTTTAAGTCACTAAATGCTAAGGGTTCTCGCATTATTACTAAAGCTGAGGGCGTTTATATTTACGATGAGGATGGTAATAAAATTCTTGATGGTATGGCGGGGCTATGGTGTGTCAACCTTGGCTACAGCAGCCAACCACTGATTGATGCAGCAACAGAGCAGCTCAAGCAACTGCCTTATTACAATCTGTTCTTCCAAACCACTCATCCACCGGCAGTCGAACTATCGACTCTACTGGCTGAAATTACACCTGAAGGGATGAACCGCGTTTTCTTCACCGGTTCTGGCTCTGAGTGTAATGACACAGTGTTGCGTATGGTGCGTCATTACTGGGCGAGTAAAGGGAAAGCGAGTAAGCAAACGGTCATCAGTCGTCACAACGCTTACCACGGCAGTACCATGGCGGGTGCAAGTCTAGGTGGCATGAAGTTTATGCATGCACAAGGCGGTCTACCGCTACCAAATATTGTTCATATTGATCAGCCATACCACTTTGGTGAGGGCCAAGGACAAGACCTCAATGAATTTGGTTTAGAGCGAGCTCGTCAGCTTGAAGCAAAAATTCTCGAGCTAGGGGAAGATAACGTTGCTGCATTTATCGCAGAACCGATTCAAGGTGCTGGTGGCGTGATCATTCCACCAGACAGTTACTGGCCAGAAATCCAAAGAATTTGTGATAAGTACGAAATCTTATTGATTGTCGATGAAGTGATCTGTGGTTTTGGCCGTACTGGAGAATGGTTCGCTAGCCAAGCTTTCAACATTAAACCTGATCTGATGTGTATGGCGAAAGGCATTACGTCCGGATACCTACCGTTAGGTGGGGTGATGGTTCGAGATCATGTAGCCAAAGTGTTGACCGATGCCGATACCGAGTTTGCGCATGGCTTCACTTATTCAGGCCATCCGGCGGCGTGTGCGGTAGCTATTGCCAACATCAAAGAGATGCAGCGACTTAATGTCGTCAATCAAGTACGTGAAGAGATTGCTCCATACTTTGCGCAGCGTTGGGGCGAGCTGGCGGATCATCCATTAGTCGGTCAAGCACGTTGCAAAGGCTTAGTTGGTGCGATTGAACTGGTTGCTGACAAACAGACCAATCAGCGCTTTGACAAAGATCTCGACGTAGGGACTCGCTGTCGAGAGCACTGTTTTGACGCTGGCGTTGTCTTGCGAGCGGTGGGCGACTCAATGATCTGTTCGCCACCACTGATTATCAGCAAGGATGAAATCGATCAATTAGTCACTAAAGCGAAACAAGCATTAGATAACACATTGGCGGACGTCAAGTCTTAGTCGGTCACGTACACGAGCAACAAGCAAGAGGAACGGAGATCCAAATGGTTAAACTAAAAGCATATATCGGCATAGCGTTAGGCGCAGCGATCGCTGTTGTACCTTCAGTGGTGCACGCAGGCGAAGAGAAAGTTCTTAACGTTTATAACTGGTCAGATTATATCGCAGAAGACACGATAGCGAAGTTTGAACAAGAGACAGGCATTAAGGTCGTATACGATGTTTTTGATTCTAACGAAGTGTTAGAAGCAAAAATTCTCTCGGGCAATACTGGGTTTGATATTGTTGTACCGAGTAACGACTTTTTAGGACGTCAGGCCAAAGCGGGGGCTTTCCAGAAGCTAGACAAAGCTAAGCTAAGTAACTACAAAAACTTAGACCCTAAGTTGATGTCGATTCTGGCTGATACCGTTGATCCGAATAACGATTACTCGATCCCATATCTATGGGGCACGACGGGTATTGGTTATAACGTCGAAAAAGTAGCAGCAGTTCTTGGTAAGGACGCGCCAGTCGACAGTTGGGAGCTGGTCTTCAAGCCAGAGAATATGGAAAAGCTCGCTCAGTGTGGTGTGGGTTTCTTGAACGCTCCGTCTGAGATTATGGCGGCTTCACTTAACTATTTGGGTAAAGATCCAAATAGTACTAAAACCAGTGATTACAAACAGGATGCCCTTGCGTTACTTAAGCAAGTTCGTCCTTACGTGACTTACTTTCATTCTTCACAATATATCAATGACTTAGCTAATGGTGACATCTGTGTTGCTATCGGTTGGTCTGGTGATGTTCTTCAGGCGGCCGATCGTGCAGCTGAAGCGGATAATGGGGTAGAAATTGCCTACTCAATTCCGAAAGAAGGCGCACTTGCGTGGTTTGATTTGATGGCGATTCCGAAAGAAGCGAAACACCCAGAAAACGCTCACCTGTTTATCAACTTCCTAATGCGTCCAGAAGTCATTGCTGAAGTTAGTAACTATGTTTGGTACGCAAACCCTAACTTACCATCGCGTGAGTTCATCGATCAGGAAATCCTAGACGATCCAGGCATCTACCCTACGCCTGAGGCACAAGAGAAATTATATAGCTCGAAAATGTTGCCGCATAAAGTTTCACGCACAATAACCCGTACGTGGACTGACTTTATTAAAAACTAAGTTGTAAGGCGAGCTCTCAATGGGCTCGCCGTTGTAGGGAGAATGATATGAGTGTGATGTCTATTGAAACCGATTTAGCTCATAGCCAAATTGAACCTGAGCCGCCGAAACCTCTGCTTGAGATTCGCGGTTTGACCAAGGATTTTGGCGGCCATGTCGCGGTAGATAATGTTGATCTGACCATTAATCAAGGGGAACTGTTTGCTTTATTGGGGGCTTCTGGGTGCGGTAAATCGACGTTGCTGAGAATGTTAGCGGGTTTTGAACAGCCAACGGAAGGGCAAATTCTACTCGACGGAGAAGACCTAGCCAATATTCCACCTTATCGCCGCCCAGTAAATATGATGTTTCAATCCTACGCACTGTTTCCTCACATGACGGTGGCAAAGAATATTGCTTATGGATTAAAGCAAGATGGCATGCCGGCGAAAGAAATTGATGCGACCGTAAAGCAGATGTTGGAGTTAGTCAGAATGTCTGACTACGCCAAGCGTAAACCTCATCAACTGTCTGGTGGACAAAAACAACGGGTTGCGCTGGCTCGTAGTCTAGCCAAAAAACCTAAATTGCTGCTTCTTGATGAGCCGATGGGGGCATTGGACAAGAACTTAAGAGAGAAAATGCAACTTGAGGTGGTCGACATTCTTGAAAGTGTTGGCGTGACATGTGTGATGGTAACGCACGACCAAGAAGAAGCGATGACGATGGCAAGTCGCATTGCGATCATGAATAAAGGCCAGTTTGTTCAGATCGGCTCGCCTGAAGCGATTTACGAACACCCGAACTCAAGATACACCGCAAGATTTATCGGCTCAGTTAATGTGTTTGAAGGTGTCCTAGCGACCAATAACAAAGATAGTGCCACCATTGCTACGCCCGACCTTGCTACACCAATTCAAATTGCACATGGCGTTTCCGGTGCGCCGGGGATTCCGGTTTATATCGCGATACGACCAGAGAAAATGATGCTCTGCGAACACGCATCCAATGCTGAGAACTTCTGTTCAGGTGTGGTTGAAGACATCGCTTATATGGGCAATCAATCCATCTATCATGTGCGATTAGACAGCGGTAAATTAGTGACAGCAACACTACAAAACACCAGCCGACACCGCAAGGACATGCCGACATGGGAACAAAGAGTCAATCTTTGTTGGGAAATGGAAAGTAGTGTGGTGCTTAAGATATGAAAACTCATGCCAAACTCAACTTCTGGCGTGTTGTTCCCACGCCAAAGTGTTTATTACTATCGGTCCCCTATGGGTGGTTGTTACTGTTTTTCTTACTCCCGTTCTTAATTGTTTTCAAAATCAGTTTTGCAGAAGCACAGATTGCCATTCCACCCTATAGTGAACTGTGGAGTTATGCCGAGCAGCAAATACAGTTGCTGCTCAATATCGGTAACTACCAATATCTGGTTGAAGATGATCTCTATATCTCTTCTTATCTACAATCCATTCGTATCGCTTTGGTCTCGACGCTGCTATGTTTGCTGATTGGCTTTCCGATTGCTTGGGCGATTGTTCACTCAAATCCTGCGACGCGAAATGTTCTTTTAATGCTCATCATATTGCCGTCATGGACTAGCTTCTTGATTCGTGTCTATGCCTGGATTGGCATTTTGAAAAACAATGGTTTGCTTAACAATATGTTGATGTCGTTGGGTGCGATTGATGAGCCTTTGAAGATCCTCCATACCGATGTTGCGGTCTATATTGGCATTGTATATACCTACCTTCCTTTTATGGTTCTGCCTATCTATACCGCCTTGATGCGAGTGGACTACTCATTAATTGAAGCATCGAGCGATCTTGGGGCTAAGCCTGTGACCACGCTATTTAGCATCCTAGTGCCTCTGACCAGAGCGGGGATCATTGCGGGTTCGATGCTGGTGTTCATTCCAGCGGTGGGAGAGTTCGTTATTCCAGAACTGCTTGGCGGACCGGATTCAATATTGATAGGTAAAGTCCTATGGCAAGAGTTCTTCAATAATCGAGACTGGCCTGTGGCTTCCGCTGTCGCCATTGTGATGCTGTTACTGTTAATGATTCCGATACTGTGGTTCCACCGCTATCAGAAACGTGAGTTGGAGGCGAGCTAATGGACGCAATACCTGTATACAAAACCAAATGGAAGTGGGCAATACTCGCGGCGGGTCTAACGTTTCTATACCTACCCATTATGATTCTTATTATCTATTCGTTTAATGAGAACAGATTGGTAACGGTATGGTCTGGCTTCTCTATTAAGTGGTACTTTGAGCTGTTAGAAGACGATCTGCTGATGGGCGGGGTTAAACTGAGCTTGTTAATCGGCTTCCTGTCGGCCAGTGCTGCGGTTGTTCTCGGCACCATCGCGGCATTTGTCTTGAATCGATTTGGCAAATTCCGTGGTGAAACCGGCTTTGCCTTTATGATCACCGCACCACTGGTGATGCCGGAAGTGATTACGGGCTTGTCACTACTCCTATTGTTTATAGCTCTCGGACAAGTG
This sequence comes from Vibrio ouci, assembly GCF_004551525.1. Classification (GTDB taxonomy): domain Bacteria; phylum Pseudomonadota; class Gammaproteobacteria; order Enterobacterales; family Vibrionaceae; genus Vibrio; species Vibrio ouci. The sequence goes on along the minus strand of NZ_SATR01000001.1, from coordinate 338,648 downwards.
TTCGATATTTTTTCGCAGCGGGGTATGTTGACCATCTGGATAGCCCATGTGACCTTCTGTACAGCTTATGTAACAGTTGTCGTCAGCTCTCGCCTTCAAGAGGTCGATCGCTCGATTGAGGAAGCGGCGATGGATTTGGGCGCGCCACCGTGGAAAGTCTTCTTCCAAATTACCTTACCGACGATTGCTCCAGCGATTCTAGCTGGCTGGCTACTGGCGTTTACACTCTCTCTTGATGATCTAGTGATAGCGAGCTTTGTCTCTGGGCCAAGTGCGACGACATTGCCGATGGTGGTGTTCTCCAGCGTCCGGTTAGGGGTTAGCCCCAAAATCAATGCACTAGCAACGTTGATTATCTTGGCGGTAGCCTGTGCGACCTTTATCGCTTGGTGGGTGATGGCCAAAGCGGAAAAGCGTCGGCAACTGGAAATGAAACTCGCTGACGAATAACACTATTGAAGGTGGTGGTATAGCTTGCTATGTCATCACCTTTATTTATAATTGTTGGCTTAATTTTGCGTAATGATAATCAATTTGTGTTGTTAGTGTTGCAATAACTTTTCAGAGGATAGGCCATGGATGTTGGGAAACAACTGAAAACAATCAGAACGATGCGCGGGCTGTCTCAGAGAGAATTGGCTAAGCGCAGTGGTGTCACTAACTCAATGATTTCTCAAATCGAGCAGAACCTCGTAAATCCATCGGTGGGTTCACTGAAGAAAATCCTCGATGCCATTCCAATCTCTATGGGTGAGTTTTTTACGCTTGAAGTCGAGGCGAAAGACGACATCTTTTTTACGGTCGATCAAATGGCGGATCTCGGCGATGGCAAGATAAAGATGCTACTTGTTGGCGCTAAGCGTGAAGGTAGGCAGCTAGCCATTTTACGTGAATTCTATCCGCCGGGTTCAGATACCGGTCCGGATTTTCTGCAGCACGAAGGTGAAGAAGGTGGGGTGGTGATCCGTGGTGAAATTGAAATCACCGTCGGGAGTAAGACTCAGGTGCTTAAAGCGGGTGATTCATATTACTTTGAAACCAGAAAGCCGCACCGCTTCAGAAATAAAGGTAAAGTCGAGTGTGAGTTGATTAGTGCTGCGACACCGCCGACGTTTTAAACTCTTGCGCCCTGTTAGTGATGGCAGCCTGGCGTGAAGCAACTATTTAATTATCTACCTAACTACCTATTTATGTCCCGTGATACCTTATGAACAAGGTACCACGGGATGTGTCGTTTTACGGGTGAGCGAGCTTAATCTAACTCAATCCATGTTGATTTCATTTCGGTGTATTTATCTAGTGCGTGCAATGACTTATCGCGTCCATTACCACTTTGTTTATAGCCGCCAAATGGCATCGTCATGTCTCCACCATCCCAGTTATTGACGAACACTGTGCCAGCACGTAACGCGCGTGAGCAGCGTACAGCGGTTGAAATATCCGCTGTCCAAATCCCGGCAGCTAAACCGTAGTCACTGTCATTCGCCAGTTCAATTGCCTCTTCGATGGTGTCAAATGTCGAGACACAGAGTACTGGACCAAAAATTTCTTCTTGGAAAATACGCATCTCACGAGTGACTTCAGTAAAAATTGCAGGCTGTATAAAGTAGCCACCTGTCTCTTGACGTACTGGTTGACCGCCGCAGATGAGCTTAGCGCCTTCCTGTCGACCTATCTCAACGTAATCAAGAACGCGCTTAAACTGAGCTTCATCAACAATCGCACCAACGCGCGTATCTGACGCGAGAGGATCACCTGGCTGCCAGTTCTTAACCTTGTCTAGCAGCTTTTCGATAAACTGATCTTTGATCGAAGAGTGAACCAGTAACCGAGAGCCCGCAGTACACACTTCGCCTTGGTTATAACAGATGGCTGAAACCGCGGTCGCTGCGGCTTTATCAATATCCTTAACATCATGGTTAACGATATGAGGGCTTTTGCCGCCACATTCCATAAAGGCGCGTTTAAGGTTAGACTCGCCGGCAAAAGAGAGCAGTTTTTTACCGACCGCAGTTGAGCCTGTAAAGGTAATACAGTCAACGTCGTTATGCAGTGCTAACGCTTGCCCTGCTTCGTGACCAAAGCCGGGTAGAACCTGTAACACGCCATCTGGGATACCCGCTTTCTTGGCTAATTCGGCCAGTAAAATCGCCGTGAGTGGAGATTTCTCTGATGGCTTAATGATCACCGAGTTACCTGTCGCAAGCGCAGGGCCGATTTTCCATGCAGCCATGACAGTTGGGAAGTTCCAAGGGACAATCGCGGCCACTACGCCAAGAGCTTCTCTGGTAACCAGTGCTAAAGCTCCCTCTGTCACTGGCGCAACTTCGTCATAGATCTTATCAATCGCTTCTGCATTCCACGCAATACAGCGCGCTGTCGCGGGCGCATCATAGCCCATCGCATCTCCGATTGGCTTACCCATGTCGAGTGATTCTAATACCGCAAACTGCTCTTTGTGTTCATCGATCACTTTGGCGTAGTTAAGAAGAATGGACTTTCGCTCCGAGGGGGGTAAACCTGCCCAAATACGACTTTCAAAGGTTTGGCGTGCGACTGATACGGCAAGATCAACATCTTGTTGAGCGCATCGCGCAACAGACGCGAGAACACGGCCAGTTGCAGGGTTAATGATCTCAAATGTTTCCCTATTGTTTGCGTCTTGCAATTGCCCATTAATAAACGCTTGCGTTGAAAACTTAATCGTCTCTGCTTTGTTCTGCCAGTACATAGTATCCATAGTTGTGCCTTAATCCTTAAAAGCTTGCTGGTGAATTTGCGCTTATGATGACGCACTCTTCTTCAGCCGTGTTTCTAAAACGGTGAGGGCGGGTACTATCAAAGTAATAACCATCCCCAACATGGAGTGTAACGGTATGGAGATCGACGGTAAGTTCAAGTTGGCCTTGAACGACAACACCGCACTCTTGGCCTTCATGCGTGAGCATTTCTTCGCCCGTATCGGCATCAGGCTTGAGGGTTTCTCGCAGCATACCGATATGCCGGTCGCCATGAAAATGACCAACCTGACGATAACTGATCTCTCCTTGTCCAATCTCTGGCTGCTCCTCTTTTCGTGTGTAGAACTGCTCTGGTTGTGGGTCGTCGATGGCAAAAAACTCGGCCATCGAAGTTGGTATTTTGCTAAGTAATTTGCTTAAAGAGGCCACTGAGGGGCTGACAGCGTTATTTTCTATCTGAGAAATAAAGCCATTTGTTACCCCTGCACGTTTAGCGAGCTCTCGCTGAGAGAGTCCTGCTTTCTCGCGAAGTGCTTTAAAACGAGTGCCAATTGCCGTATCCATGATGTGAATCCTCAAAATACATCGGTGATTAGTAAATTAAACACGGATAGGTGTTTATTTCATCACTTTTGACCCGTAATGTTTAAAATTTAAACATTGCATGGCGAAAATTTCCGAGCTATAGTCGTTTTTGTTAAATATTTTATAACACAATTTTAACAAAATGGTTAGGTGTTTATTAAAAGAAACGCTTTAATTGATATCACAGACAACAACGTCTTAGTCATTGATTGAGGAAATGCACATGCAGGATCTCGAAAACACAAGCAACCTAGACGCATTTTGGATGCCGTTTACCGCTAATTCGCAGTTCAAGCAATCACCAAGAATGATGGTTTCAGCCGAAGGAATGTACTATCGCACAGATGACAACCGTCAGGTGCTGGATGGTACGGCAGGACTCTGGTGTTGCAACGCAGGCCATGGACGCAGAGAGATCAGCGAAGCTGTGAGCCAGCAAATCCATAACCTAGATTTTGCGCCGACATTTCAAATGGGTCACCCTCTACCATTTCAGTTTGCTGAAGAGCTGGCGGAAATTGCCCCAGCAGGACTGAATAAAGTCTTTTTTACTAACTCAGGTTCTGAGTCCGTTGATACTGCGCTGAAGATTGCGCTGGCGTATCAACGCACGATTGGACAGGGAACACGCACTCGCCTGATTGGCCGAGAAAGAGGCTACCACGGAGTAGGATTTGGCGGTATTTCGGTCGGTGGTATTGTCAACAACCGTAAAACCTTCGGTAGCCTTCTGACTGGGGTAGACCATCTTCCTCACACTCTCAGTATTGAACACAGTGGTTTTAGCCGTGGTCTACCAGATTATGATCCTGGTTGGGCAGAAAGTTTGCAAAACATCGTCACTCTGCATGATGCGAGCAACATCGCCGCGGTGATTGTTGAACCTATCGCAGGATCGACAGGTGTCATTCTGCCACCAAAAGGTTACCTGAAGAAGTTAAGAGAAATCTGTACTCAACATGGTATTTTGCTGATCTTTGATGAGGTCATTACCGGTTTTGGACGCCTTGGCAGCCCATTTGCCGCGCAAGAATTTGATGTTATTCCAGACATCATTACCAGTGCCAAAGGGCTCACCAATGGTGCGATCCCAATGGGAGCGGTGTTTGTTAGTGATGAGATCCACGATGCGATGGTCAGCCCAGAGAGTCAGGCGATCGAATTGTTTCACGGCTATACCTACTCAGGCCACCCTGTGGCAGCGGCAGCGGGATTAGCCACTCTCAATATCTATCGTCAAGAGAGCTTGTATACACGTGCTTCTGACCTTTCGCAATATTGGGAAGACGCAGTACACAGTCTTAAAGGGCTTCCGCATGTTATTGACCTGCGAAACTATGGATTGGTGGCAGGTATTGAGTTATCGAGTATTGCCGGTAAGCCGGGGTCTCGAGCCTTCCAAGTTTTCCAAGCCTGTTATGAGAAAGGGGCACTGATACGTGTCACTGGCGACATCATTGCCTTGTCACCACCACTCATTCTTGAAAAACACCATATTGATGAACTGTTTAATATTTTAAGTGATGTGCTGAGCACGATTGAATACAAGGAATAATTATGTCGATTTTGGTTTCAAACTTTATAAATGGATCGGTAGTTGAAAGTACAAGTTCTCGTAGCGCGGACCTTTTTAATCCCGCGACTGGTGAGCGACGTGGTCAAGTACAGCTATCAACTGCACAGGAAGCCGAAGAGGTTGTACAGGTAGCCAAAAATGCTCAGGCAGCGTGGCAGGCGACACCGCCGCTACAACGTGCACGCGTTATGTTCAAGTTTAAACAGCTACTGGAAGAGAACGCGGATGCTCTCGCGACTTTGATCACTGAAGAGCACGGTAAAGTGCACAGTGACGCGTTAGGTGAACTGACTCGTGGCCTTGAAGTGGTCGAGTTCTCTTGCGGTATTCCACATCTGCTAAAAGGTGAGCACTCCCTCAATGTGGGGCGCGAAATTGACAGCTATTCAATGATGCAGCCTGTTGGTGTGTGTGTCGGTATTACGCCATTTAACTTCCCGGTGATGGTTCCGCTGTGGATGATTCCAGTCTCATTGGCATGTGGTAACAGCTTCATTCTTAAACCGTCAGAGAAAGATCCAAGTGCTGCTTTGGTACTGGCGAAGCTACTGAAGCAAGCGGGCCTTCCGGATGGTGTCTTCAATGTGGTGCAAGGTGACAAAGAAGTGGTTGATGCGTTGCTAGAGTCACCCGATGTCGCTGCGGTGAGCTTTGTTGGTTCTACGCCAATTGCTGAAGCGATTTATGCGAAAGGCAGTGCTAACGGTAAGCGAGTGCAGGCATTAGGCGGTGCGAAGAACCACCTAGTTGTGATGCCGGATGCCGACCTTGATGGAGCAGTAAACGCGATTATGGGCGCGGCATATGGTGCGGCGGGTGAGCGCTGTATGGCGATTTCAGTTGCCGTCGCTGTCGGAGAAGAAACCGCGGACCGATTGGTTGAAAAGCTTAAGCAGAAAGTCGAGGCATTACGTGTTGGGCCAGGGTTGGGTGTAACGCCTGAAAATGAAATGGGCCCACTGGTTAGTGAACCTCACAAGAACAAAGTGCTTGATTACATTCAGTCTGGTGTTGAACAAGGTGCCAAACTGGTCGTCGATGGACGTAATTTTAATGCGGGCGCTCCGGGCTACTTTGTCGGTGGTACTCTGTTTGATAACGTAACCGAAGACATGACAATTTATAAAGAAGAGATCTTTGGGCCGGTGCTTTCTGTCGTGCGAGCTGATGACTATCAGCATGCAGTCAACATGATTAATGAACATGAATTTGGCAACGGAACGGCTATCTTTACTCGCGATGGGGATACGGCACGCAACTTTGCCGAACAAATAGAAATTGGCATGGTTGGTGTCAACGTTCCAATTCCAGTACCTATGGCATTTCATAGCTTTGGTGGTTGGAAACGTTCAATCTTTGGCCCATTGAATGTCCATGGTAATGATGGCGTACGTTTCTATACTCGTATGAAGACCGTGACGGCGCGTTGGCCAAAAGGTCAAAGGGAAAGTGAATTTGTTATGCCAACAATGAAATAGGTGAACAATGAAGATAGGAATCATTACTTGCGGGCACGTGGAGCCATCGTTAGCGAGCTACCACGGACAGTACTTCGACATGATTGCGGCATCGCTCTATGAAGTGAACAACCAATTGGAATTCGTTGATTATGATGCCACACGAGGTGAACTGCCGAGTTTGGATCAGTGCGTTGGGTTTATTATCACCGGTAGTGTCCATAACGCCTATGATGATGATCCTTGGATTGTTGAGCTGGTTAGCTGGATTCGTCGCTGCGAAGCGATTAGGCGGCCTTTAGTGGGCATTTGCTTCGGTCATCAGATTATCGCCAGAGCGTTAGGTGGCACAGTGATGAAGTCTGAAAAAGGCTGGGGGCTGGGCAGTTATACGGCGAATGTCAGCGTACAGAAAAAGTGGATGAACCTATCAATGGATAGCGTGAGGATGCTGGTCAGCCACCAAGATCAAGTGGTCACTGTTCCAAAGGGAATGAAGGTTATTGCTGGCAATGACTTTTGCCCTAACTTCATGCTAGCCAAAGATAATCACATTTTCACGGTACAAGGACACCCCGAGTTTAGTAGTGAGTTTACTGGCAAATTGGTTGAAAAACGACGTGAGATTATTGGTAGTGCTCATGCAGAAGATGCCTTCAGACAGCTGAATAAACCACAAGACTCGGCTCTGATCCTGCATTGGATTGATTCCTTTCTTAACATGGTTGAGCAACCAGTAAGGCGATCCCCATCGCTGCACCATGTGCTCTAGATGTTCAATCTCTGCATTTAGCTAATGTCAGAGAAAATTTAACCTATCAGTTCTTTGAACTGGTAGGTTTTTCTTTTCAGACGCTGAGCGGCTTTGATTTAGTTCATTTGATTTTGGTAACAAAGCCCAATAAAAAACGCTCCTGAGTGAGGAGCGCTTTTTCGTTCAAAGCTTTTTTAGTTCAAGAGTTATTGAGCTTTAGCTTGACCGCTTGGTTTGCGATTGGCTGGTTTACGACGTTGTTGGCCATTACCGCTATTGCCACCATTGTTGCTGTTTGGCTTTCCACCAGCAGGCTTGCGTTTCGCTTGGCCGCCATTACCACCGTTACCACGGTTTTCGCCATTTGGCTTATTGTGACCGAAATGGCGTTTGTTCTTACTTGCTGGTTTGTTACCACGAGCATTATCACCAGAGCGCTGACCATCAGCATGTTCAGTTCTTGGCTGCTTAGGTTTTTTCGGCTTCTTCGGTTTCTTTGGCTTAATTGGGCGAGTATCTAACTTAGACTCAGGCAGTTCATTGACTGGTTTAAAGCCTTCTAGTTCGATGCGTGGCAGCACTTGCTGAATTAGACGTTCGATGCCAAATAGTTCACTCGCTTCATCCGCTTCAACTAATGAAATTGCTCGACCTACTTCACCTGCGCGACCAGTACGGCCAATACGGTGAACATAATCTTCAGATACGTGTGGCAGTTCGTAGTTCACAACCTGAGGAAGCTGAGGGATATCGATACCACGCGCGGCAATATCTGTTGCAACTAACACGCGAACATCGCCCGATTTAAAATCTGCCAATGCACGAGTACGAGCACCTTGGCTCTTATTGCCATGAATTGGGGCAGCGGTAATGCCTTCTTTATTTAGGAAGAAAGCCAAACGGTTTGCGCCATGTTTAGTACGACAGAACACAAGTGTCTGCTTCCAGTTACCATCTTTAATCAGCTTAACCAGCATTGGCGCTTTTTTGCGTTTGTCTGCAGGGTAGATGCTTTGCTCGATGGTGACCGCGGTAGAGTTCTCTTTGTTGACCGATACTTCGATAGGATCGTTGACCAGACCTTTTGCCAACTCACGGATCTCTGCAGAGAATGTTGCTGAGAACAGTAAGTTCTGACGTTTCGCTGGCAGCACATTTAATATCTTACGGATATCACGGATGAAACCCATATCTAGCATGCGATCGGCTTCATCTAGAACTAACACTTCAAGCTGATCAAACTTCACCGCATTCTGCTGGTAAAGGTCTAATAGGCGGCCCGGAGTCGCGACAAGTACGTCACAGCCTTTACGCAGCTTAAGCATTTGTGGGTTAACTTTTACCCCACCAAATACCACTTGAGACGTAAGACGCTGATGACGGCTGTACTTAAATACGTTTTCTTGTACCTGAGCAGCAAGTTCACGAGTCGGCGTTAAGATAAGCGCACGAATGTGGTTGCCTTTTACACGTTGGCCATTATCAAGACGTTCTAGGATCGGCAGAGTAAAGCCTGCTGTTTTACCTGTACCTGTCTGCGCTGCCGCCATGACATCTTTCCCTGAAAGTACCGCAGGAATCGCTTGTTCCTGAATCGGAGAAGGGGTGTCATAACCTTGTTCTTCAATTGCTTTGAGGATTGGTGCAGAAAGGCCTAAGGAGGTAAAACCCATAAATTGATCTCTGTAATGTGTAAGCGGAGAATCACGTAGAGTTGTTCTACATGAAAAAGGGCGCCATTCTGCGCCCTTTATCGATGAACATCAACCTAATTATTGTCTAGCGGTCGGTATATTATTGATATCTATGCCGCTGATTTATTTCGGCTAGGGAAGAAGCGAACGATCAGCGCGAGCATAAAACCTGAAAGCATGCCAAACAGGTGAGCCTCGACGGCCACTCTCGCATTGATGAGCTCGACTGTAGATTGCGATGCCCCCATGGTGAGCTCCCAAGTGACTTTGGCAATCACGCCAATCACCAGTAACCAGCTGCTTTTGCGTCCATTAAGGCTCTCTTGCAAGGCGAAATAAGCAAATAATCCGTGTAGTAAACCGGACAATCCAACATAGCCATTCATATCACTGAGGAAGTTGAGTACACCTATCGCTAAGCTAATAGTAATGAGTAGTAATGCGAGTGACTTCTCTGTTGGTCTAAAGATGAAGCTGATAACCCATAGCCCGGCAAGATTCATCGCCAAATGAGCAAAGTTGGTATGAGTGAAGTTTCCTGATAGGATTCGCCACCACTGCCCATCAAGAATAAGATCGCGTTGCCAATTTGTCAGTGAGGCAAGCGGTTCGAATTGCAGACCTAGGCAGAGTAGACTGACTGTCATTAATAGAAGAAATAAGCGCACACTATGTCCCGATACTGTTCTCAATGTGGAAAATCACTCAAAGCGTGTATTTGCCAATGGATCCAAAGCCTAACATCGAATGTTGAGCTGGTCATCCTACAACATCACAGCGAAACAGACAGACCAATGGGCACTGCGCGGATCTTAAAGCTCTCACTGGCAAACAGTTATTGCTTTGTTGGTGAGGATTTCTCTAACAATGAGCAGCTCAACCAACTACTCAATGATGGCCAACACCAACATTTTGTCCTTTACCCAGGGGAAGGCTCAATCACTCATAATGAGGTAGCCGAGCAAGTTGCCAACCAGCAAAAGGTGCGTGTGATCTTGCTCGATGGTACTTGGAAAAAGGCCTACAAGATGTGGCAACTATCGACCAATCTGCATAAGCTGCCTCTAGTACGTTTACCTGATGACCTACAGGGCAACTATCGAATTAGAAAAGCGCCCAGTGACAACAGCCTTTCAACGGTTGAAGCGGGTTATCATATTCTCTCTCTACTTGAACCAGAAACAGACTTTATGCCGCTGATTGATGCCTTTAATCAGATGATTGAGTTTCAAATCAAACAGATGCCGCCCGGCGTATTTGAGAAAAATTACCTTTCTTAAGCGGATTTTCTTCTACACTTATTTCTAAGCGCGATATTGTCATTAGACCTTTTGGTTGAATATAATGATGCGCAATCGTTTAGCTTAACCCGTATGAGTTAAACGATACTTCGTATAATCCCACTGATAAGGTGTGGGAGTCTCTACCTGAAACCGATAATTTCAGATTACGAAGAGTAAAGTGCACAGCGCTTTTCTCTTTGTATGCTTGAAACTTTTCTAGAGAAAAGCGCTTGTTGGAACCCAGTCAAAATGAATGGAGACACAAGCGTGAATAATCAAACTGCTTTTATTGAACAACTACCGAAAGTTGAACTTCACCTACATATTGAAGGTTCTTTAGAGCCCGAGATGATGTTTGAGCTGGCAAAGCGCAACAACATCGAATTACCTTTTGCTACGCCAGAAGAAGTCAAAGCCGCTTACCAATTTACCAATCTACAATCGTTCCTTGATATCTATTACCAAGGGGCAAATGTGCTGATTCATGAGCAGGACTTTTACGATCTGACATGGGCTTACTTACTTCGCTGTCAGCAAGACAATGTGATTCATACAGAGATTTTCTTTGATCCACAGACTCATACCAGTCGCGGGATCGCGTTTGATACTGTAATTAACGGCATACATCGAGCATTGAAAGATGGCGAAGAGAAGCTTGGAATTAGCAGTCAGATCATCATGTGCTTTTTGCGTCATCTTGATGAAGAGAGCGCTTTCGATACTCTGTTTGAAGCCTTGGCTCACAAGGATAAGATTATCGGTGTGGGTTTAGATTCTTCGGAGCTTGGCCACCCGCCAGAGAAATTTGCTCGCGTTTATAGCAAAGCGTTAGAAGAGGGCTTTCTAACGGTAGCCCACGCTGGGGAAGAAGGGCCTGTGAGTAATATCTATGACAGTTTGGAACTGCTCAAAGTGAGCCGTATTGACCATGGTGTGCGTTGCTCGGACGATGACAACCTACTGTATGCACTAGCGAACAACAAGATGCCACTGACGGTCTGCCCATTGTCGAATACCAAATTAAAAGTGTTCGAGAAAATGGAACAGCATAATATCGTTGACCTGCTTCGGCGCGGTTTATGCGTCACGATAAACTCTGACGACCCTGCCTATTTTGGTGGTTACATGAATGCCAACTTCCACGCCGTTGCGCAGAGTCATGAGATGACGAATCAAGAGCTGGCTAGCTTTACCCGCAATGCGATTGCTGCCAGTTTTATTAATGATGAACAAAAAGGTCGACTACTAGGTAAGCTCAATCAATTTGTTAGCGAGTTTAATCACTAATTGGAAGGGATGATGACTAGAGTGACGAGCTTGTCACTCTAGTCATAGCTTGGATTAATGAGAAGAGAATAGCTGTTGGTGCAGCCTTTGAGCGTGGCCATCCGTCATTGAAGAGATATAGTCTGCAATCACACGATAACCGTTACTCTCATCATTTCTATTTGACCACTTTTGCTTGATATCGATGGGTAATAATCGCTCTGGGTCAGCATTGAGTGCCTCAAAAATATCCATAATGATCTGTTGGCCTTTATACTCCATCACTTGAACATGAGGGACTTGGATTACGTACTGGCTGACAAAGCGTTTTAGGATCTCCAAAGCATTGGCCATTGAAGGTTCAAGTACGGCGTTAAAAGCCAGTAACTGTGACTCAAATGGCGCATCGACTGGCTTAATTGAAATGCTAGTCAGCAGGGCGTTAACCATACCGCCAATCGCGTCTTTACGTTGGTGATGAGTACCAGACAGCAGCATGTCTGAAATAGACGCGATATGCTTTTCAAACCATGGATCACCACATTCAGCCAATAGGCTCGCGGCACCCTCTACCCACTGGTTACGATTGACCATGCCAAGAACCAAGGCATCTTCTAAATCATGCACGCCATAAGCGATGTCGTCGGCGAGCTCCATAATCGAACAGTCGATAGACTTATAACGGGTCTTCTTATGCTCTGTCTCTAGGTATTGCTCGTCGCGCATCTGGCTAAAAATAGCCCTATCGTTTTCACTCAGTGGCGCTAACACCCAATCAAACAGGTCTGCATCGCAGTCATAAAGTCCTTTAGCGGGAGACCAATCACGCGCTTTGAGTTTGCGTTGATGGGAAACGCATTCAGGCATAACATCAGCACGGGTTTGGCTGATAAGCGCGGGGTACTTGATAAGTCCTAACAAAGTACGACGGGCTAAGTTCATACCAAACAACTCAGTATATGGCTCAAGTTTAGTGACGATACGAAACGTCTGCGCATTACCTTCAAAACCACCATGCTCACGCATCATATAATTGAGGGCGACTTCGCCCCCGTGGCCGTAGGGTGGGTGGCCTATATCATGGGCTAAACATAATGAATCAATAAGGCTGTCACTAGGTAACAGGTCACGAAACTCAGGTTGCTTCTTCTTAATCTGGGCAACAATACCGGTACCCAATTGCGCCGCCTCAAGTGAGTGCGTCAGACGGGTGCGGTGAAAATCATCAAAGCTATTGCCGTGGACCTGAGTTTTAGCCTGCAGGCGCCTAAACGCGGCAGAATGAAGAATACGAGCGCGATCGCGCTGGTAGGGACTGCGGTGGTCGTCACGACGAATTTTATGCTCATCGTCGTGTCTTTCGAACCATAAGGAGCTGATTTTAAACGTCATAGGTGTACTCCCTTGTCTTTTTTCTTACCGTACACCCGTTACATGATAAATACAAAGAAATACACGTGAGAACGACGAAATATCGCCGTTTCACGTGCATTTGCGGCTAATCTTTCATACTTAAAACCAATATTGCTGCAACGCCAAGAAAGAGCGTCATCATCAGGAATACATCGTTATAAGCCATGATTGCGGCGTCGCGTTGCATGGTGCCCAACAAACTAGCCTGAGCTTGCTGCATCGCCGTTGCAGCGTCACTACCGGATTGAATAAAGAAGGCTTGCTGCTGGTGCAGAGCATTCCAACCGTCAATACTCACTGAGGTCAACGACTCTTTAATATGGCCTAAATGCTCACGTGTTTTGTTATCCAACAGCGTCGCAATAATGGCAATGCTGAATGCGCCGCCCAAGTTACGCATGACATTGGTTAAAGTCGAAGCGTCGGGCGTATCGAGCTTACTGATATTTTTCATCGCCACTAAAGAGAGTGGCACCATAATAAACGGGCTACCAATTGCGCGTAGCAGCATCGACAGAATCAACTGCTGTCCGCCAAAGTCGACGGTCATGTGGGTATTCACGTAGCAACTCAGGCCAAACATCGCAAAGCCAAAGGTCACGAGATACTTAGGTTTGATGATTTGCGTCAGTTTAGGTACTAGAGGGAAGATGAGTAGCTGAGGAAAGCCCATCCACATCAGTACTTCGCCGATTTCCATCGCGTTGTATTGCTGAATTTGAGTCAAATAGAGCGGCAATACGTAGATGGATCCCAGTAATGCCATACCTAAAATCAGGTAGGCGATACAGGACATCGCAAATTGGCCATTTCGCAGTAAACGCAGGTTAACCAGTGGTTTCTTATGCTGGAGTTCATTGATGATGAAATAGACCAAACTGACCGCTGAGATAATGCTTAGCGTAATAATGAAGCTTGAGCTAAACCACTCTTCACGATTTCCTTCTTCCAGTACCACTTCTAGACAGCCAAGGCCGAGTGCCATGGTAGCAATGCCAAACCAGTCGGCTTTTTTCAGTGTTGCCAGTTCTAACGGCTCATCATCTAAACCGTAGCGAATCATTGCAATCAGCAACAGTGCTGGCGGAATGTTGATGTAGAAGATGTAGTGCCAAGATAAGTTTTCTGTCAGCCAGCCACCAAAGGTCGGCCCGATAGAAGGAGCAAAGGTGGCTGTGACACCAAACAAAGCCATACCCACTGCACGCTTGTTTAATGGCAGAAGCTGAATGACGAGTGAGAATGCCAACGGAATTAACGCACCGCCACTAAAGCCCTGCATCGCTCGAAACACGATCATAGATGTCATGTTCCAAGAGAACGAACAGAGCAATGAGGATATGGTAAAGATGGCCGTTGTCCAAGTGAGATAACGTCGTTTACCGAGAGCTTTAGATAGCCAACCACTAAGTGGAATCGCGATCATCTCAGCCACCAGATAAGAAGTCGAAATCCACGAGCTTTCATCGAGAGTCGCAGATAGGGCACCTTGAATGTCTTTCAGCGACGAGTTGGTGATCTGAATGTCTAAGATGGCCATAAAGGCACCGAGAAGGCCGCCAAAAAGCGCAATCCAGTGACGAAAGGGGACTTGCTGTTCTTGATCGGTGTGAGCAACGACTGCTTGGCTCATAATTAGCCTCGTGTATCAATGGTAGTGACCACGGATAAACCTGGCATCAGGCGACCTTGAAGATCTTTTTGATCAGGGATGACGATTTTAACCGGAACACGCTGAACGATTTTAGTGAAGTTACCCGTCGCATTTTCAGGTGGTAATAGGGCGAACTTAGCTCCAGTCGCTGGTGAGAAGCTGTCTACCACGCCTTCCAATGTTTGACCCGGGAAGGCATCTAATTCGACTTCTACTTTTTGACCTTGGTGAATACCACTCAGTTGAGTTTCTTTGAAGTTAGCTTCAATCCACACTGCATTGTTTGGTACTAGGCTCATTAACGGTGTGCCAGCCTGGACGAGCAAGCCTTCACGTACGCTACGTTTGCCAATTACACCATCGGCAGGTGCGTAGATTTTGGTGTAGTTAAGATTAAGCTGCGCTTGCTCTAATTGGGCATTTGCTTCTGTCACTGACGCTTTTGCTTGTTCAACTTCGCTGGCGATAACCACTAGCTGATCATTGGCTGCAACTAGATTAGCTTTCGCTTGCTCTAACTGCGCTAGAGTGACTTTTTGTTGCGCCAGCATGCTGTCGACTTCATCTTGAGACGCATAATTACGTTTCAAGAGACTGCGAGAGCGAGCGACTTGCTGAACCGCGCGATCGTACTCAGCTTGCGCGGAATCAACTTGGCTTTTAGCTTGGTTAATTTGGCTACGTTGCAAGGTTTGCTGAGCATATAGATTATTAACGCTAGATTGGGTGACTTCTAAATGAGCATTCGCTTGGTCAAGTGTCGCTTGATAATCTCGGTCGTCGATTTGTGCTAGAAGATCGCCTTGTTTAACCACTTGGTTATCCGTTACATAGGATTTAACGATGTAGCCGGAGACTTTTGGGCTGATTGTGGTGATATCACCTTGAAGGTAGGCGTTATCAGTCGATTCGAAGTATTGACCATAGCCAAACCAATAGCCGCCACCTAATAGCCCGAGAGACAGCATAATGACTGTAGCAATAAGAGGGGCTTTGTTGCGCGTTTTTTTCTTGGTTGGCATGTCGTGTGTTTCTGTCATTGACGCATTCTCGAATTCATTGAATGTAACGAATTGTAAATCATCTGTATTGGTTGATAAGATAGGAAAAACTGAAAACACTGTTGCAGAAATTGAGCTAATAACCAGGGTGAGGAAAGTGAATGGACCTAAATGCAGTAACTATATTCGTTCAAGTTGTTGATTGTGGTAGCTTTACTCACGCTGCTGAATCTTTACGAATGACAAAGTCTACGGTAAGCCGAAAGCTAGGTGAGTTGGAGCAGCATTTAGGTGTGAGATTGATCACTCGTTCGACACGCAGCTTAGTGTTAACCCCGGAAGGTGAAAAGTTTTATCAATCCAGTCAGCAGATGTTGGAAGTGATGAATCAAGCAGAGCTAGAAGTCTCGGCCAATCAAGACTTAGTTAGAGGCCCTTTGAATATCGTGTTACCTGTCGAACTAGGGCATCAGGTATTGGGCTCCTATATTAATCAATTTTTGAAACTCTACCCGAATGTCACTATGAACTTAGAACTCTCGAACAGAGAGGTCGATATTATCGGTGAGGGGATTGATCTGTATGCTCAGATCGGAGAATTGGAAGATTCTAATCTTGTCTCGCGCTATTTAACGGCCTCAAAGCGCGCCTTGGTCGCAAGTCCTGACTATCTCGAAGAGTACGGGATGATTGAGCACCACTTAGACTTAATCGCTCCTCATCAAATGGTTGAAGTCTCCAATAAAGCGGCACGCTTGCCGAAGTGGCACTTACAACTTGATGATGAAAGCTCTTATCAAATTGACCTGCCATACCGACTGCGAGTCAATACCATCACTGCGTGCCTTAAAGCCTCTCTTGATGGCCTAGGGATTGCTGTGCTACCTGAATTTATCTGTCGTGAACACTTTGCCACTGGCCGTTTAGTCCGTTTATTACCCGAATACAAAATGCCCGAAGTGGAAGTGAGTCTTGTCTATGCTGACCGCAAGCTGATGCCAAAACGTAAGAAAGAGTTGATCGACTTCCTACTCCACAGTTTTAAAAGTGATCAGACAACTGATATTAGCTGATTTCATCCAGAGAAAGCTCAAAGCTTGGCGCAAAGACATTGAGAAAGTAGTCCATCTCACGGCTACTGCGCTCTTTAAGGGTGATATCTAGGCGCTTTTTAGCCAGCGCATATTCGTGGTTGCCCGCGCTCAATTCCTCTAAACATTTTAAGTAGGCACAAATCGTGTCGGCTTGCTTGACTATATCTGCGTCTTCTTCATGTGCTGCGGTAGAAACAAGGAAAGGGGCGAAGTCCTCTTGGAACTCTTCAGGTAGCATTGAAAGCAGTTTCTGCTCTGCGGCCGCTTCAATCTTCTTATACTCTTTAGCAATCTCAGGATTGTAGTATTTGACTGGAGTAGGTAAATCGCCAGTTAGCACTTCACTGGTGTCATGGTACATGCCCAAAATCGCGATGCGCTCTGGATTGAGATTAGCGCCAAACTTCTTGTTTTTTATCAGAGCGAGAGCATGGGCAACAAAAGCGACTTGTAAGCTATGTTCAGAAATGTTTTCAGTCGACACAGAGCGCATCAGTGGCCAGCGCTGAATCAATTTCATCCGTGCCAAGTGAGCGAAAAAGTGACTTTCCTTATAATTGTGTTCTGAATCGTTGTCTTGCGGCATTTCTTTACTCCATGAAATGAAAAGGGCACTCAATGAGTACCCTTTAAGCATATGAAAGAACGAATCTAATTACTACTGGCTGTAGGTTGATAAGAAGCGCTCGAAACGACCAATAGCAATTTCTAAGTCTTCAACGTGCGGTAAAGTCACAATGCGGAAGTGGTCTGGTTTTGGCCAGTTGAAGCCTGTGCCTTGCACCAGCAGTACTTTTTCCTGAACGAGGAAGTCGAGTACCATTTTCTGGTCATCTTTAATGTTGTACATCTTAGTGTCGATCTTCGGGAACAGATACATCGCCCCTTTTGGTTTGACACAAGAAACACCAGGGATCTGGTTGATCAACTCCCATGCGCGGTCACGCTGCTCAAGAAGACGCCCACCTGGAAGCAGTAATTCGTTAATACTCTGGTAACCACCTAGTGCGGTTTGAATTGCGTGTTGCATTGGCACGTTGGCACACAAACGCATCGAGGAGAGCATGTCTAAGCCGTTGATGTAACCTTGCGCTTGGTGTTTAGGGCCAGTAAGGAACATCCAACCACCACGGAAACCACATACACGGTAAGCTTTAGACAAACCGTTAAAAGTCACAACCAATACATCTTCAGTCAGAGTCGCTACCGAGGTGTGCGTTGCACCGTCGTATAACACTTTGTCGTAAATCTCGTCAGCAAAAATGATCAGTTTGTGTTGGCGTGCAATCTCAATCACTTCTAATAAGAAGTCACGGCTGTAGACGGCGCCAGTCGGGTTGTTAGGGTTGATAAGAACAATACCGCGTGTTTTTGGCGTGATCTTACTCTTAATATCATCTAGGTCTGGGTACCAATCGGCTTCTTCGTCACACATGTAGTGAACCGCTTTACCACCAGACAGAGCAACTGATGCGGTCCAGAGTGGGTAGTCTGGTGCAGGTACCAGCATTTCATCGCCATTGTTTAGCAAGGCTTGCATCGCCATCACGATCAACTCTGAAGCGCCGTTACCAATATAAACGTCTTCGACGTCTAATGAACGAATGCCTTTGCGTTGGTAATGTTGCACCACGGCTTTACGGGCGGAATAAATACCTTTTGAGTCGCAATAGCCTTGAGAAGTCGGCAAGTTACGAATCACATCAACCAAAATTTCATCTGGGGCGTCAAAGCCAAATGGGGCAGGGTTACCGATGTTAAGCTTCAGTATTTTATGTCCCTCTTCCTCCATGCGCTTAGCATGTTTGAGTACAGGACCCCTAATGTCATAGCAGACATTGTCGAGTTTTGACGACATCCCGATATTTTGCATTGATTAAAACCTAAAAATAATTGAATAACTTTATTAAAGTAACCCAAAAAACGGTTCTTTAGAATAAAAATCTGGTTTGATGGCAACAATAAAGCCTTTGTAGCACGCCCGTTATCACAGGATTTCGCAAAACATTGTTTGCAACCTTGATTTGAGTGAGGTCTATAAATAGAGTAGCGAGGTAAAATAGAAAGGGTCTGTTGACCTTTTGAGCTGATTTTTGCAGCTGTTTGTGGGGTCTTTATACAAGGCAGAGGCTTTGAAATGTAGTTTTCCTACCTGATAAGCCGATAACGCAGTAAAAAGGGCCCACAAACGCTGCCCAAAGGGTTCGGCTAAAAGCGTTTTACTCTTTGTTGAGAGGTGTTTAGCTTAGTTGACTAGGCAACAAACCTCTCGCCGCGATTAAAACGCTTTTATCTCGAACAAAATTTAACCGCAAAAGGTCAACAGACCCTGTTAATCTCTGTGCATACGAGGCTGATTTGTCATACTTTCATCAAGCCGTTACTGAACTGATCGAACGCGTAAAGGATGCGAAAGACGGTACAACCCGTCTAGTTCAAGTTCTTGAGGAAAAACCTGACTTCCCATTTATTGACTGGTTAGACGCCCAGCCATTATTTCCAAAGTTTTATTGGCAATCTCGCGATACCCGCGAAGAGGTGGTTGCGCTAGGTCAGTTACATACTTTCGTGGATCCTGCACCTGCTTACGCGATTTTAGCCGATGATCAGCGCATTTGGGGTGGTCGTTCCTTTGACGGTCACACCGGAAAAAATCGCCGTTGTATGTCTTCTTTCTTTTTTCTGCCGCAAGTGGAGTTAATCCGTTTTGATGACAAATGGTCGTTAGCGGTTAACCTCAATGTAGAGAAACATCGTACTCTCGCTGGCTTATATAAGCTGCAACTAGACGTAGCACCACTACCACCTATTTCATCTCATATTGAAAGCATTCAGCATGTGCCTGAAAAAGAGCAATGGTCTGAATTGGTTGACAAGGTGCTAACGGGCATTGAAAATGATGATTTCAAGAAAGTGGTATTAGCGCGAAAGACAACGGTCTCACTTGATCAGCCGTTGTGTGCTTCTCGTTTGTTGAAATCTAGCTATTTGAGCAACCATCATAGCTTTCACTTTTTGCTTTCTTTAGACAAAAAACACAGCTTTATCGGCTCAACGCCAGAGCGCCTTTATTTACGCCAAGGCCAAGAGCTGTACACCGAAGCGTTAGCAGGAACAATTGGCCGAGGCAGTAACGCCAGCCAAGATATGGAACTGGCTAACTGGTTAGCAAGTGACAGTAAAAACCTCAATGAGAACCAATATGTGGTGGACGATATCATTGAGCGTTTATCGCCGTATTCTGATGATGTAGTGGTCGAGCAAGAAGCAAGGCTAGTTCGACTGCGTAAAGTCCAGCATCTTAAGCGCAGCATCCATGCTCATCTGCACAAAGGCATTAATGGCGTTCAATTGCTTGGTGCTCTTCAGCCAACGGCAGCAGTAGCGGGCTTGCCTAGACAAGAGTCGATGGATTTTATTCAACAAAATGAACCTTTTGCTCGTGGTTGGTACGCTGGCTCAATGGGCTTTATTAGTCATCAAAGGGCCGAATTCTGCGTCGCAATTCGTAGTGCGTTAGTGTTAGATGGTGAAGTACAGCTATTCGCTGGTGCCGGTATTGTTCCCGGTTCTGTTGCCGAGTATGAATGGCAAGAGCTCGATAAGAAGATGTCGACGCTACTTTCTCTTATCTCAGATAACCCACCTCTTGGAGTTGCTTCTTAATGAGCGACCTAACGCAGACTATCAATCAAGCGGTACTGAATCGAATTTGGTGTCAAGTGTTACTTGAAGAACTGACTCGTCACGGTGTCACCGATCTTTGTGTCGCTCCCGGTTCGCGCTCAACGCCACTGATACTTGAAGCCGATGAAAATCCAAAACTGAATTTACATACCCATTTTGATGAGCGCGGACTTGGTTTTCTCGCGCTGGGTTTAGCAAAAGCCAGCGGCAAGCCAGTAGCGATCGTGGTGACTTCTGGTACAGCGGTGACAAACTTGCTTCCTGCGATTGCTGAAGCAAAACTGACCGGTGAAAAACTGGTTGTGCTGACTGCTGATAGACCTATTGAGTTGGTTGGTTGCGGTGCCAATCAAGCCATCAACCAATCGGGCATTTTCTCATCTCATGTAACGTCAGCGCTTGAACTGCCAAGCCCGTCATTGAATACACCGTTGAAGTGGTTATTGACGTCGATTGACCAAGTAATGTTTGAGCAACAACAGCAGGGAAGAGCGGTACATATTAATTGCCCGTTCCCTGAGCCGTTATATAGCAACGAAAACAAGTCAATTTATCAAGGTTATATTGATGAAGTGAGTACTTGGCTTGCGAATAAAGATACCTACACTTGCCAGCGTTCATACTCGGCTGTGCCTCATATCAACGTCGCTGAGTTTGCCTCGAAAAAAGGCGCCATCATTGTCGGCAGTGTCAGCTTGAGCGAAGCGAAGAAAGCGAAACAGTTAGCCGATAAACTTGGCTGGCCGATTTTTATTGATCCGCAAGCAGGGGTAACGTCTGACTGGGCTCACTATGATATCTGGCTACAAAACAGTGCTAATACAGCACTGCTTAATCAATGTGAATTGATCCTTCAAGTGGGCTCGCGAGTTGTATCGAAACGTCTCAATCAATGGCTAGTCGAGCAAGTTGAACAGCGCGGTGCACTCTATCATTTTCTTGACCCGAAAAGAGAGCGCAACAATCAAGCTCATTTGATGCAAACGCACCATGTTGCGGCAATTGAACCATGGTTAACCCAAGTTGTTAGCGCGATACAACCATTAACTTGTTCAGCCGCTGGTTGGGCAAAAGAACTATCGCATATTTCTCAACAAGTGGCGTCACTTGCTCAGCTTCACCTTGCAGCACCAGCTTGTTTGAGTGAGATTGGTTTGGCGTTAAACCTCAATCAGCTCCCTTTAAATACCGATATCTTCTTAGGGAACAGCCTATTTGTTCGTCTGGTGGATATGTTCAGCGGCGTGGCGGATTACTCCGTATACAGTAACCGCGGAGCTTCGGGTATCGATGGACTGATTGCGACGGCAACAGGCGTGATTCGAGCAAATCAATCACCGACCGTAGTATTTATTGGTGATACGTCACTGCTTTACGATATTAATTCGCTCGCGCTTCTGTCGCACCAATCGACGCCAGTTGTTGTTGTGGTGACCAATAACGATGGCGGGGCAATATTTGATTTACTGCCAGTGCCACAGCAGCAGAAACAATCGCTCTACCAAATGCCTCATGGCTTTGATTTCGAGCATGCTGCCAAGCAATTCAAACTGGCGTATAGCAAACCTGAAACCTTAGCCGCTTACACAGAAACAGTGAACAGTCACTTACTTGGTGGGCAAGGTACGCTATTGGTAGAGGTTCAAACTCCTCCGGAACAAGCTTCCTCTCAACTGAAAGAGTTTATTCAACAAGTCTATGCTCTTTAGTCATCCCACTCTCAGCGATAGCCAATCAAAACCCATTGTTGTGTATCTTCATGGTTTGCTGGGCTGTGGTAAAGATTGGCATCAGGTTCGCCAGCAACTTAGTGATTTTCCCTCGATTACCATCGACCTTCCGGGGCATGGAATGAGCGCATTACGCTCTTGTTTCAATTTTGAAGATTGTTGCGATCAAATATCTGACACTCTTCTCACCCATGTGAGTCCAGAGCAGCCTATAGTATTAGTTGGCTATTCCTTGGGGGGAAGGATAGCGATGTCCGGTGTGGCGAATCACTACTTTTCATCTCTTAATATTCAACGCCTTATTGTTGAAGGCGGGAACTTTGGCTTGCAAACCGAGCAAGACAAAAAAGCTCGTTGGGATAACGATCATCGCTGGGCTGAACGTTTTAGAAATGAGCCAATTGAGCAGGTGTTGGCCGATTGGTATTTGCAGCGCGTCTTTAGTTCACTAAACCATGAGCAAAGACAAAACCTGATATTAAAACGCAGTGCTAATCTAGGCACTTCAGTAGCGAGTGTGCTCGAAGCTACTTCGCTAGCTAGACAAGATTATTTGCTTGAGCGATTAAAATGCTCGGGCTTAACAACACATTATATTTGTGGCGAGAAAGACAATAAGTTTAGTCAGTTGGCCGAACAAAGCGGTTTGTCTTTTAGCCAAGTTGCACAAGCTGGACACAATGTTCATATCGAACAACCTCAAGCTTTTGCAGAAATCATAAAAGCTCAACTCAATACGCTTTGAGTCGTTAAGTTGAGTTATTAGGTAAACAAACAGGAATCACCATGGCAAAAACAGTCGGTATCTCAGAAGAAGAACTATACGCACCAGTTAACTGGAATGACTGCACAGGTGAATATGAAGATATTCAATACCATAAATCAGAAGATGGCATCGCAAAAATTACCATTGCTCGCCCTCAAGTTCGCAACGCTTTTCGTCCGCAAACAGTAAAAGAGATGATTAATGCTCTTGCTGATGCTCGTTACGACGAAGGTGTTGGTGTGATTATTTTGACTGGCTTAGGTGAGAAAGCCTTCTGTTCTGGTGGCGACCAGAAAATTCGCGGCGACTACGGCGGTTACCAAGATGATTCAGGTACTCACCACCTAAACGTTTTAGACTTCCAACGCCAAATTCGTACTTGTCCTAAGCCTGTAATCGCAGCGGTTGCAGGTTGGGCTGTCGGTGGTGGTCATGTTCTGCATATGATGTGTGACCTAACGATCGCGGCTGAAAACGCGCAGTTTGGTCAAACTGGACCGAAAGTTGGCTCATTTGATGGCGGTTGGGGCGCGTCTTACATGGCTCGTATCGTGGGTCAGAAAAAAGCACGTGAAATCTGGTTCCTATGTCGTTTCTACGATGCTCAAGAAGCATTGGATATGGGGCTAGTAAACACAGTTGTTCCAGTTGAAGAGCTAGAAAAAGAGACGGTACGCTGGTGTCGCGAGACGCTACAACACAGCCCAATGGCACTACGTTGTCTGAAAGCGGCACTGAACGCTGATTGTGACGGCCAAGCGGGTCTTCAAGAGCTAGCGGGTAACGCAACCATGATGTTCTACATGACAGAGGAAGGACAAGAAGGGCGCAATGCATTTAATGAAAAGCGTCGTCCGGACTTCAACAAATTCCCACGCAACCCTTAATTTGTTGTCGATATCGTCGCTCTAGCCTCAATAGCTACGTCGAGGATGCTCATTTATGCTTATAAACTGCGCGTCCTCTCCTTGCTCTTAAGGCTATAGCTTAGATATCAACGTACAAATGGGTGAAATATCCAATACAAGCTACATTTAAATCAAAATATAAAGGGATATTGCTATGAGATCAGCCAAACTGTATCGCTATGAATTGCCGATGGACAGTGGCGTGATACTGCGTGAACAAAGGCTAAAACATCGTGAAGGGTTTGTTGTCGAGCTAAGCTTGGACAGCGATGTTGGTAGAGGCGAAATTGCTCCACTACCTGGCTTTAGCGTAGAAACCATGGATGAGGTTTACTCGCAACTCGTTGAGCAGCTCGAATTGTGGCACCAAGGTTCAGAGTTAAAACTTGATGAGCTATTTCCGTCTGTCGCATTTGGACTTTCTATGGCTCAGATGGAGCTTAACAAAGAGCTTCCGGTAAACGGTAGCTATCAAGCTGCGCCGCTATGCTCTGGTGACCCAGATGAGTTACTGCCAAAGCTAAACGCTATGACAGGTGAGAAAGTCGCTAAGATCAAGGTTGGCTTATACGAACCTATCCGTGATGGAATGCTAGTCAGTCTGTTTTTGGAGTCGATTCCTGATTTGACGCTACGCTTGGATGCAAACCGAGCGTGGAGTGCTGAAAAGGCTGAGCAGTTTGCGAAAAAAATAGCGCCGTCACTGCGTGGTCGAATTGCGTTTATTGAAGAGCCTTGTCAGGTACCCGGTGATAGCTTTTCATTTGCGATCAATACCGGTATTGCGATCGCTTGGGATGAAACACTGCAACATGCGATTCGTAAAGATGACTTTAAGCTTGAGGACCTAAACGGGGCCAAAGCCATTGTTATTAAGCCGACCCTAATTGGTTCAGTAGAGCGCTGTATTGAGTTGATCGATAAAGCTAAGTTGCTCGGCATCAAGGCAGTGGTAAGCTCTAGCATTGAATCTAGTTTGGGTCTAACCCAGCTAGCAAGATTTGCGCATTGGCAGTTGCCTGATGAAGTGCCGGGATTAGATACGGTTGGGTTATTTGCTCAGCAGCTTGAAACTCCATGGCCTTCTTGTGAGTTGCCAGTTGTCAGCCTGGCAGAACAGCCATTGATATGGCAATCGTAATGCTGCGCGAACTTTCTCCTTTAAAACAATGGGCTCTAATGAGCCCATCTTTATGCGCACTCGAAACAAGTGATAGAAATTATACTTGGGCTGAGCTGAATGATTTAGTCGCCAAAGTAGCTAATCACCTAAATCAGCAGGGGCTTGAGGCTGGAGACGTACTCACCAGTGTTGGTAAGAACAGCATTGAGCAGATAATTATCTTCTTAGCTTGTTTAGAGCTAGGTGTTACCTGCGCGCTTACCATGCCACAAACTCGTGCTGAGCTAGACAATAAACTCGATACCTTGTACTTATCGAAGTCGAAGCAAAGGGTGTGGATTAATGTTGAGTGTCAAGAGCTAAGCGCGATCAGCAATATTCGATATGGCGAGACGGTAGAGCCTCAAGAAGTTAGTGCTTACCAACCTGATAACCTCGCTTCGATTGTTTTCACATCCGGTTCGACGGGCACACCGAAAGCGGTCACTCACACTTCTCGTCAGCATCTCGCCTCGGCGTCGGGGCTGCTGGAACCATTTTCCTATCAGCAAGGCGATACTTGGTTATTGAGTTTGCCTATGTACCATGTCTCAGGTTTAGCGATTGTTTATCGCTGGTTATACAGTGGTGCAATCATCAAGGTAGGCACAGGAGATTTGGCGACAGACATACTTGGGGTTAGTCATGCCTCTTTGGTCGCGACTCAGCTAAAGCGTTTGCTTGACGATAAAGTGTGTTTGTCACTGAGTCATGTCTTGCTCGGAGGCAGTCATGTGCCTTTAGCATTGAGTCAGCAAGCGGCCAAACAAGGTATCGAAACTTGGCTAGGTTATGGCATGACCGAAGCCGCCTCGACGGTAACGGCTAAACGTATCGATGAACACTACAGCGCAGGCAAGGTGCTACCTAACCGAGAGCTGAAACTTGAAGGGCAGCGGATCTATATTGGCGGAGAAACTCTTGCATCCGGTTATTACCGTAAAGGGAAGCTAACTCCACTAGTCGAAAATGGTTGGTTTGATAGCAAAGACTTAGGTGAGTGGGTGTCTGATGAGCTGAAAATCATTGGCCGAGCGGATAACCAGTTTATTTCCGGTGGTGAAAATGTTCATTGCGAAGAGATTGAAGCTGCCCTGATGCAGGTGCCTGATATTTCTCAAGCTATTGTTGTGCCTATCGCCGATGCTGAGTTTGGCCATCGCCCAGTTGCGGTTTGCATATTTACTCATGCGTTGGAAAAATGCGAAATTGAGGCCTATCTGCAACAACGGTTAGTTAAGTTCAAATGGCCAATTGCTTATTACTCTATGCCGGAAACGCTTTTGCAAAGTGGCATCAAGGTGTCGAGGAAGTCGGTGAAAGAGTGGCTAGCAAGCCAGATATAAAAAGAAGTGCAGATTCGGTGACTAAGCGAAAACTGCACTTCAGGGGGGCGTGGTGAAGGTGAATCACCACAAACTCTTATTTATTAGTTAGCCAGTTGTAGCTTCATCTGTTCGGCAACCTTGTCTACTTTGCCTAAACCGATGATGACCTGAAGTCCATTCTTACCGACAGGGACGACACCCGCAGCACCGAGCTGTTTCAACTTCGCACTGTCAGCCAGTGATGAATCTTTCACTCCTAAGCGAAGGCGAGTAATACAGTTGTCTACCTCGATGATGTTATCAGCGCCACCAATTGCCTTAATGTATTCAGCCGTCAGTTCTGGAATATCTTGAGACTCTTCTTTCGATAGGTCCTCACCGCGGCCAGGCGTTTTAAGGTTAAACTTAACGATGGCGAAGCGGAAAATAACGTAGTAAAGCGTAAAGAATACAAGACCTTGTAGTATTAGCATGTACCAGTTGGTCGCTAGAGGGTTTTGGCTCGATAGCACGAAGTCAACCAGACCTGCCGAGAAACCAAAGCCTGCCATCCATTCCATTGACGCAGCTATGTATAACGAGATACCAGTAAGAACTGCGTGAATTAGGAACAGTACTGGTGCTAGGAACATAAAGCTGAATTCTAGTGGCTCAGTAATACCTGTGAAGAACGAAGCCATACCTGCTGCCAGCATGATTGCAAACACTTGGTTCTTATTTTTAGCGTCCGCGCAGTGGTACATAGCGAGTGCAGCCGCAGGTAGACCAAACATCATGATTGGGAAGAAACCAGCTTGGTACATACCTGTTTTTCCAGGAATACCCGTACCATTGGCAATCGACTGAGCGCCGCCTAAGAAGTTAGGAATATCATTAATGCCTACAACGTCGAACCAGAATACTGGGTAGAGTGCGTGGTGCATACCTACCGATAGGAATAGACGGTTAAAGAAGCCAAATAGACCAGCACCAACTGAGCCCATGCTCTCAAGCTTGATGCCAAATAGGATCAGTGCATCGTACACAGCCGGCCAGATGTAAAGCAGAGCAAATGACAGCACCATACCAGCAAGAGAGGTTAGGATTGGAACTAAGCGCTTGCCGCTAAAGAATGCCAGTGCCTGAGGCAGCTCGACACTTGAGTAACGGTTATAGATCTCAGCAGAAATAATACCGATGATAATACCGATGATAATACCGATAAATTGGTTACTGATCTTAGCAAAAGCATCAGGTACTTCGCTTGCGTCAACACCCGTTAACTGAGCAACAGAACCAGGTGCGAGAAGTGTGGTTACCACTAAGAACATCACGAAGCCCGATAGCGCCGCTGAACCGTTTTTGTCTCGGCTTAGGCCAAATGCCACACCGACCGCGAATAGCACCGCCATGTTATCGATGATTGCGCCGCCAGACTTAATTAAAAATGCTGCAAGAATGTTTTCTGAACCCCAACCAACAGGATCCAGCCAATAGCCGATACCCATCAGGATTGCGGCTGCTGGCAGTGTGGCAACGGGTACCATCAACGCCTTACCCACTTTCTGCATATATCCAAGTATGTTCATATTTGCCCCTAAGATATTAAATTAATATTTTTAATATGAGAGCCGTTTGGCGAGAGTCAGACGCAACGTGCTCTCTATTGATAGCTTTCTGTGGTTGATTTTATGAGTTAATTCACGGTGCGAACAAACGAAATAGGTCACACTATGAATTAAAAATTTTAATGCATAAGTGCGTATGGCAAACCAACAACAGTTACTGAGAAATCTGCATACCTTCAATGTGGCGGCGAAAATGATGAGCTTCACGTTGGCAGCAAAAAAGCTTCACTTAACCCAAGGTGCAGTAAGTCATCGCATCAAAGTATTAGAAGGTGAACTTGGCTTTAACCTGTTTGTAAGAGGGACACGCAAGCTAGAGCTGACTCCTGAAGGGGAAAGGTTCAACAAAACAATCTCAAAGTCGTTAGGCCTCATCTATAGCGATATTGAACAGATTAATAACACCGAACTGCATGGACAGCTAAACATTGCCATGAGTCCAGCGTTTGCCAATGGTTGGCTACTGCCGCGTATTGCGGATTTTAAGCAAAGGTACCCGAGGCTTAATCTCAATATTTTTGCTCAAGAAGAACAAAACTATAACCAAGGTCAGTTAGATTTGGCGATTTACTACGGTACAAATCAACTGCCTGATATGTACCGAAAACGCTTGTTCGGTGAGAAGTACTTACCGGTTTGCACGCCTAAATATGCCAAAGATCTCGGTATATTTGACGATGGCCTAGAGTCACTTCACCGAGTAAATTTCATCCATGCTCTTGAATCAGATGTCTGGCAAAGATGGATTAAACATATTGGGGTTAAGGTCAACCTATTCGAACAGTTTTACTGTGTTAGCCACCGTGATATGGGGACCCAATGTGCTCGTAATCATGTCGGTGTGGCAATGGGGCGTTATCATTTCGTCAAACCATATATCGATAGTGGTGAGTTAATTACTCCTTACCCGAGTATGGAAACGGATATGAGTTATGACGTAGTTTGCCCTTCAGGGACGGAGAAGAGACCCAAAGTGCAAACCTTTATTCATTGGATCGAAGGACAACTTAGTTAATTTGGCAATTTCATAGTACAAATATGAATTTATCAATCTTATAACTTTAACTCATAATAGCATTTAGCTTGATATGGAAATTGGTATAAGAATGATGAAATCAGCCTTAGTTATCGCAGTAATTTTGCAGATAATCGTCGCTGTTCAAAGCGACGGTTTAGTTAGAGCATTGGCTGAGCTTTCTGCGTTTTTGCTCGTGTCCGTGTTGGTTCTCAGTGCCAAACCACAAAAGCGCAAAAAGCTAATCCCAAAAGCGGATGAGTTTTAAGCGAGAGTGAGCCACGCTAAAGAAGTGGTTGAAATCAAAGCCCACAACGTAACACCGAAAACTAACGGCTTAGGGCCGGAAGACTTCAGTTTCTCTACCGAAATACCGCAGCCTATCAAGAACAGACATATCACCAGCGCACGCTTGGCAATATCAAATATACCCTGATAAATGACTTCGAATTGTGGCACTAAATCGCTGAACGCGATCGCCGCGCAATAAAATAAAATGAAGTAAGGAATGGTGATTTTTTTTGAATCACTACGGAATAGAAATGCACTAAACAGAGCAATCGGAATAATCCATAGGGCTCTCGCTAATTTTAGTGTTGTTGCGGTGGTTAATGCTTCTTCACCATAAGCAGAAGCTGCGCCAACAACCGAAGAGGTATCATGTATTGCAATTGCAGCCCAGGTACCGAAAGTGTGCTGGTCTAGATTTAGTGCATGGCCGATAACAGGGAATATAAACAGCGCAATCGAGTTTAGAACGAAGACTGTCGCCAGTGCTAGCCCGATTTGCTCGTCGTCGGCTTTAATGGCAGGCGCTACAGCCGCAATCGCACTTCCGCCACAGATCGCGGTGCCTGATGAAATTAAATATCCGGTCTCTTTGTTTAGTCCCATCCATTTAGCAACCCACCATCCAATCAATAGTGTGCCCCAAATAGTTGCGATAATAAGGCCTATGCCATCAGAAGTGACCGCAAGCGCTTGATCAAAGTGAATCCCAAAACCGAGTCCAACGATGGAATAGGCGAGAAGCTTTTTGGTGAATTTGGCTAGGTTTAAATCGGCCGGCACTAGACCTAACGAGGCAAGTAAGAAGCCAATAACAAGAGCGGTTGGCGAAGAAATATAAGGCGTAAGACAAACGATTAAAGCTAAGCCAAAAGGAAGGTATCTAGTTATATTTTTCATTATGAAGACAGTAGTAGGCAATTACATGACAGTGTAGCGTAATGACCACGATAAATAGAGTTGAATGTATTGAACATGCGTTAAGAAAAACTAAACGCATGTTCAACCTAGTAACTTCAGCGGCAAGATTAACGCCAGTCTCCGCGCAGTGAGGATACCTTTTGATGCATGCTTTCCGTTGAAGCAAGGCTAGGATCAACAGGTGTGCCCACTTCGATCTCGATTTTAGACCAGAAACGTGATGGTAAACCTTTACAGGCTGCGCCTTTATAGCGACTAAAATAGCTGCCCCAAAGGCCTTTCAAGGCAACTGGGATTACTGGAACTGGGCTGCGTTTTAGGATCAAATCCATTCCGCGTAAGAAGTCGTTCATCTCACCGTCAGAGGTCAGTCGACCTTCTGGGAAAATACACACGATGTGACCTTCGGCTAACGCTTGCTCGACTTCATTGAAAGCACGGATGATTGAACGTCGATTGGTAGCAGAGATTGGGATAACCCCCGCACGGTTCAAAAAGCGTCTTAAAGGCGGCAAGTTAGCGTAATCTTCTTCCATAACGAAACGTATTAACCTTGGGCATACTGCGCTTAGCAATAGCGCATCCATATAGCTGACGTGATTGCAAACCAACAATGCGCCACTTTTCTGCGGTAGGTTATGTAGGTTCTTATGAGTGACGCGATACATGGTATGAGTCAGCATCCACACTAAGAATCGCACCACAAAAATAGGCACTTGCAGGCAGAGATAAATCGCGACCAACAGATTCATCACAGACAGTAATAAGAAAAGCTGAGGAATACTCAGTTCTAGGATGGTTAGACAGACAATACCTAAAACAGCGCTACCGACCATAAACAGGGAGTTGTAAATATTCAATCCCGCAATCACTTGTGCGCGTTCTGTTTCTTTTGCACGTTGCTGCATCAAGGCATAGAGAGGAACGATAAAAATCCCCCCTGAAACGCCAAGCATTAGCAGATAGGCAAATACCGGCCAAAGTGTTTGGTGCGAAACAAAATCAGTAAAGCCAACAAAGTCAGGAAGAGTCGTAGGGATAGATGTCGCCATTAGCGCGCCAAACACAGTAATGCCAAGACTACCGAGTGGAACAATACCGACTTCAATTCGATGGTTTGACAGTTTGTCACAGGCGAGTGAACCAATCGCGATACCAACAGAAAATAGAGCAAGTAAGAACGACACCGCACTCTCGCTGCCGTTAAGATGAAGTTTGGTAAAGTTTGGAAACTGGGTTAAGTACGCAGCGCCAAGGAACCAAAACCAACTGATAGCCATAAGCGCCTGAAAAATGATTCGGTCGGCTTTAGCAATCGCGATCGTTTTCTTGGTTTGCTTGATGGGCTGCCAACGGAATTTGAGGTCAGGAGCACTAGCCGGCGCTTCAGGGATTGAGCGACTAGAAATGTAGCCAAGCACCGCAAATACCACGACGCAAATCGCGGCGACATATTTAGCATTATCTGCAGAAGCAATCACACCAGTTCCTAAAGTACCGAGTAGTATGGCGAGAAAGGTTCCCGTCTCAACAAGAGCGTTCCCAGGCACGAGTTCATTAGATTTAAGCTGCTGAGGCAGTAAAGCGTATTTCACTGGGCCAAAAAAGGCGGACTGTGTCCCCATGAGGAATAGTAAAACCAGCAGAATGATGTAGCTCTCAGTAATAAATCCAATTGCGCCTAAACACATGATGCCTATTTCTGCGAGTTTAACTTTACGGATAAACCACGCTTTTTCGTATTTATCAGCAAGAACACCAGCAGAAGCAGAAAAAAGAAAAAAGGGCAGAATGAATAAGCCAGCTGCTAGATTGATGAATAGATTACTTGATACCGGGAGTGCGCCAGCGCCAGCAAAGGCGACAAATAGTAGCAAAACGTTCTTAAAAATGTTGTCGTTGAACGCACCAAAAAATTGAGTGACGAAGTAGGGCAAAAAGCGTCTTTGCCCAAGAAGCGAAGCCTGACTATTAGGCATTTGTGATCCTTATTCCCTTAGGATTTACCAATTGGTTAGGTAGTTAGACAGCAAATTCTCAATCAGCTCTTTGCCATCAATAGGTTCGGCAGCAAAAAACTTGTCGTCGACACTAAGCAGTGTAATACCATGTACACCGGACCATAATACACGACTTGCTTGTAGCACTTCTGCTTCACTACGATTTGGAGCCAGCGCTTTTAGCAGGTGCTCTAGCATGCCAGTCATTGAATCAATACGAGCCGACTGCCATTCAGGAAGTGGTTCTCCGTTCATATTATGTTCGAAGATTAACTGCCAGCGGTTTGGGTGGCGCTGGGCAAAGTCATGGTAACAATAGGCCAATTCATAAAGTGCCGTTTCAGCGTTGTTGCTGTTGGTGACTACTTGATTCGCTTCTTGAGTCAGTTCATCAAGAGTTTGAGCCACAGCATGCAGCAGCAGTAAGTTGTAGTTACCAAAAACGTTAACCAATGTACTCGGTACATAGCCAATCATATTCGCTATCTTTCGTAAGCTAAGATCGTGATGTGAGTTCGTCGCTAAAAATTCTTTGACGGTATTCAGTGTTAAAGCAACAAGCTCTTCGCGAGTATGATCGTTTCTTCGGGCCATGGTAAGTTATCTAAAATGAACATTGTTCAATATTTTAATTATCAGATGCCTATTGCGTCAACTGACAGTGCTATTATTTGCAATATTCTGATACATGTAATCAAGACGTTT
This sequence comes from Vibrio ouci, assembly GCF_004551525.1. GTDB lineage: Bacteria > Pseudomonadota > Gammaproteobacteria > Enterobacterales > Vibrionaceae > Vibrio > Vibrio ouci. The sequence goes on along the minus strand of NZ_SATR01000001.1, from coordinate 306,013 downwards.
TATTTTGAATATAGGCTAGCTAAGGTTAATATGATTAGATAAGTATAAATTCATAACCTTGATAGACACAAAAGGAAGAACATGAAACGACTCTTTTCTCTTGTTGCCCTACTGATGGTCTCAGTTGCGATTACTCCAATCGCTGAGGCGAAAAAGTTTGGTGGTGGTAAATCTTTTGGCAAAAGCTTTAAGACGGCACCTGCACCGAAACAGCAGCAACAGAACACCAATACGATTGGTAAAGATCAAACGACTAAAACTCAAAGCTCAAGCAAAAAGGGCTTAATGGGTGGTCTTTTAGGTGGCCTACTAGCTGGTGGCCTGCTCGCAGCATTCTTTGGTGGTGCATTTGAAGGTATCCAGTTTATGGATATTCTAATCATGGGCTTGATTGCCTTTGTGATCTTCAAGCTAATGCGCTCTATGCTTGGGGCGAAGCAGGGTAGTATGAACCAGCAGCGTCAACAGCCTGCTTTTGGTGGTTCAGCACCTAAATTTGAACAGCCAAATGTACATAACTTTGAGCAACCACAGAACGCACCGCAAGGTGGCGGTTTTGGCTTTGGCGCTCAAACAGATGTACCGCACAACTACCCACCGGGTTTTGATCAATCGGCATTCATCAATGGCTCACGCGAGCATTACCGTATCCTTCAAGGTGCTTGGAACCACAATCAGTTACACACGATTGAAGAGTATGTATCGCCAAGTCTATACGAAGATTTGAAAGCGGAACGCGCGAAGCTAGATGGTGAGCAGCATACTGACGTGATGTACGTTGACGCGGAAATTGTACGTGCTGATCACGATGCATCTAAAGCTCAGCTTAGCCTACAATTCAGTGGTCGTTACCGTGATGCAGTAGAAGGCATTGAAGAAGACATCACTGATATCTGGCACCTAGAGCGCGACCTAACGGCACCAAACGCGCCATGGTTGATTGTTGGTATTCAAGGCTAAACTAGCCTCGCCAATCAATAATTCAAACGCCCAAGTTAACGCTTGGGCGTTTTTGTATTTGAGCTAAAGGGAGTTCGCTTGATAGGATAGTCATGTTTAAAAATTACAATCATAAAGGTAAGTAAAGTGGCTGAATTTAAATACAAAAACCTATCTCAAGAAGAACAAGATAAGCTAGATGCAGCGACATTTCGTCGTTTATTGGCTCACCTTGACGAAAACAAAGATGTGCAGAACATTGATTTGATGATTCTGGCTGGCTTCTGCCGTAACTGTTTTAGCAAGTGGTACAAAGCAGAAGCGGAGAACCAAGGCGTAGATCTGGATATCGATGATGCTCGTGAGCGTGTATATGGCATGACTTACGATGAGTGGAAGCAGAACCACCAACCAAAAGCAACGCCAGAGCAACTCGCAGCTTTTGAAGCACGTCAGAACAAGGGTTAATTGACCCGAAAAAGAAAACCGCGACCTAAAGTCGCGGTTTTCTTATGCCAAAGGCTGACGTTGTTATTATAAGTTTGAGTAAGCGTTAATGGAGAAACCCATACCCAATTATTTTTCAGTTTTATTGCTCGATTTGACCTGTTTGCTCAAAAGCTTCTAATTTTGCAGCGTACGGCTGAAGGTCGCCGATATTCTCTTTTACCCATTCAGGGTTGTAGTAAGTATCTAGGTAGCGCTCACCGCTGTCACAAAGTAGTGTCACGATAGAGCCTTTCTCACCACGCTGTTTCATTTCACTTGCTAGCTGCAAAACACCATATAGGTTGGTACCTGTTGAAGCGCCGACTTTACGACCAAGCATTTTTTCTAACCAATGTGCCGTTGCGACTGATGCTGCGTCAGGGATAGTACGCATCTCATCGACAACACCTGGAATAAAGCTTGGTTCTACGCGTGGACGACCGATACCTTCAATTTTGCTACCGAAATCACCAGTAAGGTTCTTATTACCAGTTTTGTAGTAATCGTGGAAAACTGAATTCTCAGGGTCAACGACGCATAGCTTAGTGTCGTGCTGCTGGTAACGGATAAAGCGACCAATAGTAGCCGATGTACCGCCGGTACCTGGGCTCATAACAACCCATGCTGGCACTGGGTGATCTTCTTTTTCCATTTGGCTGAAAATAGAGTTAGCAATGTTGTTGTTACCACGCCAGTCAGTTGCACGCTCTGCGAAGGTGAACTGATCCATGTAGTGGCCATTGAGCTCTTGTGCTAAGCGATGCGATTCAGCGTAGATTTGGTCTGAGCGATCAACAAGGTGTGCTTGGCCGCCATAGAATTCGATCTGCTCGATTTTCTTGCGTGCTGTCGATTTTGGCATAACGGCAATAAATGGCAGACCAAGTAGTCGTGCAAAGTAAGCTTCAGAAACCGCTGTGCTGCCAGAAGATGATTCGATGATGGTTGTCTCTGGGCCAACCCAGCCGTTACAAATTGCATATAAGAATAGCGAGCGAGCAAGGCGGTGTTTAAGAGAACCCGTTGGGTGTGTACTTTCGTCTTTAAGATAAACGTCGATACCATCAATGCTTGGCAGATCAAGTTTGATCAAATGAGTATCAGCGCTACGTTGGTAATCCGCTTCAATTTTACGAACCGCGTTATTAATCCAGTTATGGTCAGTACACATAGGGTTTCTCCTTAGAATCGTTATGTTATTAATCTAACGAGTTTGTCGGAGAAAAACTTTGCTATTTATGCTTTGATTTGCTTTATTTGGAGAAAAGTTTTCTACAAAGTTGATGTTATGGAAATTGAACTAGATAAAATTGATCGAAAAATACTCGATCTACTCCAAAATGATGGCACGCTTTCTTTGAATGACTTATCGGAAGCGGTCAATCTAACCACAACGCCATGCTGGAAAAGGCTAAAGAAGATGGAAGAAGCAGGGATCATTCAAAAGCGTGTAGCTTTGTTGAACCCTGAAAAGCTCGACTTGTCTTTCACGGCCTTTGTGTTGGTCAAAACCAGTGATCATTCACATGAGTGGTATAACCAATTCGTCTCTACGGCATCGGAGTTTCCTGAAGTGATGGAGTTCTACCGTATGGCGGGGGAGTATGACTACATGATGAAAGTACTGGTGAAAGATATGCAGTGTTTCGATCACTTCTATAAGAAGCTGGTTAACTCAGTGGCAGGTATTTCTAATGTCACGTCTACCTTTGCAATGGAGCCTTTGAAGTACACCACAGCACTGCCGATATGTAATGACTAGTAATGAATAGAAAAATGCCACTCGCAGGGAGTGGCACAGTTTTAATTAGTCAGTATAGTTTGAATTATTCAGTAAAACGCATCACACCTTCTTGTACTGCGCTTGCGACCAGGTGACCTTGGCGGTTGTATATCTCGCCTCTCACTAAACCACGAGTATTGCTCGCGGTTGGGCTATCAATCACATATAGCAGCCATTCATCCATTTTAAATGGGCGGTGGAACCAGATAGAGTGGTCGATGGTCGCGACTTGGAATTTCGGTGTCATCAGTGAAACGCCGTGAGGGTGCAGGGCGGTCACTAAGAAGCCCCAGTCAGACGCATAACCCAACAGATATTGGTGGATCAATTGGTTGTCTGGCATCTCGCCATTAGCTTTGATCCACAGATACTGCTTAGGCTCGACTTTTTGTGGCTTAAGCGGATTCACCACAGTAACCGGGCGCATTTCAATTGGCTTTTCATCACAAAAGGTTTTCTTAAGTTTTTCTGGTAGGAAGTCTGCAATTTTCGCAGCAAGCTCAGATTCTGACGCGTAGTTTTCCGGACCGGGAATATTTGGCATCGTATTTTGATGCTCAAAACCGGGTGCTTCTCCATGATAAGACGCGGTTAGGTAGAAAATAGGGCGACCATTTTGGATCGCTTTTACTCGACGGGTACTAAAGCTACGACCATCTCGGAGGTTCTCAACATCGTAGATAATAGGTCTCTCAGGATCGCCAGGGTATAAAAAGTAGCTATGGAATGAGTGAACAGTACGATCATCAGCGACAGTGTATCTCGCAGCAGACAGAGCTTGCCCAATCACTTGTCCACCATACACTTGAGGCAGGCCTAAGTTTTCACTTTGTCCTCTAAAAAGCCCTTCTTCAAGCTTTTCTAGTTGCAGTAAGTTCAATAACTCGTTGAGAGGTTGGCTCATTGTTGACTACCTTAATTACGCCTTGGCGCGATGTTCCACGTTGTTGTAGGAAAATTCAAACGGATGTTTAATTTTAGGTCAAGATCTCATCTTTACCGTTAAGCTGCTGTCAAGATTCAGATGTTGACGATGACAATGTTATGGCGCCTACATATAATCGTTATAAATTTAATTGCTTATAGGTAAGTTTCATGAAAAAAGCATTCGCATTCGTTGCATCACTAGTATTAGGAGCAGTATTGGTGGGTTGTCAAACAGAGCAAACAGAAACTGAGCAACCAGCGGTACAATCAATTACAGGTACAGTAGCGTACCGTGAGCGTATTGCATTGCCAGATGATGCAGTGGTTACTATCACTCTACAAGACATCTCTTTAGCCGATGCGCCAGCAAAAGTTATCGCTAAGCATCGTTTCGAGACAGCAGGTTCGCAAGTTCCTTTTGAGTTTGACCTTGCTTATGACCCAGCAAAAATCGAAGCTCGTCACCGTTACAGCGTGAGTGCACGTATTGAAGTGAATGGCCAACTTAAGTTCATTACTGATACATCGTACCCAGTCGTAACTGATGCAGATAAAACAGATAAAGTCGATCTACGTCTTATCGGTGTGCGCTAATTAAGTTCTTTATATCGGTGGTAGGCTAAGGCTGCCACCGATATTTCCTCAAGCTAATCTTGCCATCGTTACTGACTTCTACCCCTTCAGCGATCAACGCTTCCCTCTGTCGAACTAAATCTTCACCTTTCAATGAAATACGCCCTTGGCTATTGATGACGCGAAACCAAGGTAATTTACTCTCGCTAGGAAGATTGCCAAGTGCTTTACCAACATGACGGGCATAACCGGGATAACCTGCCATTTTTGCGATCTCACCGTAAGTACTGACTTTTCCAAGGGGAATTTGGTGAATTACAGCAAAGATTTGCATCAAAAACTGGTCCATAATCATTTAGTCCTAGTACAGATTTCCAAAGGAATGGATAAGGAGAGGGCATGCTATTTTCAACGTTTCAATTCCTAATAACAACCCTATTAGCGGTTGTATGTGCTCGAGCTATCAGTCTAAGTGAAGGCGATATTCCCGTCCTCGCGATGCTGATACCTGCATTGTGGATTCTCCCTCAAGGTGGATTAGTTGGCTTGCTACTTATGGCAGCTATGACCGTTTACGGCTTAACGCTACCTTATCAACCGATCACCTTGTCAATCAGCCTTTGGGTTTTATTCCCTCTACTTATGGTGGCCTTTTCCAAACGCAGTAGCTTAGCTGTGGTACTGACCAGCGCTTTAATTGTCACGACCTTGATGGTCGGGATAATGGTGACTCAAGCGGGTGATAAGCTTGCTGGTGAGCCGATGATCACAATGACCCAGATACTAGCTGTGATGGTAATTTGGTGGTCAGCGTCACATTGGAAACCATCGAGTAAGCATAGCTGGTGGGCTTTGGGGCTTATATTACCGCTTTGGATGGCCGATCTTTCATACGCAGTATTAGTCGCTTTAAGTATTACTGGCATCATGGCTTCAATGGAAAGCTTGTCAAAGTTGAAGACGTTCCGTTGGAGTAAGCTGTTGTGCTGGACGTTGCCTACAGTTGGTTTCGCGGCATTAGTTGTCTCACCAAGTATTGAAGTACCGAACCCTGTTTTTGTGGTTTGGATTTGTTTGTTAGGAACAGCTTGGATGACCGATTATATTCTTAGAAGTGCTGAAGAGAATCAAGATGCATAATTGCAATCAATGTCACCGCTTTGTTATATGAATTTGGTTAATTGGTTAACTTATGGCAAAGTTGAGCTTTATTTAGACAAAGCTATCAGGACTCCGCTTTAGCTTTGTATCTAGTAGCCTTGAAGAGCTACGTATATAAAGACAAAAGGGTTTTCTGTAAATGGCGAGCTTATGGCGATTGCTTAGCTTTGTTCTAATACTGTTACCGTCATCGATTTCACATGCGCAAACCACTTATAAGGTGGCGATGGAAGAAGATGATGTAGTCACGCGAACACTGTTTGATGCGGTAGCAAACGAACTGAATATCAATGTTCATTATGTCTACTACCCAAGTTTTAATGCCATTCTTAATGCGGTGAAAACTGGTGAGAGCCATTTTGCTGCCAATGTTACCTACACGGAGACACGAGCACAGTCGCTATCCTTTTCAAGCCCGACGAATATTGAATATACCTATCTATATAGTAACAACAATGCCACTCTGGATTCTGTCGAAACAATAGGGGTGCCGAAAGGTACGATATATGGTGGGTTAGTCCGAGATCATTATCCCTATATCCGCCAGATAGAATATAGAGGGCACCAGCACGCCAAGGCACTGCTTGAGTCAGGACAAGTAGACGGCGTCATTGATGCAATCAATCAACTTAAGCCTATGTTACTCGCGGGTTATGATGCTCAGCTATTAAACCACCAGATTTCAATCAAACCTGTGTCTATTGTAACGGCGGTCGGTACCAATCAAGTCATGCTAGAACGCATAGAGTCGTTTGTCCGCAGTGCCAGTATTCAGAAGACGCTGAGAGAATCAGTCAAATCCTATCAATTTGAAATACGCCAACAAGCGCTGAGAAGAGCCGTCCTAGATAGTGGTATCGACTTGACTAAGGTCTTCCAGGTTAAGCTTGATGGTATTGGACAGTATGCGACTTACAATAGCGATGGAACGGTGACTGGCATTAGCGCAGACGTCGTTCAACAGGCTTGCGCTATCTTATTGCTCAAATGCGACATAGTGAGTCAAGATGGTGAAACTTGGGAGAGTATGTACCAAGACCTACTCGACAAGAAAATTGATATCTTAGCGCCACTGATTGTTTCGGAGCAGCGCAAAGCCTTGTTGGAGTTTAGCTCGCCTTACTATTTTCCAGAAGTGGTGATGGTTAAGCGTGAAGGCTATAAACCTAATGTATATAGCAACGTATCAGAGTTGATTGTAGAAGAGGTAGGGGTTGTCAAAGAGGATTTCTTTGCCACGCTTCTCTCACAACTATTGCCGAATAAGCCTCTACGCTCCTATTCCAATATCGATGAAATCTTCACGGCGCTACTTGAAGGGGAAGTCGACTATATGGCGATAAGTCGAGCTAACTTTAATAAAACCCTACGCGAGTCGAATTCATTGCTGCCTTTAGAGGAAGATACAGCGATTGGTGGTTTTTACCAATCGGCAATCGCAATCGGATTTGCGAAAAATGAAACGGGTAAAAGGGTTGCGGAGTTATTTAGTCGAGCAATTAAAATGATCGATACCCGTCAGATCATCGAAACGTATGATTATCGGCCTAACTGGAAAGCAACGCTGCAAGCGGAAAAAGCGTTCGCCAGTAATACCCAGATCTTATTTGGCTTAATGCTGAGCTTTTTAGTCCTCATTGCGTTCTATCTTCATAGCCAGTCAAATACCGACCCGCTAACACGTTTGAAGAATAGACGTTCACTTCATCAGCGCTATCGTAATGGTCTATATCCGAGTGAAACTCTGGTCTATTTAGATATGAATCGTTTTAAGCAGATTAACGACACCTATGGACATGATATTGGTGACCAAGTGCTAGTGAGCGTTGCGCGTCATGTTGAACAGCTTTGGAATGGTCGTTGTTACAGAATTGGTGGTGATGAATTCATTTTGGTCGGGAAAATAGCAGAATCACGGCTGATTAAACTTATCCGCGAGTTGAAAACGGTCGAATTTACTTCTCCAGTGCAGCAAGTTTCGTTTCAAGTTTCTTTGGCTGTTGGTTATTCGACCTCCAGAAATAAAACCACCACATTGCAACAGGTGATGGGAGAAGCTGATAAAGCGATGTACCGTGATAAGTTAGTCGATAAAAACGCTGGCTGTGAACAAAAAACGTGTGACAATGTTGTCCGATATCTTAATTAATGGTCACTCCCTAAGCAGTTGAATCGGAAAGATGCTTTTTATTGGTGGTTTCGCTTGAAATCAGAATAAGGATACTTGATAATCCTCATCACTCCTTAGCGATGCTAAGGAAACAGAATCTATGGAGGCCCTGGTCCTCCCGCAACAATAGCTCGTGAACTCGGTCAGGTCCGGAAGGAAGCAGCCGCAGCGAGTGACTTGTGTGCCGGGATGTGGCTGGGGCTTCCACCCATTTGAAGCCTGCAATTTATGCTCGCATAAATTGCAGGCTTTCTTCATATTTGCACCATAAGTCTTCATAGTCTATTTTTTTGTTGTAGGTTTACAACAAAAGTGATTACGCTATGTTCGACCAAACCAAGAAGTCATCTCACGTACACAACATCTGTAAGTTCATGAGCTTGAAGAATGATGCTATTGTTCGCACTCTGTCTATTTTAGAGTTTGATTTCTGTTTTCACCTCGAATATAACGCAGACATCAAAAGCTTCACGTCCCAACCTTTTGGCTTCCACTATCAATTCAATAACCGAAAGTGCCGATATACCCCCGACTTTTTGGCGACAGATCACGACAACCATTCAACTTTCTTCGAAGTAAAACACTCTAGTCAGATTCTCAAGCCTGACTTCAGGGACCGATTCAAAGAAAAACAAAGAATTGCATTGAATGAGTTCAATCGACGCTTAGTTTTAGTTACTGAAAAGCAAATTAGAATGGGAGCAACTTTAGATAACTTCAAACTACTACACCGTTACTCCGGATTGCGAACCGTGACTGAGTTTCAAAAACTAGTGTTGGCGTTTATTCAACGTAAACAAATGGTGAGGTTACAAGAGGTGTCTTTGTATTTCGGCTTATCGGAGCAGGACACACTTATCTCTACTCTACCTTGGATCTCTTCAGGGCAAGTTAAAACAGACCTAAACGGCATTGGCTTTGGTCTCGAAACCTACGTTTGGTGTTAAATATGTCATCAGACTCCAAGAGTATATTTGGGTTCTTTGATGAGTTTGAAGCTTCAGAAGGAGAGTCTCAGCAGCTTCCAATAGAGCTAACTCAAGAACCTTTTGAAATATCTTCAACTATTGATTCTCAATCACCGAAGGTGCAACAAGAAGTTATCCGTCGTATCAAAATCATCGCTTTCGTGGAGAAGCGTTTAAAAGGTGGATGGACCGAGAAAAACTTGAACCCTATCCTAAGTCTCGTGGAATCGGAATTACAGCTCACTCCCCCGAGTTGGCGAACTTTAGCAACTTGGAAAAAATCTTACTTTGAAGCGGGTAAAGACCCATGTGCACTTATTCCGAAGCATACGTTTAAGGGCAACCGCCAAAAAGAAATGGATTCGCAATCCTTGATTGATGAGGCAATTCAGAACGTATACCTGACACGTGAACGACTTAGCGTTGCAGAAGCATACCGATACTATAAGAGTCGAGTGATTCAAATAAATCGCGGGATTGTCGAGGGGAAAATCAAACTAATTTCAGAGCGTTCTTTTTATAATCGAATACACGACTTACCTCCATATGAGGTCGCGATCGCAAGGTTTGGCAAACGATACGCAGACCGAGAATTTCGTTCGGTTGGTCAGCAAGTGGCTGCGACCAAACCAATGGAATATGTCGAAATTGACCATACTCCAGTTCCAGTGATTTTGATTGATGATGAGTTAGAGATTCCTTTGGGGCGCCCATACCTGACTATGCTTTATGATCGTTTCAGTAAGTGTATCGTAGGGTTGAGTGTGAATTTTAGAGATCCCAGTTTCGACTCTGTGCGCAAGGCTTTGCTTAATACTTTAATAGATAAAAGCTGGTTAAAAAATAGCTACCCTTCTATAAAGAATGATTGGCCATGTCATGGAAAGATTGACTACCTAGTTGTTGATAATGGCGCTGAATTTTGGACCGATAGCTTAGAAGACTCTTTAAGACCATTCGTAACTGACATTCAATATAGTCAAACTGCTAAACCTTGGCGAAAGTCAGGGATCGAAAAACTGTTTGATCAGATGAACAAAGGGTTAGTGAACGCATTGCCTGGAAAAACGTTCACCAATCCTACTCAACTTCAAGATTACAATCCTAAAAAGGATGCAGTGGTTAGAGTTTCCGTGTTTCTTGAGTTGCTTCATAAGTGGATTGTTGATTATTACCATATGGCACCAGACTCAAGAGAGCGCGCCATTCCATATCATAAGTGGAATCAATCGGAGTGGACTCCATCCTACTACGATGGTGCAGAGAAGGAGCAACTTAGAGTCGAGCTAGGCTTGCTTAGACACAGAACCATTGGAGTGGCAGGGATCAGGCTTCATAACCTACGCTATCAGTCCCCTGAACTTATTGAATACCGTAAATATTGGGCATCCAACAATGGCAAAAAGCTTTTTGTTAAGACCAAAACAGACCCTTCTGATATAAGCCATATTCATGTCTACCTAGAGTCGGAAAAGAAGTATATAAAAGTACCTGCAGTAGATAATACTGGGTATACAAATGGTCTATCACTTTTTGAGCATGAACGCATACAGAGAGTACGCAGGCTTAACATTAGACAACTTGCTGATGATGAGTCGCTTGCAGATACATTTTTATATATGAAAAGTCGTATTCAGGAAGAAACTGATAGATTCCGCAATGCAAAAAGTAATAAGGCTAGCTTGCCTAAAACGGGTAATACTTCGAAGTTAGCAAAGTTTAATGATGTGGGGTCAGACGGACCAAGCTCAATCAATACTATTCCAGTTAAACAAGAAACTACGGTAGTGTTCGATGTCTCAGGGCAATTATCTGATGATGATTTTGAAGATATTGAGGGGTATTAATTTGAACTTAACATCTAGTCAGTTTGAGCAACTAAAGTCCTTTGAAACTTGCTTTATCGAGTACCCTGCAATAACTGAAATCTACTCTATTTTGGATCAACTTCGTTTTAATCACTCCCTTGGCGGTGAGCCGGAGTCTTTCTTGTTAACTGGTGAGGCCGGAAGTGGAAAGACGGCTTTGATTAACAACTATCTATCACGCTTTCCGTCGAGTTCAACTTGGAGCAAACAACCAGTTCTCAGTACCAGAGTCCCGAGCCGTATAAATGAGCAGAATACGCTCACACAGTTTTTAGCCGATTTAGATGGAAAGTCAGGTGGAAGATCTAACCGACGACGGAATGAAATTGCACTTGGCGAAGCTGTCGTAAAGCAGCTTCAGCGTAAATCTGTAGAGCTGATTATTGTCAATGAAATTCAAGAGCTTGTCGAGTTTTCAACAGCAGATGAAAGGCAAGCAATTGCTAATACGTTCAAATATATAAGTGAGGAAGCGAAAGTTTCGTTTGTATTGGTTGGTATGCCTTATGCTGATGTATTAGCGACAGAGCCGCAATGGAACTCACGATTAAGTTGGAGGCGAAAGATTCAGTATTTCAAGCTGTTGAAAGCTACCAGTCATTCGAGTGGATCTGCACATTATGCCTTTGACTTGGAACAAAAAAAGCATTTTGCCAAATTTGTCGCGGGTTTGAGTTCGAGAATGGGCTTTGAAGAACCGCCAGTGCTTACAAAAAATGAAGTGTTATATCCTTTGTTTGTTATGTGCAGAGGGGAGTGCCGAGGGTTGAAGCACTTCTTGAAAGATGCACTACTGATGAGTTTCAATGAGAACGTCGATACGATAGACAAAGCGATATTGTCGCGCACGTTTTCATTTAAGTTCCCCTATTTGGATAACCCATTTGATGCTCCTGTAGAGGAGCTTCGTCTTCATCAAATTGACTCTGGGTCTACTTACAACCTAAATGCCATTGCCGCAGAAGATAAAATACTTGCTCCGCGATTTACAGATGCAATTCCGTTGAGCATGTTATTGAGTAAAAGCGGGCTTAAAGCTTAGAGATGGCTTTCGCCATTTAGGTTTTCCAGTAACGCCTTTTTCTCGTCGTCACTCATTTTCTCAATGGCACACGCCAGTTCAGCACTCAATTCGTTCCTACAGAAAAAATAGTTCAAGGGAACATCTAACTCTTCAGCCATTCGTTCGAGTGTACCAATATCTGGTACGTGTCTACCTTTCTCATAATGGTTCATTCGCCCACTAGCAGAGCTTGGTTCCATGCCGATTTTCACCCCTAAATCTTTTTGGGTGATTTTGGCTTTTTTACGCGCAGCTTTGAGCCTCGCTGGGATTGGGTTGTCTTTCTGCACTTACACATTTCTTTTCAACCTTTAGATAACTTAGATTGTCTAAGTTTTACTGATTTTTGTATACTTAGCAATCCTAAGTTTTCGTTGCGTACAAGAGTCACATGAAGAAAGTAACCAGAATTAACCCTGATATGTTTAACCTATTGATTGAAAAAGGGATGGACAATTTCTCTGTTATAGAAGCTAGGGATGCTTTGTTAAACGGTATTTCAACCTTTTCGAGCAGGGGCGACGCTCGAAAGTATATTTACAAACAACTTTTATCATTTGAGGAGAAAGGCTGGCTTTCTGTCATTGGGACTCGCAGAGACAAGCGTTACCATCAAACTAATGAGTTCAAAGCGCTCACAATTGAGCCTAGAGCCGCTAGAAATAAGAAAGTTAAAGTCGATTCAATAACTGTTCAAACTCCGGTGTGCTCTCTAAATACACTAGAGCAAGAGAAGAAACATCATGAAGGTGAGTTAGCGATTACTCTAGGCGAAATAGAGGAATATCAATCTTTGTTAGTACGTTTCCCAAACAACAAGCATGATATGGAGCCGTTATTCAATGCAGCTAGAGAGCGCTCAGCCAAGCTATTGGGCAAAATCAATGCACTAACCAACTGGATGCAAGTAGCCCAAAGCAAGGCTTCCCAATGTTAAGAACATGGCAAGCTGAATGTGCAGCTCAAGTTATCGATAAGTTTACTTCAAACAAGCGTTCACACTTCTTCTGTCAAGCAACTCCAGGAGCGGGTAAAACTGTTATGGCTGCAGAGGTTGCTAAGCGTCTTTTTCAAGAAGGTATGATTGATTTAGTTCTCTGTTTTTCACCATCTCTTTCGGTCGCTGAAGGGATGAAAAAGACCTTTTCATGGAAACTGAAATGTTCATTTAATGGTGGCTTGGGCTCTTTAGGTGGGTCTTATACGTATCAATCCATCCGTTTTTTAGATGAGAACTTTTGGAACACAGTCAGTAAATATAGAGTCTTAGTCGTATTTGATGAGATCCACCATTGTTCATTTGATGATGAGGGGCGATCAAATTCATGGGGGTTAGAAATTGTCAGTAAAATCCAAGGTTTTGCCCGTTACACATTAGCGCTGTCGGGCACACCTTGGCGCTCTGATCGACTACCCATTGTCATGGCTGAATATTCCGACCCTGAGGGTAAGGTTGTTTGCGATTACCAATACGGCTTGCAACAGGCCGTTGAAGATAAGGTATGTCGCCGCCCTAAAATCGTTTTAATCGATAATGAACACCTGAGTGTTAATGCTGGCAGGGACAATCAACACTTCGCTTCTATTCTTGATTGCCTTAAACAATCTGATGTCTCATATCACAGTGTCATTCACAATGAAGACGCTATGAATTACATATTGAATAGTGGTTGCCAAAAGCTAGCCCAAACAAGACAAGAGTCCCCAAATGCAGGAGGCTTAGTCGTCGCCGCTTCTATCAAGCACGCTAAACATATTCAAAAGCGGCTTATTGAGCACTTTAATCAATCAGTATGCATCGTGACTTATCATCATGATAATCCGTTAAATGAAATTGAGTCTTTTCGTCACTCGAATGTTCAATGGATAGTCAGTGTTGGGATGATCAGTGAAGGCACGGATATCCCTCGGCTACAGGTTTGTTGTCATATGAGTTCGGTCAAAACGGAACTTTACTTTAGGCAAGTCCTTGGAAGGATATTGAGAGTTAATGATTCACCCAACCAAGAAGCATGGTTGTATACCTTTGCCGAAGAAAGTTTGGTCAAGTTCGCAGAGCGTGTAGAAGAAGATATTCCAGAATCTTGTTCGTTTCTTGAAATTGAAAAGTCAGAAATTCCAACTTGCATAAACTCCTCATTTGAAGAGAAGTGCATTACTTCTGAACCACGAACAAATGATTTTCTACAAATTGAGTGGGCTACAGATACTTTTATAGAAAATGCGGATAGTGATTTTTTAGCCATCGAAGAATCAGAACGCATAAAGCTTGGGGCTTTTCGAGAGCGGGTGATAGCAGCTTTTGATTATGTTTAACCTCCCAAGTCTGCAATTTGTGATCGAATTACTTGTTAACCACACTATTGTTGCGTTCTTATTCTTCAATCATATGAACTTTGTTATATAATCCGTCGCAATTCAGTATGGAATCAAAGTCGTATGGTCGAAAAGTTCTCCAAGTCTAAGCTTTCTGAAACAGACATCATCACCAAGTTTATTCTTCCTGCAATAAAGAACGTAGGCTGGGATGATATGACTCAAATTCGTCAAGAAGTGAAGCTTCGAGACGGCAAGGTGATCGTTCGTGGTCAGGCTGCGGCTCGTAAGAAAGTGAAGTCGGCCGACATCGTTCTTTACCATAAGCCAAGTATGCCGCTTGCGGTTGTTGAAGCGAAAGCCAACAAACATGAAGTGGGCAAAGGCATGCAGCAAGGTATGGAGTATGCCGAACTGTTAGAAGTACCGTTTGTATTTGCTTCGAATGGTGATGGTTTCATCTTCAGAGATTTAACCAATCCCACCCAACTAGAAACAGAAATTCGCCTAGAGGATTTCCCGTCCCCTGAAGAGCTGTGGCATAAATACTGTGTTTGGAAAGGCTATAAAGAAGAGCATTTACCAATCATTACTCAAGACTATTTCGATGATGGTAGTGGTAAGTCACCTCGTTACTATCAACTTCAAGCGATTAACAAAACAGTTGAAGCGGTAGCGTCTGGTCAAGAGCGAATCTTATTGGTTATGGCGACAGGTACAGGTAAAACTTACACAGCATTCCAAATTATTTGGCGTCTTTGGAAAGCTAAAGCTAAGAAACGTATCCTATTTTTAGCCGACCGAAACATCCTTGTCGATCAGACCAAAACCAATGACTTCCAGCCGTTTGGCTCAGCGATGACCAAAATTACGGGTCGTACCGTCGATCCAGCTTACGAAGTTCACTTAGCGTTATATCAAGCGTTAACAGGCCCAGAAGAAGCTCAAAAAGCCTACAAACAAGTCGACCCTGATTTCTTTGACTTGATCATCATTGATGAGTGTCACCGTGGCAGTGCATCTGAAGATAGCGCATGGCGGGAAATTCTGGAGTACTTCAGCTCTGCAACTCAAGTTGGTTTAACAGCAACGCCAAAAGAAACAGATGAAGTTTCTAATATCGAATACTTTGGTGATCCTGTTTACACCTACTCATTGAAAGAGGGCATTGAGGATGGCTTCTTAGCGCCTTACAAAGTGGTTCGCGTTGATATTGATGTTGACGTACAAGGTTGGCGACCAACCAAAGGTCAAACAGATAAGCATGGCGAAGTGATTGATGATCGAATCTATAACCAGAAAGATTTCGACCGCACCATGGTTATTGATGAACGTACCGAGCTAGTGGCACAAACCATCACTAACTACTTAAAGCGTACTGACCCAATGGCGAAAACCATTGTGTTCTGTAATGACATCGATCATGCCGAGCGTATGCGCCGTGCTTTGGTGAATCTCAATCCAGAGCAAGTGAAGAAAAACGATAAGTACGTGATGAAAATTACCGGTGATGATGAAATCGGTAAAGCTCAGCTTGATAACTTCATCAACCCGAAAAAGAAATATCCTGTCATAGCAACGACCTCGGAGTTAATGACTACGGGTGTTGATGCGAAGACCTGTAAGTTGGTGGTATTAGATCAAAGCATCCAATCTATGACTAAGTTTAAGCAGATTATTGGACGAGGTACTCGAATTGATGAGCGTTACGGTAAGCTTTGGTTCACTATCTTAGATTTTAAGAAAGCGACTGAACTATTTGCTGACGAGCGTTTCGATGGCACGCCAGAGCGCGTGAAAGTAACAACGCCTGAAGATTTCGAAGACGAAGGTGCGTTAGACGATATTGTTGTGGGTACTGATGATGACGGTTTGGATAACCCGTTTGGGGACGAAGATATCGACCCTGATTCAGTTCAAGAACCAGAGCAAACCTATAGCAACAACGGCTCAGATACTGGAGCAACAGGTGATGATTGGGAAGATGAGAACAAAGTTCGTAAGTTCCATGTCAATGGCGTATCGGTAAAAGCACTAGCTGAACGTATTCAATATTATGATTCAGACGGTAAGCTTGTTACGGAGTCCTTTAAAGATTACACACGTAAGACCATGGCTAAGCAGTTTGCTTCTCTTGATGAGTTTACCAAGCGTTGGAATGATGCTGACCGTAAAGAAGCCATTATTGAAGAGCTTGCTCGTGAAGGCATCTTATGGGAAGCGCTCGAAGATGAAGTGGGCAAAGACTTAGATCCATTCGATATGATCTGTCACGTAGTGTATGACCAACCACCATTGACTCGTAAAGAACGTGCAGAAAACGTCAAGAAGCGTAACTACTTCACTAAGTATGGTGAAACAGCGCAACAAGTACTCAATAATCTGTTGGACAAGTACGCTGATGAAGGAGTTCAAGAGATCGAAAATATTCACGTCTTAAAGGTGAAGCCATTTGATGAAATGGGTCGACCGCTAGAAATTATCAAAAAAGGATTTGGTGGAAAAAACCAGTATCTAGAAGCGGTTAATGAACTAGAAGCTGCTATCTATCAATCCGCGTAATAATAAATAATCACAAAGAGTAAATACAAAAATTTCTGAGGCCGCTAGACTAGCGGCCTTTTTCATTTTCGTTGAACTGGTCTAATTCTGCCGAGAGTTCTGTTAGTTGAACGGTCAAATCGCTGTTAATGCATTCATGCTCAACATACTGAGGGAGTACGGTTCCCAGCTTTAACGCTTGGTAATCTGGATGCTCTGAGAGTATGCGTAAGTACTGTTTTAGCCGTTCGTCAGGCGTTGATTCACGTTGAAGTTGTTTTTTTATATTTTGTCCAAGCTTACGAATGTCATCTTTGTCAGTTTCTCTAAAATCATCGTTATCATTGAGTTCTTCATAAAGCACACTTGCAAGTTGGTTATGGCTCCAGCCTAAGGCATCCAAAGCTCGTTGAATCTGTTTTTGCGTTTGTTTTGTAGTTGTCCCCATTTGTCCCTAACCCCCTAGTTATTATTACCTTGTCTTAGCGAAGACATCTTAATCACGATAACAAAGGACAAAATCATGACTAAATCTAAAACACCAATGACACCTGAAGCCGCTGCTCGTATCCAAGGAAATGCAGCCAAGAAAAATGGTGGAAATGTGCCGAAAGGCGACTTTGCTGGCCGAGCTCAACGAGCGGCGCACAACAACCAAAAACAATCAAAATAGGAGCTGATTCATGAGTAAACCAAACCCTAACTACCCAAGCAAAACTGGTAAGCCATCTGGTCCTGGTCGTGGTAATACCAAAAAGTAGCAGACTTTATTTGGTGGCCTCAGTGCCACCATTTTATCGACAAGTATTAGCACTCTGTTTGAATACTCTGATGAAACTTGCCTGTTCGGATTTGTAGGTGGAATAAGAAACTTGGTCAATGGTTTTTCCTAGTGCGCATAAGCAAATCTCTCTCTTACTCTCATACCAACTAGAAGAAACCATGTTCGATGATGAGTTCACACAGCTATCGATAATGGCGTATTCTACAGCGAGCGGATATCTCGTCTCTTCTAAAGCCGCATTCACCTTGTAACCACCTATGGTTCCAACAACAAGAGCAGCGCTCGCTGAAATTAACTTTCGCTTACTGAACTTAAACCCTTTAAAGCTCTTCTCACACTCTGAACAAGATATGTTTTCTGCAAACTCAATCTCATTGTCCTTCTGGCAATGAGGGCATTCAATTTTCATTATTTAGCCAACTATGTTTATGATTCTAGTTTTATAAGTTTAGGTTATCGATTAATGAAAAGTATCTCTATTGTTTCATAGAACTAACTTCATTTTTTTTGACCTAGTTCTGTTATAATTCGCC
Source organism: Vibrio ouci (assembly GCF_004551525.1). Classification (GTDB taxonomy): domain Bacteria; phylum Pseudomonadota; class Gammaproteobacteria; order Enterobacterales; family Vibrionaceae; genus Vibrio; species Vibrio ouci. Next base: position 287,898 of record NZ_SATR01000001.1, on the reverse strand, counting down.
ACAAATTTCAGTTGTTTAAAAGTAAGAAAATTATGTCGATCAGTTCAGTAATTAAATCCATTCAAGACATCATGCGTAAAGATGCAGGTGTTGATGGTGATGCGCAGCGTCTAGGCCAAATGTCATGGCTGTTGTTCCTTAAAGTGTTTGATGCTCAAGAAGAAGAACTAGAGCTTGAAATGGATGATTACCGAGAGCCCATTCCAGAAGAATACCTCTGGCGTAACTGGGCGGCGGATGCTGAAGGCATGACTGGTGATGAACTGCTTGAGTTCGTCAATGATGACCTGTTCCCTACACTGAAAAACTACACCGCACCGATTGATAAGAACCCGCGTGGATTTGTGGTCAAAGAAGCGTTCAGCGACGCCTTCAACTATATGAAGAACGGTACGCTGCTACGCCAAGTCATCAATAAACTGAATGAAATCGACTTTACTGACTCTAACGAACGTCACTTATTCGGTGATATCTACGAGCAAATCCTGAAAGACTTGCAAAGCGCGGGTAACGCTGGTGAGTTCTATACCCCTCGTGCCGTGACTCGCTTTATTGTTGACCGTCTAGATCCTAAGCTTGGTGAATCTATTATGGACCCAGCAACGGGTACGGGCGGCTTCCTTGCTTGTTCATTCGATCATGTTAAAAACAACTACGTGAAAACGGCTGCTGACCACCAAACCCTACAAAAGCAAATCCACGGCGTTGAGAAGAAACAACTTCCGCATCTACTTTGTATCACTAATATGATGCTGCATGGCATTGAAGTACCCGTTCAAATTAAGCACGGCAATACGCTAAACAAACCACTAGCAAACTGGGATAGCAATATTAACGTGATTGCGACCAACCCTCCGTTTGGTGGTACAGAAGAAGATGGTATCGAGAAAAACTTCCCTGCAGAGATGCAAACCCGTGAAACGGCTGACCTGTTTTTGCAGTTGATTATTGAAGTGCTTGATGAAAACAACGGTAGAGCGGGTGTGGTATTGCCGGATGGCACCTTGTTTGGTGAGGGCGTAAAAACCAAAATCAAAAAGATGCTGACGGAAGAGTGTAACCTACATACCATCGTGCGCTTACCTAACGGGGTATTTAACCCATACACAGGCATCAAAACCAACATTCTGTTCTTCACCAAAGGTAAGCCAACTAAAGACGTATGGTTCTACGAACACCCATACCCAGAGGGCGTGAAGAACTACAGCAAAACTAAGCCAATGAAGTTTGAAGAGTTCAAACAAGAGCAAGAGTGGTGGGGCAGTGAAGACGACGGTTTTGCTTTTCGTGTTGAGAATAACCACGCATGGAAAGTTTCGATTGAAGAGATCATCGAGCGTAACTTCAATCTCGATATTAAAAACCCATATCAAGAAGAAGTTGTCAGCCATGATCCACAAGAGTTATTGGCAAGTTATGAACAGCAGCAACAAGATATCACAGATCTGCGTAACAAGCTGAAAGGCATTCTTGGTGATGCTCTGAAATCATCTGTAGGTGAGGGTGAATGATGAGCTTTGACCAAACACCTATCAATCAGTTGATTACAGACAATATCGATACTTGGACTTCAACGGTAAAAACTAAAGCAACCACAGGGCGTGGCAGTAGTAAAAAGCTAGAGTTGTATGGCGTTAAGAAACTGCGTGAGCTGATCTTAGAGTTAGCGGTGCGAGGTAAGTTAGTACCTCAAGATCCAAGTGATGAACCAGCTTCTGTTCTGCTTGAGCGAATTGCTGCGGAAAAAGCTCAGTTGGTGAAAGATAAGAGGATTAAGAAACCTAAAAAGCTATCTGAAATTAAAGAGGAAGATGAACTTTTTACACTGCCTAAAGGCTGGGCTTGGGCACGTTTAGGTACGGTAGGTAATGTGTTTAATGGAAACAGTATTAGTACAAGATTAAAATCAGAAAAATACTCAGATGGTGTTGGATTACCATACCTTTCAACTAAAGACATTGGTTATGGGTTTGATAAACTATCTTATACTGTTGACACACATGTACCTGAAAACGAACCAAAATTTAAACTTGCACCCAAAAGCACAGTGTTGATTTGTGCTGAAGGTGGTAGTGCAGGTAAAAAGTGCGGATTAGTTGATAGAGATATATTTTTCGGGAACAAGCTGTTTGCAAATGTTCCATATAGCGGGATTAAGTCTAGCTTTCTTCTGTCACTTTACCTAACGCCATTATTTTTTGAACAGTTCTCAGAGAAAATGACTGGTATTATTGGTGGTATATCGGTTTCAAATTTTGTTGAATTACTTGTTCCTGTGCCTCCTCAAGAAGAACAACACCGCATTGTCGCCAAAGTCGATGAACTAATGACACTCTGCGACCAACTAGAGCAACAAACCGAAGCCAGCATTGCGGCACATCAGGTATTGGTAACAACGCTGTTAGACACGCTAACCAACTCTGCAAATGCTGAAGAGCTAATGCAAAACTGGCAAATGGCTGCGGAGCATTTCGATACCCTGTTCACCACAGAAGAGAGCATCGACCAGCTAAAACAAACCATCCTGCAACTGGCGGTAATGGGTAAGCTTGTCCCACAAGATCCAAATGATGAACCTGCTGCAAAGCTGCTTGAGCGTATTGCGGAAGAAAAAGCGCAGTTAATCAAAGAGAAGAAAATCAAAAAGCAGAAAGCACTGCCGCCGATTTCTGATGATGAAATGCCGTTTGAACTGCCGAGTGGGTGGGAGTTTGCACATATGCAAGATCTTTGCTCTTTGATAACTGACGGCACCCATCAAACACCTAAATATACAGATGATGGACGACCTTTTATCTCTGCTCAGTGCGTAAAACCGTTTAAATTTATGCCGCAGCATTGCCGTTATGTATCAGAAGAACACTATCAGGCATATATTAAGAATCGCAAGCCAGAGTTCGAAGATATTCTGTTGTCACGAGTTGGCGCTGGTATTGGAGAAGCTGCGGTTATTGATAGTGATATTGAGTTCGCAATATATGTCAGCACGGGGCTGTTAAAACCTCATAAAAGTCAAATTCACGCAAGGTACTTGGAGCTTTGGTTGAACTCTCCAATTGGTCGAGGCTTCTCTGAGAGAAATACTTTAGGCAAAGGCGTTTCTCAAGGAAATCTCAACCTTACTTTGATTCGGAGTTTTATTGTCAGTTTACCTCCAATAAAAGAACAGCTACGTATTGTTGCCAAATTTCGAGAGTTAAATGAGATGTGCGATCAGTTAATAGAACGCCTCCGCGACAGCCAACAAACCCAGCTTCAGCTTACTGACGCGATTGTTGAGCAGGCGTTGTAGTCGACACGGTTATCGGTTCTGATACACATTAATGGCAGCTAGAACGCTGCCATTTTTCCCTAAGTTGTTTGAATAAAAATCATGGCTTTAGAACAAGTTATCTATGACCTTAAAGAGGTTAAAGGGCTCTCTGATGAAGAGCTTTATCAACGCCTTTACGATAGTTGGGGCTTGGAAAATCATAAAATTGATGTCTGGGGTGAACTGAGTATTAACGAGGCAGGGAACTGGGCTGGCATTCGTAACGCAAAAACACTTCATGACAACCAAAGCATAGAATACCCTTTGGCTGATTCTTATGAATTGCAATCAGGTGTGTTTTTAAACCCATCAGTAGCAAAAATAGTGCTAGGCAATGACACTAAAGGCATGGTTGCTTGTGAGCTAATGTTAGCGTCCATCCCGCAAAGAGCTAAGAAAAACAACCCATTTCTATTAGCCGTCAATGACAAGACGGTTGAGCGTTTGACCTACTTGCCCGATGCATTGCCTAACTTAGACCGGCAAGCCCTAATTCAAAATGAAGATGAAACACTCCTACGCAAAGTTATTTATGACGCAGAAGTTAAGCGTGTTAAACACAAAATCGCCTCAGAAACAGAAGCGTTAGAGGCAACGTTGCTAGAAAAACAACAGGATATGACTGAGAAGTTGGCGGAGTTGTCAGACGCATTCAAAAGTACACAGGATAAAATCACAGCATCAACGACAGAGCTTGAAAGCTCAATCAAGAGAAATGAAGAACTAAATAATGATAATGATCGGCTAAATCTGAAGATTCAAGAAAGCAAAGCTGAGTTAGACGTCATTATCGAAAAGAGCCGAAGAGCAGAGGAATGTATGGCAAGAAAAGTCGAGAAACTAACAGATTTCATCAAAGAGAAAGCCATCTTCCTCAAGAGTTTTGAGTTTTTGGATGATGAAGATTTCGACTTTTTTGTTGGAAGCCCCTTGTCTAATAAGGATCGTGGCGAGCACATCTCTTTTTCGCAATCCCTAAACTCTAACTACAGCGATGCCGTTTCATACATTCAAGCGCACCTAAAAGAACGAGATATTCTCTATCCGCGCCATATTATTGAGAACTTCTTGACGCTCATTCGTACCAACGATCTCATTATTTTGGCGGGAGACTCTGGCTCAGGCAAAACGAACCTGGTTCAGTCGTTTGCCAAGGCTATTGGTGGGGTATCGAAAATTATCCCTGTTAAGCCAAACTGGACCAGTTCAGAAGATTTGCTGGGCTATTACAACCCGCTAGAGAAGAAATACTTGGCGACACCATTTCTTGAGGCGTTGATCGAAGCTAAACAAAACCCTGATATCCCATATTTCATCTGCTTGGACGAAATGAACCTTGCCCGAGTGGAATATTACTTTGCAGACTTTCTTTCTAAGCTTGAAGAACGTAACGAGCAGCCGACTATTCAACTTTACTCGGATGATGAAGCCGCACACGTTCTCGCCGAGCTAAAAGGGGTTGTTTCGATCATTTCTAACGCGCAAGAAAAATTCAGCAAAAACGGCATCGTGGACTTCGTTGCGCTTATGCAAGATGAAGAGATAAACGCAGAGATGAAACGCGCATTTGGCTTTAGCGATAAAGACTCACTGATTAAATACCACGGTGACATCAGACGCATGTTAGCAGGTGTTCTCGGCACGCCTTCGTCGATCACGATTCCAGCGAACGTAAGAATTATTGGTGCTATTAACATCGACGAAACGACGCATTACCTATCACCAAAAATTCTTGACCGCGCGCATGTGATGAAGTTTAAGAGTCCTTTGCTGACCGACTGGGATGCTATTTTTGATGAGATTGACTCTTACGGGCTAGACGACGTTACTTTACCACTAGTGTTTGATATTGAAGAGCTTGGTGAGCGTACCCCTTATCCGAAATTTGAACGTTCGAATGAATTCTGCGAGTTATTTACGACTTTAAACCGAGATGTCTTTGACCCGCTTGGCGTGGAGTTTGGTATGCGTACCATTCGACAAGGGCTTAACTACGTAAGTTTGTTTAGCGATGTAAACGAAAATAAGTCTCTGGCCATCAACAACTTTATCGTTCATAAGGTGCTACCAAAATTCACATTTGATGGTGATAAGCAAGTAGGCGATTACAGTAAAGCTGAACTTGTTAGCCGTGTATTCTTACCTCGCCTTGAGTCGCTGTTGGGTAATCAAGCAGAGATAACGGCGGAGTTTTCTTGCACCAAATCGGTAGAGCGTTTGGTTAAAACCGCTGAATCGAATGATGGCGTTGTGAACTACTGGGCGTAATCATGGAAGCTCCATTCGTTATCAAGTTTATCGAGACCAAATGGCACGATAAGCAAACCTTAGTCAGTGTTAGCGAGTCGGAGTACTCGCTAAAGCTTGAGCAGATGGGGAACAATGCCTTTTCCGCACACACCACCATCTACCCTAAGGTCGATGAGCTACGTTTTGCTCAACTTGCGATTAAAACTAAGCATGGTGATCAGTCTCCGCCTTATATTGCCATGCCTAATGGTGATAGAAAGCAGTTAGAGTCGATAACCGATCCCGCTTCTAATGCTGTGTGGTGGGTTGAACCCGCTCATTGGGATGCCAAACAACGGGTTTGGCGAAGTGAGGCGCGGCGAACGGCTGGTCAGATCGCGTTTGTCATTGGTAACTCGACGCTAAAGCTTGATATTGATATCTCAGAACAGACCAAATCTGATCTTTCACGCTACCTATCAGATTTTAAAGCGGACCTGTGGGAGCTGATACTCGATGAGAATAGTCATATCACGGGCGACGCTAGAAATTCACAGGTTGCAGCCATCGACCAAGAAGCGTTGTCATTGGTCGCATCAATTCTTAGCAATGCACAAACCATCCTCAAAAAGCCCAAAGTTGAGCTGAAAGAAGTTCAAGCATTGAAGCTGGCCAAAGAGGTACGCCCTGTTCCACGTACATTTATGGAGATTTGTACCAAAGGTTCGCGTAAGCACTTAACGAGCCGTGCATCTGAGCCGAGTTACAACGTACCCGAAAACCAGTATGTGCTGTATGTGGTTTCGAGCACGCTGAGCATTGTAAAGCAATTGGTTAGGGTGGCTGACAGCAAAAAGAGTCGTTTTTCTGGTGCTATTGAAAAACTCAATGAGCGTTTTGAAAGTTTAAAAGGCTATCGCACGATCAACCGTGACCTAGTGGTTAAAGACTTAGAACGGCTGAAGAAACGACTTGATATAGAAGCAATCAATGACGAGTTGGCGAGTCAGCTAAGTGAAATTAATGCCAATAAGTACTTTTCACCGAATCATGCTGCCAAAGGCTACCTCAGATTAGAAAAAGCAACAGGTTCTGAGAATGAGTGGTGGGCGAAAATTAAGCCATCCCTGCATGATGATTGGCAACAGTTTGAACTAAATGGATATACCATTTTTAGTTCTGGTGAGCATTACGCGAGCTTGTTTAAGCCATACAGCGACTATGACATGGTGGCGATTATGCCTCCTCCCTCTAGGAGAGGAACAGCTTCGATTTTGTACCCAGAGTTCATATCCAAACTAACGATTCTGGCGGATTCGAGATCACTCTTAAGAGATAAAGAGAAGTTTTCCAAGTTGCGCGAGCAAGGCATTGCTCTAAATGAAAATGGCTGGAAAACGAAGCTGACACCGGAAGAGCTCTCTGAACAGGAGAAAGAACGAGAGACAATTCGAAAGCGTCTTAGTTACTTTGCTAGTGAGCATGAAAAAGTTGGAATGGTACATCAGGTACTGGCACCAAAAATAAAGCCCTTCCAACAAGTTGAGAAGGAATGGCGTCAGTGCAAAGTCAAAAGTAAAAGCACCTTTCCTAACTCTATGACCTTTGTGCAAAACCCTGCCTATCAAGCGGTTCACTCGGGTTTTAAAAAGTTAAAAGAGCAGATTGGCTTGGCCGATGAGGACATTTTGCTTTCGCTGGAGAAGATTGAAGCGATTGGGTTAGTCAACATGCCACTACTTTATGAACGTTGGTGTTTGCTGCAAATCATTAAAGTGCTGACTCATGCATTCCGATATCAGCCAGAGGACAACTGGAAACGAAAATTGATTGCGAATATTCAAGGCAATGAAGAACAAATCAGCATTCAGTTTTTCAACCCAAGTGTTTCAAGAACCATCACTCTGCAATACGAGCCGTTCTTAGCTAATGGTAAGCGCCCTGATTTTGTTTTGGATGTAGAAGCGATTACCAAAAGTGGTTACCAGATTTCAAAGCGGTTAGTCGTTGACGCTAAGTACTATTCTGCTGCCTATCTCAAGCAAAGAGGTGGGATAGGTGGGGTTATTCATGAACTTTACAACGGCAAAGATTATAGCGAAGGCCAGGAGAACAATGTGTTTGTTCTTCACCCCGTGTTAGATGCGGTTGAGAAAGTCGTGTCTCCGCAGGAGTGGGCGAAAGACAGTTATTTAGGTGAGCTGTCCATGTTTGACTGGGAAGCTGCACATCACGAACGCCAAGCCACAAGCTATGGCGCAGTATGTGCCAACCCAATGAAGTCGCAACGTTATCTTGATGAAATCCAACGTATGTTAGGGATGTTTTTGCAATATGGCATTGAAGATAATACGCCATCTCGTGCAGAGTCTGATGATACTCAAGCCATAAATTTCTGCGTGTCTTGCGGTTCAGAAAAAGTTTCTGATGTAACTAACTCAATGAGAACAAATAATCAAAAGCGTTGGTATCGGTGCAATGAGTGTACTCAGTTTACCGTGTATAACCACTGTGGTACCTGCAATTCACGATTGATTAAGAATGGCGAGTATTGGACCTATTTATCTTTGATGCCGATGTCTTCAATTAATATTAAGTGCCCAAGTTGCGAGTCGCCAGTTTAGTGAAAATAGAATAATGTCAAAGGTATAAACACAATAATGAGCCTCTATAACATATCTAACAAAAACCTAATCGCTTTAACCCAAACTACTTTTGCCGCTGAAGGGCTGCAAGAGCGTCAGGATCTGCAAGAAGCGCTTAAAGGCTGTATCGACGCCATTGCCCCAGATTGCCTTGTAATCTCTGAAGAGTTTTCCGACTGGGAAGACAGCCGTAGACGTATCGATTTGCTAGCCATTGACCGCAACGCTAACTTGGTAGTGATTGAGCTGAAACGCGATGAAATCGGTGCACACATGGAGCTTCAAGCGCTTCGCTATGCTGCTATGATTTCCACGATGACGTTTGATAAGGCTTGTGAGTACTTTGAGCGTTACATCGCTAAAGAGGAGCTAGAAATCAATGCCCGCGAAACCATTCTAGAGTTTGTCGACTTAGATGAAAGCAGTTTGGATGACTTTGGGAACGATGTCCGTATCGTGCTTGCCTCCGCTGATTTTGGTAAAGAACTGACCACATCTGTCCTTTGGTTGCGGGACAAAGGCATTGATATCAGTTGTGTTCGCCTTACACCATACCGCTACAAAGACGATGTGTTGATTAATGCAGAGCAGATCATCCCTGTTCCAGAGGTTGAAGCATATCAAGTCAAATTCCGCGAGAAACAGGCAGAGCAACGCACCAGTAAAAAGGGGCAGCGCGATTACTCGAAATATCGTTTTAATGGTCAAGTTTATAACAAACGTAAATTGGCATTGGCTGTCTTGACGCATTGGATTGAGCAAGAAAATCCTCAAAGCCTATTTGTCATAAAGGATGCGTTAAAAGACTATAACTTGCCTCGTGCCGTTGCTTTGTTTGAGGAAATCGCTGACAAACATTTAAACCGTTATCATTCGTCGGAATGCGATTTAATCACTTTGGTTTCTGGTGAGCTTATCGCAATTTCAAATCAGTGGGGTGACAACATCCCAAGGTTGTTAGAAGCGATGAAAAGATATGGTCTAGCAGCGGAACGAGTAGAGAACTAAATTAGTAAAGGGAGCTTTTAGCTCCTTTTTTGGATGTATTAATTGATTAATAGCAATATGCTCACTAATGCGTATTGGTAAAGTGTTCTGATTTTAATGACTTTTTCTTCTGAGGTTATCCACTTCCATGGGGCAATTACCAAAACCATCGCGCTCAAAAAGCCAGTTTATTTATGATTTTTCTGTTTACGAATATGCAAGCAAATCAGATGCTGAGCACATGGTTGAGAAAATTCGAACTGTACTAGATGATCCTAGAACCAATGAACAGTTCAAAGAAATCCAATTGGAGTTGCTTTGGAGGGATTTGAAGCGTTCTAATAAATCGAAAACTGATTCAACTAAACTCGTTAGTGAACAGAAAAAAACAAAGAAGAAGACTAGGAAAGAGAAGAATCGTGAACGTAAAGAACGTTCACAGGGTATAGTTAAAAAAGCGTCGAAGAGTGTCCACACAAGCGTCGCTAAATTGGCCGATGTCTCTCCTTCCCCCCCAAGATTACACAAAATGGCTTTACAGCCAGCTTCTAAAAAACAAGTGACTCCATGGCCTACATGGGCTCAGGTTAAGGCGAATAAAGTTGTAGCTGCGCCAAAAAAGGCACTCCCTGTAGAGACAACCGTACATGAACCAGAACTTGAAGTTGCTGCGTTAACTAATGTCTTAATTCAATCAACGGTTCAAAATCCTAAATTAGAAGTAGAGGTTAAAGCGCCGTCTAGTTTCGAAATCTTAGAAAAGGTCAAAGTAGCACCAGTAGTGTCATCAGTGGCGACTCCTAAGCTAGAAACGTTCAGGTGGCCTTCAACCGTCGCTTATGAAGCAGATGAGAGTATGCCTGAATCTAACTGGCCTAAAGTAGGTATGTTATCTGCGGTAGGTTATTGCGTCGGAATTAATGGCTTGGGACTTAAACAGAGGCAAGAGCTATTGAGCAACGTTTATTCAAAACGTTTACCGTTTGTCGATAGCCGCAAGTATGTAGCCGAATGGGGTATGCCTAGAAGCTCTGAAAGGCTCAGGAAATTAGCAGAGGCAATAGCTGCTTTTGTTCGAAATGCGAAGAGAAAGAAGAATAATATGTCTGTTGCCATTCGTGAATGGGAACAAGATTTAGCATGGCTGAAAGAGAAATACTATCTCCGACACAAGTTTGTATGGGTTTGGCCTAAATCAGCGCTGCCGAATGAAGAGAACGAAAAACTTCAGATAACAGAGGCGCTTGAATATCAAAAAGTATATGCATCTTCACGAGAGTTTTTGGTAGAGCAGTATGTAAATGATGCGAATGAACTTTGCTGCCAGATCTGCCAATCAGCTTTACCGTTTAAATTAGGTACTGGAGAGTATTATTTCGAAGAAACTTCGGTTCATAGCCATGCTAAGAAAAGTAGTTTTTCCGATCTGCTGTTTTGTCCAAACCATCGTGCAATGTATCAACATGCAAATGATAACGAAGTTCAATTGTTAGAAGCTCTCGGTTCATCCTTTCAAAAAGATTTAAAAATCACGCTAGCTAATAAAAAACATAAAATTTTTGTTACTGAGAAACATCAAGTTGAACTAAGAAAGCTTCGTTCTGAACTCAGTGATACAACGTTTGAATTTGTAGATAAGTCGTTGTTAGGAGTTAGTAAAATTCACCTTTATGAACTGGGTGGAAAGTGGATTTTGTCATCGAAGGCAGATGTAAAACTGAGCGAGTTTACATCTAGTCAGGAGGCGAAAGAGTGGCTAAAACGATTCGATGCATTTCGAAAGCGGGAGTCACCAACTCAAATTAAAGAGACAAGACCACAATCTAGAATGAAGAGAAAAACGGGAGCTGGCAAGGTCATTCACACATCGAAAAGTCCTATTTTAGGATTAGGGTCTATTAAGAAATCAGTAACTCAAAGCTCTTACAAAACGGGCTTCACCACTTGTAGTAATTGCGGTGGTGATGGTGGTATTAATGGTGGTTGTTGGAAGTGTGGTGGTTCAGGTTGGATGTAATGGAAGGTATTAAACTTGTTTAAAAGTGGCACTACGAAGACTACGGTAATTGGTTATGTAAACCGTAATAACCAGAAAAATCATGGTACGAGGTTTGTGAATGGTAATGATCATTACCAAGTTTCATACAAACTCGAATGTCTTGAACCTGGGTGCGGTGTTGTGTATGGCGCCAATGGGACTGATGTATTCCAAAGAAAGTGCCCTAAATGCCAAGGTGGTAAACCTGGAATTGATTTCTAGTCACAATTTGGCTCCATAGAATTTGAATTATTAAGATTAACGGCAATACTAAAACTTAGAAATTCTAAGTTTTAGTGGTAGCATGTGAAAACGGACATTCAACCTTACCCTGACGAATCGCTCGAAAGCTTCTTGTTGCGCTTATCGCAAGAGCAAGGTTACGAGCGATTTTCTCATTTCGCTGAAGATATCTGGTTCGACACCATGGATCAGCATGAAGCTATTGCTGGAGCTTTCCCCTTAGAGCTCAACCGAGTCAATATCTACCACGCTCAAACCACAAGCCAAATGCGAGTGCGAGTTCTTATCCACCTTGAGAACCAATTAAAGCTCAATAACTTTGGTGTACTGCGCTTAGCATTATCCCATTCAAAAGCTCAATTCTCTCCGCAGTACAAAGCTGTGCATAGATTCGGCTCTGACTACCCCCATGCTTTTCTTCGCAAACGCTTCACACCTATTTGCCCTCTGTGTATTAGCGAAGCTCCCTACATTCGCCAACAGTGGCAATTTATCTCTCACCAAGCTTGTGAGCACCATGGCTGTAAACTGATTCATTATTGCCCCGAGTGTAAGTCGAGACTTGAATACCAAAGTACCAAGAGTATTAAGCAATGTGAATGCGGTTATGAACTCCAAAACTCGCTGATAGAGGATGCGCCAGAGGCGGAGGTATTGGTCGCTCAATGGTTGTCAGGAAATGATTCAAAACCCTTGGGATTATTGAAAACAGAAAAGACGTTATCTGAGCGCTATGGTTTTTTTCTTTGGTATGTAAATCGCTATGGCGATATCGATGACCTCAGTTTTGAGTCATTCATTGAATATTGTGGCGCTTGGCCAACGGCACTGTGGCAAGACCTCGATGCCTTGAAAGAGAAGGCAGAACTTGTGCGAGTAAAAGATTGGAAGAAGGTGTTTTTCAACGAAGCCTTTGGTGCTCTGCTTAAAGACTGTCGTCAGTTACCTAGTCGGCAGTTGAGTTACAATATCGTACTGACACAGGTGTTAGCTTACTTTACTCAGCTTATGGCAACAGTACCTTCAACCGCAAAAGGAAATATCGGTGATGTACTGCTCAGCCCCTTAGATGCTTCTACATTGCTCTCTTGTACAACAGATGAAGTATATCGGTTGTATGAGTTTGGTGAGATCAAAGCCGCTATTAGGCCGCGAATGCATACAAAGATAGCGAGTCACGAATCAGCGTTTACTCTGAGAAGTGTCATCGAAACAAAGCTGACTCGAATGAGCTCTGAAAGTGATGATTTAAGCGTATATCTACCTGAGTGGTAACTATGACGAAATTAAGTGACTTATTGGCAATTGAAGACGAAGCAGTAAAGCAGGTTACGCTAAAGAAAATGTTCATGCCCTATACGGAAGATGTCAGTGTTGAAGGGTTTGAAAAAGAGGCGTTAACGATCTTGCTCAATCTCAGTTCAAGCCATCATTTAGATAGATGTTCTGATTGGTTGGATGTAGCCCGTGCTAAAAGGCATTTAAAAGCGGCTGAGAACTTCGAAGCATCCCTTGATGAAATCAAATGGTTCCACACTCATAATCTCAAGTTTCCAGACTGCCGAGTTAAAGATCAGCGGATAGTCGCGCAGCCTCTTACGACAACCGAGGTATTCATTTCAAGCGCAGTATTAGATCTGCGCTTGGGGTGGGCACATAACTCTGCGGTGTATCGTCACACATTGTGGCTAATGAATTCTTTTAGTTGGCAATCACAGCCCGTATGCATTCTTTCACTTATACAGCAAGAAAGCCCTGTTTGGGTTGAGTTGCTCAATGAATTTGGGTTAGGTGCTAAGTCACTTGCTCGCTTAAAACATACAATTGAAGAACAGCTCCCTGATAATCATTTTCCCGATAGTGTCAGTTCTTACAGTAAGCAGCTACGGTTTCCATGGGGAGATGATTATATTTCGGTGACCCCAGTGGTGAGTCATGCCATTCAGAGCGAGTTAGAAGTGAGATCGAGAAGTAGAGAAAGTAAGCTTAGCTTTGTGTCTTTGTCACTGCCGAACTCGGCAAGTATTGGGAATCTTTGTGGCAGTTTAGGTGGGAATATGAAAACCCTAAACTACCCGCTAGACGTCAAACCAGCGAAAGGTGGAACGTTACCTGAAAGTCGCAAAAAGAGTGGTCACTACTTTGATGACTATCAGGTTACTAATGCCAAAGTTTGTCAGGTTTTAAATCATCTAATTGGTTCAGAGCCATCAAAAACACAGAAGCAGAGGGAGAGTGCTCGTAAGGTTAGAAGTAAGATATTGCGAAAGCAGATAGCCCTTTGGATGCTTCCTTTAATTGAGTTAAGAGATATCGTTGATGCTGACCCTAATCAACAGCAATTGGAACATGATGACACTTTAGCTCAAGCATTTTTGGCGCTACCAGAATCGGACCTAGGTTCCTTATCTAGTGAGTTTAACCGCCGCTTGCATCTCACGTTTCAGAATAATAAGTATGCTGCCAAGTTTGCCTATCACCCTAAGCTTATGCAGGTCGTTAAAGCCCAAATTGTATGGATCCTCGAACAACTCAGCAAACCAATTGGCAATGAAGATAAGGTAACGGGCGAGCAGTATATCTATTTGTCATCGATGAGGGTGCAAGATGCGGTCGCAATGAGTAGCCCATATCTGTGTGGTGCTCCTTCTTTGACGGCTATTTGGGGCTTTATGCACAGCTATCAAAGAGAGTTTAATAAGTTAGTTAATTGTGATTCCCCGTTTGAGTTTTCGAGTTTCTCTTTCTATGTTCGAAGAGAGAACATTCAACCGACAGCCAAGCTTACCGAACCTAACTCAGTAGCCAAAGCTAGAACGGTTTCGAACGCTAAACGACCAACCATTCGTAGTGAACGATTGGCGGATCTAGAAATAGACTTAGTTATCAGAGTTCATAGTAATAGCCGCATTTCAGATTTTAAGACCGCGCTTAAAACGGCACTTCCCGTTGCTTTCGCCGGAGGGGCATTATACCAACCACAGTTATCGGCACAGGTTGAGTGGCTGAAGACGTTTACCAGTAGGAGCGAGCTCTTCCACGTCATAAAGGGGTTACCAGCATACGGGCGATGGTTATACCCAAGTGAGAGCCAACCGAGTAGCTTTGATGAACTAGAGCGTTTAGTGACTAAAGATGCCGATAATTTGCCAGTTTCTATTGGCTACCATTTGTTAGAACGTCCAACTAAACGGTCCAACTCTATAACCGATTGTCACGCCTATGCAGAGAATGCGATAGGGTTTGCTAAGAAAGTGAATCCGGTAGAAGTACGTTTTAGTGGAAGAGATCACTTTTTAAACCATGCCTTTTGGTCGATAGAATGCAGTAGCGAAACTATTCTTATAAAAAACTATAGGGATTAATCGTTTATGGAACTTTGCACTCAGCTAAACTACGTTCGATCACTCTCTGCTGGCAAAGCATATTTCTACTATCTATCTAAAAGTGGTGAGATGTGCCCCCTTGAAATTGATAGGACTAGGTTGCGTGCGCCAAAAGGTGGTTATGCAGAAGCCTATAAAGGAGGTAAGTTCGTAGAAAAGAATGTTGCTCCACAAGATTTAGCTTACTCCAATCCACAGTTCATCGAAGAGTGTTATGTAAAACCTGGTGTTGATGATATCTACTGTGCATTCCCCCTTCGAATACGATCCAACTCTCTAACTCCAGATACCTGTAGTGATAATGAAGTGCGCTCTAAACTTTCGTTACTTGCTAAAACATATGAAGAGCTTAATGGTTATCAGGAACTTGCTCTTCGATACGCGAAGAACATTCTGCTTGGTACTTGGCTTTGGAGAAACAGAGAGTGTCGAAAATTGTCGATAGAAGTGACCACCAGTGATTCACAAACCTTGATTGTAGAGAATGTAACAAGGCTTTCTTGGTATGGTCATTGGGATGAAGCCTCAGCGGAATGCTTAGAAAAACTTACAGCTTATTTGACGCGAGCCCTGTCTGATCCAACCGAATATTTCCACATGGATGTCAAAGCTAAAATTGGAGTTGGTTGGGGAGATGAGGTTTACCCAAGCCAAGAGTTTTTAGATAGCCGAGAAGATGGTGTTCCTACTAAACAGTTAGCCACCGTAGAATTATTGAACGGAAGGGAAACTGTTGCTTTTCATGGCCAAAAAGTTGGTGCAGCGTTGCAATCGATTGACGATTGGTGGCATGAAGAAGCAGATAAGCCATTAAGAGTGAATGAGTATGGAGCTGACCGAGAGTACGTTATAGCAAGACGACACGTGTCTCATGGAAATGATTTCTACCAACTACTCAGAAATACAGAGAACTGGATTGAGACAATGACAGATTCTCAGACCATCCCAAATGATGTTCATTTTATTATGTCGGTCTTGATCAAGGGTGGTCTCTTCAATTGTTCCAAAGCGAAATAAGGATGACTATGACGAAGCGTTACTACTTCTCTATACGTTATACCCCTGCTCAAGCCGACTATGAGCTGTTAGCAGGGCGTTGTATATCTCAAATGCACTTGTTTATGGTCAATAACCGACAAGCGATGAATAGGATTGGAGTGAGCTTCCCTGACTGGAGTGACGTCACGGTCGGCCAAACCATAGCCTTTGTTGCCGAAGATAGAGAGATGATGATTGGACTCTCTTTTCAGCCTTATTTCTCTGTGATGGTAAATGAGGGTTTATTTGATATCTCCAGTGTATGTGAGGTGCCAGACAATGCTTTAGAGGTTAGGTTTACCCGTAACCAAACGATTGGGAAAAGCTTTCTGGGTTCCAAAAGACGTCGAATCAAACGTAGTATGGCTAGAGCCGAACTACTTGATGCTGGAAGATCATTACCAGTCACTAATGAAGAGCGTGTCGTCGATAGTTTTCATCGAATACCAATCTCCAGCGGTTCATCTGGTGAGGACTATATGTTGTTTATTCAAAAGGAGTTTGTTACTGAGCGCGTTGCAGCAAACTTTAATAGCTATGGTTTAGCCACCAATCAAGAAAGAAAAGGCACGGTACCTGAGTTACGTTTTTAACTTTTTTCTAAAGCTCTTTTTTAGAGAAGTAAAAACAAGGGCTTACAGAAGTAAGAAGAAAAAGGGTATTTTGGTGAATTGTGACTTTAAGCATGCAGAACCAGATGGTTTGAGACTATATTCTACTGTGTCCTGCCGAATAGGCAGCTAAGAAATTATCAAGTAGCGAATGTTGGTGATGTTTACGGCGTTCTGCCGCATAGGCAGCTAAGAAAAAACGTATATCTTCAAAATGATTTTTTTGGTAGTGTTCTGCCGCATAGGCAGTTAAGAAAATGTGCTCGTTGGAAGATCTAGACTAATAGCGTGTCCTGCCGTATAGGCAGCTAAGAATAGGTCAGGAAGAAAGCAACCTACCTGCTGAACAAGCAGCCTATAATGAAAAGCCATCAAGTTTTTAGCTTGGTGGCTTTTTGCGTTACCTGCGGTCAATACTCGATGAGTAAAGGTGAACAGGATTATCGTATGTCCTCGGTGGGCTGCGCCGCAATTACGCCAAGTTCAAATTGATACAAGTACTTTTGGCCAGGCACTAAATAGCCGTTCACTGAAATTGCCTACATCTACAGTAGTACACTCAGTTACCCAAATAGTTTTGAGTTATACATTGCTCAGTTAGGTAAATTGCTGCTCACTTAGGAAATCGCGCTAACTTAACTCATTGAAATTTCGGGGGTGGATGTTGGTGTCATATTTGCTTGTGTGTACCTATCAAAGGTAACGATGTGAGTTGCCTTGACTGACTTTATTGAGGTATTTGTAATGTCGACCGTGGTATATCTAACTTTTCAAGGTGAAATCCAGCAGCCCCCAATTTCTAACTTGTCTTTTGTTTCTTCATGTTATCGAGCATTGCAATCCTACCTATTCAGAGGGGAATATTAATGTTCGCATCATGGTTCCAACAACAAACCGAGGATCAATACTGGTTGGTCGACTATCAGGTTCATAAGGAAGCATTACAGCACAATGGCAGTATTGGCTTTGAAGATTCTATACCATTATTTGACGGGGCAATGTTTACTGACGTCATGTCTCTTTCTCCATGGTTAATTCCCGTTTCAAAGTCAGTCTTATTGCTACCAGAGTCCTTATTAGGAAAAGGGCTGGTTTTATCCAGTAGCGAAAGCAGCCAATCGGTTTTAGATCATTTACGCAGCTTATTGATAGCGGCCTTAGAAGGTGAAGAGGTCTTGTTTCGTTTTTATGATAGGCAGGTCATCATTCCAATGCTTACTCGAATGGACGAAATAGAGAAGAATCAGTTCTTGGGTAATATTAGCCAGTTAGCGGCGTTCGATAACCAAGAGCAGCCCCAGTTTGTGACGTTCACCAATACATCGAACCGTCAGTTTACTGTTCATGAAACAACTTGGTGGGTCGTTAAGCCGCATCATTTAGAGAGTTCGGATGACCTTTCTCTTATTCAAACCAACCTTGAGTCTTGGTTATGGCAGCATTACCCAGACACGATGAACGAACACTTAGCTCAAGGTCGTGATGTCAGTTCCATACTGGCTCCGTTCCTCGCCGCATCTGAACAAACCTTAACATATCGTGTGATGAGTGCTGCTATCGTCGGTATTGTTGGTCCAGAACTACTCACTCAACACAGTATGATTGAGTTTCTCCAAGAGCATGAGAATGACGAGGTTCAATTCGCACTACATGCTTTAACTCGTCAATTTGAACAGAAGGGATAATCTATGGACTCATTTAATTACTGTGTGCAGTGCAATCCTGAAGATAAGTGGTTAGAGCTAGAGTTTCGAAGTGAGAGGGATGAACCGATTGATGGCTTAATGGTCACCATCACGAGCCGTATTACCCCTTCCTGCACATATACGCAAACCACAAGTTCTGGCAAGGTCTTGTTTAGGAACATTGCTGCTGGTGAGTGGAGAGCCTCGGTGAGCCAAGCGTCTCTATTAACTGAAGTCGAAAAATATCCGAGTCGAGCTGAAGAACAAGAATCACCGGTAAAAAAACGAGCTATAACGGAACTTGATGCCGAAGATAATAAAGTGAAACAGTACCGCTACACCACGATTGGCGATTTCTGGGATGAAGTGCCACAAGACGATTTTTTGCAAGAGCATCACAAAGGGGTAGACATTAATGCCTCAGCGGAAAAAGCAGGGTTTAGGCTCAGTCATAACCAAACCTATGTTTTTGAAATCAAAGCCCTGCGCAGTTATATGCCCATGATTGTGGATACGGACAAGTTTAGTTTGGTTAACAGTTATACCTTTGCGTTATTGTCGCAATTAGCTTATGCCAATAAAGAGTATGGTGATGCAAGAAACGAAAAGGTGCCGCAAGGTGGGCATGATGCTGTTTTAAAATTACTCAAAGAGAAGCTTCGCCCAATGTATTCAGCGGATAGTGAAGTCACTTGGTTGCTGGACGAAATACCCTACTCGCACGCATTGAAAGGGGAGTTTTACCGTGATGACACCATTAGCTCTGAAGGCTATATCCTAAGTAATGATGATATCGCTATTATCGGTGTTAGAGGGACAGAAACGTACTTTTATAATGATGATGCATTTCAGATATCTAGGAACAAAGAAGCTGCCTTTATGGCAGAGGTTAGCTCTAGGTTACCGATATTGAAAGTGACAGAGGTAGCGGATGGGGTACTTGCGGCAGTTGGGTCTCCGGGTTATCAAGATGTGCTATCTGACATTAATGCATCTCAAGTCGCACCATCAGAGTTTGAAGGGACGTATGTACATCAGGGTTTTTATCAATATGCGATTGGACTGTGGAAACCAATTGATGACTCTATACTAAAAAACCATGAAGGAAAAAAGATTTACATTTGTGGGCATAGCCTAGGAGGTGCCGGTGCTCTACTACTGAGTAGCCTAATTCAGGATACCTATTCACCCTCAACATTGCGTCTCTATACCTACGGCATGCCACGAACCGGTACGCATAGTTTTGTTCTTCGTTACCGTTCCCTCGTTCACTATCGACATGTAAACAATCACGATCTTGTTCCCCAACTCCCAATGCGTTGGATGAACACTAACCTCGACAACAAGTGCGATTCATCAACGTTATGGAAATATTTGTCACCTGTATTATACCTTTGGGACTCTCTTAAAGAGAGAACGATGGATTGTGATGAGGATAATTATCAACACCATGGTGACCTTGTTCAGTTGTTAACTTATAGCCAAACAAAACATCGTCCTGATGATGTTAAGCAAGTCATGTTAACGGAAAAGCAGACGCACATCACTAGCCTGACACTGGCATCTAACAAAACAGAAGACTCTTATCGTTTAGCTAAAACATTAAACAACGATCATATTGATATTAATGGTTATGTCGACACTATAACGAAGTCGGGAGCGGATCATATGCTAGGTGAATACATTCCAAACCTGAAACAGCAAGTTATTATGATGCTTGACAATAACATGACGGAGAATTATCAATCAGCTCAGCATATAATCCACCAGACAGAAGCAAAGTTACTGAAAGCTCACCGTGCACTCAAAGAGGATGAAATGAACGCTTTAGTAATGCATGCTATATCAAGAAAAGATCCTGCAGCGCATGCAAGACGAGAGCATGAGCGTACACAAGCATTATTTGCGATCAGACAAGAGCTGAAATTGACGGAAAAAATCACACTGAACGTGCAAAGGGTAAGAAAAGAACTTGATGCCTTAGTTACCAATCCGGAATTATTGCCTAATAAAGAGTTACTATTTGGCGATAAAAGCATAGAGATACAAACGGTGAAGGAGCAATTACAATGAGCATCAAACAGCGAACTTTATCGATTGTGCTTATCGTGATCACTGCAATAACATTGACTTATTACTTGGTTCCATCGGAGAGAATATGGGGAGCGGGTGAAGAACCATATATGGTGATAGCTGGCAAAAAACCATCGGACGCAACGATCAGTGTTCAGGTGAACTATTTTGGGCGTGGAGAAAGCTGTTCTGGATGGTCATGGAATGCCGGCAGTGGTGAAGTGAAAACTGGGAATTATAATGAACATTTTACTATAGAGCATAATTTCTCAGAAGATGAAAGTTTTTATGAATTAAGGATTCCTTATCAGCCCAGACAGCCGGAGACAGACTGCATTACTCACTTATCAAATATCGAAGTGAAGTTAATTAATGCATTCGATACAGTAGGGTTTGCGAACCTACGCATCTATCGAGCAGGTACTGACTATGATAATAAACCAATAGGTTTAACTTCTATAATTGAAGCTAGAAAGTGTGAGCCTTTTTATTCTCCAAAATATGACAGATGGACGAATGGTTTTGGTTGCTTCTATTACGTTAATGGTGAAAAGAAATCCAAAGACCAGGAGTTTAATGCAGAAACTGTCTACTTTGATTTTTCTCAATTTAATAGAGATACGGTAATTCACTACGATATTTTAGCTGGTGAGGAATATCGTAGTACCCCATTAGATCCGAAAACTGGGACGTGAACTTAAAAAAGTCGCTGAAGCAACTTCAGGCATGGTGGGGTTTCGTTTATAGCGTCAAACTATCCTAACGAAAAAATTAATGGTGAGTCTGCAATAGGTAACGGGTAGTGTAGTAACTTTACAACGTAGGACTTTAAGAAGTGCTCAGTTATGCAGGCTTTTGATGCAATATTATGCGAACTTATACTGCAAATTGCTTGTTAACTCATTGATAGCTGGTTCGAGTTATGCTGACTTATCTTGCAAGCATCACCATTTAAAATGCCGCTTTTATTAGCGGCGTTTTGCTATCTGCCGTAGACGAAAAATCCTAGCCTAAACCAGTACGAATCAGCGCCTCACTTCTATTGGACGCTAACTTCCTTATACCTTTTCAAGAAAAAAATCTTCGCACAATGTATCAATTTTGATGCGTACGAAAACAAAACGATTGCGTAGTGATTAAGTTCACATTCCCTCAGTTTAGACAAAGATTAATGTGTTTTAGTGTTAGCTAGATTGCATAACTTTTGTTAATTTTCCGTACAATATCTAGAATAAGATGCTAATAAATAGTGTCTTATCAGATAAAAAGGCACTTCAATCTACCGAGTGTGTAATTATCAAATTTATCAACTAAGAATTTTCTGATTTGCAGATGTTTTTACCAATATGTTGATGCTTTTGGCGAATTATACGATTTTTTGCTACATTTTTATGGCAAATTACTTCAATGGTTGATAATGTGTGCCGCAATCTTTGTAAGGTTTTAGATTTTTGTGCTTATTTTTTGAGCTAAATAAATCTAAATCACTAGCCGTTCTGGTGACTTGCAAAGAAGTCATGGATGCAAATGAAAAACTTGGAGTTTTACACATGTATAAGAACAAAATCACTCAAGCCCTTCTTCTAGGTGCTGGTCTAGCAGTGGCCGCTACTTCAACTATCGCAGCAGAGGTTCCAGCAGGAACTGAGCTAGCAGCAAAACAAGAACTCGTTCGTGGTAACGGTACTGAAGTTGCAACAATCGACCCGCACAAATCTCAAGGTGTTCCAGAATCACACGTGATTCGCGACCTACTTGAAGGCTTGGTGAACCAAGATGCAGAAGGTAACACTATCCCTGGTGTTGCAGAGTCTTGGGAAACTACAGACAACAAAACATTTACTTTCCACCTACGTAAAGACGCAAAATGGTCTAACGGTGACCCAGTAACTGCTGGCGATTTCGTTTACTCTTTCCAGCGTGCAGTAGATCCAAACACAGCTTCTCCATACGCTTGGTACATGGAATACACCAAGATGGTTAATGCGAAAGACATCGTAGCTGGCAAAAAGGATAAGTCTGAACTAGGTGTTAAAGCAGTTGACGATCATACTCTAGTGGTTGAACTAGAAACGGCTGTACCATACTTCGTTATGATGATGGGTCACACAACAGTGAAAGCGGTTCACCAACCTACTGTTGAAAAATACGGCGATAAGTGGACTAAACCAGAAAACTTCGTTGGTAACGGTGCTTACGTAGTAGACAAATGGGTTGTTAACGAGCGTCTAGTTCTTAAACGCAACGAACAATACTGGGACAACGATAAAACTGTTCTTAACAAGGTAACTTTCCTACCTATCGAAAACCAAGTTGCTGAAATGAACCGTTTCTTAGCAGGCGAAATCGATATCTCTTACGAACTACCTGTTGAGCACTTCAAGCGCCTTAAAAAAGAGCACAACGAAGAAGTATCGGTTACTGGTAACCTATGTACTTACTACTACATCTTCAACACTAAGAAAGCGCCATTTGATGACGTACGCGTTCGTCAAGCGATCTCTTACGCGATTGACCGTAACATCGTTACTGACGCTATCCTAGCTCAAGGTCAAAAACCAGCTTACTTCCTAACTCCAGAGATTACAGCAGGCTTCAACCCTGAAATGCCAGCTTACGGTCAAATGAGCCAGAAAGAGCGTAACGCGAAAGCAGCCGCACTTCTTGAAGAAGCAGGTTTCGGTAAAGACAACCCACTTGAATTCAACCTTCTTTACAACACTTCTGAAAACCACAAGAAGATCGCTGTAGCACTAGGTTCAATGTGGAAGAAGACTCTAGGTCTAAAAGTTACGCTTGAAAACCAAGAGTGGAAAACGTACCTATCTTCTAAAGATTCAGGTGACTTCGAAGTTGCACGTGCCGGCTGGTGTGGTGACTACAACGAAGCTTCGTCTTTCCTAACGCTGATGAAGAGTAACAACACGACTGGTGGTGTTCACTACGACAGCAAAGCTTACGATGAGATCATGGTTAAAGCTATCGCTGCAACTTCAGATGAAGAGCGTCAAGCACTTTACCTAGAAGCTGAGAAGCTAATGGCTAACGACATGCCAATCGCACCTATCTACCAGTACGTGAAATCACGTCTACTGTCTCCAAAAGTTGGCGGCTTCCCAGCTGACAACCCGGAAGAGAAGATCTACTCAAAAGATCTTTACATCATCAAGTAATTCTTGAACTGATAGAACTATAAAAATATAGGCCTGCATGTGAGAAATCACATGCAGAGCCTTTATTCAACCTCAATTCGAAGAAATTGGGTTGATACCTTTCATTATTTAATTGTCACAGACTGAAAGAGTGAGTTTATGCTTAAATTCATCGCTAAAAGGATATTTGAGGCGATCCCAACAATGTTGGTTTTGATCACCGTATCTTTCTTTCTCATGCGTTTCGCACCGGGTAACCCTTTCTCGAGCGAACGTCCATTACCACCAGAAGTTATGGCTAACATCGAGGCTAAGTACGGCCTAGATAAGCCTGTATTCGAACAGTACACAACTTACCTGACAAACGTGATTCAGGGTGATTTCGGTCCTTCATTTAAGTACCTTGATTACACAGTAAATGAACTGATTTCTGTTGCGCTGCCTGTATCGGCGAAGGTGGGCTTTATTGCCTTCATCTTTACGCTAATTATGGGGGTGACGGTCGGTACCATTGCCGCTTTGAAGCAGAATACCTGGATTGACTATACGATTATGTCTACCGCCATGCTTGGTGTAGTAATGCCATCTTTCGTATTAGCTCCAGCTCTTATCTACCTGTTCTCACTCCACTGGAATCTATTCCCAGCCGGCGGTTGGCATGACGGTGGATTTAAATATCTTGTACTTCCAGTTATTGGTATGTCGCTGCTTTACGTTGCTACTTTCGCTCGTATAACTCGTGGCTCAATGATTGAAACGTTAAACAGTAACTTCATTCGTACGGCTCGTGCGAAAGGTCTAAGTTACCGCTACATCATCATCAAACACGCGCTTAAACCAGCGCTACTTCCTGTTGTTTCTTACATGGGCCCAGCGTTCGTAGGTATCATCACAGGTTCTGTTGTTATCGAAACTATCTTTGGTCTACCGGGTATCGGTAAGCTATTCGTAAACGCAGCCTTTAACCGTGACTACTCGCTTGTAATGGGTGTGACCATCTTGATTGGTTTCCTATTCATCCTATTCAACGCGATTGTAGATATTTTACTTGCAATGATTGACCCGAAAATTCGCTACTAACAGGGACGTTTGGTTATGTTAACGAAAAAAGAAAACCTAGAAGCGATTGAGAAATTCTCTGAGAACTTAGAGATTGAAGGTCGTAGTCTATGGCAAGACGCTCGCATCCGCTTTATGCGCAATAAAGCCGCGATGGTGAGTCTACTTATCCTATTCCTTATGACGCTAGCTGTGATTGTTCTTCCAATGATTGCACCTTATGCGTTCGATGATACCGATTGGTATGCAATGCACGTTGGCCCAAATGCTGACCACTGGTTTGGTACAGACAGTTTAGGTCGTGACCTATATGTTCGTACCCTAATTGGTGGCCGAATCTCCCTAATGGTGGGTGTGATGGGCGCATTTGTAGCGGTATTGATTGGTACACTTTACGGTGCCGCATCAGGCTTCATCGGCGGTAAAGTTGACCGAGTTATGATGCGTATCCTAGAGATCCTTTACGCTGTTCCGTTCATGTTCCTAGTTATCGTACTAGTAACTTTCTTCGGTCGTAACATCATTCTTATCTTCGTTGCTATCGGTGCGATTGCTTGGCTAGATATGGCGCGTATCGTACGTGGTCAAACTCTGAGCTTACGCAGTAAAGAGTTCATCGAAGCGGCACACGTTTGTGGTGTAAGTAAGTGGAAAATCATCACTCGTCACATCGTTCCAAACGTACTGGGTATTGTTGCGGTTTACTCAACGCTTCTCATCCCAAGCATGATTCTGACTGAATCATTCCTATCATTCCTTGGTCTTGGTGTTCAGGAACCAATGACAAGTTGGGGCGCACTTCTACAAGAAGGTGCACAGACAATGGAAGTAGCAATCTGGCAGCTCGCATTCCCTGCAGCGTTCATGGTTGTGACTCTATTCTGCTTCAACTACGTTGGTGACGGTCTGCGCGATGCGCTGGATCCAAAAGACAGATAACTAGAAAGCAATAAATTACAAAATCTAGAATAAAGATTAAGGAAGCAATGATGAGCTTATTAGATGTCAAAGATCTGCGCGTCGAATTTACCACGCAAGATGGTATCGTAACCGCAGTAAACGATTTGAACTTCTCTCTGAACCAAGGCGAAACTCTAGGTATCGTAGGTGAATCAGGTTCAGGTAAGTCACAGACAGTATTCGCTATCATGGGACTACTGGCAAAGAACGGTATTATCTCAGGTAGCGCAAAATTTGAAGGTAATGAAATTCTCAACCTTCCAGAAAAAGCGTTAAACAAAGTTCGTGCAGAGCAGATCGCAATGATCTTCCAAGACCCGATGACGTCACTAAACCCTTACATGAAGGTAAGTGACCAGCTGATGGAAGTATTGATGCTTCACAAAGGCATGGGTAAAGCGGAAGCATTCGAAGAGTCTGTACGTATGCTTGAAGCGGTTAAAATCCCTGAAGCTCGTAAGCGTATCACTATGTACCCACACGAGTTTTCAGGCGGTATGCGCCAACGTGTAATGATTGCAATGGCGCTGCTGTGTCGTCCAAAACTTCTGATCGCGGATGAACCAACGACGGCACTAGACGTAACGGTTCAGGCACAGATCATGGACCTATTGAACGAGCTTAAGTCTGAGTTCAATACAGCGATCATCATGATCACGCATGACCTAGGTGTTGTTGCGGGTTCATGTGACAAAGTATTAGTGATGTATGCAGGCCGCACCATGGAGTACGGCACTGTAGATGAGATCTTCTACAACCCAAGTCACCCTTATGCAGAGGGCCTACTGAAGGCGATTCCGCGTTTGGATACAGAAGGTGAGATTCTACCGACAATTCCGGGTAACCCACCGAACTTACTACGTTTACCACCAGGCTGCCCTTACCAAGAGCGTTGCCACCGCGTGATGAATCGTTGTAAGCAAGAAGCACCAATCTTGACGCCGTTTGCCGATGGCCGTCAGCGTGCATGTTTTTCTGAATGGGAGGCTTGGAAAAAATGAGTGTAGATAAGAACATAATCTTAGACGTAAAAGACCTTAAAGTTCACTTTAGCATTGCGTCAAAATCTGCATGGCCATGGTCTAAGCCTGCAAACCTAAAAGCGGTTGATGGTGTAGATGTTCGTCTGTACGAAGGTGAAACACTGGGCGTAGTAGGAGAGTCTGGCTGTGGTAAATCAACGTTCGCTCGTGCGATCATTGGTTTGGTTGAAGCGACAGACGGCGATGTAATGTGGTTAGGCCAAGACTTAACTAAGATGCAAGAAGTTCAGCGTCGTGAAACGCGTAAAGAAATTCAGATGATCTTCCAAGACCCACTTGCATCGCTAAACCCACGTATGACCGTTGGTGACATAATCGCTGAGCCGCTAGAGACATTTTACCCAGAGCTGTCGAAGCAAGAAGTGAAAGATCGTGTTAAAGAGATGATGGCGAAAGTAGGTCTACTGCCGAACGTTATCAACCGTTACCCACACGAGTTCTCAGGTGGTCAATGTCAGCGTATTGGTATCGCACGTGCGCTTATTCTTAAGCCAAAGATGATCATTTGTGATGAGCCAGTATCAGCACTTGACGTATCGATTCAGGCTCAGGTAGTTAACCTACTGAAAGAGCTGCAAAAAGAGCTTGGTCTTTCGTTGGTTTTTATCGCGCACGACCTGTCGGTAGTGAAGCACATTTCTGATCGCGTGTTGGTAATGTACCTTGGGAATGCGGTTGAGTTAGGTGAAGCAGAGGCGCTATTTGCTGACCCTAAGCACCCATACACGCGTGCGCTTATGTCAGCAGTACCAATTCCTGATCCTAAGTTAGAGCGCAGTAAAAAGATTGAGATGCTAGAAGGTGATCTACCTTCACCAATCAGCCCTCCATCTGGTTGTGTGTTCCGTACTCGTTGTCCGCAAGCGACAGACGCTTGTGCGCAGACTAAGCCCCGTATTGAGGGCAATGATGTTCACGCAGTCTCTTGTCTCCATGTTAGCATTTAATCGCTAAACCATAATTCAGCCTGTGACGGGCTTAAGCGCGGCATCTTTCGGGAGTCGCGCTTTTTTTATGTCCCAATATCGTTGACTGCTATCTTCGAAATATTCGAACAACAAAGCCAAGCTAATCTACTCTTCTTATCGTCAGCATTTTTTATACTAACTTCATTAGGATAATGGCTTAGGAGATGATCATGGGTAAATTAGTTGAAGGCGTTTGGCATGATGTTTGGTACGACACAAAATCTAACGACGGTAAGTTTGTTCGCGAAGATGCGGGTTTTCGAGATTGGATTGAGAATAAACCAGAGGCGAAATTTCAACCTGAGTCAAGCCGTTATCACTTATACGTTTCTCTAGCGTGTCCTTGGGCGCACCGGACGTTGATTTTCCGCAAACTGAAAGGATTAGAGCCTCATATCGATGTGACAGTTGTCTGCCCTGACATGATGAATGAAGGTTGGCAGATGGGGCTGCCAGAGCCACTATTTGGCCACATGCGTCTGCATCAGATTTACACCCAAGCAAAACCTGACTACACCGGGCGCGTAACCGTCCCTGTTTTATGGGATAAAAAGCTCAACACCATTGTGAGCAATGAATCCTCAGAAATCATTCGTATGTTTAACTCGGCGTTTAATGAGCTTACTGGTAATACGGATGACTATTATCCGCAGGCTGATCGCGAGATGATTGATGAATGGAACGCGTATATTTACCCTCATGTGAATAACGGTGTTTATCGCTGCGGGTTTGCAACCGCGCAAGACGCTTACGAAGAGGCGTATCACCAACTGTTTGCATCTCTTGATAGATTAGATGAGCATTTGGCTAAGCATCGCTATTTAGCGGGTAAGAGTATCACTGAAGCGGATTGGCGTCTGTTTACCACACTGATTCGCTTTGACGCAGTATACGTGGGTCACTTTAAGTGCAATAAAAAACGTATTGCTGACTATGAGCATTTGAATGGCTACATGAAAGAGCTTTATCAGGTGCCTGGAGTCAGTGAGACCACAGACTTTTATCACATCAAGCGCCACTACTACTACAGCCACACAGGGATTAACCCTACGCAAGTCGTGCCTGTTGGGCCAGATTTAGATCTAGAGTCACCTCATGGCCGTGATGAGTTAAGCTAATATCACTTGATTTCTTCCATTTAATTTCGCTTGATATAGAGCTTTATCAGTTTGTTGAAGCGCTGTATCAACGCTATGTTCAGAAAGAGATAAAGGAACTAACCCTCCACTAATCGTCACGTTTAGTGAGTATTCGTTGTCGTAAATTATGTTCTTTTCAATAGATTTACGAATCATCTCACTGAAGTGAAAAGCACTGTCTACATCTGATGCTTCAAATACAATACAAAACTCCTCACCACCAACACGATACAGTTTATCCGAGCCTGCTGCTTCTTGGATCACCTCGCATGTAGATTTGAGAACCGTATCTCCACAACTATGTCCGTAGCGATCGTTTATTTTTTTAAAGTGATCTAAGTCGAAATGGAACAAATAGAGGTTATGTAGGTGGGCTAACTCATGGCTCGCGTCATGCAATAGACACAGTCGATTTTTGGCCTCGGTTAGTGAGTCCGTGAGTGCTAGAGTTTGGAGGTTATGTTGAACCCGTTCTCTTACTTCTTCATAGGCAAATGAAATGATCCATACAGTTATATAAGGCAGAGAAAAATTAAGAAACGCAAAAGGATTTGTTTGGACGTGGTGTTGATTCACGACAGTTAAGCATGTAACCAGAACTGCCAAGGTTAAAAGGGAGCCAACATAGCGATTGAAAAAAAGGTGATACAAAAGTGGTAAACAGAATGTCCACAAAATAAGTGCAGAGGACACTTTTGTAACGGTCAATCCATACATAATGATAAATGTAAAAAAGGCAGCGATGCTTGGGTAGTGCCAACTTCTAATGCAATTTTTCTATACGTAAAAGCAGAACAGTGAGAAAACCAACTCAATAGCTGCGAAAATATGTGCACCGATGTAAAGGTAGTTAAGGCCTGATAAACCAAGTGAGATAACACCGAGAGTCACACAAGCAACGGTAAGAACTTGATTTTTTTGGGTACTGATAGATGGCAGCATAGATCGTATGATGAGTCATTGGTAAACAAATACTAACAACTAAACTCGGAAAAATCTCGAATATAGCTATTTTTTAGTCAGTGGTATACGTTGAGCTAATTTGGACAAATAGATTAGTACAAATAAAAACCCTCGCAGATGCGAGGGTTTGTCGTTTCTTAAAAGCGTTAAATTAGTTAACTACTTTCTCTTTTGCTTGAGCCGCTTGGTCAGCCTGGATAGCTGTTAGAGCAACTGTGTATACGATGTCGTCAACTAGAGCGCCGCGAGACAGGTCGTTTACAGGCTTACGCATACCTTGAAGCATTGGACCGATAGACACTAGGTCAGCTGAACGTTGTACAGCTTTGTAAGTCGTGTTACCAGTGTTTAGGTCTGGGAATACGAAGACAGTCGCTTTACCTGCTACTGGAGAGTTTGGTGCTTTAGAAGCAGCAACGTTTTCCATGATAGCCGCGTCGTACTGTAGAGGACCGTCGATCACTAGATCAGGACGTTTCGCTTGAGCTAGCTTCGTTGCTTCACGTACTTTATCTACGTCTGCACCCTTACCAGATTCACCAGTAGAGTATGAGATCATAGCAACGCGTGGTTCGATACCGAATGCCGCAGCAGAATCTGCAGATTGGATAGCGATTTCAGCTAGCTGTTCAGCTGTTGGATCTGGGTTGATCGCACAGTCACCGTAAACCAATACTTGGTCAGGCAGTAGCATGAAGAATACAGAAGATACGATAGACGCATCAGGTGCAGTCTTGATGATCTGGAACGGAGGAACGATAGTGTTCGCTGTTGTGTGTACAGCACCAGACACTAGGCCGTCAACTTCGTCGTTCTCAAGCATCATCGTGCCAAGGAATACTGAATCTTGTAGCTTCTCACGAGCGACAACTTCAGTCATACCTTTCGCGCCACGTAGCTCAACTAGACGAGCTACGTAGTTTTCACGAACTTCATCAGAGTTGATGATAGTTACGCCAGCACCTAGCTCAACGCCTTGCTGCGCAGCAACACGTTTGATCTCTTCTGGGTTACCTAGAAGCACACACTCTGCAATGCCGCGCTCAGCACAGATAGCCGCAGCTTTAACTGTACGTGGCTCGTCACCTTCAGGAAGAACGATACGCTTACCAGCTTTACGAGCGAACTCAGTTAGCTGGTAACGGAATGCTGGTGGGCTTAGACGACGAGACTTCTGAGTACCCTCAGTCATAGACTCGATCCAGTTTCCATCGATGTTGCCAGCAACGTGCTCGTTGATGAACTCGATACGCTCTTTATCGTCTGCAGGCACTTCGATAGAGAAGCTCTGTAGGTTTAGAGACGTCTGCCAAGTATTACCTTGTGCTTTGAAGATCGGTAGACCTGAATCAAATGCTGGCTTACATAGGCCTGCGATTTCTTCTGGAATGTCGTAACCGCCAGTTAGAAGTACTGCACCGATTTCAACACCATTCATTGCTGCTAGAGCTGCTGCAACGATTACGTCTGGACGGTCTGCTGAAGTCACAAGTAGAGAGCCTGGTTTGAAGTGCTCAATCATGTTTGGCAGAGAACGTGCACAGAATGTGATGCTCTTAATACGACGTGTATTGATGTCACCAGCGTTGATAATATCAGCGTTTAGGTGCTCAGCCATGTCGATTGCACGCGTAGCGATTAGGTCAATGCTCCATGGCACACAACCTAGTACACGAATTGGAGAAGTGTTGAAGATTTCCATCACTTTCATTTCGTTTTGCTTCGCGCTATCTGCATCATCAAAGATTTCAGATAGGTCAGGGCGAGTACGACCAGCTTCGTCAACAGGTGCATTTAGCTTGTTGATGATAACGCCAGAGATGTTTTTGTTCTTAGTGCCACCGAAGTTAGAACATGCTACTTCGATACGCTCTTTAAGCTGCGCAGGGTTATCTGTGCCAGGCGTAGCAACAAGTACGATTTCTGCACCAAGTGTTGCTGCAATTTCAGCGTTCACTTGGTTAGCGAATGGGTGTTTACGAGTCGGTACAAGACCTTCGATTAGCGTTACGTCAGCATCTTTGTTGATTTGGTTGTAACGCTCAACCACTGTTTCTAGCAGCTCATCCATGTTGTCGTTACCGATTAGGCTTTCAGCAACAGACATCGCAAGAGGTTGGCCGATCTTCACATCGCTGTTTGAACCAACGATAGTTGAAGTTAGATCAGGTTGATCGCCACCAGAACGCGGCTGACAGATTGGCTTGTAAAAAGAAACTTTAACGCCTTTGCGCTCCATTGCGCGAAGAACACCCATGCTTACGCTAGTAAGACCAACACCAGCACTTGCAGGGATAAGCATAATAGTACGAGACATTCGTAGAGTACCTATAGCTATTGGGGATAAAAGCTCAACTATTATTCCTTGCACTGCAAAGAATAGGAGTTGAGCCCCAGAATAAGAAAACCGGCTGCCTATTTAGCAGCCGATTAAGTCAATTAAAGACCTGCTAGACGTGCAGTGTCTTCAGCGATAACTAGCTCTTCGTTAGTAGAGATAACCATTGCTGGGATACGGCTGTTTGCTGTAGTGATTGTACCTTCGCCGCCGAAACGTGCTTTAAGGTTAGCTTCACCATCAACTTCGATACCGAAGATACCTAGGCGGTTAAGAACCATTTCACGGATAGGGCCAGAGTTTTCGCCGATACCACCAGTGAAAGTGATTGCGTCTAGACGACCTTCTAGAGTTGCAGTGTAACCAGCAACGTACTTAGCTAGACGGTGACAGAATACGTCCATCGCGCGAGTCGCTTCTTCTTTCTCACCGTAGTTGTCTTCAACGAAACGACAGTCAGAAGTCACTTCAGTTAGACCAGCAAGACCAGACTCTTTAGTTAGCATGTTGTTGATTTCTTCAACAGAGTAGCCTAGAGCGTCATGTAGGTGGAAGATGATTGCAGGGTCTAGGTCACCACAACGAGTACCCATCACAAGACCTTCAAGAGGAGTAAGACCCATAGAAGTATCTACAGATTGACCGTTCTTGATTGCACATACAGAAGCACCGTTACCTAGGTGACAGTTGATGATGTTAACTTCTTCAACTGGCTTATCTAGTAGGTTAGCCACTTCACGAGTGATGAATAGGTGAGAAGTACCGTGCATGCCGTAACGACGAATGCCGTGCTCTTTGTACAGGTTGTACGGTAGAGCGTATAGGTAAGACTCAGAAGGCATTGTTTGGTGGAACGCAGTGTCAAATACAGCAACGTTTTGTAGACCAGGGAAGTTTACTTTAGCTGCTTCGATACCGATTAGGTGAGCTGGGTTGTGAAGAGGTGCGAAAGTCGCAGCGTCTTGAATACCCTTAAGTACTTCGTCTGTGATTAGTGCAGATGAAGTGAACTGCTCGCCGCCGTGTACGATACGGTGGCCGATAGCGCCAAGGTTAGCTTTAAGCTCAGGCTTAGAAGCAAGAATAGTTTCTACCATGAAAGATAGTGCTTCTACGTGAGCTGCGCCCGCGCCTAGTTGTGCTTCGTGCTTGCCGTCAAGTTTCCA
The DNA here is from genome assembly GCF_004551525.1 of Vibrio ouci. GTDB lineage: Bacteria > Pseudomonadota > Gammaproteobacteria > Enterobacterales > Vibrionaceae > Vibrio > Vibrio ouci. The sequence goes on along the minus strand of NZ_SATR01000001.1, from coordinate 254,862 downwards.
TTTCATACGAGCTTCTGGAAGACCTAGACACTCAGCAAGACCAGTTAGGTGCTCTGCACCTGTTTCTGCATCAACTACAGCGAATTTAAGAGAAGAACTACCGCAGTTTAAAACTAAAACTAGCTTAGACATTAATGACTACCTGTTAATTTTTCTGATCGAAATCAGTAAGGGTGAAAATTAATCTCAAGAATAGACGAAGCAGAAGAAGCTGCGTACTAATCTTGGTCAAAAAAACTTCGAATTCCGTATATAAAGACAGTGGCGATCCAGATCGCCACTCTTGCATCCGCTGCAGAAAGGTCTCAAGAGTTGCTTAAATTGTAAATAACAGCAACAATGAGATTGTGGGTCCGCAAAGGATAACGATAATAGGCAATGATAACAAAAAAAATTTGAAAGAATATTAACTTTCATCAATTTTTTCTTCGTTTAGTTGAATCTTTCAACTAAATTTTAGCCACTGGCCCCGATGTTGAAGTGAGAGAGCCCTATGAGCAATAAAGTCGGTTTAGTTCACAGCCTACGTGACGGACAAAAATACATGGACATTTGGCCAATGCGAAAAGAGCTGAATATGCTGTTTCCAGAGCAGCGTATTATCAAAGCTACGCGTTTTGGCGTAAAAGTCATGCCAGCGATCGCAGCGATCAGCGTATTGACGCAAATGGCGTTTAATAATTATCAGTCTATGCCTCAAGCTGTCATCATCGCACTTTTCGCTATCAGTATGCCGATTCAAGGTATGTGGTGGTTAGGCAATCGCGCTAATACGCAACTTCCGCCAGCACTTGCGGGTTGGTATCGTGAAATCTACCAGAAAATTGCCGAAAGCGGCTTTGCTCTAGAGCCAATGAAATCGCGCCCACGCTATAAAGAGCTAGCAAAAATTCTTAACCGCGCATTTCACCAACTTGATAAGAGTGCGCTAGAGCGCTGGTTCTAACTTCTTAGTTGTAATTCTTGTCATTCCCTATGACGCCTTCAGCGCGGAGTAGGGAACGTTTACCCGTTCATATAAGCCCTAAATAGATCCTCAACTCACTCGTCCCTCACTCTCGAGGATGACGGTGTATGCCTGTCATTCCATAGAGTGACGAAGGAACGAGTAGGGAACCTGCAAAGCTTTCACGTTTTCCTTCTCAAAACTCCAGATTGTTCGCACCTCACTATTGCAGACATGAGGGACTAGAGTGTGTTTTGATTCTGTCATTCCATAGAACGACGAAGGAGTGAGTAGGGAATCTCTCAAAATTTTCGATGCACTTTAAAAAATCTCCAGCTCAAACAAAAAAACGCCCACCGAAGTGAGCGTTTTCTCTTATCTAAGACGATTCAACATTAGTTGAACATTGCAATCGCGTCTGCTGGTGCAACGTATTCAAGATCGAAGCTTTCAGCAACTTCTTTACACGTTACTTTACCGTGGATAACGTTTAGACCTTCTAGGAAGCCGTTATCTGCTAGTAGTGCTTCACGGTAACCTTTGTTCGCTAGCTTAACAATGTAAGGAAGTGTTGCATTGTTTAGAGCGAATGTAGAAGTACGAGCAACGGCACCTGGCATGTTTGCAACACAGTAGTGTACTACGTCGTCAACGATGTACGTTGGGTCTGCGTGTGTTGTAGCGTGTGATGTTTCGAAACAACCGCCTTGGTCGATTGCAACGTCAACAACTGCTGCACCAGGCTTCATCTTAGCGATGTGCTCTTTAGTTACTAGTTTAGGCGCAGCTGCACCAGGGATAAGTACCGCACCGATTACTAGGTCAGCTTCTAGAACATGCTTCTCAATCGCGTCTTCTGTAGAGTAAACCACTTTTGCACGACCTTGGAACTCTTCGTCTAGGCGACGTAGTGTATCAACATTGCGATCAAGGATAGTTACGTCTGCACGAAGGCCTACAGCCATACGCGCTGCGTTAGCACCAACAACACCACCGCCGACAACGACGACTTTCGCTGGCTCAACGCCTGGAACACCACCAAGTAGAAGACCACGGCCACCGTGAGATTTCTCTAAAGTTTGTGCACCTGCTTGAATAGACATGCGGCCTGCTACCTCAGACATTGGAGCAAGTAGTGGCAAGCGACCCATATTATCTGTTACAGTCTCATATGCTATACAGACAGCTTTGCTCTTGATTAGCTCATCAGTTTGTGGAAAATCTGGTGCTAGGTGCAAATAAGTAAATAAAATTTGCCCTTCTCGTAGCATAGCGCGCTCGACAGCTTGAGGTTCTTTAACCTTTACAATCATTTCTGCTTTCGCGAAAACGTCAGCAGCGGTAGGAAGAATGGATGCGCCTACAGCGATGTAATCATCGTCTGAAAAACCGATGCCTGAGCCGGCATTAGTTTCAACAAAAACTTGGTGACCTTGAGACACTAGCTCGCGAACGCTCGCTGGGATCATGCCAACACGGTATTCGTGGTTTTTGATTTCCTTAGGTACGCCAATGATCATCCTGACTCCTCATTTTATTTTGGTTGTATAAACTATAGTAGTTGTATTAACTGTGTGTAGGGTAATTCTGTCGAATTAATATCTAGTATAGATATGATTGGATAAAATTTGATACTGAATATTAAAAAGTTGTAGTATATTTTTTTGCAAGGAAGTAATAAGGTGGAATAAAAAATGGCAGACAACAATAAAAAGCCGTCCAAGGATCTTGACCGTATCGATCGCAACATTCTAAATGAGTTGCAGAAAGATGGTCGTATTTCGAATGTAGAGTTGTCTAAACGTGTGGGGCTTTCTCCTACACCATGTTTGGAACGTGTGCGCCGCTTAGAGCGCCAAGGGTACATTACAGGTTATACAGCGTTGCTGAACCCGCAGTACCTTGATGCTTCACTACTGGTATTTGTTGAAATTACGTTAAATCGTGGTGCTCCTGATGTATTCGAGCAATTTAACACGGCAGTACAAAAGTTAGACGACATCCAAGAGTGTCATCTAGTTTCTGGTGATTTCGACTACCTACTAAAAACTCGTGTATCTGACATGAGTGCTTACCGTAAGCTACTGGGTGACACGCTATTGCGTCTACCAGGTGTGAATGACACACGTACTTACGTAGTAATGGAAGAAGTGAAGCAAACTAACCAACTGGTTATCAAAACTCGATAACTTCGAGTGGGCATAGCGTTAAACTCTTAATTGCTTTCTATATTCTGACTTTAAGCAATTGGGTTTTTGCCCTTGATATGGTTAAATTGATAGTCCGAGTAGCAGTGCTGCTCGGACTATTTTATTTTCTGCCGAAGCGAATCTTTCGAACTCGGTTTTATGCTACGTAGATAAAGTTGGTTATGTTTAAAGAGACCAAAAATAAAGTCCAAACAATTATTAAAACGGGTGATGACTCCTCGCTTTCTCGTCTGAGTGGACCTCAGCGCCTTCAAGAGTGCAGTCTGATTGTTGTAGTTTTAGCGTCGATATTGCTTTCAGTAGCGCTTATCACTTTTAATGCCGCTGATCCGTCGTGGTCTCAAACTGCGTGGGGTGGGGAGATCAACAACGCTGGTGGCTTAGCTGGCGCTTGGCTAGCAGACACTCTATTTTTTACCTTTGGCTCTCTTGCTTATGTTTTGCCTATTGTTATTACTGGCACCGCTTGGGTTGTGTTACGTAAACGCGGTGAAGACGAACCTGTTGATTTAATGCTGTGGGGTACGCGACTGCTGGGTCTGACTATCGTGATTTTGACCAGCTGCGGACTTGCTGACATCAACTTTGATGATATTTGGTATTTTTCATCGGGTGGTGTGATTGGTGACGTATTAACAAGTCTAGCCATGCCAACTTTAAACATTCTCGGCACTACATTGGTTTTCCTATTCTTGTGGGGAGCAGGTTTTACCTTACTGACGGGTATTTCTTGGTTATCGATTGTCGATTGGTTAGGTGAGAAGACCATTAGTCTGTGTACTGGGCTTGTTAACCGTATCCGTGGCAGAGAAGATGAAACTTTAGAAGCAGAGTTAAACGATTATGAGCAAGAGATTACGCCTGCTCGCTCAGAATCAGTACGTGAAGAGCCAACGGTATCATTGACTCAAGATATAGAAGAGCCAATGTCTGAACCGCGTCGCTTCAATATCCATATGCCTGAATCTCATGAAGCTGAGCCTAAACCAGTTCAGCCTGAGCCTGTGTATGAAGTGCAGCAACCTGTCCCTGAATACAGTGAGCCGGTAATACCGCAGGCCACGTATACTGAGGTAGAGCCAGAGCAGCCAATGGTCTCAGTTCAGCCAGTTGTAAGCGATGAGCCCCAAGTGGAGCGTTCTAAGCAACTGGGCGCCACCATTGAAGAACTAGAGCAAGCAGCACAGTACGCCGACGACTTTGTTGAACCTGCGCAAGCCGCGAGTGTCGCAACTGCAACGATGGCTGCGGTGGCAACGGCTGACGTTCATACGCCGGAAGTGGCGATGCCGTATGAGCAAGAAATCCCAGCGACGGCTGTTGATGTGGAGCCAGTAGTAGAGACGGCACCTGCATATGAAGCGGTAGAAGAAGTCCCTAGCTCAGAGTTACCTTGGAATGAGAGCGTAGTTGATGAAGACATTGCGCAGCCAAGCATTACAACGTCTGAACTTGATCAGATCTCTACTGAAATTGAGCCGTTAGAGCATCATCAAGAACCGATGATTTCATCGTTTGATGTTGCAGAAGAAGCGCAAATTGAACCTGTAGCAGAATATCAATCTCAGCAGGAAGAGCTTGCACAAGATGAAGATGCTGCCGCGCTCAACCACATGGTTGCCGAAGCTCAGGCTAAAGTCGCTGCGCAGCAGAATCCATTCCTTGTTCAACATGAACCGAATCTCCCTAAGCCGGTAGAGCCGATGCCGACGCTAGAGCTTCTGTATCATCCAGAAAAACGCGACAACTTTATCGATCGTGATGCATTAGAAAATATTGCGCGACTAGTTGAAGCCAAATTAGCGGACTACAAGATTAAAGCTGAAGTGGTCGATATCTTCCCAGGGCCTGTTATTACTCGCTTCGAGCTAGACCTTGCTCCAGGGGTTAAAGTGAGTCGCATCTCTAGCCTTTCTATGGACTTAGCTCGCTCGCTATCAGCAATGGCTGTGCGTGTTGTTGAAGTTATTCCGGGTAAACCATATGTGGGCTTAGAGTTGCCAAACATGAGCCGTCAGACGGTATTCTTCTCTGATGTTGTTGGCAGCCAGCAGTTTATTGAAGCGAAATCGCCAACGACGGTAGTACTTGGTCAAGATATCGCTGGTGATGCGGTTATTGCTGACCTATCTAAGATGCCGCACGTGTTAGTGGCGGGTACTACAGGCTCAGGTAAGTCTGTGGGTGTGAACGTAATGATCCTAAGTATGCTCTACAAAGCGACACCGGAAGATGTACGTTTCATCATGATTGACCCGAAAATGCTTGAGCTTTCTATCTATGAGGGGATACCTCACCTTCTTTCTGAAGTCGTAACGGATATGAAAGACGCGTCAAACGCTCTACGGTGGTGTGTCGGTGAAATGGAACGCCGCTACAAGCTGATGTCTGCATTAGGTGTACGTAACATCAAAGGCTTTAATGACAAGCTTAAAATGGCGGCAGAAGCGGGGCATCCTATTCATGACCCATTATGGCAGCCGGGTGACAGTATGGATGAGCATCCACCACTGCTGGAGAAACTGCCATACATTGTTGTTATCGTTGATGAGTTTGCCGACTTGATGATGGTTGTTGGTAAGAAGGTCGAAGAGTTGATTGCACGCTTAGCGCAAAAAGCCCGTGCTGCTGGTGTTCACTTAATTCTTGCGACTCAGCGACCTTCGGTAGACGTTATCACCGGTCTGATTAAGGCTAACATCCCAACACGTGTTGCGTTTACGGTTTCGACTAAGACAGACTCTCGTACCATTCTTGACCAAGGCGGTGCTGAATCGCTGCTGGGTATGGGTGATATGCTTTACTTGCCACCGGGCTCAAGTCATACCACTCGCGTTCATGGCGCGTTTGCTTCTGATGATGATGTTCACGCCGTGGTTAATAACTGGAAAGCGCGCGGCAAACCGAATTATATAGATGAAATCACCAATGGTGATCAAGGCCCTGAAGCGTTACTCCCGGGTGAGAAGCCGGAAGGCGAAGAGGAAATGGATCCACTGTTTGACCAAGTGGTTGAGCATGTTGTCCAGTCTCGCCGTGGTTCGGTTTCTGGCGTTCAGCGCCGCTTTAAGATTGGTTACAACCGCGCAGCGCGTATTGTAGAGCAGCTAGAAGCGCAAGGCATTGTCAGTGCTCCGGGCCATAACGGTAACCGTGAAGTACTGGCTCCAGCGCCTAGTCGTGATATGAACTAAGTCCCTTCACTAGAAGTGGCAAAAAAGGGTTAGCGATAGAGCTAACCCTTTTTATTTGTCGCTGAGTAGGGCGTCTTACTATAGTTCTCGACATGCATCCGGAGAGCCTCAACTTACTTGTGCCTCGTTTTCGAAGTGAAAGAGTGTCATTCCATAAAGTGACGAAGGAGCGAGTAGGGAATCTCTAAAAGTTACCTACTGGTTTGAGTCCCACGATTGATTCATTCCTCTTTCTGAGGATGGCAATCGTTGTTAGTGAGAGAGTGTCATTCCATAGAGTGACGAAGGAGCGAGTAGGGAATCTCCAAATGTTACCTACTTGCTTTAAGAGGTCCTCTATTCATTTTATTCCTCATCGCGAAGACGACCGAGCGTTTAATAAAAAAGGGCTGATGTATTCACATCAGCCCTTTGTTGTTCTCTAATCTTGTGCTTATTTGTTCTTAGCAAATTGCGCAATCACAATCACGCCAAGCGCAATCAAGTTACCTGCAAAAATAACCACGAGCCATTGAGGCATAGATAGTGTAAGGAACTGCCAAACAACCTTGCTGCAATCACCGTACGCTTCAAACATCCAAGGAACCCATTGGTTTAATGGTGCCCAGTCTGGGAAAGTGACAAATAGATCACAGGTCGCGAATGGTGATGGGTTGAACTGGTAATCGACGTGCTGCATTGAAAGAGCCAGACCTTTGTAAGCACTCGCGCCCCAAGCCGCTAAACCTAACCAACGGATGATTGGGTTGTTCGGTGCGATTACGCCAAGCAGTGCAGCACCACCGATGCCAAGCATTGCGACGCGTTCATAAATACACATCACACAAGGCGATAGCATCATAACGTGTTGAAAGAACAGTGCGCAGGCTTCAAAGAATACGACAAATAGCAGTAGCAACAACCATGAGAGTCGTCCTTGAGAGAAAGTTTTGATTGCAGAAAGTATATTCACACAGATGTCCTGAAGTAATAAAAAAGCCCTGAGTTATCAGAGCTTTTTATCGTGGAAAAGTTTCAGTATCAACTAAAAAATTTGAATCTTATCCAATTAATGTCCGTTAGATACAGCGTGGACAGCTTCACCAACTTGTGCAGTAATCCAACCTGCGTCGTAGAACCATGCTGTCATAGGCTCAACGAAGAAGACGATACCAGCCAGACCTACAGTAGCCAAAACAACGGTGTAAGGCAGTGCCATCACAACCATGCGACCGTAAGATAGTCTGATCAGTGGTGCTAGTGCCGAAGTCAGTAGGAATAGGAATGCTGCTTGACCGTTTGGCGTTGCAACTGACGGTAGGTTAGTACCTGTATTGATCGCTACGGCAAGAAGGTCAAACTGATCACGAGTAATCACTCCTTCAACCAGTGCTGACTTAACTTCGTTAATGTATACGGTACCAACAAACACGTTATCCGATACCATTGAAAGAACACCATTCGCGACATAGAACAGAGCAAGCTGGGTACTTTTATCTTCAACGGCCAGTACTGCGTCGATAACTGGTTTAAATAGCTCTTGGTCGATGATTACCGCAACAACAGCGAAAAATACGGCGAGTAGTGCGGTAAATGGTAGTGCTTCTTCGAAGGCTTTACCCATCGAGTGTTCTTCAATTACACCAGTGAACGCTGTCGCTAGGATGATAACAGATAGGCCAATAAGACCAACTGCCGCTAGGTGAAGCGCTAGACCAACGATTAGCCAAACCGCGATGATACCTTGTACCCACAGTTTTGCTACGTCTTGCTTAGTACGTGTCTTACGTTCTTCACGGTCAAAATCAACAAGAATCTGACGCACGTTTTCAGGTAGTCGAGCGCCGTAACCGAAGACTTTCAGTTTTTCGACAATCACACAGGTAATCAGGCCACAAACAAATACCGGCGCTGTAACTGGAAGCATGCGGATGATGAACTCGCCAAATTGCCAGCCAGCTTGGTCAGCAATGATAAGGTTTTGCGGTTCGCCTACCATAGTCATTACACCACCCAGTGCAGTACCTACACCGGCGTGCATTAGCAGCGAGCGTAGAAATGCGCGGTAGTTTTCAAGGTCGTCACGAGTTAATTCTGAAAGATGATCATCTTGCGTGTGGTCGTGCGATGCATGTGGGCCTTGGCCTGATGCAACCTTGTGGTAAATAGCGTAGAAGCCAACAGCAACACTGATAACAACAGCGATAACGGTTAGGGCATCAAGGAATGCGGAAAGGAAGGCAGCCGCAAAACAGAAGGCTAACGAGAGCATGCTCTTAGAGCGAATGCCGAGTAATATCTTAGTAAAGATAAACAGCAGCAGTTGCTTCATAAAGTAGATGCCGGCAACCATGAAGACTAGCAATAGCAGCACTTCGATGTTGGCAACAAGTTCATGTTTAACCTGATCAGCACTGGTCATGCCGATTGCAATCGCTTCGATGGCGAGTAAGCCACCAGGCTGAAGAGGGTAACATTTTAGCGCCATTGCTAGAGTAAAGATAAACTCAGCAACGAGTAGCCAACCTGCTACAAAAGGGTCAACCAAGAAGAACACAATTGGGTTGATAATTAGAAAAGAAATGATGGCAACTTTATACCAATCTGGAGCTTTACCAAGAAAGTTCTTAATAAATGCATTTCCGAGTGACATCGGCATGATCTAGATACTCTTAATGTTGTTATGAATAGACACTGCGCGTGCTTGAATCCATTAACCGGAAATTTTGGAATTTCCAACGTCTGGCTATCGTCTAGCCAGCAGGAAATGAACCCGATTCAACAGTGACTTAGAAAAACAACATTGCTTCTACGATCATGTGGCCTTGCCAAGTCACTCCCTGAGAAAGACAAGCACTCCTTACTTTGGCCGCCACTCTACTCTTCAACAGAATTTAGTCAACGATAAACTGGATGTTGTGATTTTATTAAGCGACTTTTGTTGAAAAACGCGATCAAAGTGGCGTAAACATATCATAAGAGTTGTGAAAAACAATGGTTAATGTTGGCTAGGCATTGAAAGCTTAGAATAAGAAAGAATATGTAATTATATTGCATGAAAATGGCAGTTTATTTTTGCAATTTTACAAACTTAACTTTTGCGTATAACCCTAAAGGGGGTGGGGTGTGTCGCGTGTTTACAATTTGTTAAACTTTATAATGGGAGTGTTTCATCATTCATTATCGGCCAGTAAATGTGATGGTGATTTAGAGTGTTAACTCTAAAGGTGCTTTGTGCCATGTTTCCTGTGTGGCGGTTTCCGATATAGCATAACTAGTGGTATGATGAGTTAATTAGACCCAAATAATAAAGACTGGATAATATATAAATGGTCATTAAGGCAAAGAGCCCAGCAGGATTCGCAGAAAAATACATTATTGAAAGTATTTGGAAAGGCAGATTTCCACCTGGTTCAATTTTACCAGCAGAACGCGAGCTCTCTGAACTAATTGGCGTTACTCGCACAACATTACGAGAAGTCTTACAGCGTTTAGCCCGTGATGGTTGGCTGACAATCCAACATGGTAAACCAACGCGCGTAAACCAGTTTATGGAAACGTCGGGCCTGCATATCCTTGATACGTTGATGACACTAGATGCGGACAATGCGACATCCATTGTTGAAGATTTACTTGCAGCACGTACTAACATCAGCCCGATCTTTATGCGCTATGCATTTAAAGCGAATAAAGAAAACTCTGAGAAAACCATTACTAATGTGATCAGCTCATGTGAAGCCTTGATTACAGCTGATTCATGGGATGTGTTTATGGAGTCTTCTCCATATGCAGAGAAGATTCGTCAACACGTTAAAGACGATGGTGAGAAAGACGAGATCAAGCGTCAATCTATCTTGATTGCAAAAACGTTCAACTTCTATGACTATATGTTGTTCCAACGTCTTGCATTCCACTCAGGCAACCAAATCTACGGTTTGATCTTTAATGGTCTGAAGAAGCTTTATGATCGTGTAGGTAGTTACTACTTCTCTAACCCAGAAGCTCGTGAGTTAGCGCTGCAGTTTTACCGTGACTTACTTGAGGTGTGTGAGACTGGAAATCGCGAACAGATCCTGATTGTTGTTCGTCATTACGGTCTGCAGAGTGCGCAAATCTGGAACCAGATGAAAACCACGCTGCCAACCAACTTCACTGAAGACGACAGCTAATAAGCAGACATCTTTAATAAAAAACCGCCATTTGGCGGTTTTTTTAGGTTTGCTGATCACGTTTAGCTTAGCAATCGGCTATTTCTTCTTCGCGACCACCGGCTTCTGCGAACCACTCGGCTAAGTGAGATTTGAGGTCTTTCAGCTCGTCAGGGCCAATCAGAGCGAGGCCAAGGTCTTCTGCGCGGGTAATATCATTGTGACGCAATGGGCGGAAGCTAACCAGCATAGCGCGCGCTTGTAGGCCACCTAGAAGGTCGCGTAGAGATTCCAGCTTGTAAAGCGTATCATCACCGTCGTCACGCATCCCTTTCGTCTTACATTCGATGATATGCAGCTTGTTGTTTACCACTGAAGCGACGTCTAGTTCATTACGCACTTCTCTATCACCCAGTTGACGGTAGACTTGAACGTTGAGCGAACGGTCTTGAATGGTTGGCATATCTTGTTGGATCTGCCTTACTGTGCTGTGCACTAGAGTCTCTAGCCACTCACCATTAGAAAAACGGCGCGCGTCTTCGTTGGCAAAGGTCAGTACTCCATTCTCGTAGGTTGCGATGTCCGCTTCGACTAAGTCGGTCAGCAGCATATTCAACTCACGATAGCCTTGCTGTTTCTCAGAAAGCTCCACATCGAGTCTTTGCTCTTTACGGCAAGTGGTCGCAAGATAGTTTAGTGTTGCCAGACCAGGGCCAAGTTCCAATGCATTACTTGCCCAGCGTTCCCCAAGCTCATATAGCTTTTGGTCAAGTTGCGGTGGTAATTCGTGTTCGTTAAATTCACCACGAGCCCCAAACACAGTGAGATAATCATCGATAGTGATACGGTCTTCGACTTGAGTATCTTCTTTGCCATCTGGGTAGAGCCAGCACAAGCGGTCACTATTGGGCTCGACAACGAAAATCGGCCAGTGATAAGTACGAAACACTTCGTAAACGGACAGTAGTCGATGACGCAGACCACAACTGGCGTTAAGTTTTACCTCTTCACCTCTAGCAGTGAGGTCTTCAGCCAATGTGATAATGGCTTGTTTGATTTTTGAAGTATTCGCGACATTCGGGATTTGGAAAAATTCTGAAGTGATGTTTCTTTTGCTCAATACACTATGAAGGCGAAGGTACATATCTTCTTGAGATTCCACCCCGATGAAAACGATGTGATCGCTAATCGTGCGATTATCTAATAATGGGGTAACTAGGCGTATTGGGTCTTGATCAATAATGCCAACATGAACGGCCATAACAATTCCTCATGTTCGGCTTGCAAAAAAGAGTAAGAAAAGTGGAGGCAAGCCTATTAAATCATATAATGACACGGACCTTAAAAAACAAGGGCGACTATAGAAAATAGTCGCCCAAACTCAATTGATTACTGTTTTCTGACTTAACTACAACTTAAAGCGATGTACTAAATCCCCTTGTTGATTCGCTAGCGAAGAGAGGTTAGAGCTGGTTTGAGCTATCTCTGCCATCGCTTGATAGCTGGCATCGGCAATCAGATTAATCTCTTCAATATTGCGTGCAATCTCACTGGTTGTTTCGCTTTGTTCAGCAGCGGCTTGAGAAATGTAACCACTCATTTGGCTAATTTCCATGATTAGCCCCTGAATTTCTTCCATAGCGCTGTTAGCACTTGACGCTTGCGCTACTGATAGTTCCATATCGTCCTTACAGCTTTGAATGACCTTGTTGGCCGAGCTCGAACTGCTTTGAAGATTGCTGATCATGTTTTCAATTTCTGACGTCGACTCAGTAGTGCGCTGCGCGAGGACGCGGACTTCATCAGCAACGACCGCGAATCCTCGACCTTGTTCACCGGCGCGAGCTGCTTCGATGGCCGCGTTGAGCGCGAGAAGGTTGGTCTGTTCAGCGATATTGCGGATGACGTCTAAGATACTGCCGATTTGACTGCTCATCGCTTGGAGGTCTTTTACTGCATCTACCGATTGATTTAGTCGCGTTTCGAGCTGATTGATGGTCGAAATGTTGGTGCCCATGATCTGTCGACCCGACTCCGATGCAATTTCAACTTTTTCAACCATAGTCTGAGAGTTCTGCGCACTTTGCGCGACTTCTTGTACTGAGTGAGCCATTTCGGTCATCGCCGTCGCTACGTTAGCGGTTTGCTCACGTTGTTGGCTTAATTGCGATTGAGCCTGCGATGAGGTGGACTGGTTGGTTGTCGCAGTATTGGTCAGATTGTCTGAGGCATCGTTGAGCTCAACCAAAATTCCGTGCAAGTTGTCGGCCAGTGAGTTGATATGATGACTCACACGGCTGAATTCGTTGTTGTAACGAATGTCGATACGCTGCGTCATATCCCCTTCAGTGAGCGATTCAAGAGTACGAAGAATACGAGTTAAAGGTTCACGTACACTTTGAGCAATATGGTAACCGATCGCGAGCGCCATAAAGATCACAATCGCACCAATAGAAACAGAGCGAATGACACCTTGCTCGTACACTTCGCCGGCTTCGCTTAGCGAGGCGTTGAGACCTTGCTGAGCAAAAGCACTGAATGAAGCGAGCAGTTCGCTGGTCGCGTCAACTTGCTGGGTTAGGTTCGCGATATTGGCATAGAGCGCATCTTTTGCTTGTAGGTAGGCGCTATGTTGGTCTAGCACGCCTCCTTTTTTACCAACGTCTATCGTAAACTGTTGAACTGATTCATCGAACGCCTTTTTGATCTCAGGCATCTGGCTGGTTAAGCCGCGGTAAGCATAGTTGAGGTGAGTCACCGCTTTCTTGTTTTTGGCCACAGCTTTAGCGACGAACTCAGTGTCACTGCTTGCTAGTGCATCAGAGGTGATCATTTCAGCATCTTTTAGCTTAATGAAATAGCTTTTTGCCATTACTTTCACAGAAATGCTGCTTTGATCATCGACATACTCTTTCATGCCTAAGCTCAATTCAGAGTGCAGTCGCTGGAATTGACGAGTGGATTTTTGCACTTGAGCCTGTGCGACAAACATCGCGCGGTAGTTGTCCATCGCTTGCGTTGCTTCAGTGAAGTAATTTACTTCCATCTCTTTAAGCTGAACAATCGACTCGGCTAGCTCAGGTTGATTTGTACTGACTTGCTCTAACTTTAATAGCTGTTGATTATAGGCTTGTTTAACTTCTTCAAATTGGCCAGACAGTTGGTCCATGCGTTCGAAGCTTTGTGTAGTCAAAAAGTCTTTAAATAGTTTATCGGCAGAAAGTAGCGCTACACTCGTTTGGTTAGATTGTGAAACCAGTGGTAGTGAAGTGTTAGATACACCTTCGAAGTTTTGGTGTATCTGCTGCATTCCTCGCATCATCATCAACGTAGTGATGACGAACATTATTATGATCAATGCAAAGCCAGCGTACATACGCTTAATCACTGAGCCCTTCATGGATCTCTCCCTTATTTATCATTTCTTAGAAAATTAACAAAAAGATGACCATTGTATTGACAACGAGACACGCATTTTATGACGCACAATACATATTTAGCTAACCGCCTATGACCGTATGCTATTTAAATTAAACGAACACTGTTTTTTATTGTGATTTTGCGAAGCTTGGCGCATACTCGAATCAATTCAACTAATAAAACCGTATCGATGGAGCGCTTCATGGCTGAAGAAACCATTTTCAGTAAAATCATTCGTAAAGAAATTCCGGCAGATGTTGTTTATCAAGATGACCTAGTTACTGCATTTCGAGATATCAACCCACGCGCGCCAAGTCACATTTTGATCATCCCAAATAAGCTTATCCCGACGGTTAATGAGATCGAAGAAGAAGACGAGCTAGTTATGGGTCGCATGTTTACGGTCGCACGAAAGCTAGCGAAAGAAGAGGGTATCGACGAAGATGGTTACCGTCTGATCGTGAACTGTAACTCTCACGGTGGCCAAGAGGTTTACCATATTCATATGCACCTTGTTGGCGGCCGTCCATTAGGTCCAATGTTAATGAGCTAGCTCTTAGCTAAGACATATCGAACAAATTCGCTCTCGTGTTGTCTTAAGCAAGGATAAATTTAGAGCGTAGCGAGTCTAACTGCGCTCTTACTGACAACTATGGAATACCAAGTGCATAAACACATTCGACTGGCATTCGTCATCGGCAGTTCCTTCGTGCTTTCTGCATGCGCCAACTTATCTGCAGGCAATCTATTTAGCCACTACAGCGCACAAAATAACGAACTGCATCAAAAGGTGAGAAGCGGAGACTATCAACAAGCTGAGACGTTACTACCTGAACAAGTTGCGGGAGATATTCTAGATAACTTTGAAAAAGGTCGAGTCTATTTACTCAACCAGCAATACGTTGAGAGTAAATCGGCGTTTGATGATAGTGATCGAGCTGTGCGAATTCAGCAAGATCAAGCAACAGTCTCTCTTTCTGAAAGTGCGATGAGCGTGGGCGCTTTAGCTGTTAATGACAATTTAAAAACGTATCACCCTGCCGATTATGAACTGGGCTTCTTGCATCTTTACCTAGGGCTTAATTACCTTAAAGACAACGATCTTGAAGGCGCGTTAATTGAGATGCGTCGAGCAAACCAAGTTCAAGAGCAAGCACGTAAAGATAGAGAGAAAGAGCTAGAGTCCGCTCAAAACCAAATGGAGCAGCAGGGCCTGACGCCAAATTTAGGTAGCATCTTGTCGAACTATCCAGATGCGGGTCAGAAATTGCAGGCCGTTCAAAATGGTTACTTACTCTATTTGTCGGCGTTGCTATATGAAGCGGATAGGGATTTAAACAGTGCTTATGTGGATTATCGACGCGCGTTAGCGGTCATGCCTGATAACCAACAAGTTATCGAAGGCACTAAGCGTGTTGCTAAGCGTTTAGGTATGCGAGAAGACCTAGCAAAACTGGAAAAACGTTACGGCAAAGCCAGCTATCTTACGCAAGGCAAAAGCCGCGTTATTGTGATCGATGAGCGTGGTGTTGTTGAAGCGATGCAAGGGTGGAAACAAGCTTTACCTCTATATGACAGTAGAGGAAATGGGGCTTGGTACAGTATTTCGTTACCCTACTATCCAGAAACGCGTGAGCAGAGTTTTGGCGCATTGTCTCTTAATAGCCAATCGCTTTCCGCGGATATGTTGAGTGATGTGAATTTAATGGCGAAGCAAGATCTCTCTGAGCGAATGCCTAACATCATCATTAGACAAGGCTTAAGAGTCTGGGCTAAAGACCGATTGAGAAAAGAAGCTGCACAGGGCGATGATGTCGGCAATTTGCTTTTCAACGTATGGAATACATTGACCGAGCAACCGGATACACGCAGTTGGCTGACGCTCCCAAGCGAGATTTACAGTTCGAGCGAGGTTGTTAAACCGGGTGAGCAGAGCATATTGCTCAACGGACAACCATATACATTTAACGTGGAGGCTGGGCGAACAGTGTTAGTTTGGCTCTCACGGCAAGGAAACAATGCCACGATTTGGCATAAACAGTTAGGAAACATACGATGAAAAAATGGCTTATTTCATTAGTGACAGTATTGGCCATCGTTGGCTGTGCAGACAATACCGCAGGGCTACGTATTGATGGCGCATCTCAAACGGTCATTTTTGGTGACAACGTATTAGCCGGGCGTTTGAAGATCGATGATATTTCAACGACTGAAGTTGATGGCAGAGCGCGTGGCGTAGTACGACTTGTGAGTCAATACACGGGTGATCAACACGTACAATATCGTTTCTATTGGTATGACGACCAAGGCTTAGAAGTGAACAACAAGCTAAGCCCATGGAGACAAGCAATTGTTCGAGGTACTGAAGAAATCTCAATTTCAGAAGTGTCGATCAATCCAAATGGAACTCAGTTCCGAGTTCAGATTCGTCAGCTAGATAACTAATTAAGTAGTAACAAAGGATAATTTTAAGGAACCGACAATGAAAAAAAGTGTAATTGCATTACTTGGTTTAGCGGTTGTATTGGGTGGTTGTTCAAACCAAGTGAGCTACGGGGACGCTCAAGCCGTTGAAACAACGACAATCGACTTTGGTTCAACAGACTTGCAAAAAATTGCCGGTGAAATGGTTGATAGCATGATGATGTCTGGCTCTGTCGCGGCCATCACGCGCGATTCTCGTCCAATTGTGTTTGTAGAACGAATCAAGAACAAAACCAGTGAACACATTGATACTGAATCTATCACAGACAGTATCAGCACTAAAATGCTGAACTCTGGTAAGTTCCGTTTTGTAGATATGGACCGTGTCGAGTCTGTTCGTGAACAACTGAACTTCCAAAACAACGATGAGCTTGTAAATCAGAGCACAGCAATTCAGTTTGGTAAGATGGTTGGTGCGCAGTACATGCTTTACGGCAACCTATCAAGCATTGCCAAGAACGCAGGTAGTGACAAAGACGTTTACTACAAGATGACAATGCGCTTAATGGATCTAGAAACAGGTCTTATTGAGTGGGCGGACGAGACTGAAATTCGCAAGCAAGAGTCTAAGAGCTTCTTAGGCCTATAATGAGTTAGAGAAGGAGTGAGCTATGGCGAGGATGTCTTGGAACGAAGCTTGTCATCTTGATCGTTCGTTATTGTCGTTAGACCACTTTTTCTCTATTCCTCCGGATTATGCACAGACGCTGACCGGAGGGCTCACAAATCGTTGCTGGAAAATCGTTACGACAGACAATAAGTCTTATGTGTGGCGCCCAGCAACGCACATCACCAAAGCGTTTTCCATTTCACGCTTTCAAGAATATCAAATCCTTTCGGCTATTGAACCAAGCCATCTCGCTCCCACAGCTATTCATATTAATGACCAAGGTCTGCTTGTCGACTGGATAGAAGGGACACCTCTGACGGATAGTTTGAGTTTTGATTCGTTACTTCACACCATGATTAGAATTCATGATTTAGATACTCAGCGTCTTCCTCTTGCCCCATTTAACTATACGGCCCGAGTGGATCATTATTGGATGTTATTATCTGATGAACTCAAAGTGGCAGCATACGCAGAAATCTATAATCGTTGGCGTACCGCTCCTAATCTGGCCGACGTGGGTTTATCTCTATGCCATTTTGACTTAGCAGGCTATAACATGGTGAAGACCGAGCAGGGCAACAAAGTCATCGATTGGGAATACGCTGCACTGGCTGACCCACGCCTAGATCTCACTCTTAGTATCGATGTGATGGATGAGAAACCTTTGGAATCCGTATATCGATACTGTCAATTACGTGGTATCGACGGCGTTGATGATTGGGTCGAGGGCGTGCTGGCTTGGAAACCAAGAGCGACAATGATGGCGATGCTATGGTACTTGTTGGCTTATCAGCTATGGGGAGATGAACAATATTTAACCCAAGCCGAAAAGCTTCAACAAGCATTTTGTAGCTAAGATCACTGTTTGATGCATCGGTAGAGGTTAACTCTAGTCTGTTGCTTTTAAACCTTATTTTTCGTGGTAGATTAAGCTCATAAGGATCAGGGGATTATACGATGATTATTTATTTACACGGTTTTGATTCAACCAGCCCAGGCAATCACGAAAAAGTGCTTCAACTGCAGTTTATTGATGATGATGTGCGTTTTATCAACTACAGCACGCTTCACCCTAAGCACGATATGCAGCACCTTCTCAAAGAAGTACATAAAGTGATTGAGCAATCAGACGACAAAGCGCCGATCATCTGTGGGGTAGGACTTGGTGGTTACTGGTCCGAAAGAATTGGTTTTTTATGCGGAATTAAGCAGGTTATCTTCAACCCTAACTTGCACCCAGCGCGTAATATGGAAGGTCGTATTGACCGTCCAGAGGAGTATGAAGATATCGCGACCAAATGTGTTTCTGAGTTCCGAACCAAAAACAAAGGCCGCTGTTTAGTGATTCTATCCAAAGACGATGAGATTCACGATAACAGCAAAACAGTCGCTGAATTAGAAGATTACTACGACATCATTTGGGATGAGACCCAGACTCACAAGTTTAAAAAAATCTCCCAGCATCTTCAGACAATGAAGGCATTCAAAAACGCGTAGTGGGTGTTGTCTCCGAATAGAATAGTGAAAGCGACGTTATTTATTAACGTCGCTTTTTTATTGTTCAATCCAGTCAAAATCCTTACAACTTTAAATGAGATCAGCGCATTCTTTAGTTGCGAAGCACATTTTGCCCTATATAATGAGTTCACTATAAATTTTTTGATAAATATCAAAAAAAATTGAGAGTGAGTGAAAAGCTTACCCATTATTAACTGATCTTGTTGCAGATTAGTGCTTAGCCATAAGGCTTTATTATCCAATAAGCGTGTCGTATTTCGAACAACACCTCTACCAGTGTGTGCTCTATAGATAGAAGCTGACTGAATAAAAAAGAACCAAATTTTATCGATGTGGTTTTTAGCCATGTTGAAACACATTTATTAACTTTTTTGAGGAATGTAGCTGTGACACGAATTATCGTAGTAGGCGGCGGCGCAGGCGGCCTTGAGCTTGTGACTAAACTTGGCCGTACTTTGGGCCGTAAAGGTCGTGCAAAAGTGACTTTGGTTGACCGCAAGGCGAGTCACCTTTGGAAGCCACTTTTGCACGAAGTCGCAACAGGTTCACTTGATGAAGGTGTGGATGCTTTAAGCTACCGCGCTCATGCTAAAAACCACCACTTTGACTTCCAAATGGGTAGCCTTGAAGACATCGACCGTGAACGTAAAGTGATTAAGCTGCGTGAACTGAAAGATGAAAATGGCGAGCTGCTAATGCCTAGTCGTGAACTCGATTACGACATTTTGGTGATGTCTATCGGTTCAACATCGAATGATTTTAATACTCCAGGTGTTCGCGAGAACTGTATCTTCTTAGATAGCCCTGAGCAGGCTCATCGCTTCCGCACTGAAATGAACAATCAGTTCCTTAAACTGCACGCTAAAAATGGTAATGGTACAGTAGATATCGCGATTGTGGGTGCTGGTGCGACTGGTGTAGAGCTTTCAGCTGAACTGCACAATGCGGTGAAAGAGCTGCGTACCTATGGCTTTGGCGATCTTGATTCAAGCAAACTGAACGTAAACCTTGTTGAAGCGGGTGAACGTATTCTTCCAGCACTGCCACCACGTATTTCTGGTGCAGCGCACCAAGAGCTAACTAAGCTTGGCGTTAATGTTCGCACAGCCACTATGGTGACACAGGCGGATAAAGATGGCTTGGTGACTAAAGATGGTGAGAAGATCCCTGCACAAATCATGGTGTGGGCAGCAGGCATCAAGGCTCCAGACTTTATTAAAGATATTGCCGGCCTTGAGACTAACCGCATTAACCAGTTGGTCGTGAAAGATACGCTGCAAACCACTCGTGATGACGATATTTTCGTGATTGGTGATTTGGCTCAGTGTACTCAAGCAGATGGCTCATTTGTGCCACCACGCGCTCAAGCCGCACACCAGATGTCGAGCTGTGCTTTCTCGAATATCGTTGCTAAGTTGAACGGTCGTGACATGAAATCTTATGTCTACAAAGATAAGGGCTCATTGGTCTCTCTAAGCCGTTTCTCTACGGTAGGTAGCTTAATGGGTAACCTAACTAAGGGCTCAATGATGGTTGAAGGTCGTATCGCACGCGTGGTGTATATCTCGCTGTATCGCCTACATCAGATGGCTTTGCATGGTATGTTCAAAACGGGTTTGATTATCCTGATGGGACGCATCAACCGTGTACTTCGTCCTAACCTGAAGTTGCACTAATACTGGTTTGAATCGAAGACAAAAAAGAGCGCTAAGGCGCTCTTTTTTATTGTGGCTCTTTTCATTTAGGAATGATGGAGTAAACCAAGCCTGTTTTGGGTTTACCATTGTAGAGAAAGCGGTTTTCCGCGCGTGATTCAAACTTTCCTCCACATCGTTCAATCAATTTCTGGCTCGCCTGATTATTGGGATCGCAGACAATCTCGATGCGGGTAAGTTTTAGCACGTCAAAGCAAAATTCGACTAAGGCGTTAACGGCCTTACTACCGTGTCCCTGTCCTTGATGAGCATCGCCAATCCAATAGCCAATACTCGCCATGTTGAAGGTGTGATATATCTCATTAATCGCAACCATTCCGAGCAATTGATCTGAATGACGGCAAAACACGCCAAAACCGTACGCTTGCGCTTTAACCCAATTCAGTCGGGTAGCAAGGATGAACCTTTCCGCATCGTCGGTTGAGAAGTCAGGTTGGCACCAATCAATCCATTGGTGGAGGCTAGGGGAGTTGCACACGCAATCGCGTAAGATCTCTGCCTCTTCGCTATCAATTAAGCGTAAGTTAAGATCTTTTGTGATGATTTGATAACTAGGCGTCATAAAAAGAGAGCCCTCTATTGAGGGCTCAGACCTTTATTGATTAACTCGGCGTACTTGAATGATCATGCCAAGAAGTGGGTGATCTAAGTAGTGAGTTTCTGTGCTGCGCATACGACGCTTTTGGTCTAGGCGGTAGCTTTTTAGGAACTCTTCTGCACGCACAGTTGGCGTGACATCTTCCATTAAGCCGACTTGTACCACTTGGTCGTCGCTGCTGAGTTCTTGATCGAGTACTTCCGGCTTGTTTTCCTCGATAATTACGTCACGAACGCTTGGTGCTTTAAGGTCGAGCTCAACGTCTGCATACAAATAATGCTCAACGTAGATCTGCAATTTACCATCTAGTTGATAAAGCGCTTTAGGAATCGACTCTTCTTGAATCCCTTCAAGTGCTTGAGTGCCACTGTTACTGCCAATCATGGAGCCGTCTTGATTAAACTTGTTTGAAAAATCCTTGCCGGCTTGGATATGAAACGTTGGTGCACCAAAGCGGCCTTGATCGCCTTGACGCCAAGCTTTGTGCATTAAAACTTGAAAGCCAGCATGACGTCTTAGCTTTTCAACCTCACCATTTAGCTTATACGCAGAGTAAGGCAGCATTTGGACACCCTTCTTCGAACGGTAATTGGTGTCCGAAAAAGAGCCTGCTCGTTCAAGATCGATTTTAGGTAAGTCATTTGGCCATGACTCAGCTGTTTTCTCTGCGTCGACGGCACGCTTAAAAATGATCACTTCGATATCGAATTGGCGCTGCGCCATAGAGGGCATGGCAACTAACATTAGCAACAGCGGGATCAGTTTTTTCATTACAACTCCATCAAGAGGCACTTGGTGCCTCAAATTAAATATTTTGAACAATCAGGCTTTTGGTAATAGATTTTGCTGGAACTCGCCCAGTATGTCATTAACAAATTGTATGCGTTTGCGTCTATCAACCAATGGTATCGTAAACTTGAACTTAGTTGGTCCATCCATTGCGAATTTTTGTGGCTGAGATTGCAATAGTTTAACCAAATACATAGGGTTAATGTCAGCATCTGGATAGAATTCGATAAAGCCACCCTTGTCATGCGCTTCAATCTTTTTCACTTTCAGTGCAGCGGCTTCTAATTTTAACTGAGCGACGGAAAGCAAATTCTTCGTGGCGTCAGGTAACAAGCCAAATCGGTCAATCAGCTCAATCTTCAGCTCACCCAGCTCTTGTTCACTGCTGACGCTAGCAATCTGTTTATACATAGATAAGCGCGTATTGATATCTGGGATATAGTCATCAGGTAATAGAGCAGGTAGACGCATCTCGACTTCGGTTTGGTCACGCAGTAGCTCATCCAGTGAAGGCTCTTTACCCTCTTTCAGTGCTTCTACTGCTTGCTCTAACATTTCCATATATAGAGTAAAGCCGACCGATTGAATCTGACCACTTTGTTCGTCACCCAACAATTCACCCGCACCACGAATCTCTAAATCATGGGTTGCCAAGGTAAAGCCCGCGCCTAAGTCCTCTAATGAAGCGATCGCATCGAGACGTTTAATCGCATCTTTAGTCATAGCCTTAGGATGCGGAGTCATCAAGTAAGCGTATGCTTGGTGGTGTGAACGACCCACGCGGCCACGAAGTTGGTGCAACTGCGCCAGGCCTAAGTTATCTGCGCGATCCATGATGATGGTGTTAGCGGTTGGAACATCGATACCCGTTTCAATAATCGTGGTACAAACCAGTAGGTTAAATCGCTGGTGGTAGAAATCGTTCATGATGCGCTCAAGCTCACGCTCGCGCATCTGACCATGGGCAACCGTAACTCGTGCTTCAGGCACGAGCTTTTCCAGATCCGCCGCGACTTTTTCGATGGTATCAACTTGGTTGTGCAGGAAGTAGACCTGACCACCACGCATGATTTCACGCAATACCGCTTCGCGAACTACAGCGTCATCACTCTGGCGAACAAAGGTCTTAATGGCTAAGCGTCTTGCTGGTGGCGTTGCAATAATCGATAAGTCTCGCATACCACTCATCGCCATATTCAAGGTTCTAGGAATAGGCGTTGCGGTTAAAGTTAAGATATCGACGTCGGCGCGCATGGCTTTCATCTTCTCTTTTTGACGAACTCCGAAGCGGTGTTCTTCATCGACAATCAGTAGGCCTAAATCTTTAAACTTGATGTCATTCGACAGTAGCTTATGGGTGCCAACGACTAAGTCGACTTTACCTTCTTCGATATCTTGTAAGACTTGCTTTTGTTCTTTGGCGGTTTTAAAGCGTGAGAGTACTTCGACTCGGATAGGTAAGTTAGCGAATCTATCACGGAAGTTTTCAAAGTGTTGTTGGGCAAGCAGGGTTGTCGGTACTAACACAGCAACTTGCTTACCGTTGTCGGTGGCAACAAACGCAGCGCGCATTGCCACTTCGGTTTTACCAAAGCCCACATCACCACATACCAGACGATCCATTGCTTTCGCTTGGCACATATCCGACATAACAGCGTTGATCGCCATCGATTGATCATCAGTTTCTTCGAATGGGAAGCCCGCTTTGAATGTTGCGTATTGGCCACGATCCAACTCAAACTTGTAACCAGGTTTGAGCTCTCGTTTGGCATACACGTCAAGCAGCTCTGCCGCGACATCTCGCACTTTTTCCGCCGCTTTACGGCGCGCTTTAGCCCAAGCTTCACCGCCAAGTTTATGGATCGGAGCGCCATCTTCAGCGCCGCCAGAGTAACGGCTGATAAGGTTTAAAGACGCAACAGGTACATACAGTTTGGCTTCATTTTGATACTCAAGCGTCACGTATTCTGTGATCATGCCGCCTGCTTCTAGCGTTTGCAGGCCAGTATAGCGCCCAATGCCGTGGTCGATATGCACCACAGGCTGACCTGGCTGAAGTTCGGCAAGGTTGCGAATAACCGCATCGCTATTGGTTGCTTTGCGATCTTTGCGTCTGCGCTGGATGACGCGGTCACCAAGGATATCGCTTTCACAGATAAAGGCGACTTGATCGCTGCCAAAGATAAAACCATGTTCTGCTGCACCGAGCACGAGGCTAAACTTATTGGCGCTATTTAAGGCTTGATCCAAACAGCCAAATTCTTCTGGGCGCAATTTGATTCTTTGCAGTAGTTCAAGAAGCGCTTCACGGCGCCCTTCAGATTCTACCGAAAAGACAATTTTGCCAGGGAATGATTCACTGAACTGGCGCAGTGCTGCCATCGGCTCTTTGTTTTGATGCTGGACGGCCAAATCAGGTAGCGGCGATAAGTCAGGGTTACTGCGACCTTGTTTTTCGGTTACCGGTTCAACAAACAGCTGCACCTGAGGTAGCTGTTTAAAGTGGCTAAATAGCTGGTCCTTCTTTAGCCATAGTTCTTCTGGCGGTAACAGCGGACGTAAAGGATCGACCTTACGTTGGTCGTAGCGGTAATCGACATCCGTTAAGAAGGTATCGGTCGACTCTTCGATATTGCCAACCGTCAGCAACTGGCTGTCTTCAGGAATGTAATCAAATAAGGTTTCTGTTTGTTCAAAAAACAGCGGCTGCCAGTATTCAATACCCGCTGGCCATGTGCCCTTTGAAACTTGCATGTAAACTGATTCTGGCTCTCTGCGAGCTTCAAAGCGTTGACGCCAGCGGATACGGAAGTCTTCAATTGCACTTTCGGAGGTAGGGAATTCGTGTGCAGGAAGCAGTCGTATTTCTTTCGTATCCTCGATTGAACGTTGGTTCTCAGGGTCAAACGTGCGGATGGTATCAATCTCGTCATCGAAGAAATCAATACGGAACGGGTCTTTCGAGCCCATTGGGAACAAATCAAGAATGGAGCCGCGACTTGCATACTCACCGGGGCCAAATACTTGGTCAACATGGCGATAGCCCGACTTTTCGAGTTGAATGCGCAGTTTCTCCAGCGAGAAAAGATCGCCGACTTTGACCATCAGCGTATGCTGCATTAAGTAGTCACGCGGGGATTGACGCTGAAGTAGCGTGCCCACTGGAACGATAGTAATGCCACTGGTTTGAGTCGGCAGTTGATACAGACGTGAAATACGGTCTGAGATAATCTCTTGGTGTGGAGAGAAACTGTCGTAAGGCAGCGTTTCCCAATCAGGAAACAGTGATACTTCTTGAGTGGTGAACTGTTCGATTTCCTGTAATAGCTTTAAGGCTGTTTGAGGGTCGGGAACTGCGAGTAGAGTGTGTGCACCATGGTTTGCAGCAAGCTCTGAAATAGCGATAGCTAAGCTTGACCCATGCAGGTTTCCGATCTGTTTCTTGTCTCCAGCACCTTGGGCACCGGCGAGATTAAATAAAGATGTGTTAGGCATAGTATTTGATTATTTCTCGCGGTTAAGCGAACGCTGACGTAATAACTTTTGTTGCTGGAAAAGAGCGGCTTTGATAAGTAGGTCTTGGTCGAGATCTCTGAGCAAATCGTATTTAACCGTAATTAGCTTTTTATCGCTTTGGTCTTCGATGTGGGCAATGTGTCCATAGCAATAAATGGCTGCCGCAGGGTGCTCTAAAAACAGTTTAACTCGAACTTTTGTCTCAATATCGATAGCGTGCTGGCTGTAGTAACTGAATTGGCTTGCACCAAACGAATGAGTTTGGTGGCGCAGTGATGGGTCATCTTGCTGCGAAAGCATAAATGTTAGCAGTAGGTTGAGCTTAGAGTTTTGCGTATCAAGCAGTTGGATTACGTGTTTGAAATCGTTGTTTTTCAGCTCGGCGCGCGCACTATCATTAAGCATGTCTAAGTGGCTAAATTCACTTGCGACGATGAACGGCGCAGGGATTTCACCTTCAAAATTGTCGTAGCTTGGAAAGTGTTCACCTTCCGCTAATGGCTCAACATTCACCGTCATCGTGTGGTTCACGGTGAAAAATTCTTGGTCTGACATGCTCGATTCCTTCTTTATATAGTTTTGATTATCGTTATACCTGACAAGGAATCAAGGTATCCCTTTGTTTATTACATAATTTAACGACTAATTGGCAATTAAACACTACACCCAAGGCAATTTAATCGGTAGAGTAACCTCATTAATTAGGTCTTAAGACTCTAACTTTGGTTTCTACTATGTTTCATCCAGTCTCTACCTTTATCGGGTTGCGCTACTTAAGAGGGCGATCCGGTGATAGGTTTAGTCGCTTTGTCTCTTATATGTCGACAGCGGGTATCACGATCGGTGTGATGTCTTTAGTTACGGTTTTGTCCGTCATGAATGGCTTTGAAGCTCAGCTTAAAGGCCGAATCTTAGGCGTTCTGCCACAGGCGATTGTGTCTCAAACCGATGGTAAGACGGAGCGCTTAGAACAAGCCCCTGAGTTTATTCGCCAACTGTCTGATGCCGCGCATCCTGAACCGATTGTTCAAAGCGAAGCGGTATTGCAAAGCGCAAGTCAATTAAGCGCAGGTCTACTGATTGGCATTAAGCCGTCTGAACATGACCCTATTGAACAGCATCTCATTGCGGGTAGGTTAGAGAATCTACAAGCGGGCAAATACCAGATTTTTATTGGTCACACCTTGGCGCGTTCTTTAGATGTCTCTATTGGTGATAAAGTCCGATTGATGGTGACCAGTGCGAGTCAGTTTACTCCTCTTGGCCGTATACCAAGTCAGCGATTATTTACTGTTGCGGGCATCTACAATACGGGCTCGGATGTTGATGGACAGTTAATGCTGACGCACATTCAAGACGCTGGAAAACTGATGCGATTGAAGCCGGATACCATGACAGGTTGGCGTCTGTTCTTTAATGATCCATTTGTAGTGGCTGATTTAAGTGAGCAACCTTTACCTCAGGGTTGGCAATGGCAAGATTGGCGTGACCAACGTGGTGAACTGTTTCAAGCGGTGCGAATGGAAAAGAACATGATGGGTCTTATGTTGGGTCTGATCATTGGCGTTGCAGCTTTCAATATTATCTCAGCCCTGATAATGGTGGTGATGGAAAAACAGTCGGAAGTCGCTATCTTGAAAACCCAAGGTATGAGTGACAGACAAGTGTTGGCTATTTTCATGGTGCAAGGTGCTAGCAGCGGGGTTATAGGCGCTGTTATTGGTGGAGCTCTTGGTGTAGCACTAGCAAGTAATCTAAATGCGATTTTAGAAGCAGCTGGTGTGGCGCTGTTTTCTGTTGGCGGAGAACTGCCCGTGTTGATTAACCCAATCCAAATTACGATTGTTGTGGTTATGGCGATTGCGCTGAGCCTGATTGCAACGCTATTCCCGTCTTACCGCGCATCTTCTGTAAAACCAGCCGAGGCTTTGAGATATGAGTAACCTTCTACAGTGTCATAACGTTTGTAAAACGTATCGAGAGGGTGCATTTGATACTCAAGTATTAAAGGGTGTGAGTTTTGGACTTCAGCGTGCTGAGCTGGCCTCAATTATTGGTAGCTCTGGCTCAGGTAAGAGTACGTTACTGCATATTTTGGGCGCACTTGATGAAGCAACAGAAGGGCATGTGACGTTTCTCGATCAAGACTTATCTAAATTGAGTTCAAACAAGCAGGCAAAATTACGCAATCAGCATTTAGGCTTCGTTTATCAGTTTCACCATTTGTTATCTGACTTTAGTGCAGTCGAAAACGTGGCGATGCCGCTTCTGATTGGTGGTACCAAAGTCGCGGCAGCGAAACAGGCTGCAAAGGCACTGCTTGATAAAGTAGGCCTGACTCATCGTTTGGACCATCGCCCATCTGAACTGTCTGGTGGTGAACGTCAGCGTGTCGCTATCGCGCGTGCGTTGGTGAATAACCCGGCACTGGTACTGGCCGATGAGCCGACAGGTAATTTAGACCATAAGACAGCACTGGCGATTTATGATCTGATGCGTGAACTAAACCAAGAATCGCAAACGGCTTTTCTTGTCGTTACGCACGATGGTGAGTTGGCGTCGAAAATGGACCGTCAACTGCACATGCAAGATGGTTTACTGCTGAATATTGAGGAGGCATAAGTGTTCTCTTCACTATCTCACTTTATTGCTCGCCGTTTTAGCCGCGGTAAGCAACGTAACAAGATGGTGTCGTTTATCTCGATGTCGTCAACGATTGGGATTGCCGTGGGTGTCGCGGTGATCATCATTGGTTTATCTGCGATGAATGGCTTTGAGCGCGAATTGAATAATCGAGTGCTGTCAGTCATATCACACGGCGAGTTCGAAGGCGTAAGAGGGCCGCTTGTTGAGTGGCAACAGGTTGTTACTCAAGCGGAAAAACACCCTAAAATCGAAGCGGCTGCCCCATACGTTAAGCTCACGGCATTGGCTGAAAAAGGCGCGCAACTTAAAGCGATTGAAGTTAGAGGCATAGACCCTGAGCAAGAAGGGCGCGTATCGAGTTTAAGTGACTTTATTGACCCAAGTGTATGGGCATCCTTTAAGCCAGGTGAGCAGCAAGCCATTTTAGGTAAGGGTGTTGCTGACTTGCTTGGCGTAAAAAAAGGTGATTACCTGACGCTGATGATTCCCACTGGTGGTGCGACAACAAAAGTTCAAGCGCCTAAGCGTGTACGAGTCAAAGTTGAGGGCCTATTAACATTGAATGGGCAGATTGATCATAACTTAGCCTTGATTCCTCTGGCTGATGCGCAGAGCTATGCCAAGTTAGGGCAAGGGGTAAGTGGTGTAGCAGTTAAAGTCACGGACGTATTAGAAGCAACACAGATTGTAAGGGAAGCAGGCAATACCCTAAGTGTGTATGTCTACTTGCGCAGTTGGCAGCAGAAGTATGGCTTCCTTTATCGTGATATTCAGCTAGTGCGAACCATTATGTATTTGGTGATGGTACTGGTGATTGGTGTTGCGAGCTTTAATATCGTTTCTACGCTGATGATGGCGGTAAAAGATCGCGCAGCTGAGATCGCCATTCTGCGTACGATGGGGGCAAGTGATGGTCTTGTTAAGCGTATCTTTGTTTGGCAAGGCGTTTTCTCTGGTGCTTTCGGTAGTATTGTCGGCAGTGTCATCGGCGTGCTTGTTGCGCTTAATTTGACCCCAATGATTTCTGCTCTAGAAAACCTGATAGGTCATAAGTTTTTATCCGGTGATATCTACTTTGTCGATTTTTTACCGTCGCAAATTGAGCCATTAGATGTCGCGGTGGTTTCAATCACAGCCATCGTGCTTAGCTTGTTGGCAACCTGGTATCCAGCTTCTCGCGCGAGTAAGCTCAACCCAGCAGCGGTGTTAAGTTCTAAATAACACTGGCTTATAAATACAAAAAAAGGACCGTCAGGTCCTTTTTTCATTTCTGTCTTACAGTGTTGTTTCATCAATGCGTTATTTTCGCTGTGACAACACCATCGCCATTTTACTTCTTCAGTAGGCCTCTTATTCTGATCTGACGTTTTTGCCAGCTACGCACAACGGAATAACGCCACAGAGCTTTTATTCCAAAGTAACCAAGCATTGCCGATACTACGCCGCAGATTAAGCATCCCAATAGGAATGGAGGCCCAATAGCACTCATCTGATGCAGGATAAATTCCCAAGATAGCTCAAAGTGGAAATGCTGCGGCGGGACATTCATTGCCCAAGCTCCCACTTTGTAGGCGAAATAGAACAGGACAGGCATGGTCACAGGGTTACTCACCCACACTAGGGCAACAGATAGCGGCAAGTTAACCCCACAGGCAATTGCAAGCCCTGCGGACATGATCATCTGGCTAGGCAGTGGAACAAAAGCCATGAATAGGCCTACGGCGAAAGCACCCGCTGCTGAGCGTCGGTTAAGGCACCACAAGTTTGGGTTATAAAGCACGTTGCCAAAAATCTTTAGTGCCTTTTGACGCTTAATCACTTCGTGGTCAGGCATAAAGCGTTGGATGAATTTTCTTGGCATAAGGAAATATGACTCTCTACTTAAATTATTGGTCGCTGATTTCGTTTTCGTTGTTGATCGTCACTAGCCCATATTGGCCAATCATGCCCGATTGGAAATATCTAATCATTCCTTGCATCTTGATAGCCGTATCCATCAAGTATAGGCAAGTGAGATATTGTGTTGGAGCAGCATTCGCGTGCATTGTCATATTTATGCATGGCAACTTGCTGCAACAGCAAACAGAAAAACTTTTTAAAGCAGGTCAGGATATTACCATAATCGCTGACGTTGACAGCCTTTTTAAACCAATAAACCGAGGCTTTCAAGGCAGAGTTATAGTTAGATCAATCAATGGCCAATCCTTGAGCACTTTTCTACAACCTAAGATCACGCTTAAAGCCCCGCTATTATTTCAACTAGGTGATACCGTAGCGGCTAAAGTATCACTCAAACCAATCACAGGTTTACTTAATGAAGTCGGTTTTGACGCTGAAACCTACGCTTTATCACGTTC
Source organism: Vibrio ouci (assembly GCF_004551525.1). Classification (GTDB taxonomy): domain Bacteria; phylum Pseudomonadota; class Gammaproteobacteria; order Enterobacterales; family Vibrionaceae; genus Vibrio; species Vibrio ouci. The sequence goes on along the minus strand of NZ_SATR01000001.1, from coordinate 224,732 downwards.
TGTAGTAGGTCATGGCACCATCAAAAATCGTGAGAGTTTTTATCTAGTCAGTACAGGTTCGATAAGAGGATCGGCACTAGAAAAATTTAATCGCCATACGGAACAGTTAGAAAATCGGGACCTATTACTCGCTTTGATGTTCGGTGTACGAGATGAACTGAGTGTGGAGCGATGGAGAAAGTTACAACAGAGCGGATTAAGTCATCTGATTGCTATTTCTGGTTTGCATATTGGCATTGCGTTTGGAATTGGGTGGTTCTTGGGAAGAGGTTTTCTAAGAGCTCACTGGACGATGACTTACGCCCCGATGTTATGTGGGTTGGCATTTTCGATAGGTTACGCGTGGCTGGCAGGTTTTTCGATTCCTACGCAGCGCGCGATGTTAATGTGCATTGTCTTGTGCCTAGTACAACAGTTTTCCGGTCACCTTTCTTATCGTTATAAGTGGCTATTGGTTCTTTCCATACTGCTTGCCATTGAGCCTTTTTGGGTTGTCAGTAGCAGCTTATGGTTATCAATGTCCGCCGTTGGGTTTGTTTTCTTATTTCTCTCAGTCACTAAAAGGTTACAGTCGACATGGCTGAAGGCTATTAAGCTTCAGGCCTTGATTGTATTGCTTATGCTTCCAGTAACGGCGCTTCTTTTTCATGGCGTGAGTGTCAGTGCCTTTGTTTATAACCTGATATTTGTGCCTTGGTTTACCCTGATTGTAGTCCCGTTACTCTTTTGTGCTTTCAGTGTTAGCTATCTCAATATCAATACAGAGGCGCTATGGTCAATAGCGGACTTTAGTTTAACTCCCGTCACATGGGCAATAGATTATGCGCGGTGGGGCTGGCTCGACCTGTCATATTTTGAAGTTAAATGGTTAGGTGTATTGGTTGTCGTGCTGCTGGTTTACCAAGTTTTCAACCGTTATGGGAGCGCGGCGCTGTTAGTTGTATTTGTTGTTTGTGATACTCGATGGCAGAAGCTACCACTATGGGAGATGAGCGTATTTGATGTTGGCCATGGATTAGCCGTTGCGATAAGACAAAACAAGCGCGTTATGCTCTATGACACTGGGGCTGCGTGGGGAACGTCGAGTATTGCTGAGCAAATCATTTCTCCCTACCTAATTAAATCGGGAGCAAACAAAGTCGACTATTTGTTACTCAGTCATATGGACAACGATCATGCTGGTGGCTGGCAGTGGTTGGTCGATAGGTGGCAGCCTGAATCTATCATCACCAGCCAAGTCGATGTAGGCGGAGTAGGGTGTGTCAAAGGGCAACGCTTTACTTGGTATGATTTTACGCTAGAAGTGCTATGGCCGATGAAACAGGTAACTAGGGCTTATAACCCGCACTCTTGTGTCGTGAGCGTCACCCATCAGTTCGCCCCACATAAAGTGTTACTCACTGGAGATATAGAAAATATTGCTGAATGGATGTTAATTCGCGATGAAGACAAGCTTGATTCTGACGTTGTTATTGTTCCTCATCATGGTAGTAGAACCTCTTCTATCGCGAAGTTTGTTGAACAGGTGAGCCCGTCACTGGCGATCGCCTCTACAGCGAAAGGTGGTCGATGGGATTTACCTAATCCAGAGGTGGTCGAGCGATACCGAAATCAAGGTGCGGAGTGGGCCGACACGGGCAGCTCAGGGCAAATAACGGTGAAGTTTTATTCAGATAGTTTCAAAGTGGTGCGACTACGAGATATCAAAGGCGGGAGTTGGTATAGGCATATGCTGCGTAAGGGAGTAGAATAGCCGCAATATTGTAAAAGAAAAATAAGCACTTCTATGTCATTGAATCAAGACGAAACGACTTGGCAAACGTTCAAGCGCCTGTGGACTTATATCCGTTTATACAAAGCAGGTCTGGCGGTTGCAGTTGTTGCACTGATTGTTAACGCGATTGCTGACACTTACATGGTTTCACTACTAAAGCCGCTTTTAGATGAAGGTTTTGGTAATGCTGAATCCAACTTTCTTCGAGTTCTTCCTATCATCATTTTCGGTATGATGATTGTCCGCGGACTGAGCGGATTTGTCTCAACCTACTGCTTAAGCTGGGTATCTGGCAACGTTGTTATGCAGATGAGACGAGCTATCTTTAACCAGTTTATGCATATGCCGGTCTCTTATTTTGATAAAGAGTCTGCTGGTGGCCTTCTTTCTCGAATTACTTACGATTCTGAACAAGTGGCTGGCGCGACAAGTCGCGCGTTAGTGAGTATTGTACGTGAAGGTGCAAGTATTATCGGCCTGTTGGTGTTGATGTTCTGGAACAGCTGGCAGTTGTCTATTGTGCTATTCGTTATTGCACCGCTAGTAGCTTGGGGTATCAGTGTTGTTTCTAAGCGATTCCGTAAGATCTCTAAGAATATGCAAGAAGCGATGGGTCATGTGACGTCATCAGCGGAGCAAATGCTGAAAGGGCATAAAGTCGTCTTGAGCTACGGCGGTCAGAATGTGGAACGTGAACGTTTTGATAGCGTGAGCAATCAAATGCGTCAGCAATCAATGAAGTTAGTCGCGGCTCAAGCTATCGCTAACCCAGTGATTCAGGTGATTGCTTCGATTGCACTAGTGGCAGTGCTATTTTTAGCCAGCGTTGACTCTATCCGCGCTGAGCTAACTCCAGGTACTTTCACGGTTGTATTCTCAGCAATGTTTGGTTTGATGCGCCCGCTTAAAGCCCTAACCAATGTTACTTCTGACTTCCAACGTGGTATGGCGGCGAGCCAAACGCTGTTTGCACTGATGGATCTGGAAACAGAGCAAGACAACGGCAAGCTAGAATCTGACAAAGTTCGTGGTGAGATCGCGGTTAAGAACGTGACGTTCACTTACGAAGGCAAAGAAAAACCTGCATTAAGTGATATCAGCTTTAATATTCCGCAAGGTAAAACCGTCGCCCTTGTTGGCCGTTCAGGCTCAGGTAAGAGTACCATTGCAAACCTGTTTACCCGTTTCTACGATGTCGATTCCGGCTCAATTTGTTTAGATGATGCTGACGTAAGAGATTACACACTAGGTAACTTGCGTACGCATTTCGCACTTGTTTCGCAAAACGTCCACTTATTTAACGATACCATTGCCAACAACATCGCTTATGCTGCGACAGAGCAGTTTAGTCGTGAACAGATTGAACATGCAGCGCGCTTAGCTCATGCAATGGACTTTGTTGATAATATGGATGATGGGTTAGATACCGTGATTGGCGAAAACGGCGCCAGCCTATCTGGTGGTCAACGTCAACGTATCGCCATTGCGCGTGCACTATTGCGTGATGCGCCTGTGCTGATTCTAGATGAAGCGACGTCGGCTCTTGATACTGAATCAGAGAAAGCGATTCAAGCTGCATTGGATGAGTTGCAGAAAGACAAGACGGTACTGGTTATCGCACACCGATTATCGACGATTGAAAATGCCGATGAAATTTTGGTTGTGGATGACGGTGAAATCGTTGAGCGCGGCAATCATGCGGAGCTAATCAAGCAAGATGGCGCCTATGCTCAGCTGCATCGAATTCAATTTGGTGCTTAGTCTTGATTGAGAAAATTTGGTTTGAAAACCACCCAATCAAATATTTACTGTGGCCATTCTTATGGCCACTTAGTGTTTTGTTTGGATGGGTGAGCAGAAACCGTCGCCGCCAATATCAAACAGGCAAGAAAACGTCATATCGCCCGCCAGTACCAGTCATCGTAGTCGGTAATATTACCGCGGGTGGCAATGGTAAAACGCCTGTGGTGATTTGGTTGGTCGAGAAACTGCAACAGCTCGGCTATAAACCAGGTGTCGTATCACGTGGCTACGGTGCCAAAGCGCCTTGTTACCCATTAATAGTTGAAGCCGAGACTTCGCCAAAGCATTGCGGCGATGAGCCTAAACTGATTTATAAGCGCACTGGCGCTCCAGTATCAGTCTCACCTGTTCGCAGTGATGCCGTTAAGGCGCTGCTGAAGCAGGATGTGGATATTATTATCACCGATGACGGCCTTCAGCATTACGCGCTGGAGCGAGATATTGAGATTGTGGTGATTGATGGCAAACGTCGATTTGGTAATGAGTGCTTAATTCCGCTTGGGCCATTGAGAGAGCAGGTTGACCGCTTATCTGAAGTGGACTTGCTGATTACCAATGGCGGACAAGCGCTGGGTAATGAAGCCAGTATGTCATTAGTCCCGACACATGCAGTGAACTTATTGACTGGTGAACGACAAGCAGTGACAGAACTAAAAGAGGGATTGGTTGCGATGGCTGGTATTGGTCACCCACCTAGATTCTTCAATACTCTGACTCAGCTTGGTGCGACGCCCGTGGTTGCACAAGGTTTCGCTGACCATAAAGATTTTGAACCGTCACAGTTAGATGCGTTAGCCGCACAAGGTAAGCACCTAATTATGACTGAAAAAGACGCAGTAAAATGCGCACATTACGCCAAAGAGAATTGGTGGTATCTACCGGTGAATGCCGAGTTTAGTGCTACTGATGAAGTGCGTATTTTAGATAAGATTAAAGAGGTTAAGGAAAAGTATGGATCACCGTCTACTTGAGATTGTTGCCTGTCCGGTATGTAAAGGAAAGCTAACCTTTGATAAGGACAAGCAGGAGCTAGTTTGTAAGTTAGATCGTTTAGCTTATCCGATTAAAGAAGGTATCCCTGTATTGTTAGAGCCAGAAGCTCGCAAGATCAGCATGGACGAGGGTAGATAATGTCATTCACTGTTGTTATTCCTGCGCGTTACCAGTCGACTCGACTGCCGGGTAAACCTCTTGCGGATATTGGTGGTAAACCAATGATTCAATGGGTTTACGAGCAAGCCATTCAAGCAGGAGCTGACCAAGTAATCATCGCGACGGATGACAATCGTGTAGAACAAGCCGTTAAAGCGTTTGGCGGTCAAGTTTGTATGACTTCACCTGATCACGAATCAGGTACCGAGCGACTAGCTGAAGTTGTTGAGAAAATGGCCATTGCTGATGATCATATTATCGTTAATGTCCAAGGCGATGAGCCGTTAATTCCACCGTCAATCATTACTCAAGTCGCTGAAAACTTGGCAAATAGCCAAGCACCAATGGCTACATTGGCGGTAGAAATTAGTGATGAAGCGGAAGTGTTTAATCCAAATGCGGTTAAAGTACTTACCGATAAAGATGGCTATGCGATGTATTTCAGCCGTGCAACTATCCCTTGGGATCGAGACAACTTCGCCCAGCAAGATAAAAAGATTGCTCAGCCATTAATGCGTCATATTGGTATCTACGCTTATCGTGCAGGCTTTATTAACACTTATATTAACTGGGAGCCGACGGCGCTTGAGAAAATTGAGTGTTTAGAGCAGTTGCGTGTACTTTGGTATGGTGAAAAGATCCATGTTGAAGTTGCGAAACAGGCACCAGCCGCTGGTGTTGATACACCGGAAGACTTAGAGGTCGTTCGTAGTATCATCGCTAAGCGATAAATGAATAAAAAGGCCCTCTGAGGGCCTTTTTTGTTTAGCTATCGGGTTAAATCTTCGCGTCATAATCGCCGCGTTTGGGGCAAGTGGTTAAGATTTCCCGTCTTCCGGTCTCCTTGACCTCCTCTAGAATGACATCAAAACCCCATAAACGATATAGGTGCTTCAATACCTCATCGTAGCTATCATCGAGTGGAATACGATCATGAGGAACATATTGCAGGGTTAGCGAGCGGTCGCCGCGGACATCGACATTGAACACCTGAATGTTCGGTTCTAGATTACTTAAATTGTACTGCGCCGCTAACTTTTCTCTAATCGCTCGATAGCCACTCTCATCATGAATTGCACTGACTTCGATATAATTTTTTCGATCATCATCGACGATGGCAAACAGCTTAAAATCACGCATTAACTTCGGAGACAAGTATTGGCTGATGAAGCTCTCATCTTTGAAGTTTTTCATCGCAAAATGCACCGCTTCTAGCCAGTCAGTGCCTGCAAGGTCAGGGAACCATTCTCTGTCTTCATCGGTAGGCTCCTCGCAGATACGTCTGATATCGCGGAACATTGCAAAGCCCAAAGCATAAGGGTTAATACCGCTAAAATAAGGGCTGTTATAAGCAGGTTGTGCGACGACGCCTGTGTGGCTGTGTAGAAACTCAAGAATAAACCGGTCGGTGACTAGCCCTTCGTCATATAAGTGGTTAAGAATGGTGTAGTGCCAATAGGTCGCCCAACCTTCGTTCATTACCTGAGTCTGTTTTTGCGGATAAAAGTATTGGCTAATTTTACGTACGATACGCACGATTTCACGTTGCCATGACTCAAGTAATGGGGCATGTTTTTCGATGAAATAGAGAATGTTTTCTTGCGGCTCGGATGGAAAGCGCACCTTTTGATTTTCCGGTTCAACTTTAGATTTCGGAACGGTTCGCCATAGGTCATTTACCTGTGACTGTAAGTAAGCCTCACGCTCTTCTTGTCTCGATTTCTCTTCTGCAATTGAGATTTTCTCTGGTCGCTTGTAGCGGTCGACACCAAAATTCATTAAAGCGTGGCAAGAGTCGAGTAAGTTTTCGACTTCTTGGACGCCATATTTTTGTTCGCATTCAGCGATGTAGTTCTTGGCAAACAATAGATAGTCAATAATGGAACTAGCGTCTGTCCATGTTTGGAATAGGTAATTACCCTTAAAGAAGGAATTATGACCATAGCAAGCGTGTGCCATTACCAACGCTTGCATAGTGACGGTGTTCTCTTCCATTAAGTAAGCGATACATGGGTCAGAGTTGATCACAATCTCATACGCTAGGCCCATCTGACCGTGTTTGTAGCCCTGTTCAGTTTGAATAAATTTCTTACCAAATGACCAGTGGTTGTAGTTAATTGGCATACCAATACTTGAATAGGCGTCCATCATTTGTTCAGACGTGATGACTTCTATCTGGTTGGGGTAAGCGTCCAATTTATAATGTTCAGCGACTCGTTTGATTTCAACGTGGTAGCGCTCTAGCAGATCGAATGTCCAATCTGGTCCGTCAGGTAGTGCTTTGGATTTGGTTGGCTTTTTGGTTTTTGTTGTCATATCGGCCCCCTAAGCGGTTTCCTTTTTGAAAAGCTCTCTGAATACAGGGAAGATATCTTCAACACTGCGAATGTTTTTCATCGCGAAGTTGGGAAATCCACTCTCTAGCTTTTCATACTCATGCCATAAGGTTTGGTGAGAACGACGAGTGATCTCTATGTACGAATAGTACTGACAATTTGGCAGTAGATGCTTGGTTAATAGCTCTCGACAGCGAGGAGAGTCATCGGCCCAGTTATCGCCATCTGATGCTTGTGCCGCGTATATGTTCCATTCACCGACAGGGTAGCGATCAGCGACGATCTCATTCATTAGCTTAAGTGCACTTGAAACAATGGTTCCCCCGGTTTCTTGTGAATAGAAAAATTCGTGCTCGTCGACCTCTTTTGCTTGAGTGTGGTGGCGTATGAAAACCACTTCGACATTTTCATAGGTTCGCGTCAGGAATAGATAAAGTAAGACGTAGAAACGCTTGGCGATGTCTTTCGTTGCTTGGTCCATTGAGCCAGAGACATCCATTAAACAGAACATCACAGCCTGGCTGGATGGGATAGGGCGGCGTTCATAGTTTTTAAAGCGTAAATCGAAGGTATCGATGAACGGCACGCTATTTATTTTTCTGCGTAAACTTTTGATCTCGTCATGTAAGCGTTTCTCTTCTAACATTTGCGCAGGTTCGCTCATTTTTACTTGGTCGAGCTCCTCTTCGAGTTCACGAAGCATGCGCTTTTTGCCTGCTGTCATCGCTGTGCGGCGCGCTAAAGATTGCTGTAGTGATTTGACGATGGCGATATTGGCAGGCACACCAGCTGTTTGGTAACCGGCTCGGTGCGTTTTCCATTCAGTGATTTTGTTAATTTGATTCTTTTCTAAATTAGGCAGTTCTAGGTCTTCAAACAGAATATCTAGGTATTCATCTTTGGAGATCTGAAACACGAAATCATCTTGGCCTTCGCCATCGGCACTGGCATCACCTTCACCTGAACCACCTTGACCTCCCCCTTTAGGGCGTTCAATTTTGTCACCAGTGATAAATTGGTCGTTACCTGGGTGAACACGCTCTTTAAGCCCACCTTTACCTTGGTGAAACACGGGCTCTTTTATGTCTTTATGAGGAATAGAGACATCTTCGCCCGTCTCAGTATTGGTTATTGAACGGCGATTCACCGCGTCAGCAACAGATTCTTTGATCTGTTCTTTATGGCGGCGTAAAAAGCGCTGGCGGTTTACAGCACTCTTATTTTTGCCGTTAAGTCGTCGGTCAATAAATTGCGCCATGAGTCACCCCTTATCTCATACATGCCCCACACAAAGGGGCAGGCCATTCTTGCATCCTGTCTCCTACCAGAGCGATTAACTCTGGTAGGTTAGTCATGGGCTAAAACACTGCTATTACGAGGATTTACGTACGCGTAGATACCATTCCGAAAGTAGGCGAACTTGTTTCTCGGTGTAGCCTTTTTCCATCATGCGTGCGACAAAATCGTCGTGTTTCTTCTGATCTTCAGAAGAGGTTTTAGTGTTAAATGAGATAACAGGTAGCAACTCTTCAGTATTTGAGAACATTTTCTTCTCAATCACGGTGCGGAGTTTCTCGTAACTGGTCCAAACTGGGTTGGTGCCATTATTGTTAGCTCGTGCACGGAGTACGAAGTTAACGATCTCGTTACGGAAGTCTTTCGGGTTGCTAATTCCCGCCGTTTTTTCGATTTTTTCTAGTTCATTGTTGAGCGCTGAGCGATCAAACAGTTGGCCGGTTTCAGGGTCACGATATTCTTGATCCTGAATCCAGAAGTCAGCATAAGTGACGTAGCGGTCAAAGATGTTTTGCCCGTATTCAGAGTAAGACTCTAAGTAAGCGGTCTGAATTTCTTTACCAATAAATTCTACGTAGCGAGGTACTAGATAACCTTTAAGGAACTCTAGGTACTTCTCTGCGGTTTCTTGTGGGAACTGTTCGCGCTCGATTTGTTGCTCGATGACATAGAATAAATGCACTGGGTTCGCAGCGACTTCGGTTTGGTCAAAGTTAAATACCCGAGATAGGATCTTAAACGCAAAACGAGTAGACAGACCTGACATACCCTCATCAACACCAGCAAAGTCGCGGTACTCTTGATAGCTCTTCGCTTTCGGGTCGGTATCTTTTAATGTTTCGCCATCGTAGACGCGCATTTTAGAGAAAATCGATGAGTTTTCTGGCTCTTTCAGACGAGAAAGAATACTGAACTGAGAGAGCAACTCGAGCGTGCTTGGCGAGCAAGGTGCCTTTGATAGTTCAGAGTGATCAAGCAGCTTTTGGTAGATCTTCACTTCTTCCGCTACGCGGAGACAGTATGGCACTTTAACAATGTAGACACGGTCAAGGAACGCCTCATTGTTCTTATTGTTACGGAAGGTTTGCCATTCTGATTCGTTAGAGTGAGCAAGGATCATTCCGTCAAACGGTAGTGCGGATAGCCCTTCCGTACCGTTATAGTTACCTTCTTGGGTTGCAGTCAGTAGTGGGTGCAGCACTTTAATCGGTGCTTTAAACATCTCTACGAACTCCATCAAGCCTTGGTTAGCACGACACAATGCACCAGAGTAGCTGTAAGCATCAGGGTCATCTTGTGAGTAGTGCTCTAATTGACGAATGTCGACTTTACCGACCAATGATGAGATATCTTGGTTGTTTTCGTCACCTGGCTCTGTTTTAGCGATAGCCAATTGGTCAAGAATTGAAGGGCGCACCTTAACAACTTTGAACTTGGAAATATCACCGCCAAATTCGTGTAATCGTTTTGCAGCCCAAGGGGACATGATTGAACGTAAATAGCGTTTTTCAATACCATACTCTTGTTTCAACAAGTCACCGTCTTCGCTGACATCAAATAGACAGAAAGGATGATCGTTGACAGGGCTACGCTCACCGTTAGCAGATAGTACGTATATTGGTACTTGCTGCATGAGCGCTTTGAGTTTTTCAGCTAAAGAAGATTTACCACCACCCACGGGGCCTAAGAGGTAGAGGATTTGTTTACGTTCTTCTAAGCCTTGAGCGGCGTGTTTTAAGTATGAAACGATCTGCTCGATCGCATCTTCCATACCATAGAAGTCTTTGAATGTGTCGTAACGAGAAATCACGCGATTGGAGAAAATACGACTTAATTGTGGATCCTGTGCAGTATCAATGACCTCTGGCTCACCGATGGCCATCAATAATCGTTCTGCTGCATTGGCGTATGCACTTTTGTCATCTTTACATAAACCAAGGAAGTCCTGTAGGGATAGTTCCTCATCCTTTGAGGCTTCGTAGCGTGCTTGGAAATGGTCGAAAATACTCATAATGAATTCCCCTCTGAACCTGTCAAACTGACAATAAACCCGCATAGAAAAGCTAATCCTTTCTTATTTAAGCCTAGTTGGTTTTTAGAATTCTGCTTAAAAAATATGTGTTTAATTGCAATGTGTGACGAAACACTACATATCCGACCACTAATTGGTTAACCGCAGGGAATTTGGTATTTGCTTGCCAAATTAAACCTTAGGATTGAATTCGTTTTTTCATGACATTTGTTGCATTTGCGTTACTGCCTAATCCTAGTAAGTATCCATTGGGAAAGACTTAGATACGCGATAAGAACACAAATTGACCATTGAGTTTTGGAATGTCGTTCCATATAATTGCAGCCGTCTATTTGTAATACTAATAATGTCGATAGGAATTATGTTGAAATCTTTTGTTCTGAAAAGCGTACTGATGGCTTCTGTACTAACAGCACCACTAGTGAATGCGAAAATATCTCAGTGGTCACTAGGTGTCGCTGCGTCCTATTCTCCTGCGGTATATAAAGATACGCCTTCAAACAAGACCGTGATTCCAGTGATTGGCTATGAAGGTGAGCATCTTTTCCTCAGAGGCTTTAGCGCGGGCTATCGTTTATTCCCGGTTGGTTCGCCACAAAATATTGTTTTTCGTGCTGTTTACGATCCACGGACTTTAAAGCCTGAAGATTCGGATAACTTCGCGATTCAGCAGATGGATGAGCGTAAATCGACAATTCTGGGCGGTGTTAGTTATCAATTGATTACCTTAGTCGGGATGTTCGAAGCGACCGCTGGCAGTGACTTAGGGCGAACTCACAATGGTATATATGCAGAAGCTGCGTGGCGCTTGCCAATCAGAAGAAATGGTTGGGGAATCACACCTTCGATGGGTTACGCATACAATAGCGAAAGATTAAATAATCATTTGTACGGCATTACTGCAGAGGAAGCGGCTAGAGCAGGTGACCCTAGTTTGGAGTTCGACGCGGATTGGGATGGTCAGTTCTTCCTAGGTGCGTCAGCTTATATGCACTTAACGCCTAGTATTCGTCTTACTGGAGGTATCCGCTACACCAACCTTGAAGGGGATATTGAAGCAAGCCCACTGATCGAAAGTGGTGTTCATACTGCGGCTAATATTGGTGTTGCATACGTTTTCTAACGTATAGCTCTTTGAATGTATTGTATTAAAAAGGGGTAGCTAACGAAGCTACCCCTTTTTCGATCTTCGGGAATCTTAAGCGTTGAAAATTTGCTTTAATTCATTGGCACACAAATGGTACTGACGAGGACAGTTTTTCCATGTCGTCAGCATGCGACGGTACTTATCCAGCATTGGCATTTGTGCGTTAAAGTGGTGCTCACCTTTGTCGAATTGAGGGTACAGACCTTCAGAGCCTGTTAGGAAGCGAACATAGTTAACCAGTTGAGCTTCAGCTGCGATGTCAAACCCAAGGAAGATTAGGCGGCGTTGATCAACGTCTTTTTGCTCACCTTCACTAAGCATGTTATTTGATTCTTGCATCGCATGGTACATTTCCATGATATCAATCACTTCACGACATTCCGCTTCTACTAAGCAGCCAAAGTCTTTGTTTAACTCGCTCATTTGAAGTTCATAGCCACGCTCTACGATGGTTTGTAGACGTTGGTATTTTGCCGCATTTTCTGGGTTCATTTGCGACATTAGGTAATATTGATTTGATAGGATCAAACGTTGAGCGTTTGTCATTTCCATGGTGGCCTCACTAAATAATCTAATACATTTTTAATGTGCTTAGGTTATCTTTTCCTTGGGGGGTGAAACATGATCTCAACACATATTTAATATGAAAAGTACAAAGAATCAGTGAGAATTTTTTCCGCTATTTATGGTAGTGGTTGTAGATATAGTCTCGGTCGGAAAAGACTCTAAGCAACTCAGGTTTAAAAACGCACAGCATGGCGAGAGTCATGCCATTTAATAGACCTTCAGGAAAGGCGAGCAGTGGGGTAAATATGAGGTAGTTATCGAATATGGTTTGCCAGTCATAATCAGTGATAGCCAATAAATAGCCAGCATTAATAACCAAGTGCAAACTTCCGGTAAGACCACCATTTAAGAACCCCGCGACAAAGATAAAGACAAATATGTTACGCGGAAGATAATGATAACTCAGCAAGAAGACACAGTAGCTGATGGTAATAGGAATTAACGCTGAGAAGAGTATGTGCTCGGGTAGCTGGAAGAAGGTAATCTCACCAGAAAGTGCGATCAAAAAATAGATAACAATAGATAGAGTGAACGCGCTGCGCCACCCATACATCAGTGTTAAGGCAGTAATCGCTAAAAAGTGAATCGATAGCCCTTCTTTTACCCCAGCGTCCGCAGACCAAAGCACAAATAGAGCGAAGGCAACTCCGAAGGTAATATGCTGAAATGAACGCTCTTGTTTGAGCTTGGGCAGCAACACGTCACGCGCATCACGCCAAGCTAGGGGAATTACACATAATATAATCAGAAGAGCGCAGAGCTCATTTAGTGCCACGTAAACCTCAAAAAAATACCAACCTGAGTAGGCTGGTATTTTTTACGAATCTTGGCGAACTTGGTATCAGTATTTTACGTTAGAGTGATACTGCTCAAGAATTGATACGATTGAGTCCATGACTTCTTTTGAAGGAGGATTGGTACCCTCTAATGGATATTCAAGGCCTAATGCTTCCCATTTATGAGCACCTAGCTTGTGATATGGAAGCAATTCTACTTTCTCAATGTTGTCCATATCTTTAATGAACTCACCAAGCATATGCGCGGCTTCTGGATCGTCTGTGTAACCCGGAACCACAACGTAACGAATCCACGTTTTCTGGCCAATCTTTTGTAAGTAGCGGGCAAAGTCGAGCGTACGCTTGTTAGAAACACCAATAAAGTCATGATGGATCTCATCTTTCATATGCTTGAGGTCTAGCATCACTAGATCGGTCTCTTCGAGAACTTCGTCTACCACATCAGTGTGTTTACGAATGTAGCCGTTGGTGTCTAGACAAGTGTGAATACCTTCGTTGCGTGCAGCGCGGAAGAAGTCACGGACAAATTCAGGTTGAAGCATGGCTTCGCCACCAGAACATGTCACACCACCACCTGAGGCATTCATGAAATGGCGGTACGATTTCGCTTCATTGATGATCTCTTCAACGGTAACTTCTTTGCCATCGTGCGTGTCCCAAGTGTCACGGTTGTGGCAATACTTACAACGCATTAGGCAGCCTTGCAAAAAGACAATAAAACGGATACCAGGACCGTCTACGGTTCCACACGACTCAAAAGAATGAATACGACCAGTAGTTGACATGAGCTCATCTCGTATTAGTTATTTGTGCGTTATTTTATTACAAATTGTGGGGACAAAATAGGTTTTCTCAGTGTTCTCAACGAGAAAAGCCGAATTAAGAAAAAATGCGCATATTTGCTAAAATTTATGTTATAAAATTGTTTCATTGATATAAAAAACAATAACAATGATTCACAACAGTATGGCAAGGTTTTTTACATCTGATTGATGCAAAGGAACTTTTTATGGATATGCTTGCGCTCTCTCAAAAACAAAAGGTGACGCTGTTTTTGATTATTTTGACGATAGGATTTGTTTCCCTCGCCACATTCACTTCTAGTCGATTGTCACACATGAAAGATCAGTATCACAGTAGTGGTGATATTGCTAAAGGCTCCTTGTCTATTTATCAAACCCAAAGTGAGATTCTTACTTTAGGCGGAGAGCTCGATACAATGACGGGATCACGTGTCGCGGAAACGAAAAACGTTATCGAGGACGTAGTAAAAGCGATTGAACAAGACTCTCAGTTTCTCACTAAAGTTGGTTTAAACCAGCAAGCTCAGAGTCTCAATGAAAGTGTCATGAACTTTCGTAGTTCGGTTATGCCTTGGCTAACGTTAAAGCAAGAGATGGGCTTTAATATTGATGAAGGCAAACTTGGTCAGCTAAAACAGCTCGCGACAGTGATTGAACAAAAGATCATTGAAACCGGCATGGTTACGCTCAATTCGGACTTCCAAGCCATGGTCAAGTCGCAACAAAACTATTTGCTGCAACCGACCGAAGACAACTTAAAGCTATTTAATCGTGCGATGGGCAGTTTCGAGAGCATGTCTAATGTGTATGCCATGCTTGAGTTATATGAAAAGGAAATTGAGCAATATAAACAGACGTTCACTCGGGTTGCTGAGCTCTCGCAGCAGTTAGGTGTTGTAGAGCAGCAACTTGAAGTGTCTAAGAATCAAATGACCCAACTGATTGGTAATATCACCTCTGATTTAGGGGGGATTAGTGAAAACTATCAACAAGTTGCAGAAAAAGCCTCGACCCAGACTATGTGGTCGATCATGGTCGCCTGTGTGGTATTAGCCGTGTTTACCATTTCAATCTCTGGTATGCAGAGTGCATCGATGTCCCGTTCTTTAAATCGTACCAAGGAAGTTCTTCATAGCTTGTCGCTGGGGGATCTTTCTCAGCGTATGACAACGGCAAAAAATCCGAATGATGAATTCAATCAGCTCGCAACAAGCATTAACCAAAGTTGTGAAAATTTAGGTGAATTGGTATCGGGCGTACAGTCAAGCAGCCAAGAACTTTCGGGCAATGCAGCAGAGCTCAACCAAGGGTTAGATATGTTGGCTCATCACCAGTCTGAAGTCTTGGGTCAAACTCAACTGCTGGCTTCTGCAACCGAAGAGGTGAGCGTGACCACTCAAGAAGTCTCTAATTCGCTAGAGTTTGTGGCAGAAATAAGCCGCTCTTCAACTCACGCAGCGGAAGAGGGGGCAAAGGTGATTGGCTCCGCGATCGGCTCTTTAGAAGAGGTCGGCGCGATCATGACTTCCGCTGCAGGGCATATTAAACAGTTAGAAGAAGCGTCGTCAAAAGTTGACTCTGTGATGGAGATCATTAACGGAATTGCTGAACAAACTAACTTACTTGCTTTGAATGCGGCTATTGAAGCGGCGAGAGCAGGGGAGCAAGGGCGAGGTTTTGCCGTTGTTGCCGATGAAGTACGTAGTCTAGCAGTGCGAACGGTTGATGCCGTTACAGAGATTTCTGGAACGATCGATACCATGAAGAAAGAGAGTGCAGAGGTGACCCAATACATTGGTCAGTCTGAATCTTCAATGACCGCAGGACGAGAGAAAGGTCACGAAGCGATGGATGCACTTAAATTGATCACTGAAAAGGCAGGTGAAGCATCGCATCAAACAGAAGTTATTTTTACCTCAATTAAAGAGCTTGCGACCACTAGTCAGTCAATGGCAGATAACATGACACAGATATCCTCGGCGATGAAAGAGCTTGAAGAGAATAACGCGCAGTTGAAGAGTGTCAGTAGAGCGGTAGAGCAGAGAGCTGGCAGCCTCAATCAAGACTGCCAGAAATTTACGATTTAGAAGAAAGCGTAAAAAGTGATAGCGCCTGTGCCGTATACGGATTCAGGCGCGTCTTTGTAATCCGGCGTTTTCACGGTTGCCGTCAATGTCGCACCAAACATTTGGTTGTACCAAGCAAAGCCAGTTACGCCTGTCGCTTGGACATTTTCCAGTTCAACATCATAGATACTAGGATCTTCGCCATTGGCAATCGCATATTCATCAACACCAGGGCGGTCACCTTCGATAGTAATATCATTGAAGCGATAGCGTGCTTCTGCACCAGCGAAGAAGAACCAACCGCCTTGTGAAGCGCCTAGCATGCCCGCTCTAAACGGATTCTCGTTGTCGATGTTAGCAGCGCCCATACTACCGCCTAGATCGGCACCCCAACGGAACATCAAACCAGTGGATACATCGCTGCGGAAGTTTCCGACATTAATCTCAGATACGTTTGATACTTCCCAATCGGTATTGGCAACAGAACGCTGACGAATCAAGTTGAAGTGGCTTAAGTAGCCAATACTACCAACCACCTCATTATCAATCTGATAGCCCCAGCCATTTGGCTCATCTGACTTGGTGATTGAATGGACTAACTTTTGTGCCTCTTCTGAAAGAGAGTTCTCACCTGTTGTGCCTATCGTTAGATTGAATCGCTGCGCTTGCTGAGGGTGCAGACTGATGTAATTGAACTCGCCATGTAAGTAACCCGCATAAGGGCGATCATTGATCATTGGCTCGGTCGCTTCGATATCCGAAGGCGTATACATCTTGTGGCCTAAAGTGAACTCAAACTTATCTAATGACGCACCACCCCAATATGAAAGACTCAATGGACTAAAGAGTGAGTAAGGAGTGATTGCTCCACTGGTATAGGAGAGAAAAATACCATTGGTATAGTCTTGGTCAACGCCAAAAACGCCATCATTATCAAGCGAAAATTGGATGGTTGATTTTTCCGAGGCAAAAGATGCCGTAGAGGCCAATACAAGTGGCAACAGCAGTGCGTGGTTTAACTTCATTTGATTGTGCTTCACAAAATAACTGAGCTGATAGTACAGGATAAATTGATACAAATGGTAGCAATAAATGGGCCATCTGAAGGGAAGTGTGTGCGAAATCGCTGAAAGCGGAGAGTTTGATAAGTAGAAATAATAAAGCCCCGCGTTTGCGGGGCTTTAGTCAATCATTTAACTGAGATTATAGAGACTCAGTAAATGTACGTGCGATTACGTCTTTTTGCTGCTCAACAGTTAGAGAGTTGAAGCGAACAGCGTAACCAGATACACGGATTGTTAGCTGAGGGTAGTTCTCAGGGTGCTTAACTGCGTCTTCTAGAGTTTCACGGTTAAGAACGTTAACGTTCAGGTGTTGGCCGCCTTCGATGCCTTGCTCATGGTGGAAGTAACCATCCATAAGACCAGCAAGGTTAGCGCGCTGTGAACCTTCTTCTTTACCTAGCGCATTTGGCACGATAGAGAATGTGTAAGAGATACCATCTTTAGCGTCAGCAAACGGTAGTTTACCTACAGATGTTAGAGATGCTACAGCACCTTTCTCATCGCGACCGTGCATTGGGTTAGCACCTGGAGCGAATGGAGCACCTGCTTTACGACCGTCTGGCGTAGTACCAGTCTTCTTACCGTATACCACGTTTGAAGTGATAGTAAGGATAGACTGAGTAGGGATAGCGTCACGGTAAGTCTTAAGCTTACGGATTTTACCCATGAAGTTAGAAACAAGTTCACAAGCCATGTCATCAACACGTGCGTCGTTGTTACCAAATTTAGGGTAGTCGCCTTCGATTTCGAAGTCGATTGCGATGCCATCTTCGTCACGGATAGGCTTAACCTTACCGTATTTGATTGCAGATAGAGAGTCCGCTGCAACAGATAGACCAGCGATACCACAAGCCATAGTACGACGAACGTCACGGTCATGAAGAGCCATTAGAGCTGCTTCGTAGCTGTATTTGTCGTGTGAGTAGTGGATTGCGTTTAGCGCAGTCACGTATTGCTTAGCTAGCCAATCCATTAGGTTGTCTAGACCAGCCCAAACTTTGTCGAAGTCTAGAACTTCGTCAGTCATTGCTTCAGCCTTAGGACCTACTTGGATCTTAAGCTTCTCATCTACACCGCCGTTGATAACGTAAAGTAGAGTCTTAGCTAGGTTTGCACGAGCACCGAAGAACTGCATGTGCTTACCAATAACCATTGGAGATACACAACAAGCGATAGCGTAGTCATCGTTGTCGAAATCTGGACGCATTAGGTCATCGTTTTCGTACTGGATAGAAGAAGTATCGATAGATACTTTCGCACAGAACTTCTTGAAGCCGTCAGGTAGCTGCTCAGACCAAAGTACAGTGATGTTTGGCTCTGGAGAAGGACCCATAGTGTATAGCGTGTTTAGGAAACGGAAGTTAGTACGTGTAACTAGCGTACGACCGTCAACACCCATACCACCCATAGATTCTGTTGCCCAGATTGGGTCGCCAGAGAATAGCTCATCGTACTCAGGAGTACGTAGGAAACGAACCATACGTAGTTTCATTACGAAGTGGTCGATCATTTCCTGAGCTTGTTCTTCTGTGATGATGCCAGCTGCGATGTCACGCTCAACGTATACGTCAAGGAAAGTCGAAGTACGACCTAGAGACATTGCTGCGCCGTTTTGAGATTTAACCGCTGCTAGGTAACCAAAGTAAGTCCACTGGATAGCTTCTTGAGCTGTCGTCGCAGGACCAGAAATGTCGTAGCCGTAAGATGCTGCCATTTCTTTCATTTGACCTAGTGCACGGTGCTGCTCTTGAATCTCTTCACGAAGTTGCATCGTCATTTGTAGATCGTCACCAGACTCTAGCTTCTCTTGAGTAGAGTGGAATTGAGCTACTTTGTCTTTGATTAGGAAATCTACACCGTATAGTGCTACACGACGGTAGTCACCGATGATACGACCACGACCGTATGCATCTGGAAGACCAGTTAGAACACCAGACTTACGACATTTTAGGATGTCAGGAGAGTAAACATCGAAAACACCTTGGTTGTGTGTTTTGCGGTACTCAGAGTAGATTTTAGAAACTTGTGGATCAAGCGTACGGCCGTATGCTTTACAAGAACCTTCGATCATACGTACGCCGCCGTTAGGCATGATTGCACGCTTAAGCGGAGCTTCAGTTTGTAGACCTACGATAGTTTCTAGGTCTTTGCTAATGTAACCAGCATCATGTGAAGTGATGGTAGAGATAACAGAAGTATCGAAATCAACAGGTGCGTGAGTCGCGTTTTCCTGCTTGATACCTTCCATTACTTTAGCCCAAAGCGTGTTAGTTGCTTCAGTACCTTCAGAAACTAGGAAAGACTCGTCGCCTTCATATGGTGTGTAGTTCTTCTGAATGAAGTCGCGAACGTTTACTTCGTTTTGCCAATCACCGTTAGCAAAACCTTCCCAAGCTTTAGCAAATTGCTCTGCCATGACATACCTACCTTTTTAGTAGAAAAAACACGTACCTTGCTAACTGTTGAGCCAGCTAGTTTCCCATTGCTGGGGCGGTACACTCTTATGAATAACAATATGTATAGTCTTTAAAATCGAACAGTCAAATCCGTGTAAAACTATAGATATTGTCACTGCTATTTAAATGGTTACTGATTAACTTGCTTTCAAGAGTATGCTAAAAAAATTTTGCAAACCTTAAACTAAATCAATAAATGGTCCATTTATTAAATTATTTTTTAAAATAAATCTTGTTATTCAAAAAAAGTTGAGAGCCCAATGCAGGCTCTCAACACCTTTCTGCTTATAGGAACGCAGGGATTCCGTACTGACCTTCTAGCATACCAACTGCTAGCATAGCAACTAGACAGATAACAAGTACACCTACAGGGATAACAATTTTGTCGACGAATGATAGGCGTGCTGCACGCTCTTTATCACCGATTAGACCGTTGTTATCGAGTAGCATGGTTAATGCCCAAGCTAGAACAGGGTTCACGACTGCTGAGCCAAAGATACAGATACCTGCAGCTTGTGAATCTTTGCTGTCTTTAACCATCTGCATACCCGCTTCAAGTAGTGGCAAAGATACACCTACAAGAAGAGCAACACGCATTACTGGTGGCCATACCGCGATATCCATTGGGAAACCAAGAATAGCAACGATGATACATAGTGAACCAAGTAGAATCGCACCAGCTGGGATTGGACGTTTAGCAATCGCCGCTGGGATCATGTACGTACCCCAAGATGAAGTGATGTTACCACCGCCCACTGCTGTACCAACCATTTGGCGAACAGAACACATAGTCATAGTGTCATCAACGTCCATCAGTACTTTTTCAGACTTTTTAGGGTAGTTGAGCTCTTGGAAAATACGGTGACCAAGGAAGTCAGGTGACCACATCGCAACCGCTAGGATAGCGAATGGAAGAGATGCGATGAAGTGCTGAACATTTGGTAGACCAAGCATCCAACCTTCTTCAGTGCTACCCCACCAGTACACTGGGTTTAGGTTAGGAAGACCAGTTTCTGTTACGAACTTGATATCGAAACCTGCGCCTAGTACAAGAGCAATAGCAAGGCCTGTAAATGCACACACTGGGATTGCAAGCCAACGCTTATTCACTTTTGCTAGGAATGCGTAAAGCGCGATTGTTACGGCTAGAACGATTAGACCGACATAACCCATGCTACCTGCGGCTACTGTGTCTGATTGCAGACCAACAGCCCAAGTTTGGATTGAGTTGATTTGGCTCATTGTACCGGTCAAACCAAGGAAGATAAGCAAGCCACCCGCTGTACCTTGTGAGGTAAGGTTAACCAGCTTCGAACCACCTTTAAGCAGACTCAGGATTAAACCGAATACACCAATTAGGATTGCCAATGCAAGAGGGTGTGCACCCGCTAGAGCGATTGTGCCGATAAGAGGGATCATTGGCCCGTGGTTACCCGCTAGGTTAGCTTTAGGGTTAATAAAGCCAGAAGCAAGCACACAGAAAAGGAGTGCAGGGATAAGCATTTCTACACGTGCAACTTCAATCGCAAAATCTTTGCCTAAGTTAACGTGATCCCATGCAGCGGTAAGGCCTTCAGCCCAAGACATCATTACCGCAGAGTACATTGCGATAATACCGATAGTACCGGCAAGAGCAGGAACCAAATCTTCTAGTTCGAAACGGAAGTCACGACCTGGAAGGTTCAAACCGAAGCGGCGTGGCTTCATGATTTGTAGTTCGTGATCTAGGTAATCTGAACGGCTTTCAAATTCAGAAGCTGGACGGTGCAGCTCTTTATAGCTCTTGTTTTCGATATCCGAATCAGAGTGCGGCTTATTTACTGCGTCTGACATAGATTCCTCATATTCAAAAATGGTTAATAATTCTTCAATATACGACCCGATTATTATTCTATGACGGTCGTACTATATAAAACCTGGCTTAGCTTCCTGCAATTGAATCCTGGTCACCTTAGCTGTAGCACGATGTTAGTGAGCTTAGCGTAGAGGATTTAAAAGATAAAAAATATGCCTATTGAGGCTTTTATCTTTGAGGCGAGTGTAACGTGCTAACCCTTAAGAGTGATTGATTTAGATCACTTTATGAAAGGTTGTGAAAGAAAACTACACAACTGCGATTCTAATGCGCGCTCACTGCCAATTTCAATGAAATATAATTTCATAATTTGAGCAAAATTAGCGGCTTAAACAGCAGCATAATCGACACCATTATTAGATATGAGACGATTAAGTGAGTTGGATCTTGTTTTTATAAAATTGTTAATTGGTTATAAGTTGCTCTTAATGTGCGATTGAGTGGTTTTATGCGATAAATGGAGTTTATTTATCTATAATGAGCATTTTTACTCATATAAAGTGACTGTATATCTTGACTTTGTAGGTTAATAATTTGTTGCAACTTCCGCGGGGTAGTGCTAATTTGTATCGCAATGTGGGTGGAACCCAGCAGTCAACCAATCGTTTTCAGAACTGGAAGCGGTTGGTCATAATAAAGACAGGGAGTAATAGCGCATGAATGATGTACCAGCGCTGGACATAAAAGAACTGCACAAAACATTTGGACAAAATGAAGTATTAAAGGGCATCTCATTGGAAGCCCATAAAGGGGACGTAATCTCTATTATCGGTTCATCAGGCTCCGGTAAAAGTACCTTTCTCAGATGTATTAACCTTCTAGAAACGCCAACTGCGGGCGAGATTTGGGTAAACGGCGAGTTAATCCAAATGAAAAATAATCGTCAAGGTGAAGCAGTTCCGGCCAATGAAAAACAAGTTCAACGTATTCGATCTCGCTTAGCTATGGTTTTCCAAGGCTTTAACCTATGGTCGCATATGACGGTTCTTGAAAACGTCATTGAAGCGCCGATTCATGTGCTTGGCGTACCAAAAGCTCAAGCCATCGAAAACGCTGAAATGTTGTTGAAGAAAGTTGGCTTGTACGAGCGCAAAGACTACTACCCAGGTCACCTTTCTGGTGGTCAGCAGCAACGTGCCGCGATTGCGCGTGCCTTAGCGGTTGACCCTGAAGTAATGTTATTCGATGAACCTACCTCAGCGCTTGATCCTGAGTTAGTCGGAGAAGTGTTAGGGGTTATGAGAGATTTGGCAGAAGAGGGACGTACCATGTTAGTGGTTACCCACGAAATGGCTTTCGCCCGCGATGTGTCTAATCACGTTATGTTCTTACATCAAGGATTAGTTGAAGAACAAGGGAACCCATCTAAACTATTTACGAACCCGGACTCTGAGAGATTGCAGCAGTTCATCTCGTCAATTTACTAATCGCCGTACAACGGCAAACACAACAAGTACGTTTAAAATAAAAATCACAATATCAGGAGTATGGAAATGAAAAAGTGGTTATTAGCAGCAACATTAGCAGCTACCGCAGTTACAGGTGTGGCACAAGCAAAGGATTGGAAAACAGTTCGTTTCGGAATTGAAGGCGCATACCCTCCTTTTAGCTGGACAGAAGCCGATGGCTCACTGAAAGGCTTTGATGTCGATATGGCAAACGCACTTTGTGCAGAGATGCAGGTGAAATGTAAGATCGTACCTCAAGACTGGGATGGCATTATTCCTTCGCTGCTTGCGCGTAAGTACGACGCAATCATCGCGGCAATGTCTATTACTGAAGAGCGTAAAAAGAAGATCGATTTCACTGGTAAATACGCGCTTATCCCAAATAAATTTATCGCTAAGAAAGGCGCTGGTCTAGATTTCGATAACCTAGACGGTCAGAAAATCGCTGTACAGCGTGCAACAACGCACGATAAGTACCTAACTGATAACTACGGTGACAAAGTATCAATCGTTCGTTACGGTTCATTCGATGAAGCTTACCTAGATCTTGCTAACGGTCGTGTTGCAGCAGTACTTGGTGATGCATCTGCGCTTGAAGAAGGTGTACTGAACAAAGCGGGTGGTGAAGCGTATGAATTCGTTGGTCCATCACTAACTGACCCTAAATGGTTCGGTGAAGGCTTTGGTATCGCTGTTCGTAAGCAAGACAAAGACCTAACTAAGAAGCTAGACGCAGCTATCCTATCTCTACGTGACAAGGGTGTTTACCAAGAGATTGCAGCGAAATACTTCAACTACGACGTTTACGGTCAGTAATCGTCAAAGATGGCCGTTGGTTCTTGTTCCTAGGAGTATAACCAACGGCCTAGTTTTATAAAGTTTAGGGATCAGGAACATACCTATGCTGGATTTACAAGGATATGAAGCCTCTATTTTAAAAGGGGCCGTAGTGACCATAGAGGTGGCTTTGCTGTCACTGCTGGTGGCAATGATTTTGGGTATGCTTGGCGCGCTTGCAAAAATGGCACCTTATCGCTGGGCGAGAGCAATCGCAACTCTTTATACTACTGTTATACGCGGCATTCCGGACTTAGTTCTGATGATGCTTATCTTCTTTGGTGGACAGATACTTCTTAACAACAGCCTTTATTCCATCAATGAATGGCTCAATGAATGGTTTGCATCGGGCAACCCAGACCATGAGTGGACTTCTTACCTACCAGATTACATTGATGTCAGCCCGTTCATCGCTGGCGTATTAACCATCGGATTCATCTTCGGTGCCTACATGGCTGAAACCTTCCGTGGTGCTATTATGGCTGTCGACCGAGGTGAGCTTGAAGCTGCGAAAGCTTATGGCATGAGCTCGTTCTTAGCTTTTCGTCGAATTTTATTGCCGCAAATGATCCGTCACGCATTACCAGGCTTTGGTAACAACTGGTTAGTACTGCTTAAAACCACGGCACTTGTGTCCATTATCGGTTTAGAAGATATGGTCCGTATGAGTGCGTTAGCAGCGGGCACAACCAAAATGCCATTTACTTTCTACATGGCGGTCGCCTTAATTTTCTTATTCTTTACCAGTGTCTCGACAGGTTTCTTGAAGATGGTAGAGCGCAAATTTAGTATTCATGCGAGGTAAGAAATGGATTTCTCTTTGATTATCGATAGTCTACCGATTTATTTGGACGGTCTTTGGACAACGGCGTGGCTAGTTGGCGCTGCACTGATCATCGGTTTGATTGTAGCAATTCCATTAGGTGTTGCTCGTAATAGCCCGAACTATTTATTTAATGGACCAAGTTGGGCGTTTATCTACTTCTTCCGTGGAACGCCATTGCTGGTTCAACTTTACTTAATTTACTACGGTATGGACCAGTTCTTCCCAGTGAAAGATACCTTATGGGAAAATGCATGGTTCTGTGCGCTGGTGGCATTTGTACTTAACACCTCTGCTTACACTGCTGAAATCATTCGCGGTGCGATTAACGGCTTACCGAAAGGTGAAGTTGAAGCAGCGAAAGCGTACGGCATGAGTACCTTTAAAACCTATCGACGCATCATCTTACCAAGTGCACTGCGTCGCGCTTTACCTGCCTACAGTAATGAAGTGATCTTTATGCTGCATGGCAGTGCGGTTGCCGGTATCGTTACTATTGTCGACCTGACAGGTGCGGCTCGCTTAGTTAACTCTCGCTACTATGCACCATTTGAGTCATTCCTAACGGCTGGCCTATTCTATATGGCATTGACGTTCATCATTCTTGGTTGCTTCAAGTTTGCCGAGAAACGATTCTTAGCCTACCTAAGGCCATTAAGTTAACTTCAAAAACGGCACCTATAGGTGCCGTTTTCATTTCTATTTTGATAGCGCGCTTCAAAAAAATAAACGATCACAACATTCTCTGTAGGCTCTTGATTATATAGCGATTAAACTCCGCAAAATTTTTTTGAGCTACTTAATATGAGTCGTATTAGCTGGAAAATCGCGTTTGGTCTTTCTTTGGTTATATTGCTCTCTGCCTGTGGTGGTGGAGAAGGGGAAAATAGTACACAAGGTGAAGTTAACAACGGGAACGTAGGGTCTGAAGGGTCTGAAGGGTCTGCAGGTGGAAACGAAAGTGGTGGAGCTATTGTTAAGCCGCAAACCAATGTAGAACGTGCGCTCAAGTCTGGTGATGCATTGTTAGTCACCGATGCCCAAGAGTATGTACAACATAGCGAAAAGCTAATTCAAAGTTACCAGAGTCAATTTAATCGCATTAAACGTGCTATTAACGCAGATACAACATCACTGTCTTGGGACCCGACCCATGACGCTGCGATTATCTCTCCAATTTACGGTTTTAATGACTCGATCTTAAAAACCAATAAAGCGCTGCAAAGCGGCTATGAAGATCAACAGCTTACATTAGGTATTGCTGGGGAATATGGCGAGTCGGGGCGCTATGTCGTTCTTGGTAGCAATCCATTTAGAACCGCATCTCGCTCACCTGCTTCACTTAATAGTGACATGGAACAGTGGCTGGAGAACCTTATTGTTTGGCTAAATGGACGTGGAGTCAGCGATTCTACCAATATTGCAATGGCTCATTTAGACCAATCTCATTACTTTCCAGATGAGTCCGCGACCAGAGAGTGGTTCGATAAACGGTTTGATCAAGCGGTGACATATAACCAAGCTGGTAATTGCGATGGTGCGCAACTATTAAGTTGTATCGAGGCGAGGCCAAATGTTTTGGTGTTGTCTCAACATCTCACTGATGAACAAGACCTGCCTAAAATAGAAACGGCACTTCGCAGAGCGCTTGAGCTAGAGATTCCCATTTTCTATTTACACTTAGATGGCGGAATGACGTCGTTAGGCCGCTCGGTTTTTTCGTTATTGAATATCAACTATGTTGGCGATAACTATTGGCGCAAGCTAGCTATATCTGATTGGCAGCCGAACGAGTTGCTTGATTATATTCCCGACGAAGTAAGCCAGCAGCAGGCTCTGTTAGAAAAACTGGCTGATGATACATTCAGCATTGATCTCTCGTTGTGTGATGATAAGTCGTGCCCAAGTGAAGCAAACATGGATGAGTTTTATCAGCCTGCCAATAGCATCCGTCAGCAACTAAAGTCGCTAGATGAGCAGGGCAGAGATCTGTTTAACACTGAGCAGTATGAATATGAAAAGTTATTGGTTTTAACTGCCGACTACTACCGAAGCAAAGTCACTTTCCCTATGGATAAGCTCAACACAGAGAGAGTGGAGTTTCTACGATCATACTATGCAGATTATGCGCAATATAACAGTCGAGCACTTAACCATGCCCAGCCGGACATGGGCAACTTTAGCCGCAGTCGTTTCGATGAGCATGTCCAACGTATTTCGAAAACCGTAAGCTTAGAGTCTAAGCGTAACTTTCGTAGTGCCGGAGTTTACGCACTGCCCGGTGAAACCTTCTACGTGACGCGATTGGACAGTGAACCTGTAACAACTAAAATCGTGATTAATACCTTGCGGAGCGGTGCAACGCATGAGTTCTCTGATCACGCTTATAATCGACCTAAGTTAGTCACCTCTCACGCTTATGAAGTTAAGTCGGGGGAGACGATGCGTTTAACCTCTTCCTATGGCGGGCCGATTCAAGTTCATTTCAGTGCTAACAATTACGACGTTGCGCTTAAGTTTGAAGGCGTGGCTCAGCATCCGGTTTGGCGCAGCCGCGAAGATAATCTCACTTTTGTCGAACAGCTCAATGCGAATCTGTTTGACTGGGCTGAGCTGATTACTCCAGGGTTTGAAGTACACTCAAAATCAGAAAAAATGGTCGAGTCGATCTCTGCGCCAGAATGGAATCACCCAGAGGATATGGCGTTGGCAACGGAAAGGTATGTGCATAACCTTCCGCATGCTTTAGCTGGGTTGCAAGGGCCTGGAATCGACAGTATTGAAGATATTCACACCTACGCTATCAACAAAGGCTGGCAAGTAGAAACCATTGATGTGGTAAAGCATATGAATGCAGATCAAGCAAACTGCGGTTACGGGTGCTCTGGAAATCCTTATGACGCATACTGGGCATTCCATCCCCTCGGGCATGGTGATTTGCATGAGTTAGGCCATGGACTTGAAAAGGGCCGTTTTCGCTTTACTGATTGGGATGGGCACTCGACGACCAACTATTACTCTTATTACAGCAAGTCCCGATACTATGCGGAAACGGGCAAAGTATCGGCTTGCCAGAGTTTGGATTTTAAGAGCCAATATGAGTTGCTGCAAACCAGTCGTCAGCAAGCTGATCCTAACGCGTATATGGCAGCGCAAAATCAAACAAGTTGGAGCTGGGGAGCGCGGGTCTTTATTCAAATAATGATGCAAGCACAAAGCCAAGGTGTGATTAGTAATGGTTGGCACTTACTTGGACGCTTGCATATTGTGGAACGAGAATTTAACCGAATAAAAGCAGACGAAGCGCTTTGGTTGGCTAATCGAGACAAGATTGGTTTCTCAAGTTACAGCCGCGATGAAGCAAATGCTATCAGTAACAACGACTGGTTGTTGATTGCATTCAGTACTGTCGCTGAGCGTGATATGCGTGAATACCTTGATATGTGGGGCTTTAGCTTTTCAGATAAGGCTAAATCGGAGGTGAGTGCGAAAAGCCTCTCTGCGATGCCTCTCAGTTATTTTGCTTCAAGTGGCATAGGGTATTGTTTGGATGAGTTCGCTCAGAGGGAAATCCCGGTAGATGGTCTAACGGTTTGGCCTTTATAGCGGAAAACAAAAAGAGGAGGCATTGCCTCCTCTTAATTTATCTATGGTTTGATTAGCTCAAAATAATCAACACGGTACCCGCAAGCGTCATCAATATGTTGGCTATCGCGTAAGTACCCGCATAACCTAACGCTGGAATCGTCGATTTAGCGTAGTCGTTAACAATATCCATCGCTGGAGCACAGGTACGCGCGCCAATGATGGCACCGAACAGTAATGCTCGGTTCATCTTGAGTATGTAAGCGCCGACCAAGTACGCCAGCACGACAGGGACAACGCTGACCAAAAATGCCAGGCCAATAACTTGCGGGCCAACTTGTGACAGGTGCTCAAACATCTTACCGCCGGCACTCAAACCGATCCCGACCATAAAGAACATCAGACCAAGATCTTTGACCATGTTTAGTGCACCTTGAGGAACATAGCCAAAAGTAGGGTGGTTTGCTCTTAAGAAGCCAAGAGTGATGCCTGATAGCAGAAGACCTACCGCATTACCCAGTCCAAAAGAGACTTGGCCGAATGTCATGGTGATCAAACCAAACATAATACCTAAGATGAAGAAGCTACAAAAAGCGAGTAGATCCGCCATCTGACTATGAATCGAGATGAAACCGATTTTTTCAGCTAGACCGTGAACACGACTTTTCTCACCACTAACCTGTAGGACGTCACCTTTAGCTAAAACGATATCAAGGTCCATCGGCATTTCGATCTGTGCTCTGACAACTCGGTTTAGGAAACAGCCATACTCGGATAAGTTTAAATCTGATAGGCGTTTACCAGCGATAGAGTCACTTTTTACCACGATCTCTTCTTCAACAATGCGAAGGTCGAGTAGGTTGCGGTCGAATACTTCTTTACCGTTTCGGAAACTTGGATCCAAGCGAGCGTGGCTATCAGGGAAGCCTACTAGGGCAATCTCATCGCCTTGTTGTAGAATCGCGTCACCATCTGGGTGCGCGAGAATACCGTTACGACGAATACGCTCGATGTAACAGCCTGTCTGGCGATAGATACCTAACTCACGTAGGTTTTTGCCATCAATCCAGTCAATAAGCTCTTGGCCTACACGGTAAGCGCGAATAATCGGCAAATAGACCTTACGTTGACCTGAACTGCCTAAGCCGCGTTCTTGAGCGATTTGCTGGGCGGAATCAGATAGGTTTTGCTTTTGTAGCTTCGGCAGTAACTTAGCAAACATGATCATGCTAATCAGACCCACCAAGTAAGCCATCGCGTAACCTACAGATAAGTTTTCGATTACCTGGGCAAAATCCATGTTTCTTGGCGTAGTCGCTAAACCGGAATTTAGTGCATCTTGCGCACCTACCAGCACAGGCGTCGAGGTAAGAGCACCCGCCATCATACCGGCAGAAAGACCGAAATCGAGACCAAAGTGGTGGCTAGCAAAGTAAGTGATACATAGCGCAGTTGTAAGTACGACCATACTTAATATGAAGTAGTGCTTGCCGTCTCTGAAGAAGATACCAAAGAAGTTTGGACCTGCTTCGATACCAACGCAGTAAATAAACAGCATGAAGCCAATGGTTAAAGCATCAGCGTTGAAGGTGAAACCAAGGTGGCCCATAACTAGCGAGGTAATTAATACGCCAATTGAGTTACCGAGTTGTAAGTTGCCAAAGCGCACTTTTCCGATACCAAGGCCGATAGCCAAGACAACGAAGATCAATAGGATTGGGTTTTGTTCTAACAGGAGTACGACGTCTATGTTCACGGGCAATACTTGTTTGTGCCGAGGGGATTAATTAAGTGTGCGAATTGTATCTGATTATTGCAAAAAGATAAGTGAAATATTTTATAATTGACTATTAGTTTACTTAGTCAATTCAGTGCACACGAGTGAAGTGAATCAACTGAGCTGCGGGCATAAAAAAAGCCGCGTTAAGCGGCTTTTTTCGAAAAATCGATTACTCAGCGAATAGACCTAGGTGCTCTTTCGCGTATGCTTCGAAATCATCACAGCCACCGATGTGCTCTTGATCAACGAAGATTTGAGGAACAGTTTCAACAGGCTTACCTACAGTCTTTTCTAGGTCAGCTTTAGAGATACCTTCTGCGTGGATATCTACGTATCGGTAGTTGAAATCATCGCGTTGTGCTTTAAGTGTTTCAGCGTGCTCTTTTGCACGAACACAGAAAGGACAAGCTGGGCGACCAAAGATAACAACGAACATATTTCTTTCTCCTTTAATTTGATACCTGCAACTATGCACGAATCATTGTCGGAAATAAAGTGGCATTTGCCTGTTGTTTCGATAGGCGAAATCTATCGAACAAATTTTAAGCCTTATAATGCTTTTTCGCCGTATTTTGACGTGCGTTAGGTCGATAAAGCATACAAAAATAGAGGTTATTTCTAACAAGTTGCAGTGCATCAAGTTAATTTTGATTGCGAGAGTGCAAGCTTAATCTACGACTTAGAAAAGGGGTGAATAGCATGTTTCAATTTATGACCTCCACACGCATTATCTTCGGAGAGGGCGCTCTGAATTCTTCACTGTCAGTCATAAATCAGTACGGTTATAGCGTTCTTCTCGTGACAGGCAAAAGCTTAGAGCGCGCCACACCAATTATACGCTACTTGAAATCCCAAGGAATGCGCTACCAGCATGTTTCTATTCATGGGGAGCCCAATATCACCATGATTGAAGAGACGGCATTAGCGGGTCGAAAATTTAAGCCAGATATGGTGGTTGCGATTGGCGGTGGGAGTGTTCTGGATATGGGCAAAGCACTAGCAGCAGTGATCCCCAATCAAGGTGACGTGTATGACTATGTCGAGGTCGTTGGTCGCAATGTACCACTGAAATCAAAGCCGTTACCCTATATCGCTATCCCCACCACAGCCAGTACTGGCTCTGAAGTAACCAAAAACGCAGTGCTGCGCTCCGGGCAAGACCAAGTCAAAGTAAGTCTACGTAGCCCCGAAATGCTGGCCGACGTTGCCATTGTCGACCCAACGTTAACCTACGGCACCGATCGGTACTTGTCAGGGCGGGGCGCAATGGATGCATTCACCCACTTAATGGAAGCCTATGTATGTGGAGAGCCAAACCCGCTTACCGATATGATTTGCGAAGAGGGGCTACGCCGCTTGGCGCAATCGATGGTTGCCGGCTGCCTGCAAGATGACCACCGAGCTCGCTCAGATATCTCTTTCGCTGCCATGTTAGGCGGGATGGCCATTTCTAATGCCAAGTTGGGTGCGGCTCACGGTCTTGCGTCTGCTCTCGGAGGTAAGCTTGATGCTCCCCATAGCGTGATTACCGCTCGGTTAGCCCCTTACGTGATGTCGGAAAACATTAAGGCCGCTCTTATAGCAGGACGTAGCGATGTGCTTAGTCGCTATACCAAGCTCGCACAGATACTAACGGGGCGAGTCAATGCGCATCGAGATGACGCAATATTGTGGGTCAATATGATGTTAGAAAAACTCAGCATTCCCACCTTAGATACTTTCGGGGTCTGCACAACATCGTTTGAATTGGTAGCAGATGACGCGTTGAAGACGGTGGCAATCAAAGGTAACCCCCTTCCGCTCACTAAAGAACGCTTACGCTATATACTTGAACATGTTTGTCAGTGTGGAGGTGTATGCGAAGACGGGTCCGCAATCGCTTCATCTAAGGCCGCAAGGATATTGAAAATTAGTGTTGCTGAAGATGAAAGTCGTTATTCGAAAAGTTAGCAATGTTAGTCTATAGAAATAAAAAAGCGGAGCATGATGCTCCGCTTTTTTTAGAACTGTGACAGCTTGTCGTAACGCGAGTCTTTTAAGACATCTTTAACGCGCTTGAGGTTTTCTCTAAAACCAGAACCGCGACGCAGCGTAAAGCCTGTTGCAAGCACATCAATAACAGTCATCTGCACAACTCGACTCGCCATCGGCATGTAAACATCCGTATCTTCTGGCACATCAAGTGAAATAGACAGAGAGCTCGCTTTATCAAGCGGAGAGTCTTTTGCTGTGATTGCAATAACGGTAGCGCCATTCTCACGCGCAAGATTCGCAATCTCAACCTGACTCTTAGTACGGCCAGTATGTGAAATCAACACGATCACATCATTGTCAGTACAATTGATGCAGCTCATACGTTGCATCACAATGTCTTCGAAGCAAGTGATTGGAATGTTAAAGCGAATAAACTTGTTTTGCGCATCTTTTGCAACGGCAGATGATGCACCTAAACCAAAGAATGAAATGCGTTTCGCCTGAGTCAGTAGATCGACCGCTCGGTTAACTTGCATTGCATCTAAGCTATTCTTTGCCACATCCAGACAAGCCATCGTAGATTCGAAAATCTTATGCGTGTACGCATCTGGGCCATCATCTTCTTCGACATTACGGTTCACATAAGGTGTACCGTTAGCCAAGCTTTGAGCTAAATGAAGTTTAAAGTCTGGGAAACCTTTGGTATCCAAACGGCGGCAAAAACGGTTAACAGTTGGCTCACTCACATCAGCCATTTTAGCTAGTGTAGCAATACTAGAATGGATAGCAGTTTGAGGCGATGCCATAATAACTTCAGCAACTTTGCGCTCTGACTTACTAAAATTTTCTAGGTTCTTTTGAATTTTTTCTAATGTGTTCATAGTGTTCACGAGGGTATAGAGAACAACTCACTGGATATACCCGAAATTATTGATAGGAAACAAACTGTTCCCTAAAAGAGTAAATGCAATCCAGCGCCATGGAGCAAGTATAAACCTAAGCAAAAGGTTTGCGGCAACTTTTCTACTAGGGAATTGGCTAATATATGACAAGCCTCAAACTAAATTTTGGCTAAACTACAGAATTCGATAGTCTATCGCTAAAATTTTAAACGTTGAAGCCGTCATTGATAGAGAAATTACACTTTTCTAGAAAGAAAATTTCAGTTTTAGCTCTGTGAATGATTGATGGTATCAACCAATCGTTCAATTTTTGCCATAAGCTTGGGAGCTTGCTTTGCAATTTCTCGTTGCTCTTTGAGAACGGAACCCAATATGTCACAACCCGTTAGTGGGTTAGCAAGAACAACTCGGAATACGATGGTATTCAATCGTCCCCAACGTTCTGGGTTTAAGCGTGTGCGTGACACAAAGGATTTACCGGTTTCACGCTGACGTTTTTGAATAAACTTAGTCAACTCATTAAGCAGGTCATTGAGTTCTTGTCTCTGTTTATCCGAAGAGCGTTCAAGCGCTGTTTGAATATGACTTGGTACATAGCGATAGGTGAGCAAGCAAAGCTCAGGTTCAGAAACCAGTTCGAAATCATCTTGCTGTTCGATGTGGCCTGCGAAGAATTTCGCTTTTTCAATGCTTTGGTCGATAAGCAGTTCATAGCCTGGGCGGCTGATAATATGCATCGCTGCATAAACCAACATTGCCATTCCGGAGCGTGAGCCCTCAAGCGTATGACTGCCCAAATCTTTTGAACCTTTACGTAAAATATATTGAGCGTGGTGTTCAATAGATTTCATCGCATCGGGCTTTTTAAACAGTACCATTCCGGCACCCATAGGGATGTATAACTGCTTATGAGCATCGATGGTGACGGAATCAGCCAGTTCAACACCATCGAGAAGGTGACGGTAGTTGTTCGACATTAGTGTCGCACCACCCCATGCTGCGTCGACATGGAAATGGCAATCTTCTTGTTGGCAGATCTGTGCAATTGATTTAAGCGGGTCAATGCTACCGGTTTCTGTCGTGCCAGCAACGCCAATGACGGCGAACGGCTTAATGTTTTGTGCTTTTAGCTCGACAATTTTTGCGTGTAGAGCATCAGGGCAAATTCGATTGTTATTGTCTGTTTTGACCGCTACAAGGCCTTCTTGGCCAATACCTAAAACATCGGCAGCTTTTTTCAGCGAGTAGTGGCCGCGCTCGGAGACAAGTACCGCAAGACCTTCGTAGCCATAATGCTTCATGGCTTTAAACAGGCCTTCTTTTTCGACGCCTTTAAAGTTTCCTTGAGCACGTAAAGCATTGTTACGCGCTACCCAGAGCGCAGTAATGTTAGCTATGGTACCACCGGAGCAAAATGCTCCTAATGAATGGTTAGCACTGTGCATCCATTGGCTATAAAACTTATCGTCTTGACCGTAAATGAGTCGATGTAGCATGCCAAGAACTTGGCGCTCTAAAGGAGTGAATGCTTTGGAAGTCTCGATTTTAACCAAGTTTTGGTTAAGCGCGATCATAATCTTAGACAGTGGCATTAAGAAATAGGGTAGTGCCGACGTCATATGACCGATAAAGCTGGGTGCAGAGGTATGAACCGAATGCGAGACTAAAGAATCTAGCAAATGCTGAGTATGCTCTGAAACAAATTCGGGTTGCTCAGGAATTGATGCATTTGAAAAGTCTTTTTCGATCTCTCGCAGTGGTTTTTCTTCTGCGACGATGTGCTCGCGCAGAAACTTATTCAAGTTGCGCGATAACTTTTCTTCAATTCTTGTTAGCGTTGAGTCTGGCCCTTCAGGTACTGTGAAAATTCGGAGTAAACTCTCGAAGCTCACATCAGCCGTTTTATGTTCCGATACCATACAGCTTACATTGCTCTAATCTTTTTTATTGCAGCGCGACAATCTAAACGAAAACGGGAGCAAAGTCCCGTCTTAATTAACGAATCTTAGATTTTGTAATGCACCCGTCGCAGAACTCTGTTAAAGACCCTGCGATTAATGGGACTACTCACATTTGATCGATTCTAGCTGCTTAATTGAGGAATTGTAACGCTGAAGTGCGCTATCAATTTTGGTTGGATGGCTAAGTAAGTCAGCAAAAGCAGAGCGAAGCTCGTAGTTTTTCTCATGCGGTTTTGCTTGGCGATCACCAAAGGTCACTTTTGCTAGTTGACCCAGCTCATCGCTGCGAGAGGCAAGTACCTTAATGTCTTTCTGTTCCAGTTGCAGCCATGCTTCGACCGGTTGCTCAGTCGCAACTTTGGTTTGATCTTCTGTTAAGTAATAATGAACCGCAGCACGATTTAACTCGAAGTGATGTTTTCGGCCTTCTAGGAACCAATCGCTTACTTCTGTCAGCTCTGGGTATTGCTCAGAGGTCAAACTTGCTAAATCTTCATACCAGTGGAGTGAAGCGTCGATGTACGCGTCATATTTTTTTGCTAGACAAGCGTTATCTGCCGCAGCAGCGAATGTAGAGGTAGTGCCTAGCAGCAATGCAACGAGCATGCGTTTCATAATGATTCCTTTTGAAGTTTTATCTTATTATTTTTCCGTTTAGATCACTCTAAACAACTTAGGCTAATAAATAAGGGCCAATAATAGAAAAATTACTGATTGATTCCTGCGATCTAGCCTGCAAGTGAGACAAAGAACAGCATCATTACTGGTACAAGTAGGCTGAGTATGAATCCACTAACAATTGCAATCGGTACACATCTCACCCCTCCGGTTGTTTGAATCACTGGGAGCGTGAAGTCCATTGCGGTTGCACCAGCATAACCAATAGAAGTACATGGCTTAGTGCGGATGAATAACGGAATCAGAATTAGAGCGACTAATTCGCGTAGCAGCTCAATCATAAATGACGCACCGCCGTAGACTGGGCCAAATGCATCGCCCATCAAAATGCCTGCTAATGAGTACCAACCGAAACCCGAAGCCATGGCTAAACCACGGTAGATATCGATATCAAGGATCAGAGCCGAGACGAGGCCGCCTACCATTGAGCTAACAATAATGACCAGCGCAATGACCATGCCGTGCTTATTGAGTAGGATTTGTCGCAGGGTAAGCCCGCTGTTGCGAAGCTGAATACCGATAAAGAATAGCAACAGGAAGAGGATCCATTCACTCGCCGTATCCACCCAACTGAGATCGAAAGGCAGTGCTAATCCGACAACCAAACCGCTACCAACGACTAAAATGAGTTTGGCGGATTCCATCGCCATCGAAGAGAGGGGTAACTTCTTGTTGCTTGCATCGGTTTTAATCGGCATCAACTTATCGATAAATGGCAGTACTGCCAAGTTTGCCAGGCTCAAGCAAATGAAGAAAACTGCAGTGGTTTTTAGAATCAGCTGCAAGTTTTGGCCAAGGTTATCCAACCCTGCCAAACTGAGGCCCATTAACGACAAAATAACGTAGATAAGGTTAGAAGTCGTGACGTTTATTGTGTCGAGAGTTGATTTTTTGGATATAGAAATTAGATACCCCACCACCAATGGGGCAAAGATAAATATCATCCCTGAAAACATGGTACATCCTGTCTAGTGGTTATAAGCCACTTGCACTAATAAGTTCATCAATCTGTGTGTTGAACTCACTATCACTTAAATTACTGAGTTTGTACAGTATATCCGCGCCGGTGACATCGATTTCGACAGTATGTTCGTCTATTGCGTCATCTTTACGACGATACATCAATATATGATTAGCAATACGTGCGATATCTAAATAAGTGATCAGATGTTCTGTTGGTTGGAGGGTTTGGTTAGAGGCTATTTCTAAGAAGTCGTTGTCAAACCCCCAACTATCGAGGACAAGTTTACTCGCTTTCGAGCATTGTCTATCAAAGATTTGGAATGCGATATCTTCATCAAGGTAATTACCTTGCTCAAGATAGTTGTGGTATTCGTTAACGATACAAAACAGACCAATATCGGCGAGAAGACCACACAAGAGTGCTTTATCGGTTTCAATATGGCGATATTGTGATTGCTGGCTCTCTTTGAAGCCACGCGCGACCAATACCATGGTTGCGGCAAGCTCACGAGAGGTGGCCGCGCTCTCAATGAGAATGTTATTACACGACTGACTGAGATTAATGGAATGCTTGAGCTGCTCGATTGCTTGGGCTGTCACGATGTCGCGAACGCGCAAAATACCTAATCTAGAAACCGCGGTAACGAGATCGGTACAAGTAATATTGCGGCGATTAAAAATCACAGAGTTTGCAACGCGGATAACAATTGCAGCAAGGCCGGGATCTTCAAGTAATAAGTCAGCGACGTCAGAAATAGTCGTTGATTCTTGAGTACATTGTTGCTGAATCTTAAGAACGACATCAGGAATAGGAGGAAGGGATATTTTCCTTGAACTGATTGAGTGTTCAATCAGGCTAAAAAACTCAGATTCGATGCCTTTAAGCAACAGATCGCCGTTTTCTGGCAACCAGTAAAAAGATAGGTGATTCATATAAACTTAAGGATTATGCCACTTTTTACAGTGTAACGTTTCTATGTGCATATTAGCAAATGATTGATCACTATTATTGATATTTTTCGTAGCATTTTATTGATGAATTACTGACGGCTTTTATAAATGCCAAAAGTATTAAGGTGTGATTTACTTCCCAATAAACCGCTAATTATCTCTGTTTGATGTGATTCATGCACAGACTTATTTCGTTTCGTTAACTATCATTTACCTTACTTGTTATCACTTAAGTTAAACAATAAAAAACAACGTAACTTAAGTGAGTTTTAAATTTTTCGCTTATTAATGCTGCTATCTGGTGATCATAACTAATCGGGGTTTTAGATTAAGGATCAATGGATATGACAGAGCAACAATTTATTCAGTACGTGACAAAATTCGGTGACTTCCAAAAACGTTCGATGTTTGGCGGTACTGGTTTGTTTAGAGAAGAAGCAATGTTCGCGCTTTTAAGTGCTGACAAAATATTTATTCGTGGTGGTGAAAAACTCGATCAGCAGTTAAATCAGCTTGGTTGTGAGAAATATCGCCACGTTAAGAAACAGACGACAGCGACGGTAAACTACTACGATATCACCGAGCTGTTCACCTCAAAGCATGATGACCTAGCTGAGTTGGTTGAACAGTCTATCGCTTTTTCAGTCTCTCAACGTGAGTTCAAGCGCTCTTCAGCGAACCGACGCTTACGTGATTTGCCAAACATGCAATTAACTCTTGAACGTATGGTCAAGAAAGCGGGTGTAGAAGACGTCGAGATGTTCCTTGAACTAGGTGCGCCAGCGGTATTTTCGCGAGTGAAGCAAGCGTACGGTAGTGATGTCGACGTGAAGTTATTATGGAAGTTTGCTGGTGCGATCGAAGGTATTCACTGGAAACTGATTCAAGAACCGCGTAAGCGTCAACTATTGGCGAATTGTCACTAATTTAGCCGACAAAAATGCTCAGATGCAAAAGGATTTGCATTAAAAAAGCCGAGGTATCAACCTCGGCTTTTTAGTATCGGTAACGCTTAGAACTTAAAGCGTGTAGTGAACATGAACTGATCACCGTAGTAGTCGTTGATGCGCAGTTCACCACCTAGAGAGAATAGCTCTGTAGAGTGGAATCGTACGTATGCTGAACCAATCCAATCATCATTGTCATCGATTGATACGTAACCACCTTTACCACCCACTTCAAGTTGTGGACCTAACCACTGACGAACACCTAGGTTCAGTTCCATACCAGTGTCAGTACCTTTTGCTGCGCCGTCATCGACTAGGCGGAAAAGCATTTCACCAGTAAGGTCTGCCCAGTTGTTGATTGGGGCGTGGAAACCGAACCCCGCTGCTGCATCGTAATCGCCTTCGAACTCAGAGTCGATACGGCCGATTAGGTGTGCATTTGGGTGTACGGATTTGCTCATTGCGGCACCAAAAGTAACCGGGCTTGCGCCGATACGAGCTTCTAGGTAGTCATAACTAAAGTTGCTCATTACCGCCGGGCTGTTTGGGTCGGTTTGAGCAAAAGATTGACCAGATGCTAGCACGAGTGCTGCAGCTAAGATTGTTTTACGCATATTGACGATAAACCTATATCTTGTGAATTTCCTTGGTCTTTAGCGACGGGCGCCATGACGTTTAATACGACATGATAATGCATCATAGCGACTGCCACTATAGAAATGTCATTGTTTTGTCGTTATTTATATAAGAAAGCAATACACGTGCCAAGCTTTGTTCGATTATTCACCATAGTTGATTCGATTTTGTGCGACGGCCTCGAATATTTTCTCAGTGTCTAGCGCTGCGGCCCAAGGAATTAGGTCTTGTTCGTTATCGATGATGTAAGTCGTTAACTGCTGTTTCACCGCTTGACGTAGTTCATCGCCTCGCCACGGTTTCGCTATGTAAAAGTCTAGGCTGGAATGATTGACCGCCTCGACTGTATCTTCTAAGCCTGCTTGTCCGGTGAGTAATAGCTTTCGAGTAGCGGCAGTATCTGGTTGCTCATTTAATTCAATTAAGAATTGGATCCCAGTTTGGTCAGGCATGATGTGATCACAAACAATAAGCGCCAATTTTATGTCTTGCTGGTTACATTCATCAATCAATTGTTTGGCTTCTTGAACGGATTCTGCCGCTTCTAATAAAAAGTATTCTTCAAAACAATCTAAGTCTTGAATGACGCTGTCTAATACTTCACGTTCGTCATCAACACATAAAATGAGGTATTTGTTCATTCATGGCTCCTTGCTGTTAACTGAGGTTGGCTAACCGGTAGCCAAACTGACATTTGGGTAAACTGGTCCCGACATGACTCGACTAATATTTTTCCGCCATGTTGATGGATGATTTGTTGGCAGACAGACAGGCCGATGCCTAGGCCAAAATTACCTTCTTTTTTGGTGGTAAAGTTTAAAGAGAAAACCTTGTCGATGATTTCTTCTGGAATACCGCAGCCATTATCGGTAAATGAAATAACCGCCCATTGTTGATCGTCTTGTTCGGCAAGCTCGGTACGTATGGTAAGAATGCCTTTATCTGGAAAAGCATCAATCGCGTTGGAAATTAGGTTGGTCCACACTTGTTGCAATGCGATAGGTAAACAAGGCAGTTGAGGGAGCTCGTGATAGTCTCGTTCAACGGTATGGAATTTGAGTTTGTTTTCAAAGATCACCAAGGTGTCTTCGATACCCTCATGAATATCGGTGACATGAAAACGCTCATCATTCGGTCGCGCATAGCCTTTTAAACTTTTGACCATATCGGCGATTCGCCCTGCGCACACGCCAATCGACCTAAGCGTACTGCCAGCGAGGTAATATTCCTCTAGCCGTTCTAAGCGCTCTAAAGTGGCTTCTGGAGATTGCTTGGATTGGTCGAACCAACGACTTTGTTGTTCAAGCCCTAGTTTGACGAGCTTTTTAGCAATACGTCTATTATCGACATGTTGATTGACTTGATTGGCCAAATCGCGTTCGGCGGCGGTTGATTTTGGCCTTTGAGTTAAACCAAGTTGAAGGACAGCAATGCCATCATCCCCAACTTGATCAATAGCTCGGGCGTCAATTAGGGTTTGAATTTTATTGGTTAGCGTTTCAGTGCCCCTTAAGATCGCCGCAATCGGGTTATTCAGTTCGTGTGCTACACCTGAGACTAGCTGACCGAGCATTGCCATTTTCTCACGCTCAATCAGTTGCTGATGAGCATCTTCCAATGACTCAAGGGTCTTTTGCAGTTCTAACTTGGTATTAATACTGCGTTGTAAGCGGCGGTTAAAATGACGTAAAAGTAGGTTAGTGAAAAGAGGCAGCAGCGAGGTGTCCGAATGCATCACCTTGGCAAATACTTTACGGTCGAGCTTAATGACCTCGGTTTCGCTGAGCGTAACCGCGGTAGAAAAGGAGGGCTCACCGGTGACAAACGACATTCCACCAACAATGTTACCTTGCGAGTGGCGCACGACTTCTCGTTGGACACCTATGTCATCTTTTTTATATAGCGCGACCGTTCCCTGGGTGATGAACCACAGAAACTGGTTTTCTTCGCCTTCTGTGGTTAGGAGGTGGTCTGAAGAATAGGTCCGTTTCGCGCGGGTTTCGTCTTCTTTAGCAAAGAACTCTAATAGTGCAGTGGTGACTTGTTCCACTAACTGCTGATCGGAAAGGCTGTGATGGTCAGTGATAAATCCTTCACGATAGTGACGCATTTTTTGGTCAATATGAGTGCGAAGTAATCGGTGTTGGTCGAGGATTTGGCTGTAGGAAAGTAGATTCTCTTTGTCATTTTCAATGATAAAAGTGGTCAGTTCTTTCTGCGCGGTTTTGTGAACCAAGTTATCTTGCAAAGGTTTGGTCAAACAATGATCGAGTCTGCCGTCGTTGACCGCTGACAAAATTGCTTGGATGTCTTGGCCGCAACTGATCAGAATCTTTCGCGCCGTCTTAGTGTGTTGGTTTTTATCGAGTTGAATTAGGAAGTCGGCGCCGTTGAATGACTCATGGTGACTGGCAATGACCAAAGCGACAGTCTGTTTTCGTTCGGTGCAAAAGGCCAGAGCGGCGTTTGCTTCCTCGATATTTTCGGCACTATGCAAGTCGAACTTAGCGGCGAAAGGGCTAAGTTCGCGACGTAGTTGTTCAATACTGATCGGGTTACTGTCTAAACAGAGTACGGAAAATTGATTCACAAGTAGGCTACACTTTAAACACAGACACTAGTTACAGTAACAAGTATTCAAGGTGGGGACTGGGAGCTAGATATGAGATTTTTGATTGTTTTTGCTTGAAAGCCAATACACTGATTTATCTCAATGTTTTTTCGTGTAGACTGAAACAAATCTTAATATAAGAAATGAATACCATGGAACTAAAAAAACTCGGTGCCATCGGCGGTGCCATTGCGCTTGCGTTGTGTTGGCCTCTCGCGGTTGGCCAAATTGGTCAGTCTGTGATTCAAGACGGTATTACGAACCTTTCTTCGGACTCAGTTAAAGCTGAAATTGTCGACTATGATCGCGGCTATCTCTCTTCGACAGTCACCACGCGTTATACCGTGCTCGACCCAGTGTTAGCAGAACAACTGGCGATTGACGGCATACCTTCTGAGATTGTAGTAAACAGTGATATCAGCCATGGCCTATTTAGCTTAAGCGCTGAGTCGGTTTTACAAGACATGCCCGAGTTTCCTTTGACGCTGAATACCACTACTCAGCTCAACGGTAACACAGACTTCGACCTACAGCTGAGTGCTTGGAATCAAGTCAGCGAAGGTGTGGATGGTGCAATTGTGTCAGTGACGCCATCAACACTAAAAGGCCACGTGAGTGTGTTAGGTGATATTACGTATGACTTAGACGTCCCATCGGTTGAGATTGATTTTAACTCAGGTGAAAAAGTCTTGATGTCTGGTCTGAGCGGTCAAGGTACCGGCAAAAAAATGAATAGCTTCTGGCTTGGCGAACAGACTCTTAAAGTTGCTGAAGCTTCTGTAGTTAATGTCGATCAAACGCCGCTATTTAGCATGCACGACAGCCAGTACACATTCCGTAGCTCATTTGATGAAATGGCTAAGACGGTCAGCAGTCAGCATAAAGTTGATCTTAATGATCTCTTAACGGCTGATGGAACGGTTGACAGTGTTTCTATTGACCTTGCATTTGGTGACTTAGATAGCGAGTCATTCGAGAAGCTGGTTAATCTGTATCAAAACAACCCAATGCTCACCAGTGCTGATATTGAAACGGCCATTCCATATGTAGAAAACTTATTCTCGAAAGGTTTCTACCTAGCGATGAATAAAATGGCGGTGAAGCTAAGTGAAGATAGCGAGTTTGAGTCTAAGTGGAAAATTACGGTTCCTGAAGGCACAAGCAATGTTACTCAAAATCCAGCAATGATATTGCCTGCGCTAACGGGTGACTTAAATACCTTTTTCTCTAGTGGGTTGGTAACAGAATACCCATTTATCAAGCAAGGTATTGACGAAGCGATGGTGATGGAGCTGATTCAAGAGACAGAGCAGGGCTATCAAATCCAAGCTGAACTGAAAGAAGGTAACTTGGTGTTTGAAAATGGTCAGCAAATTCCATTGATGGCATTACTTCTACCAGCATTAATGCAACCATAATTGCCACATTTGGCGGCTTAAAGTGAAAAGAGGTCTTAAGACCTCTTTTCTTGCTTTTTATAAGCAGTAAAACATGGTATTAATCGAGTAATTAGTTATTGAATCATCTGCAAGGAAAGACAAATGGGCAATGTGTTTAACTTTAGTGCGGGTCCGGCGGCCCTACCTAAAGCTGTGATGGCAAAAGCGCAAAAGGAATTGGTTGATTGGAACAACCTAGGCACTTCTGTCATGGAGATCAGCCACCGTAGCAAAGAGTTTATTCAGGTGGCAGAAGAAGCAGAGCAAGATCTGCGTGATTTACTCAATATTCCTGACAACTACAAAGTTCTGTTTTGCCAAGGTGGTGCGCGCGCTCAGTTTGCTGCGGTTCCACTAAACCTATTGGGCGGTGCTAAAAAAGCAACGTATGTTGACGCGGGTTACTGGGCAGAAAGTGCAATTGATGAAGCAAGTAAATATTGTCAGGTTGACACCTTTGTAGCCAAAACTGAGATTGATGGCAAAGCTGCAGTCATCAATGCGTCAGATTGGAAAATTGACCCAGAAGCGGCATACGTTCATTTCTGTCCAAATGAAACCATTGATGGTATCGAAATTTCAGAACTGCCACAGACTGATAAACCAATCGTAGCGGACATGTCATCAAACATTCTGTCTCGTGAGATTGATGTCGCTAAATACGGCGTTATCTATGCAGGCGCGCAAAAGAACATCGGCCCTGCGGGCATTTGTATCGCCATCGTTCGTGATGACCTGCTTGAACTGGCTAACGACTTGCTTCCTAGCTTTATGAGCTACAAAGTTCTAGCTGAGAAAGATTCGATGTTCAACACTCCACCAACGTTTGCTTGGTACCTTTCTGGCCTAGTGTTTAAGTGGCTAAAAGAGCAAGGTGGCGTGGCAGCGATGGAAAGCATCAATAAGCAGAAAGCAGAGCTGCTTTATCAACAGATTGATAACTCAGACTTCTATATTAACAACGTTCACGCGCAAAACCGTTCGCGTATGAATGTACCATTCCAATTGGCTAAGCCTGAGCTAGACGCTGCGTTCCTTGAGCAAGCAGCGGAGCGAGGATTGGTTTCGCTAAAAGGCCACCGCGCAGTCGGAGGCATGCGAGCATCAATCTACAACGCGATACCGCTTGAAGGCGTACAGGCTCTTGTTGAGTTTATGAAAGAGTTTGAAGCAGCAAACGCTTAATTTTCTCTCTTCATATCAATGTAAAGGTCTAGCTCTCTCGGGCTAGACCTTTTTTATTACTAAATCGCGCTCACTATTTATTTATGAACTAGGCTTATTTACTAGGTTATTGATAAAAGGGTCGTTAAGCTGGGGCGCTTTCCACTTTTTATTGGCCTTGGGGCCGCTATTTTTCTTATCCAAGTTGTGCTGGTGGGGTTTACTATACCGGCGATGTTCTCTGCTGGCTTCATTACCGCTCTGTTCTATTTTCTGCTGGTTGGGTTCAATTTCACTACGATCAGCGCTTATCAAAAATCGACTCAATCTCTTGCCAGTGTGCTACTGCCCAAAGTTCGCCAGCAGGCTGAAACCTCATGTGATTTTTCCCATCAAGCGATCAATGAATTGAGTACCAAAGTTCAATCAATGAGAACGCTTTCGAGCCGCATAAAACAAATTGATGACGCTCCAAGTGATGAGGTCAAGCAATACAGAGAGCAAATGGAGCAGGTTTATAAAGAAGTATTGGTGTTACTGCAATTTGGCGACCGTCTTCATCAACAACAAAGCGGAATCGTTGAAGG
The DNA here is from genome assembly GCF_004551525.1 of Vibrio ouci. Lineage (GTDB taxonomy): Bacteria > Pseudomonadota > Gammaproteobacteria > Enterobacterales > Vibrionaceae > Vibrio > Vibrio ouci. The sequence continues at coordinate 180,298 of NZ_SATR01000001.1, read as the reverse complement.
AGTACAGATCATTGAAGCTGCGATCGAACGGCTAGATAGCTGTGGCTGGGATGAAGATGAAATTCGTGAGGCGCTTGATGTCATCGAGCAAAAAACGCGAGTCGAGAGTAATAAGTCGCCTCATGATGAGGGTAGCGTAACGTTTTTTTAGGGATGGATGATGCAGAAAACAATCATGGTAGTCGATGACTCTGAATCGTTAAGACAGGTGGTCAGCATTGCTTTAGAAGGGGCAGGCTACCGAGTTATTGAAGCAAAGGATGGTCTTGACGGTTTAGCGCAGTTAACCGGCGATAAGGTGCATCTGATTATTAGTGACGTCAATATGCCCAACATGAATGGTATCGACTTCGTCAAACAACTAAAAACCTTACCTAAATACAAGTTTACCCCTGTCATTATGCTTACAACGGAGAGTCAGCAGTACTTAATGGAAGAAGGACGAAAAGCGGGCGCTAAGGCATGGATGGTCAAACCGTTTCGCCCTGAGCAGATGTTAGAAGCTGTCAGTAAGCTATTGAGTTAGTGAGGGGTTAATGTCAATGCACGTCTACGTATTGCCAGCAGAGCTAACCATTTATGAGGTGGAACAGACTCATAGTGAAATGGTCGCGGCCTTACATGAACACGAGGATGTCTCACTAGATGCGCAATACGTGACGGAAATGGATTCTGCAGGCTTTCAATTGGTTATTTGGTTTATCTGTCACAAAAGTTGGGTTGAGCATCAAACCAAGCTCCTTAATCCTGCCCCCGCAGTGTGTGTTTATCTCGAGTTGTTTGGCATCACGGATCTCATTGAGTAGGTAGCAAGATGGCAGAGTTTGACCGAGCAATTCAAATCTTTATCAACGAGTCCTTAGAGCTAACGGATGACGTTGAGCAATCCTTGCTCAATCACCAACTCCTTACGCACCACTTTTCCGATTGGATCGACGAGTTATTTCGCGCCATACATACCATCAAAGGCAATGCGGGGCTGTTCGGCTTCGATGAAATCACCACATTAGCTCACGCGATGGAATCGGTATTGGATCAAGTCCGCCAACGTACCACATCAGTTGATGAGCCATTGCTGGAAGTCTTAATGGAAGGCAATGATGTTATTCGTCAGCAGGTCATTGCAGTGAGTTCCAGTAGCCCAATGCCAGATGCTGAAGACGTGCTCGCAAAAGTTCTGCCGTACTTAGTTCAAATCGCCACTGACCGAGCCACTATTGAAAGTAATAAGCCGTCTGATAGCAATTCTGATAGGCATGAGGGTATTTGGCACATATCGCTCCGCCCTAATATGACGGTATTTCAAGAAGGGTTAGATCCTATCGGTTTCATTCAATACTTAGGCACCAAAGGTGAGCTAGCCCAAGTAGCCCTTGTGACTGATGCATTGGAAAAGAGTATTAATGCGGAGGAAATGAACGACAGTTTCAAGTCGGAAAACAGTTATTTGGGATACGAAATTCGCTTTAAAGGAGAAAGCTCTGAGGAGCAAATTTTAGATGCGTTTGAGTTTATTGTTAATGACGCCACAATCGAGATTCTACCTCCGAATAGTTCAGCGGAACGTTACTATGAACTGGCGCAGCGCCTACCAGAATCAACAGAGAGCTTGGTTGAAAAGTTTGCTCAGTTAGGTGCAATCGACGCCGAGCAATCTAAGCAGTGGCTCGAAGCCCATCAAATTCCTTCCGGTATTGAAGCTACGTCCTCTTCAATCCCGTCGCCAATTAAGAGTTCAAAAACGTTAAGGGTAGAAGCGGAAAAGCTCGACCAATTGATCGACCTAGTTGGAGAGATGGTAATCATGGGCGCAAGAACCAATTTACTCGCTCATCAAACGGGTAACGAGCCTTTGATTGAGTCGATGGCCTTACTTGAGAGGTTAGTTGAGAACATTCGCGATAGTTCGCTACAGCTTCGGATGGTGCAAATTGGAGATACCTTCAATAAGTTCAAACGCATTGTTCGCGATACTTCGCTTGAATTGGGCAAACAGGTCGAGTTAGTGGTGAGTGGTGCAGATACCGAGCTGGATAAGACCTTTGTTGAGAAACTGAGTGATCCACTTACTCATCTGGTGCGCAATGCGATTGACCACGGAATCGAGTCTACCAGCGAACGGGAAAAAGTCGGCAAACCAAGCTGCGGCACGATACGCCTTAATGCTTACCATGACTCTGGTTCGATTGTAATTGAGGTGGTCGATGACGGTAAAGGTATCGATGAACAAAGAGTGATAGAGCATGCGCGAAAATTGGGGTTAGTCGGGGCAGAAGAGAGCTTAACAAAGCGCGAAATATGGAAATTGGTGTTTGAGCTGGGCTTTTCGACCAGTGATCAAGTGACGGATCTTTCTGGCCGTGGCGTAGGTATGGATGTGGTGAAGCGCAATATTGAACTGCTGAGAGGCAGCATTGAGATTGAGAGTGAAGCGGGGCAAGGTAGCCGCTTTATCATCCGTTTACCGCTGACGCTATCCATTGTTGATGGCTTCATGTTTAAGGTTGGTGGCGGAGACTATGTTATCCCTCTTGATAGTGTTGTCGAGTGTTTGGAGCTCAACGAAGTGATTGAGGCAAACAGCAGTCGAGACAAAAAGTACGTCAATTTACGTGATGAAGTGCTGCCGTTCCTACGCCTCTCAGAATGGTTTGGTCTTGAGTCATCAACACCAATCGAGCAAGAAGCGCTGATTGTTATTCAGTTGGGCTCGTTAAGAGCAGGGTTGGTAGTAGATAGTTTAAGCGGAGAGTTTCAAACCGTGGTTAAACCGTTAGGTCCTTTATTTGAAGGACTAAAAGGGGTCAGTGGGGCAACAATACTCGGTAGTGGTGAAGTGGCCATAATCCTAGATATTTTTGCCTTGATTCAAACCGCATTGAGCCCAACGGAACGAATAAATGCAGAGCGCTTTAACTGATGAGCTGAGCGCAATTTTAAATGTCGCAACAGGCTACGAATAAGTGGTTTTTGTTGCTAGGGAGAGCAGCATGATTGGTAAATTATCGATCAAGAACAAGATAATTGTTGCTATGTGCACAATGGGAATTCTGCTACTTGTAATTGCAATTTCGGTGCAGTTAAAAAATCGAACCATTGAAACTTATGCGATTAGTGTTGGCCAAGAAGAGATTCCTAAAGTTATCTTGTCCTTGAGCATGCTTGATGAGTTAGGGGACATGAACTCGAATGTGCTGGAGTTCATTACCGGCGAAGCAGAAGAGAAAGTCGACTTTTTGGAAAACTACACCGAATTCGTCACCTTCTTTGAAAGCTTAAAACAGCTAGAGTCCATCGATCCCGTTGTGATTCGTCAGATTGACGATCTTTCTCAGCGTTACTATGAAGACATGCTTAACCTAGTGTTCAATAAGTTTGATCCCGGCCTAGAAAGTCGTGCGGTGGATAAATACAACTACCTCATCAATGAGTTCGCTGACCCCTTAGAAGCCAAGCTCGATACGTTAAAAGAAGAAGAGGTGGCAGACGCAGGCCGAACCGGTGATTTTCAAGAAATCCTCAACGACGATTTACCCGGTGTTCGACTTTACCTAGAGCTAATCGATGAAGAAGGCGACATGATGTCTGCACTAAATGCGTATATGCGTGGTGAAGTTGGTGCAGTAAACGCGTTTGAGAAAGAAGCACGAAATTTTGCTCAGTACTTAAGTGAAATCAAGCCATTAGAACGCAAGCCTGAAGAGATAAAAAGCCTAGCCTTTGTCGAACAAATGTACCTTGAGCTCTATAACGGAGGTAAAGATATTTTCGCTACATATAGCCCGAGAGACAAGCTGGTGGCAGCAGAACAAATCGATAAGTTAGAGCATGAAGTGTTCAGCAAACTGGAGAAGATCCTCGATGAGATCAGTATCAGTGCCAACAACCAAAGTACCGAGTCGTTAGAGCAACTTGTCGACCAAGCACGCGAAAGTATCTCGTTAGTGTGGGGTCTATTGGGTGTGGCTGTTTTGCTAGCATTTGTCACCGCAATGTTCTTGATTAAAGGTATTGTATTACCGATTAAAGCGTTGTCAGAAGCCGCTGAAGATCTTCGCTCTGGGGAAGGGGATTTGACGCGACGGATCCCAGACTTTGGCCGCGATGAGATTGGTGAAACGGCGAAAAGCTTTAATGGCTTCCTCGATAAACTGCAAAACATCATGTTAGATATTCAACGTTCAGTTGAAGCCATCGCGCACAGTACCAATGAAGTCTCAACGACATCGCAGATGTTAAGCACGACCTCAAGCCAGCTTGCTTCCAGTGTCGAAGAGACCAGTGCCTCTTTAGATCAAATGAGCTCGTCCATTTCCATGAATACAGAAAACTCAAAGGTAACCAATGGGATTGCAACACAATCCAGCTCGGAAGCGAATGAAGGGGGCAAAGCGGTAAATGATACGGTGAACGCCATGACTGCGATTGCAGAGAAAATTGGCATCATCGAAGACATTGCATACAAGACCAACTTACTGGCATTGAACGCAGCAATTGAGGCCGCAAGGGCAGGTGAGCACGGCAAAGGCTTTGCGGTGGTTGCCGATGAGGTACGTAAGTTAGCAGAGCGAAGTCAGATTGCAGCGCAAGAGATCAGTACATTGGCAGACAGTAGCGTGAAAGTGGCTCAACACGCCGGTGACATGCTTAACCGCATGGTGCCAAATATTCAACAAACCGCCGACCTAGTCCAAGAGATCACCGCAGCGTCTACAGAGCAAAGTACCAGTGTCGCTGAAATCAATCGCACTGTATCTCAGCTTGATGAAATCGCCCAACAAAATGCTTCCGCATCGGAAGAGCTTGCGTCGGCGGCGGTTATGGTCCAAGAGCAAACCAATGAAATTCGCAGTACGGTGAGTTTTTTCAAGTTAGTCAAAGTTGAAGAAGAACGTTTGAGCGTTAGGAGGAAAAAAGCGCGGACACAAGTAGCGCCGACTCAGCAAGAAAGTGGCTATGTTCCTTTTGATGACTAACAAGTGATGCCGAATGATGAAAGAAAAATATCTTGAATTCAAAGTGGCAGGAAAGTACTTCGCTTATCCAATCGAAAAGATACGCGAGATCATGGAGTACCCGCAAATCGAAGCTATTTCCGGCGCACCGTCCCAGTTACTGGGCGTGATGAACCTGCGCGGAAGATTGGTTGTCGTGTTCGATATTGCTGCTTGTTTAGGTGAAGAAGTACGCCCGGTTTCAAGCAAGACTTGCGTGATTGTGACCGAAGTGGTGAGAGATGGCCAAACGTATGTGATTGCAAATAAAGTCGATCTCGTTAGACAGGTGATTGATGTCTCGAAAGCGGATCTAGAGCCTATCCCTGAGCTTGGAGGATACATAGAGTCGCCAATGGTTGGTGGCGTAGCCAAGCTCGAACAGCGTCTGCTTACTATACTTAATGTTGATGAGCTGCTTTCTAACAAGCAATGGTTTTGGGTTTTGGATCAGAATAATCGCTCAGAGGTAAAGCATGAATGAAGCTTTAGATATTGAAGGCTCTCCGGCTTTAGAGGTGCTATTGGTTGAGGTAGCAAGTGAGGTGGTTGCTATCCCCATTGATATGGTTAACGAAGTCATTGAGTACGCGAAGATCACCCAAGTTCCCATGTGTGACAAGGAAGTGTGCGGTGTAATTAATGTGCGAGGCAGTGTTGTTCCTGTCGTTGATGCGGGGATTCGCCTCGGTATCGGTTCACAGCAAAAATACGACAAGTACAGTTGCATCATCTTGTATGAGTCAATCAGCGATAAGCTACAAGAAAGCGTCATGATTGGCTTAGTTGTCTCTCGGGTGCGCTCGATTAAGTCGATTTCTCTAGATCGCGTATTTGAAAAACCCGCATTCGGGGTTCACATCCCTAGCCAATACGTCGCCGATATGGTGGAAGTCGATCAAGATACCATTCCTCTACTGGTTATGTCCGAATTGCTCAACGGCAAGCAAATCAACCAACGCATGCTTAAAAATCAACAAGTGATGTTGTCGCATTGGGAGTCATGAGATGAACTGCGCCCTTAATCGCGAACAATTTCGCTCAATCCAAACTTTAATGGAGCGAAATACCGGTATTCGGTTAGGGGAACATAAACGAATAATGGTTGAGAATCGTTTAGCTTCTAGGCTCAAAGAGACTTGCTGTAATACCTATGATGATTACTTGGCAGTGCTAACGTCGAGTAAGGACGGTATTGAATTACAGCGCTTTATAGATAGGTTGACCACTCATGAAACGCGCTTTTTCCGCGAATCATTCCAGTTTGAACAATTAGCAATGTTACTCGAACAATGGCAGGAAACCTTACCCATAAAAGTGTGGAGTGCTGCATGTTCGACCGGAGAAGAAGTCTACAGTCTCGCCATGGTACTGGAGAAAGTCTTGGGCAATGCGAAATGGTCGGTGTATGGCACTGATATTTCTGAGGCTTCGATACAGCAAGCGATTCTCTGTCAATACGATATCTTGCTTGCAGAGCAAATTCCAACTGACTTGAGGCGAGCCTATTGCTTAAAAGGCGTTGGCGATTATTCAGGTCACTTTACCATTAGCCAATCTCTGCGGCGCTTTTGTCATTTTTCTAAACAAAACGTGCTCAATCCTGATTATGACTTACGTTTTGATATTATATTATTGCGTAACGTACTGATTTATTTCGATGTCTCAAAGCAAAGAAGCATTATTGAAAATGTCATTGCTCGTTTGAATACTGGCGGCTATCTGTTTCTTGGTCACAGCGAAAACATTCTTAAAGGCCACCCTAAGATGATGTTTGTCGAAAACTGTATCTATCGCAAGGTGGCAGAATGAAACCAATTAATGTGTTTATAGTGGATGACTCAGCGGTTATGCGGCAAGTGCTTGGTGAAGTGATTGAACAAGACCCTCAACTTACCGTGTGTGGCGCTGCGCCGGATCCACTGATTGCCCAGCGGAAAATGAATAAGCAGTGGCCAGATGTCATTGTCCTCGACATCGCAATGCCAAAGATGGATGGCATTGCATTTCTACGTCAAATCATGTCGACTCAGCCAACCCCAACCATCATATGTTCCGCTAAGACAGAAGAAAATCCTCAACTCAGTTTAGAGGCTCTCTCATCAGGGGCGATCGAAGTGATCAATAAGCCTCAGCATCAATTAAATGATTATCTTCATTCTCAGCAAGTGCAGTCTATTCTCAATGCGATTAAGCATGCTGCTAAGGTCAAAGTGAAGCAGTTAAAGTATCTTGGCAGCGAAAGCTATCGAACAAAACAGAATGCCGATGCAATACTAGATTACGAACTCTGTGCCAAAGGGTCTGGAGCAATGAAGGTGATTGTCATCGGTGCATCCACTGGTGGCACGGAGGCGGTTCGTCAATTCTTAAGTCAAACCTCATCAAATACCGCCCCCATTGTCGTTGTCCAACATATGCCAGAAAAATTTACCCGTGCATTCGCCAAGCGGCTTGATGATGAAGTGGCTCAACATGTGGTTGAGGCGGAACAAGGGATGCAGCTTCAGACTGGCTGGGTTTATATCGCTCCTGGCTCCATACACACCATGATAAAACGCATAAATGACGGATATTACCTAGAATTAAAAGACGGCCCGTTGGTCTCGCGACATAAGCCTTCGGTGGATGTGTTGTTTCGTTCTGCTGCGCAAGCCGTGGGTGAAGATGCCATTGGCGTGATCTTAACTGGCATGGGAGACGATGGGGCACAGGGGATGCTGGAGTTACATCAGTCTGGCGCAAGCACATTTGCTCAAAATGTAGAGAGCTGCCTTGTATATGGAATGCCAAAAGAGGCGGTCGAAAAAGGTGGTGTGTCTGGTGTTTATGCTTTGGAACTCTTACCTTACCAAGTACGTAAGTCTTTGGAGACGCGATGAAGAATTTGAGTGACCAAATTGAAGCAATGAATATCGCTTATGTCGTCGTAAATAGTGAAATGCAGGTGTTAGAAATTTCTACCCAAGCGTCGGAGCTATTTAGGGTCGACGGCGGGCAATATCTGTTTGGCTCAAATGTTAGCTTTATTGATGAAGAATTCAATTTTATCGATTTACCACAGCAGTTGCGCCGCGCAATAGAAGAGCAAATGGAAATCGAGCTAGAGGTTGGCTTGAGTTATCCCGACAAAAATGTGGAATGGGCCAAGCTATCACTGATTCGCTATAAAGATTTCTACATTATCTCCTTGATAGAACATGGTGAGCTTATTGCTGCGCGTCGTTTGAACCGCCAGCTGTCGACTCAAGACCCTCACACAGGGTTACTATACCGTGAAGCCTTCCTTTCCAAACTCAACCTTCTTGAGCAGAACGGCACCGTCTGCTGCGTAAGGATCTGTAATTATCAGCGCATCAATGAAATTTGGGGAACTGCGGTTGCCAATTTAGTGTTCATGGAAGTGCTCTCACGGGTACTGAGTGAGTTGCCTTCAGCGTTGTGCAGTAAGCATTCGACTGACAGTTTTAATCTGTTTATACCCCCAGAGACGGCATTTGATGTTGAGCGGTTTTATTCGCTCCTCAATGAGCCTTTTCACTTTAACCACCGTCACTTCTTTAGCAACGTTGCGCTTGGTTACTACGTTGAAAAAGAGGGCGATTCACATGAGCTGAGCCTCAACAAAGCTGAAATGGCGATTCTAGACGTGTTAACCGAACGTGTGCGGCTTGCCGAGTTCCAAGAAGAGCTAGCACGGCAAATTGAGCACCAAAACAACCTAGAAACTGAGTTTAGAGCTGCGTTAAACAAAGACAGGTTAGAGGAAGATTTCTATGTGCTTTTCCAACCTGTGCATGAGGCGGATTCACAGCGAGTTGCTGGTGCAGAATGCCTGATACGCTGGACGCTCAATGGGCAATTTGTCTCACCGGTGGAGTTTATTCCCATCGCCGAACGTATCGGTGATATTGGCTTACTGACGCAATTCAACATAGGTCAATTGTCTCGCTTAGTACTCAAGTTGGAACAGAAGGGCATTGATACCCAAACACTGTTATTCGCCTTAAATATTAGTGTGGTCGAAATCCTGGATGTCGAGTTTATTGATAAGCTAATGTCTTCGATCACTAAGCATCAACTGTCACCAAATCAAATTAAGTTAGAGCTAACTGAATCGGCACTGATCGACAACTTTAACTACGTCAATCAAACCTTAGAAAGACTCCAAGGTTACGGATTTAGAATATCGATTGACGATTTTGGTACCGGTTTTTCGAGTTTGAGTTACTTGTGCCGACTAAGCTTTGATGAGATAAAAATTGACCGAGCGTTTGTAACCAATGTCGTTGAGGATACCAAGCTTCAAACGGTGTTTAATTCTGTCGCATTGTTGGCGCAGAATATGATGAAGCCTGTTGTAGCCGAAGGGGTCGAGACGGTTGAGCAGCTTATCTATGCTAAGGCTAAAAAAGTAGAATATATTCAAGGCTTTTACTTTAGTAAGCCACTGCCAGAAGAGGAGTTCATCAACTATCTACTGGAGAGACAGCATACTTGAAACAAAAAATCGCAGCCTGAGCTGCGATTTTTACTGTGTTAACGATGTTTTGGTTTACGTCCTGCTGGCGGCTTGTTATTGCCTTGGCCAGCTGGCTTACCACCACGAGGTGTATTTGGTTGTCCACCTGATTTGCCATTACGGTTACCTTTGCTCTGGCTATTATTGTTACCTTGAGCATTAGGTTTACCGCGACCTTTACCATTACCACGTTGCTCACCATTCATCTTCTCGAATCCCGGTTGACTCTTCGTATGTTTGGTCGCAAAACGTTGTGAACCATGACGGCCTGACTTTCTGCGCTGAGCTGGCGTTTTTGCATCAACGTCTTCAGCAGGAACAAGACAGTTTGGTTTATCACCAATTAAATGCTTCTTACCCATGCTGATTAGAGCTCCGCGGATGATTGCCCAGTTATCAGGATCGTGATAGCGCAGTAACGCTTTATGTAGCCTACGCTGACGCTCACCTTTAGCCACTGGCACCTCTTCACGCTTTTTGTACTTCACGCGTTTAAGCGGGTTAGTTTCCGAGTAGTACATTGACGTCGCATTACACATCGGTGAAGGGTAGAAGTTTTGTACCTGATCACATTCGAAGTTGTTCTTCTTAAGCCACAGTGCCAAGTTGAGCATATCTTCATCTTCGGTACCTGGGTGCGCTGAGATAAAGTAAGGAATTAGGTACTGCTTTTTACCTGCTTCAGCACTGTACTTTTCAAACATTTCTTTGAAACGATCATAGGTGCCCATACCTGGTTTCATCATCAGATCCAGAGGGCCTTTCTCTGTGTGCTCAGGTGCAATTTTAAGGTAGCCACCTACGTGGTGAGTCACAAGCTCGCGTACGTATTCTGGCGATTCAATTGCTAAGTCATAGCGAACACCAGAGGCGATCATTACTTTCTTAACGCCTTCGACTTTACGTGCTTCACGGTAAAGGTCGATGGTATGTTGGTGATCGGTATTGAGTTTATTACAGATACCCGGGAATACACACGATGGGCGACGACAGTTGGCTTCTGCTTTAGGATCGCTACAACCCAAACGGTACATGTTAGCCGTTGGACCACCAAGGTCTGAAATTGTGCCAGTAAAGCCAGGTACCTTATCGCGGATCTCTTCTAACTCGCTCAAGATCGATTCTTTTGAACGGTTTTGAATAATACGACCTTCGTGTTCGGTAATCGAACAGAATGAACAACCACCAAAACAGCCGCGCATGATGTTCACAGACGTTTTGATCATGTCATACGCTGGGATCTTCGCTTTTCCATACATAGGGTGGGGTACACGGGCGTAAGCAAGACCGAACACATAGTCCATCTCTTCAGTCGATAGTGGGATAGGAGCTTGGTTGACCCAAAGCTCACGATCACCGTGACGCTGTATCAATGCACGACCAGAATACGGGTTGGTTTCAAGGTGCATAATACGGCTGGCATGAGCATACAAAATACGGTCGTTATTTAGCTTTTCAAACGGCGGAATTCGTACCGCTGTTGTCGCTGCATCATGGCGTGAAGGACGAATAGTAATTGGTTTCGCTTCCGGCTCTTCTGTTTTAGCCTTTGTGTCACATTGCTCTTCAACCGCATATGGGTTTGGCGGAATAAAGGCTTCTTTGCGCGGCTTTTCGATGCGCGAAGAGTCGATGATGTTATAGCCTTCAGGCTCGGCAGCTAGGTTTACTGCGGTACCACGAATATTGGTTAGAGTAGAAATATCTTCGCCATCAGCTAGACGGTGAGCAACCTCAACCAATGCACGTTCAGCATTACCGAACAGTAGAATGTCCGCTTTTGCATCAAATAGTACAGAGCGACGAACTTTATCAGACCAGTAGTCGTAATGAGCAAGACGACGTAAGCTTGCCTCGATGCCACCTAATACGAGTGGAACACCTTTGTAGGCTTCACGGCAGCGCTGAGAGTAAACAAGAGTCGCGCGATCAGGACGTTTACCACCTTCGTTATTAGGCGTATACGCATCGTCGTGACGAAGTTTGCGATCCGCTGTGTAGCGGTTGATCATCGAGTCCATGTTGCCCGCAGTAATACCAAAGAATAGATTTGGTTTACCAAGCTTCATGAATGCATCTTTATTGCTCCACTCTGGCTGGGCAATAATACCGACGCGAAAGCCTTGAGCTTCAAGCAGTCGGCCAATGATCGCCATACCGAAACTTGGGTGATCAACGTAAGCATCACCAGTAACAATAATAATGTCACAGCTGTCCCATCCTAGGGCATCCATTTCTTTTCGGCTTGTAGGAAGAAATGGCGCAGTGCCGAAGCATTCTGCCCAATATTTTTTGTGCTCATGAATAGGAGTAACGTTGCTGTACATATTTTGCTCTCAGTTTCAAGGAGCGCGAATTATAGCGACTTGGACGGCGACTATCTACCTCAAATATTTGTGATCTAATCGGCAGAAAGTACCCATAATTTACCTATGGAAATAGACGAGAGTTGAAAGTGTTAACCAAATAAAACATTGCTTCCATAAATTTCGCTACATTATGAGTCTGAGTGCTTATTTTGTCTGGGGGTATCGTGCCGAACGCGATCAATCAAATATCGAAGTCTCAAACCGTTCCGGTTCAGTGGGATAAATCTAGTGTTTATGATTGGCAAATTGATATAAAAAGCCAGATATTACAATGCGATGAAGAGCTTAAGGCTTTGTTGTTTGGTGACGAACAACATGAATTAAGTGCGGGGTTGTTGTTTGATTTATTGCCTAAATCGCAGCGTGCACAGATCAAACAAGCTTTTAAGTTGGTTTTAGAAAGCGGTAATTCGCAACGAGTGAGTTGTTGCTTATTAGCCCCAGATATTCTTTTTGCCTATGTTGAGATTAAGATTGAGCGGGTTAGTCCGCATCAACTTTCAGGCACCTTGTCCCCAAGCCTGGTCATCAATGATAAGCACCAATTAACTGAAGTGTTCTACTTTCTGTTCGAAAATCACCATCATGGTATTCTTGTCGCAGATGAGTTGACTAAAATCTTAGTCTGCAATCATCACTACGAAGAGTTAACGGGTTACGCCAATAACGAAATTACCGGACTGAAAACCAGTATCTTCAACGCAGAAAAGCACAGTGATGCCTATTACGACCATTTATGGGGGCAGCTAAAACAACAGGGTCACTGGAGTGGAACCATCCTAACTCGCCGTGCTGATGGTAGTGTTTTTCCTCAGGACCTGACCATTCAGAAGATTCAATCGACCAACCGCGCGCCTTTTTTTATCGGCCTCTCCGCTGATCTATCCGGTAAGTTAGAAAGAATCGACGACATTGAAAGTGGTGGCATCGATTTACTCACTCAATTACCCAATCGAGAAGGCTTCTTAGCGCTGCTCACTCACGCATGTAATGACATTCAAAAGGGGCAAGGTCTAGTCGTTGTTGCGCTGCAGCCAAAGCTGGACTCCACAGCGGAAGTGAAAAGGCAGTTTGCCAGTTATCTAAAAGACAATGCGAATACTCTTTGCTGTGGTTACCTAGGCCACGACTGTTTTGCTCTGTGTTTGCCGTTTGAATTTCAGAGTAATCAGCATGTGGTGGCTCAAATCGGCCGTTCTATTACCAAGTTATTTCATAGTTTTAAGCATGCTCAGTTACCAGTCGCCATGGCTTTAAAGTCAGGAGTTACCGGAGTTTCTGTGTTTCAGGCTGATGCGACCACACCGAGCCAACTTGTTTCTCATGCTTATCAGGCGGTTTTGGAACTGCACTCAGGCCATGAGCGAAGGATTAACTTTTATGATCGCCAGATCCATCAGCAGATTGAGCGCAAGAAACGTATTGAAGAACATGTCATTGCTACATTGAGCAAAGGCAACATCGAAGTCTACTTTCAGCCGATAGTTGACCTGAAGATGCAGCAGGTCGTGAAGTTTGAGGCGTTATGCCGTTTCCCTGACCATGAGGAGTTTGTCGCTTCAACCCAAGAGATGGTCGAGGCCGTTGAAGACCTAGATAAGGTGGTTGAGCTAGACGACCTTGTCTTAGTCAATGCGCTGCAGCAATTTCCAGATTTACAGCAACGTTTCGGTAGTCATGTTTCTTTGTCCGTTAACCGTTCATTGAAAACCACCACAGAGCTGACCGGCATTCTTGAGCGGGCAGCCAAGATCCTCGATGCTCAGGGAACGGAGCCTGAACTTATCACCTTTGAATTTACCGAAAGTGCATACTTTGATAGTGACGAAAAAAACAGGGAGATCTTATCGCTGTTGCGTGGCGCTGGCGTCAAAATCGCAGTTGACGATTTTGGCACGGGTAGCGCGTCATTTCGTTACTTGAAAGAGTGCTACTTCGATACCCTTAAAATTGATCGCACCTTTATTCAAAATATCACGCCTGATTCACGGCAGTACAATATCGTCAAGGCATTGGTACATTTATCCGAGAAGCTCGATTTGGAAGTGATCGCGGAAGGCGTTGAAACCGATCAGGAGCTTGATGCGCTGAGAGATCTTGGCGTCAACTTGATACAGGGTTACTACTTTTCTAAACCGCTTCCTCTGGCTGAATTGCGCACAGACCAAGATTGTTATCGAGTAGCGGAAAAGGAACAGCAGCTACTAGATGATTCTCTCGGTCATATTGTTGAGATTTCGCATCATATTGACCCAGGTGAACCACTTTCATTGATCTACCAGTACTTTAATGAAGGCGAGCATGAATGCTTCCCTGTGGTTGAAACAAAAGAGTGTGTCGGCTTTATCGACCGACCAAGCATCAATTTGCACCTTACTCCCAATATGGGGACGGATTTAGAATCAAACAAAGAAAATGCTTATTGGAATAAGCCGGCAAATAGAATCATGCAGCCTATTGTGACGACTTTGCATTGGCATACACCTCAAGCGGAAATTGCGCAACTTGTGGCAAATGCGACGCCTTTCCCGTGGTGCTTAGTTGATGATAAAGGAGAGTTTAAGGGTTTAGTCAGTCAGAAGTCTGCGTTGAAGTGCTTAGTTAATAATATTTATGTTACTTAGCCACTATTGTTCTAATCTTTAGTAGTAGTTATAGCTAAACTAAAGAGGCGAAAAATGGCCCAAGTGCATGGCTCTAGCACGAGTGCTCCGGCACTGTCGCGGTATTCTCACCATTTGTCTATCGAGTGGCGGTGGGATATTGCTAAGCATCGATTAGACATTGATGAAGAACGCTGCCGACAAGTTCTAAATGCTGATTTGCCTTCACTGACTGGCAATGTGTTAATGCCTTGCATGAGCTATCACGATCAAACCATCCTATTAGAGAAGTTGACCAACCTTAAGCCGAAAACGGGGTTGCAACGTTTTAATTGCTGTTTAAGGTTGGAGAGTGATCAATGCTGCTATGTTGAAATGACCTTTCAAACCGATGATGGAAAGCTGGCATCTGGGCATCTCACCCCCTTATTTTTCTTTCAAGCGACCGCTCTGAGTATCGGAGCCTTATTTGGTCAGTTGTTCAATAATGCCCATCATGGGGTGTTATTAATCGATGCAGAACGCAGCATTATAGTTTGTAACGATAATTTCCTGTCCTTGTCGGGTTACGCTAACTCTGAGTTAAAAGGGCAGCCTTTTGCGTCATTGCAGTCTGATCGGCATAGCGCCAATTTTTATACAAAAATGTGGTGTGAGATTGAGCAGTCAGGTCATTGGTCAGGGGTGATGCTACTTCAAAGCGCCGAAGGTCGAGCCTATCCTCAAGATGTGACAGTTCAACGTATCATGCTTGAAGAGGGCATCTTTTATGTCACAGTTCTGCTCGATCTTTCCAATAATATCTACCGTATTGAAGATGTCGAACATGGCGGGGTCGAGCTACTGACCCAACTGCCTACTCAAACCCAGTTCATTCGTGCAGTTACTTACCGAAGCCAACGCGAAGGAAGTCAAAAGGTGACCATGGTGGTTGCCTTTCAACCTCCGTTTGACCACACAGAGGACTTTGAACTTAAGGCGCTTCTATCTGAACACCTAACCAAAGAACCGCAAGCGGTAGAGGTAGGATATCTAGGCAGTAACCATTTCGTTGCCTGTGTGGAATGCAACAAAGTAAAAGGTCCATCTCAAGTAAGGATGATTCACCAAGCGATACGACGCTTTTTTTCCTCTATCAACCATCATGTCGGCACCCAGATTTACAATGCGATTATGACTGGTCGAATTGGCGTATCAGTGTTAGGTCAAGATACCCATGATCCCAAACTGCTGGTGGCTCACTCTGTTCAAGCAATGTTAGAACACAGCGTAACGAGTCGGGGACAAATTACCTTTTATCACGGCGTACTTCATAAACAAGTATTACGTAGAAAAGAGTTAGAGGAGTGGGCAGAAAAAGCCATCAAAACTAAAGATGTCGAGGTGTACTACCAGCCGATAGTCGATACCAAAAATTGGGACGTTGTGAAGTTTGAAGCATTGAGCCGTTTTAAAGGCCCAAATGGTAAGATGCTCAATACACAAGAGATGGTCAATATTGCCGAAGACCTAGATTTGGTTGCCGATCTAGACTGGTGTGTCGGTCAGCGAGCACTGCAGGACCTTAATCATATCCAAGAACGATTTGGTCAGCACTTAGGTGTGACGATAAATCGCTCCCTCAATACCAAGTTGGATACGGATGAGGTGCTCGCAAGCGCGGATTCGTTGGTCCATAAATACGCCAAACGTCCGGAAACCGTGACCATTGAATTAACCGAAAGTGCCTACTTTGACAGTGAATCTCGTCAGTCCTCTTTGATAAGAAACATTCGTCGTCGAGGGGTGCAGGTCGCGATTGATGATTTTGGCACCGGGTACAGCTCATTTTCTTACTTGAGTGACAGTAATTTTGATGTGATAAAAATTGATAAAGAGTTTGTCACCAACCTCATGGAAGGGACCAACAAATATTATATAGTCAAAATGATTACTCAATTAGCCCATACGCTTAATGTCAAAGTGGTTGCAGAGGGGGTAGAAACTCGAAATGAGCTTGAAGCGGTCTGCTCGTTAGGGGTTGATTACATTCAGGGATATTACTTCTCAAAACCGTTACCGATTCAAGAGCTTGAAAAGGCGTGGGACTATTGTGAAGAGCTTGAGCAGTTCCTCTCTGGCAAAGGCCGTAAATTGAAATCCAACATATTGAGTATTACTCAGGTGCACCTGCCTTGTTTATCGCCCGATGATACGATTGAAAGAGCGCGCTCGTTACTCACCTCAGATCAATATAACTTAGAAGTGATTCCGGTTCTCGACCGCAATGTGTGCGTCGGAGTGGTGGGGCTAGAGGAAGTGAATCTACATCTCTCGCCAACGGCGGGGACCAAGTTTGAAACCCGCAATGACATTGTAAATAGCCGCAAAACCTTAAATCAAGTCATGCGGCGAAATATCCATACTTTGGCGCTTGAAGAAAACAATGATCAAGTGGCTGAAACATTAAAGCAAGGGGTTAGCCCACCGTGGCTTGTGGTCAACTCGGTCGGAGAATATCTCGGCCTTGTGACGCACCAAGATATAATGTCTTACTTCACTGATAGCTAAAATCAACCAGTCTGCTATTATCCGCAGCCAGTAATAATTTTAGTTTGATGACACCATGATCCAGCAGCTACTTGCCGTGTTTGCGCCAATGTTATTGGGCGCTCAACTTCTCTTGACCCTTATTCTTGTTAAAGGTGATATTTGTCCCGGTCAACGAGGCCGTATCCATAAAATGTTGCCTTCTCTAGCGATACTTTGGCTTGCCGTTGCTTCACTGCGAATTGAAGCCATGATGATAGTGTTTGCTCTCGCTTATTTTTATTCTCAAGTGCAAACCAAGAAGACGCGTGACCAAGGTCCTATGTGGGTGATATATCTAGCCAATGGTCTTGCTTTGGCTTATGTCGGAATTGAGATCGGCGCACAAACTTCGATTGCTGCGGGTTTAAGTGTTCTATTCCAAGTGTTTTTGCTTGGCGCTTTACTGGCGCATTTATTACTTACTATCGCGCGTACACGTTTGCAGGCATTTCATCGTATTTTACCTGTCACGGGTGTGGTTGCTGCAATGATGATGTCATTAGCTATCTTGCTTAAAGCCTATGGCCTAGAGAGTGACGTGCTAACGTCTGTGACTCAGCCTCTGTTAACCAGTTTTGCGCTGCTGATTACTGCTATCGTTGCATGGGCTTGGCACTTGCTTGCATCGAAAGAGATCAACAAAGGCCAGCTTGCTATCGCACTGGTATTTTTGCTTCTATCAGCAACGTCAAATCAGGCGTTGTTTGTTCTGTAATCAGTTAAGAGTTTGAAGCTAGTTCACTTCAAGGCGGTGAATTTGCGTCTACTATAAAAAGAGTAGATGTGGAATAGGAGGCCGCCATGGACCTGAGCAATGTGAGCAACTTTGATAGCATCATCTTGTTAGGCATAGTGAATGAAAAGCTGCGTCTAGAGTGTGATAGCTTTGAAGAGCTTGTTTCTATGTATGAAATGGATGTAGAAACGGTGATTGGTAAGCTGGATGTGCTGGGTTATCAATACGATCCATTGACCAATCAGTTCAAATCTTATGAGAGATAGCAAAAAGGAGGCTTAGGCCTCCTTTTTAATTTTCTGCTTAAACAGTTTTGATCCCATCAAGATGACTTTGAGACTGCTGCCTCGCGGTATTAAAGAAAGCCTGCAAATAGCGTTTATCTTTGTCTGCATGACGCGTCGCTGCAAATAGGCGACGCCACAAACCACTACCCAGTGGAATACTACTGATTAAGCCTTGCCTCGAAAATTCACTGATTGCCCAGTTCGGCAAGGCAGCCACACCTAATCCAGCAGAAACCATCTGAATTAACATCAGTGTATTGTCGGCCTGTTTCCATTTAGCGGGTTCAATGCCAACCGGCTGCAAGAAATGCTTCACCACGTCTAAGCGGCTTTTCTGCACAGGGTAGGAGAGCATGGTTTGATCGGCAAGATCTTCAGGTTCGATGCACTCTTTTCCGGCCAATGGGTGCGAGATGGATGTCACCAGACGCATTTCAAAATCAAACAGCGGCTCATAATGCACTTCAGAACGTGGCTGAATGTCCGAAGTGATCACTAGATCCAGTTCGCCTGCCATTAAGGCGGGTAAGGGCTCAAAGCCAAAACCAGATGAAAAGTCGAGCGTCACACTCGGCCAAGCGACTTGGTACTCTTTAAGCGCTGGCATCAACCATTGGAAGCAAGAGTGGCACTCGATCGC
This sequence comes from Vibrio ouci, assembly GCF_004551525.1. Lineage (GTDB taxonomy): Bacteria > Pseudomonadota > Gammaproteobacteria > Enterobacterales > Vibrionaceae > Vibrio > Vibrio ouci. The sequence goes on along the minus strand of NZ_SATR01000001.1, from coordinate 161,576 downwards.
CATATGCAGTCGACCGTTCACATCCTCTTTGAGACTCGCTATCTCATTCTCTGCTTTAGCCAATCGCGGCAGTACGTCATCTGCGAGCTTAAGTAAGATCTCTCCTTCCGAAGTAAACTTAACCGGTCTCGTTTTACGCAAAAACAGTTGCCCACCTATTCGAGCTTCCAAATCTTTAATTTGGTGAGAGAGGGCAGATTGAGTCAAGTGCAAGGTCGTCGCCGTTGCCGTGAGCGACCCTGTGTCTCTGAGTGTGGTGAGTGTTCGTAAGTGCTTTAGCTCTATCATGAATTCCCTTCAGCCAGACTGTTTAAGCATGAATATTATTAACCTAACGTGTTTTTGTAGGAGTGTAAACATCTAGACGTCTAAAAATCCAAGAGAGTTTAATTATTAGTTAAGTGGTTGAGAAACAAATCATCATGAAAAATTTTAATAAACAAGTTGAATATTTGTCGATTGTCGATCGTCCGGTTTAGCGAGATAGTTTAGCCATCCAGACATCCTAGGTGATGAGCTGAACAGAATAACAGATTTGAACTGCAGAATTAAGGATGAGCACAATGACTACTAAGACACACATACTCGGTTACCCTCGCATTGGTGAAAACCGAGAGCTGAAATTTACCTTAGAGAAATATTGGCGCGGAGAAGTCAGCCAAGCTGAACTGAAATCTGTCGGCAGCGAACTGCGCAATAAAAACTGGCAAACTCAGGCAGACGCGGGTCTAGACTTTGTCGCCGCGGGTGATTTTGCTTGGTACGACCATGTCTTAACCACGACACTGTTACTTGGGCATGTGCCTAAGCGTCACCAAAACGGCTTCCCAGATCTTGATACCCTGTTTAAGGTCGGCCGCGGTCAATCTCAAGCAAGCTGTGATTGTAGTGGTCATGCCGCATCAGACATGACTAAGTGGTTTAACACCAATAAACAACATAAAAGTGGTATCAGTGAAGATGAAAATTTAAACGAATTTGTGTCATGTCTGGACAAACCTTGTAACAAGGGGGCTGATGCTGCACCAAGTTCACTTTCGAAATGGTTTAACACTAACTACCACTATATTGTTCCTGAGTTCAGCAAAGACGATAGCTTTGAAGTGAGTTGGCCGCAGCTGTTTGAAGAAGTGAATGAAGCAGTTAAAGCGGGTCATAATGTAAAACCAGTACTGCTTGGCCCTCTGAGCTATTTATACCTAGGTAAAGAAGTTGAAGAAGGCTTTGACCGACTGTCATTGCTGCCACGTTTGTTGACTGCCTACCAAGCGATTCTGGCGAAACTCGCCAAGCAAGGTGTTGAATGGGTGCAGATCGACGAGCCTATTTTAGCGCTTGAATTGGACAAACCTTGGTTAGATTCATTTAAGCTGGCGTATCAGGTGATTCGCAGCGATGTAAAAGTATTACTGACCACGTATTTTGATTCAGTAGTTGATTCACTCGATAAAATCGTCGAACTGGCAGTAGACGGCCTGCATATTGATTTGTCGGCTTCTCCTGAGCAACTAGAGCAGGTTGCGGCGAAGTTACCAAGCAACTGGGTACTTTCAGCAGGTGTGGTCAATGGCCGTAACGTGTGGCGAGCAGATTTAAGTGCGCAACTTGAACTATTGAAACCAATAAAAGAGAAACTTGGTGACAAGCTTTGGGTTGCAAGTTCGTGTTCACTGCTGCATAGCCCAGTTGATTTAAACCTAGAGCCAGCTTTAAGTGACGAAGTTCAGAGTTGGTTTGCGTTTGCGAAACAAAAAGTGACCGAAGTGGCGTTACTCGGAAAAGCGCTGGATGGCAGCCAAGAAGCGATCCTTGCCTGTGATACCTACAGCGCGCTAATCCAGGCTCGCAAAACTGCAACCCATGTGAATAAGCCTCAGGTACAAGCTCGTTTAAACAACATCACTCAATCACTAACTGAGCGAAGTGCACCATACGCAGAGCGTGCAGCGCACCAGAATGAAGTGCTTGGTTTACCTCTGTTCCCGACCACGACCATTGGTTCTTTTCCTCAAACGAGTGAAATCCGAGTTCAACGCAGTGCTTACCGAAGCGGAAAGCTGTCTGAGCAGGAGTACCAAACGGCATTAAAAGGCCATATTGCAGACGCGGTAAAACGCCAAGAAGCACTGGATCTCGATGTCTTAGTACATGGTGAAGCCGAGCGAAACGACATGGTGGAGTACTTTGCGGAAAACCTAGCCGGTTTCCAAACCACCAAGTTTGGTTGGGTGCAAAGCTACGGTTCTCGCTGCGTGAAACCAGCCATTGTGGTTGCCGATATTGAACGTGAAAAACCTATCACGGTAGAGTGGTCTACGTACGCGCAATCATTAACTTCAAAGCAGATGAAAGGCATGCTGACTGGTCCGGTCACGATTCTATGTTGGACATTCCCGCGTGAAGATATCACTCGCAAACAAATCGCTGACCAGCTGGCATTGGCTCTGCGTGATGAAGTGTCAGACTTGCAAGATGCGGGTATCAACATTATCCAAATTGACGAGCCTGCAATACGCGAAGGCCTACCTTTGAAAAAGCGTGACCACAAAGCGTATCTAGAGTGGGCGGTAGATGCATTTAAGATCTCGGCAGCGAGCGCTAAGCCAGAAACACAAATTCATACACATATGTGTTACTCAGAGTTCAATGAAATCATCGACTCAGTCTCAGCACTTGATGCTGATGTGATTACCATTGAAACATCACGCTCAAACATGGAGCTACTTAAAGCGTTTGAAGAGTTCAATTACCCGAATGAAATTGGCCCAGGTGTGTATGACATTCACTCGCCTAACATCCCAACTAAGGAGTGGATCGAAGGCTTAATCAATAAAGCAGCCGAGAAGATCCCAGCTCAGCGCCTTTGGGTAAACCCAGACTGCGGGCTTAAAACACGAAACTGGCAAGAAACAGAAGCATCACTAGCTAACATGGTTCTTGCAGCGAAACAGTTACGTAAAGAGCATACCGAAGAAGCGTAATATACCTGCGATCATTTAACGCAAAAGCCGACCCAATTAAGGTCGGCTATTATATTGTCTATCGTATGGTGAGTTAGTTTGATAGCGCCTATATCGCTTCACCATTTACAGTCACAACCACATCAATATTTCCGCGTACGGCGTTTGAGTATGGGCAAACCTGATGAGCAACACGCACTAGCTCTAGTGCCTGCTCTTGAGGCAATTCGATAGCTGCAGCTAGGCTAACCGTTAGCGCAAAACCACCTTTGTCATTAGGGCCAATGCCCACTTCAGCAGTAACTGGTGCTTCTTTAAGTGCAACTTTACCTTCACGAGCGACGTGCAAAATTGCGTTTGAGAAACACGCAGAGTAACCCGCAGCAAATAGTTGTTCAGGGTTCGTTGCTAGACCTGAACCGCCCATTTCTTTTGGGTAAGACAGCTCAAGATCTAGAAGACCATCGTCAGTTTTTACATTGCCATTTCGTCCAGCTAGGGCAGTTGCCTGAGTTTTGTATAGAGTCGTCATGATGTCATCCTTATTAATTTAAGTTGTGCGCAATTTAATTGTTTGCAATATTAGATCGAGAAATGACTTGAATGCAAGTATATTGTGCGCAATTTATTTTTTAAATTACCTTTAGAAGGTGGATATGGCCAGTTGCGACAGTGACATGATTAGCGCTCAAGAAGAGAGTTTACGACTAGATAATCAAGTCTGCTTTCCTCTTTACAGCGCAGCAAATGCAGTTATTCGGACTTACCGTCCGCTACTTGATGCGATTGACCTGACTTACTCGCAATACCTAGTGATGATGGTATTGTGGGAAAGTGATGGTATTAGCGTCAAAGATATCGGTGCTAGGTTGCACCTAGACTCAGGCACCTTGACGCCTTTACTGAAACGACTTGAAACGAAAGGCTTTGTCAGCAGGGGTCGCAGCGAGCAAGATGAGCGGGTGAGGGTATTAAAGCTCACCGATGCTGGTGTTGAACTTAAGTCGACAGCGCTGTCTGTACCGCAAGCAATGAAATGCAAAATAGAGCTTGAGCTGGAAGAGCTAATTTTATTAAAGAAGCTGTGCGAAAAAGTTATTGCGACACTCGATTAATGATTAAGGGCAGGGAAGCATGTTAGAAACCGAACGTTTACGATTAAGGCAATGGCAAGATAGTGATGTTGAACCATACATTCGATTGAATGCTAACCCAGTGGTCATGCGCTACTTTCCATCTGTGATGACTGAAGAGGAAACGAGAGCCCAAATTGGCCGCGCGAAAGCTTACATTGAGAATAATGGCTGGGGATTCTGGGCGTTAGAGCTAAAAGAAACGGGCGAGTTTTTAGGCTTTGTCGGTTTGCTTGGGCAAGACGAACAACGAGAAATCCCTAACACGCCATTTGTTGAAATTGGCTGGCGTTTGGATGCGCAACATTGGGGTAAAGGTTACGCGCCAGAGGCAGCCAAAGCGGCGCTAGATTTTGCGTTCAACCAGCTCGATTTATTTGAGGTCTACTCGTTTACTGCGCTACCTAATCATCCTTCGCAACGAGTGATGGAGAAAATTGGTATGGTGAATACCCAGCAGAATTTTGACCACCCGAAGCTAGCCAAAGGGCATGAGTTAGAACGCCACTGTTTGTATCGAATAACTCAACAACAATGGCGAGACTCTAGTAAGTTCTAAAACCGGACCATTGAACCCAGCTACAAGACCCAATTATAAAACTCGGTTATCGCCTGTACTGTAGGCGATAACTTGACTGATCTGAGTTAGACTGCGGCCGCTTTCTTGTTGCCACTGAGCAAATGCCTCATTTGTCGCGGTCAGCGAACGTTTAGTATCTTTTCCGCCTTCAATAACTTTGCAGTTTCGTAGATAACTTTCGACATCTCCAGATAAAATGAAGGTATCTACACCTAATTGACGCAAACTATATGGTCCAGTATTGCCACCTAGTCGGTTACCATGTTTCTTCAAATAGAGCCACAAACCAGTAATATCTTCACTCGGCCAGTTGGCGACCATCTTAGCGAAAGAGCCGTGTTCGATAGACGCTTCATGGATCATTTGAGCATTGGCCAATATGGATTTCACTTTAGCGTGGTGACGAATGATTCGCGTATCCGCTGCTTTGTTATCCCATTGCTCTTCTGACAGCATTAATAACGGTTCAATCTTAAAACCGAAAAACACCTCTTCAAAATTTGGCCATTTGTTTCTAACCACTTTCCAAGAAATACCGCTTTGAAATACTTTCATACTGAGCGCTGCTAACCAGCGGTCATTGGGGATTTCTAACAGCTCCTCTCGACTTAAAGGAGTGGCCAATAGCGACTCTAAGTTGGCTTCTCCCCCTTTTCTAGCCGCGGCTCTATGGTAGATATCATCAAATTTCTCAAGTGTCATGGGGCGCTCAGTCTCGGAAGTTGCTATAGGTTTGCAGATATCCTACTACAAGTGATGACAGTTTCTTAGTCGGAAATAGGTAAACAAAAGCCAGAGTGAGTGGCTCTGGCTTTTATTCTATTAGGCTAACGTTAGTTACAGAGTCAGCAAGTAATTTACTAGCTTGTTGTACTCTTCGTATGAACGAATTTGGTCTGGTTTAACAATGTATTTGTCGTTGACCAAAACGCCTGGCACGCCAGTTAAAGTACTTTTCTCAAACTGCTTATCGAAGCCACGTTGCATCGAGTTGACGACAAAGCTGTTATAAGTTGAATCAAACTTGTCTGCATCAACGCCATTGTCGATAAACACTTGGCGTAGAGCCTGCTCATCTTTTGGTGCACTGCGCAGTTCATGGATCTGTTTAAACATGGCTGGAACCATGGTCTTTTCAGCATCAAGAGCGACCATAGTGGCATATGACTTCGCCATTGGAACAGCCATGTCGCTGCCCATAAACGCTACGTGTACTTTTTCAAATGTTGCGTTGTCAGGAAGTGACGCTTTAAGGTTATCGATCACAGGTTCAAATTTGTAGCAGTGCGGGCAATAGAATGAGAAAAACTCAGTTACTTTTGAGGTTGCTGATTTCTCAACATCCAGCACCTTGTAGTGAGTGCCTTCTTCAAATTGGGCCGCATGGGCAGAGAGTGACAGCGCCATAGTCGCGATAAGTGCGAATAACTTCTTCATTAGTGAAATCCTAAAATAATTCAGATAAATAGTTTTTAGACTCAATCAATTGATGGAGTCGAATCGTGGATTAGATTTAGGGTTACGCTATAGGAGGGCGGAAAAGCGTTTGAATACGAGAGACGGCTTTAGCAAATATATCTTGTCCTATCAGTGCTAAAGAAGCTGAGAGGGGATTGGTTAGCGATACAGACTGCGAAAGTGGCATCTTGAATAAGCATACTGAACCACAGCAGTGATGGCTTATGTTTTCGTTACCGTGATCGGTTTGAGGGCATTCTGCCGGATGCAGTTGACCGTTAACACTTTTGCTCAAATCACTGGATAAGTAGGAGAGCTCGTTTGTTTGTGCACTAGCAGCAACACCAGTCACAAAAACCAGTGCGAACGACATAAACAACGAGATGACTAATTTCCGATTGATCAAACTAGTGTTCCTAACCTACCTAGGCTGTAAGCTAACTAAAATCGCACCCAATGAGAAGAAAAGGTGTTTGAAGATGTTAACTTAAGGCCATTTTTCACGCTTGTGAGCGGTTACGAATTACGTGTTAACAGTCGAGATAGTTTATGGCCGATGGCAAAACAGACCACCATCACCGTCACAATGACTAGAACTGCGTAGACATGGCCAACCAGAGTTGATAAGCCAAAACCCCAGACGAAAGAAAATACCAGACCTTGGAACGCTTCATACGGCCATTGTAAGATTGGGAAATGTGAATCTGAGACGAGTAGCATCACCAGCCCCAAAAGCCCAAGTAAAGAAGTGAAACTACCAAAAATATTATGCTTATTCATGATTGTACTGCTGTTTGTTATAACGCCTTCAAGGGTACTTCTTGATTAGGAAGTATCAATGAAAAAGCATGCCAAACGAGATGTCGGCATGCTTTATCGGTTAATGATGAACTAAGGTTAAACCGCTCGGTAAAGCGTCACCAAAGACTCGCTTCGATTCGCTTTCTGACAATTCTTTCACTTGTTCGACGAGTGAGAGCCAAGAATCTGGAACCTTACTTTGTTTAAGCTTGGCGATGACCTGATTACGGAAGTCATCAGAGATATCAAATAGGCGATCGCCAGTTTTACGACAAATCATCACTGCCGCGAAGGCAATCATTGGCTCTTTCTGCCAGTTTTGCTCTAGCAGTTTTGGCAGCCATTGTTCAGCCTGTTCACGAGGGATCACACTGTGCTGACTACCGTACAATGGCGTGCGAGAGGCAAGTCGGCCTAATGCCCACCAATGCGCTTGTTCAAACTGGTTGTGGTTGATCGCCTTACTCAGACACCAAGAAGCGAGTAGCACTTTGTCTTCTACTTCTAAATGTTCTAACGATGCAGCCAAGCGCACCATAGATTCGTAACCCATATCTTGCGCCGCTTTGGCAGATTGAGGGTTCTTCATCGCGCCGGGGTGAAGATACTTGGCAATATCAGCCAGAATCGTTTCTTGTTGCTCTTGGCTAAGCCCGCCAGCGATACGACGCCAGAATACCCACCAATCAGTCCAGCCTTGGTGGTTCTTAAACTGAATCCCTTGTTGGTAGAGTCCCCACACTTGTTCTATACGCCATGAGTCGGTGGCATCGCCAAACCCAGGACGTAGTGAAAAGCCAGCCAGTCGTAACCAGTTTTTCTCGTGCGGTTCAGAGCGACGGCGACGTTTACGACCAAGAGCAAAAGCATCGAATAAATGGCGTAGAGTCGTGAAATCCCACTCATCACGTTTTCCGAGTTTTTTCTCTAGCTCTTTGGCCAACGTCTTAATTTCTTTTGAATCCGCACTCTTCTTATTACTGCTGTAAATGCGAGAAATCAGCTCTTTACACTCACCAAGGCGAGGGTGCAGATCTTGTTGCTGTTCGTCATCCGCTTTCTGATTGCGAACTTCAAATTCTAATGCCCAACGCTTTGAATCATCATCGACATGAACACATTCCATCTTAAGTGTGCCGACTTCAGTCAATTGGCATGCGAGTTGAACTTCGACCCGCTCTTTTTGGTTGGCTTGAAGTTCGGCACCTTCACCTTCTAATGTAGAGATGTAAGGTGGGAGAGGGGAGAACAAGTCAGGATCAACATCGACCATCACTCCGTTTTGAATCGCGGTGTTATTCGATAGCGTATCGTGAGTGGTTGTCAGTAGGTTGAAACGAACCGGTTCACCTAGAGTTAGCGAGAAGCGACGTCCGCTAAGACGAATTTCTTGACCTTCTTCGGTCCCTTTTGAGAGCAGGCAAAGCGCCTTACCCATCTTGTTCTTCTCTTGTAGGTGCAAGAAGTAAGAGCGTGCGGCGCCACCACCAATTTTTAGTTGAGCACCACGGCGAGCTTTACCAAAAGCTACTGCACCAAGCGCAACCGACCAGTCTGGATGTGGGTTATCTAATACCGTGACAGGAGCGCCGCGCCAATTACCGAGTAAGTTGGTGACACGCTCTGTAACTAGCTCACTGTTAAATACGCCACCATTGAGCAACAAGCCCACTGGTATCGCTGGCTGCGATTGGTCTTCTTGATTCAGCGCGGAGTAAGAAACTTGCTGATGCTGATTCAAAAACTCCGCGACGTGTTTACTCACCGCTGGGTCTGCGACATAAGGCAAACCAAATTCGACTACCGCACTGCGACGTTTGTCTGGCGTGTCATTAAAATCGCTGAGAGGGAAGAAACCATCTAGGGCAATTTGGTGCACTTCTTGTTTTGAAAGGCCGATACTCTTGGTGCCACCCAGCAGTTTTGAACCACTACCAAGCATAGTGATTTTTACTTCTTCAGGGGCATCTACGGAAAGCAGGTTCTCTTTCGCTTTTCGAGTTTGCTGAATTAGCTTAGTTAAGCTGGCGGCATTGAGTTTTTTCGATTGGTTAAAGCGAGTCTCTGCAAGGTGAGCGAGCGCAAGGTCAAGGTTATCACCGCCAAGCATCAGGTGTTCACCGACACCGATACGATCCAGTGACAACTCGTCTTGTGCGCCACTTTCAGCATTAAAGCGTGCTTCAATTAAGCTTAAGTCAGTGGTACCACCGCCGACATCACAGACCAGAATCAAAGGTAACTGTTTTAGCTCATCAGCAGCAGTGTGCTGGTGGCGAGCATACCAGTCGTAGCAAACAGCTTGAGGCTCTTCTAACAGCACGATCTTGTTAAGGCCAGCGAGTTGCGCCGCTTCTAGTGTCAGTTTACGCGCCGTTTCATCAAATGAGGCTGGCACTGTCACCACAACATCTTGGTCTTCGAGTTTATTACTTGGATTACGGTAGTTCCAAGCTTGGCGAATATGGTTGAGGTAACTCGCGCTAGCAATGACCGGAGAAACTTTATCGACGTCTGTAGCACCTGCCCAAGGCAGAATGTCACTACTGCGATCGACGCCTTGGTGAGAAAGCCAGCTCTTAGCACTAGAGACCTGACGACCTTCGACTTTAGCGCCTAGCTCACGTGCCCATTCACCAACGATAACGTTGCGGATGTCTCCCTCTACGGGTTGATCTTCCCAAGGTAGAGTGAGGTCGGATGGTGAAATTTGGCCTTGTGCAGGGTGGTAGCGAAATGAAGGTAGTAGAGGTTTACGTACTACTTCGCCGGGGCCAATTAACTGATCAATGTTGAATAGGGATACATCGGATTGTTGTAAGTCGTCGGTAATTTCACAGAATGCGACAACCGTATTGGTTGTACCTAAATCAATACCGACAAGAAAACGAGGAGATGCCATACAAACCCTTATTTTGCCAATGTGATGACGAATTCTTATTATAAAAGAGCGGCACCCAAGAGGGTGCCGCACATTGATTAAATTTGCTCGTTGTCAGCTGCGTTAGTGTCTTCGCGGACATCGAACTCAACGTGCCATTTTTGACCGTTGTCGGTTGCGATGGCTTCTAGGTAGAGTGTACCGAGCTCAGTAACGCGTGAGGCTAGAGTGACAGGAACCACTTCACCTTCACGGCGGCCTTCTGACACTGGAAGCGTCACTTGAATCTCTGGTAACTCATCAAGCTCTTCTGGACCCCAATGGTCGAGATGTGTTCCTGCTAGGTCTTCACGACGAACCGTTGAACCGAAGAACTGGAAGTTAACTGGCTGACCGATGATCAAACCGAATTCTTGACTCGGTACATCAACACTTGAACCTTCTTCCATACCAAATGGTGCCACACATAGAGCTTCCATTGGCGGCGCCATACCTGGAATTGCAGGCATCGCACTTTCGATACCTACGTAGTAGCTTGATGCGATACCGCCGCGGATACGAACACCTTGACCACGACGTACAGAACCGTAGTACGAAGCCCCACTTGCTACTGCAAGATCTAGGTCAACACCGGTAAGGCGTTTTGCCATCTCTGCATCAGCAGTAAGTAGCCACTCATTGATGGTATCTTCTAAACGAGTAGCCAGTAGACCAGACTTAAGCACACCACCGTTAAATAGGATTGCGGTAGGCTTGATGAAGTCAGCAGCAGATCCACCGCCCATACCCGGCATGTTAGCAAACGGGTTAAAGTCTTGTGCTGGAGTTTCACCGTTCTGTGCGTTAGCTTGTTTGGTTAAGAACGCAGCAATATGGCGCGTAATACCCGCATCTTGAGCATACGGCAGACCCATTTGAGTCAAAGCACCACGATTGCGTTGAACAGGGTGCTCGGTTACTGCAACTTGTGGGAAGAAACCATCGACTAGCGTCTGTTGCACTTCTTGCTGAGTCAGTTCAGTCTTTAGCGTAGCGCCTAGTAGCTTAGAGCCTCGGCTAGGTACGACGATAGGCACCGACTGAAGCTCACTGTCGTTAAGCAGTGCTTCTTTAGCATCACGACAAGCATGTGTCATCGCTTGAACTTGCCATGGTTGAAGCTCTTTACCTTCTTGGGCTAGCTTCATTTTTAAGCGGTACGCAAGTGCTAAGTCCATGTTGTCACCGCCAAGTAGGATATGCTCACCTACAGCGATGCGGTTTAGAGTTAGGTTGCCTTCGTCTTCAGTGACTTCAACTAAAGAAAGGTCGGTGGTACCGCCACCAATGTCGACAACCAGAACAATATCACCCACAGCGACTTCATCACGCCACTTGTCATTACTGTTATCAATCCAGTTGTAAAGTGCCGCTTGTGGCTCTTCGAGCAAGGTTAGGTGAACAAAACCGACGTTGCGTGCTGCTTCGGCTGTTAAATCACGAGCAGCAGGGTCAAATGACGCAGGGACAGTGATAGTCACGTCTTGCTCAGCGAGCGGGTTACTTGGGTTAGTATGATCCCATGCTTGCTTTAGATGCTCTAGGTAAAGCTCAGTTGCGCGCAGTGGCGATACTTTTTCAACTTCTTCTGGGCTATCTGCAGGTAAGAATGCGTCACGGCGATTGACACCACCGTGGCATAGCCAAGATTTTGCGCTGGCGATAAGACGAATTGGCGTCTTCGCACCAAGGTTACGTGCAATCGCACCAACCAGTGCCGTTGGCTCTGATGACCAAGGCAATACGCGCGATGATGGGTTCATTTCATGTTCGTGTGGTTGATACAGGAACGAACCAAGTTGGCTGCGCGTTTCTACTGTTCCCGGCGCAGTTAGCTGCGGGATAGGCATGACTTGGACGCGCGAATCTTCTTGCGTGGTATCTACATAAGACAACACACAGTGAGTAGTACCTAAGTCGATACCAACACTGAACTTAGGTGTTTCAGATACTGATGCTTGTTGTGTTAGATCTTGGTGTTCCATTACAGCTCAACCTCAGCTGGAGCAATAACAGAAGCATCATAATTCTCAGCCAGTTTAGGCAGGTTCATTGAACTTGCTTTCCAACCTTTGTGAACAAGTGTGCCGTTGAAAGGTGCGCTGCCAGTCACGTTACCAGTTAAACGTACTTCTTGAGGGTTGAAGCCTTCTTGTACTGTGATACGAGTTTCTTCATCTTCACTGCGGATGTGCTCTAGCGTTACGTAGTCAGCAAGAACTTTTTGTCCGCCGGTATGAATAACGCGAGCCGCTGCGCCGACTTCTTCATCAGAGAATGACGTTAGGTCTTCTTTTAGGAAGTCAATTAGGCGCGCTTCTTGTTGCATGATTGAAAGCAACTGCATTGCAGAGTCTGTTGATGCGGTCGCTAGCTTTGATTCGACTTCAACGACTTTCTCGATTACTTTCTCTACTTCGACCACTTTTTCAACTTCAACGATCTTTTCGACAGGCTTTTCAACCTCAACGATCTTTTCTACTGGTTTTTCTACTACTTTCTCAACCACTTTTGACTTGCGTGAAACAGCGATTAGAAGCAGAAGAACGCTTGATGCAGTCAAACCCGCATGAAGCATATCGAACGTTTGAGGGATCATTTGTAAATCGACAATCATGACAATTCTCTTTTGTTTAAGTGTACTGAGAGATTGGCTCAATCTCTGCTGTGGCTCTACTAATAAATTAAGAGCCAATTTATTCTGATAAATTGGGGCTGATAGTAGCATAATCAAGGTGCCATCCGGCTACAAAAACAGGTCTAATCTTATGTTTAAACGATTAACTGGTTTGTTTTTGAGCGAATCACGGAGCGTAAAAGCGGCGAAGATCATAGAAACGAAGGATTTTGTTTCATCTGGTTAATAGTTCTTTCAGTCAATAAACCGATGTGGCTAAAATGAATGGTCATTTTCGATAGGCTAAAACTGATAACGCCTTATGCAACGATTTACTCAAAAGAAATTCTTATACCCAATACTGACTTTTGTAATTACCGTCTTAGTGACTACCTACGCGGTGCATTTTGTCTATAAGACGCAATTTGACCATACCGTATCAATGGTGAACAAATTAGCTGAACAGCAATCTGAGAACTTACAAAAAGTGGTCGAGAGTGATCTGCACTTTATCGGTGCGGGGGCAAATTTCTATCACTCAACTGAGCGAGACAACTGGAGTCGCTTTCCAGTTTTTGCCGAAGAGTTGGTCTCAAAATCTGAAACCTTGATCGCCTTACAGTGGATGCAGAAAGTTGAAAGTAGCGACATCGCTGAGCATACCGCTAAAATGCGCCGTACTTTTCCGCATTTTGAACCTTATACTATCCCTAAGGATGGACCTAAAACATCCGGTTATATTATGGCAGACAATCAGCCGATTTTCGTTGCCTCCGATATCTTCCCGCGTAGCGAAGCCAACTTAGGTCTACTAGGCTTTTACTCTTCACGCTTACGTTTTCAACTTATTCTCGATGGTTTGATGGCAATGGGCGAACCGAATGTCTCGGATAAAGTCCGATTGCTTCAAGACGGCCTCGACCAAAGTCTCAAGAAGACCGGTATGTTGGTCTATCACCCGGTGTTTGATATCGAAAACAAGCAAGAATTAATTGGTGTTGTCGTCGGAGTCATTAGAACGACTCGCTATTTTGAGGGGTTAGTAAAGCGCACTGCAACAGAGCAAGACTTGCTGATCAAAGTTATTGATATGGGGTTTGATGCTGAAGATGATCCGGTTCTCTATCAAAGCGAAGGGTGGGATAGCTCCGCTGGTATTGAGATCACTAAACGAGTCGTCCTACCAAATCGTGAGTGGTTAGTGGATTTTAAGTTAGTTGATAGCGTCACTGAAAATGAGCGCTTTGTACTGACTTGGATTGCGCTGGCGGGTGGCGTTATTGCGGCGCTGCTCAGCTATATCGTTTTATTGTTAGTTCGAGAGAAAGAGCACCTTGCGTTTCTACTCGATGAACGAACACAAGAACTACAATTTATGGTTGAGCACGACTCTTTGACTGGCCTATACAATCGACGTGCGTTTAATCGCTTTTTATCGGATCTGGTTGAACGGGAACAAAACTTTGCATTGGTTGTTTTTGACATAGATAAGTTCAAGTCGATCAACGACTACTTTGGTCATGTTGCCGGAGATGACATGCTGATCTTCGTTGCTAATACTGTCCAAGCACAGTTGGATGAGAGTGATGTTTTTGTTCGTATGGGCGGCGATGAGTTCTGCATTATTACCCGTAAGATTGACCGCGATGAGCTGTTTACTTACTTAAACAATGTCTGTCGAGTAATGGCGAGTTCAGTCCATGAGCTGGGCAATCACAAGATACGCTGTACATTGAGCATCGGCGCCGCGGTGAGAATGTTGGAAAGTGAAGAAGAAATACTTCGCACAGCGGACGCTCAACTGTATAAGAGTAAACAAGCGGGCCGAAATTGTGTCACCGTTGCAGATTAACTGACCAGTTAACGGATCAATATTCGAGTTTTATGCGATTCTCATGTAGAATTTTGCGCTTTCTCAATTGTTTGAACATAGGCGAATCATGAACCATAACCGTGTAGTTTGTTTCGATTTAGAGATGTGCTGTTGGAATGAAAACGGTGTCGGTACGACTGGCGAAATTATTGAAGTAGGGCTAGCTGAAATTGATCTTGTTAATGGCAAGATAGTTAAGCGTGCTCAATATTATGTAAAGCCAGAGCATGATGAAGTGTCGCTGTTTTGTTCTCAATTAACAGGGATCACGCCGCGCAAAGTGGAAAAGCAAGGTCGACCGCTTGAAGAAGTACTCAAGTCGATGGTTAAAAATTTCGGTGGCGCAAACAAAATCTATGCGGCCTGGGGGCGCGATGACCGTATCTTGATCAAAGAATGTCAAGACAAGGGTATCGAAATGCCTTTTAACGAGTTCATTAACCTAGCGACCTTGTATCGAATCCAAAATCGCCTTAAAGACAAACGCATTGGTCATAAAGCAGCACAAGAAGCAAAAGGTATTGAGTGGGAAGGGCGTCAGCATTCAGGTTATGTTGATGCGTATAACCTCGCGAAACTGGCTTTAACCATGTTTTAAGACAGACCAAAAGATCAAAAAGGGAGCATTACGCTCCCTTTTGATATTTAGCGTTTTGATTCGTTTAATGCTTTGATTCGGTCACGCCTAACTTAGCGCGGATAAAGTCGCTGTGATCCACATAGAGTAATTCGGCGGTCTTACGAATCACAGAATCTTCAAGTGGGTCGATTTCACCATCGGCATGAGCGACCTCCCACATCGCTTTAATTAACTCAAAACGTGTTTCTTGGCTGAGTTCGCGCAGTTGCGAAGTAAAATCATACAAAGAGGCGGACTCTTTGCTTTTGGCTTCTGCACGAGATAGCAATGCGACCGCATCACTCTCTTCAATATCCAATAATCTTGTTAGCAATAGCCTCTTCGCTTCAACCTCTACTTGTTCAATTTGATGGTCTGCACCGGCGACCTCACACAGCAAGCAGGCAATGGCGAGATTGCTGTCTGCGTGAGAGGCGTGGCCTAAATCGTTCCCTTCAAGGAGCTGCTTGAATAGCGAAGTAATAGAGTTGAGCATATAACGAGCCTTTATTGGGGTGTTATTGATATAGATAGTGCTTATCGAATCACAACTCAAGGCTCTTTACAGAAACCTTACTTTTCTTCTATCGGTGGAAAGTCCCATTCAACGCCTTCACCGGTCAGTATAGAAATACGCTGTGGCTTACCATGACTATCGAGTTTTAACTCACCAATAGCGCTGGTATTGACTAATCTACGGCGGCCGGGTGTGTTTGGATCTCTTTTCTTAATCTTGAGTCGCTTACGCTTAGTTAAAAAGTTAAGCGGAGAACGAGGCGAGTAAAGTAGGCGGTCTGCGTGGTCACATCCTGCCAGCAGCGGCTCTGGGAATTGATTCTTAAATCCACTACAGGTTATTTGGTAGATGTTAGGGCTGTTGCGCCTAAATCTTAATTTGATGTCATATGCGAATGAGTAGTGTACGTCGCCTGACAGAATAACAAAGTTGGTCGGCGTTTTCGTGTGAGTAAAAATACTCAACAAGGTATTGGCACTACCAGGGTGGGCCATCCAGTTTTCAGCATCAATCAAAAGTGGTTGAGCCGCCATTGTTGCCGCCTTTTGCATTGCCTCAATGACCTTAACGCCAAACATCGGCGCAGCGGAGACCACAACGACTTTGTCTTGGTGCATCAGTTCATGTTGAAACTCGATCAGAGCTTCCCAATCCATCAGGCCAGAAGGCTTATTCATACGTGACTCTGAGCGCCAACGACGGGTGCGGGTATCGAGTACTACGACCTTCGGCGAAGTATGAATGGTGTAGTGCCAGCGCTCAAAGGTGTAAAGGTATTGAATAAACTCATCTTGATAGCGCTCACCAGGCTCGGATAAGAAGCGTGTCGCAACTGACATAAACTCTTGATTGAAGTTGTCAGGTTCATTACCCCAACCTTGGCAAAGCCAGTAGGCAATCAGACCGTTACCTATGATTCGGTTAGAAAAAGGGTTGCTGTAAGCCGCTTTCTCCCAACCAATGGTGAGGTTCCAGTCATCAGTGACATCATGATCGTCAAAGATCATATAGGTGGGAATGTGGGCGAACAAACGTTGTACCTGAGGCAGGCCACTAACGAACTGGTCGATAATGGCTTTTTCTTCTCGCCACTTTTGTTGCCATTTAGGCTCAAGCTCTTGACCCGCTTGGGTGAACTTGTTGTCGTGTAGGCGCGAAGTATTAAGCACTGGCCACAATGTTGGCGACCAAACTAACAGGTACATGGCAAAGAATTCTGAGAAGCTCACTAGGTGATTCTCTGCTTCGCGTGAGCTGAAAATAGGCGTATTACGATGCGGGAATAGCTTAGTTAATAAGCTGCCGTCATCGACATAGTGCGGTAAGATTTTATCGCGACCGTAATAACAATCAGCATGGCTAAACAGCTCCGTTGCTGATGAAATCGGTGCTTCGCCATATCGCTCATCCGGTAGACCCAACAGTTCAATGGTTTGAATAATTGCATCGAGTGTCGGTCCAGCAACATGATCGGCATAAATTTGATCGCCACTCATCATCAACATATCAGGACGCTCTTCAATTGGCAGCGTTGCGACCTTGTTGTCAGCACTGACTAACGCGTCAGGGCTAGGGTGGTGAGGGTTGCGGCAAGAGCCATGCAAAATGTAGTCGGCTTGCGTAGATATCTTAAAGGTCAGCCGAGTTTCATCGCCATACAGCAGCTCAGGGTAAAGCTGACTTAATGGACCTTGGTCAGTATGGAACTCGTAGCTAAGCGCGACATTGGCAGGGAAGTCTCCACGAAAATGAGCCTGTGTAAGATAGCAGTGACTGCCGATTTGCAATTGGCTGCAACTATTTAAGTCTTCGCTAAAAATCTGCCCTTGGTCAGGCTCTAGATTAAGCGAGAAATGGCCTTTAAGTGGCTGACTGGTAACAAGCCAGAAAACCAGCTCATTGGGAGTCACTTTACGTAAAATTGGGCCTGCAATAAGAAAAGGTAAACGCGTTTTCATTCACTACTCGGTTGGGTCTTTAGGTACGTCAGGATCTTCGAGTATTTCGATGATTTCAGAGCTGGAAAGTTCATGTCCCATTAAAAATAGCGCCAACATCGCATCCGCTTTGGTTTTGATATCCTCGCTATCCATCAAGATTTGCTCAAAACGGTATCGAATCATGTCAATTTCATGTTCAACGAACCCTCGTCCTTCTTCATCGCCTTGGATATCTTCTGGCGCAGAATCGAATTCAAGAAACATCAGTTCGCCGTCGAGTTTTGCATCGACTAAACGTTCAGGTAGCCACTCTTCGCCCATCACAATTTCTGGGTCGCTATCGTCCGGTAAGGAGTCGAGTAATCTTTTTAATTCTGAGGCTTTCACTATTTTTAGATTTGATGGATTATATATTCATATTTTAACGACCAATCGCCAATAAACATAAGTATTAACGGGATTAATTGGTCAGAATTTGAGTGCCTTCGGTACTTTTGAGTAAAAAATGTCAAATTATAAACGTCTAGCAGGCTTATTTTTAGCCAGTAGTGGATTAGTAACAACGTCGGTACAAGCGGAAGAAACCTCAGTAGTAGCAGAACAGGACTGGGGTATAGCCGCGGTTTATCGTACCGCTTCAATCCCTTTTGATACTCAAAGTGGGGATCAAACAGTAGGTACATTTGTACCTATGATGTTTTTTGAAAACGAGCATGTTTTCATTAATGGTTTAGAAGGCGGCGCGTATCTTTTTGAAACCGCTGACGAACAGTTTCAGCTTAATGCACTTATGCGTTTGCGCTTCGTCGATATTCCAGCATCGGCGCAGAATGCTAATGAAGGTGATTCGGCCGACTTCGGTGGTCAACTTCGTTATCGAATCAATGATGAGTGGACGCTGGATACTGAGTTACTCGCCGATAAAGACTTCCGCTTTCACGGTAATTTAACCGCAACTGGTGATTATGAGTTTGGCGACTGGGAGTTAAAGCCACACCTTACGCTGCGTTACAAAGATGCGGACTTTAATAGTGAGTACTACGCGTTTAAGAGTTACAGCGGTGAAACGGTAGGAGCGGGCATCGATATGAATGTCGGGGTGAGCGCTCGCTATCATGTTGCTTCCAACCTTTACCTGTTAGGTGCAACCAGCGTGACGCGCCTTGACGACAATGCGTATAACTCTTCGATCGTTGAAGATAGGTATCAAGGTGAGTTTTACCTTGGTTTTGGCTTCTTCACTGATAAGAGTAAAGAGAGAAAATCAGAGTTAACCAATAAACGTTACGTTCGAATTGCGCATGGCTGGGCTACCCCTTCTAATATCGGCGACATCATGAAGTTTAACGCCGAAAAAGACCCTTACAATAACCAGCTGACGTCGTTTTTCTATGGTCATCCGTTAACGGATGAGCTGTTTGGTTTGCCGATTGATATTTACCTGACTCCGGG
The DNA here is from genome assembly GCF_004551525.1 of Vibrio ouci. Classification (GTDB taxonomy): domain Bacteria; phylum Pseudomonadota; class Gammaproteobacteria; order Enterobacterales; family Vibrionaceae; genus Vibrio; species Vibrio ouci. The sequence goes on along the minus strand of NZ_SATR01000001.1, from coordinate 142,706 downwards.
TATTGTTCATCACTGGTCGTCAGACGTTCAGTCATCTTCAACGGAATACGTTGCTGCGATTAAAGCGTATTATACGTTTGATTGGCCGACCAAGTGGCGTTTTGGCGTCGCGGAAGGTATGTCGTACATCGACAACATCACTTATATCGAAGGAAGCGAAATGGAGCGTAAGGGGTATACGGCGAGTAACCTTCTTAACTACTTAGATTTTTCGTTTGATATGAATGTTGGCGACTTAATTAATAATCGCGATTTAGACAATATGTGGGTCGGCTACTCGCTTCACCACCGCAGCGCTATCTTCGAACAAGCGTCTCAATACGGCCGAATCAAAGGCGGCAGTAACTACAATACGATTTACGTGCAGTTCGATTTTTAATGAGTCGACGCTAATGACATTAAAAGCCGTGAGTTAGACGCTCACGGCTTTTTTGTTTCCCAATTATCTAGTTAGGCGATTACTCGCTGATATGTGATACAATTCACGCAGTTTTATCGATAAAAAGAATAGGTAACGCTTTGACTTCGTCACAGCCAGAAAAATCGACCGCAGCTGAGGGTAAAGCTCAGGCCAATAATGCGGCGTCACTTCGTAAAGCACTTAACCAGTGCATGATTAAAGACAGCTTCCGTTTAAGTAAACGTATTTCCGGCGCAAATAAAATTAAGAAAGATGCCGCTAGAAATGCAGTTTTCGACGAGATCGCATTAGATATCGCTAAATCCATGATGGATGCTGAGCAGCGCGGTAGCTACACACCCACCATTGAATACCCAGAAATTCTTCCTGTAAGTCAGAAAAAAGATGACATCGCTAAGGCGATTGAAGAAAACCAAGTGGTGATTGTTGCTGGTGAAACCGGTTCAGGTAAAACCACTCAGCTGCCGAAGATCTGTGCCGAGCTTGGCCGTGGTAAGTTTGGTTTAATCGGCCATACTCAGCCTCGTCGTCTGGCTGCTCGCTCTGTAGCGAATCGTATTGCAGAAGAGATGGAAACCAAACTTGGTGAGTTTGTTGGTTACAAGGTTCGATTTAACGATCAGATCTCTGAAAATACCCAAGTCAAATTGATGACTGACGGTATCTTGCTGGCAGAGATTCAACATGACCGTTTTCTCAATCAATACGACACCATCATTATCGATGAAGCGCACGAGCGCAGCCTGAATATCGATTTCATTTTGGGTTACTTGAGAGAGTTACTACCTTGTCGCCCAGATCTAAAAGTGATCATTACGTCGGCGACCATCGATCCTGAGCGTTTCTCCAAGCACTTTGATAATGCACCGATTATCGAGGTGTCGGGCCGAACTTACCCAGTTGAAACACGTTACCGTCCACTTCGCGGTGATGATGACGTCGATCGTGATCAGCTTGAAGGTATTTTTGAAGCTGTTGATGAACTGTGCGATGAAGGTTTAGGTGACATCCTGATCTTCATGAATGGTGAACGTGAGATTCGTGATACCGCGGATGCATTGTCTAAACGTAATCTGAAGAGTACGGAAATCGTACCGCTTTACGCGCGTTTGTCGGCCGGTGAACAGAACAAGATTTTCCAACCTCATGCGGGTCGTCGAATTGTACTGGCGACCAACGTTGCTGAAACATCGTTGACTGTTCCGGGCATTAAATACGTCATTGACCCAGGTACGGCGCGTATTTCTCGCTACAGCTACCGCACTAAGGTTCAGCGCTTACCGATTGAGCCAGTTTCGCAAGCGAGTGCCAATCAGCGTAAAGGTCGCTGTGGTCGTGTTGAAGAGGGTATCTGTGTTCGTCTTTACTCTGAGGACGACTTTAACTCACGTCCAGAGTTTACCGATCCAGAGATCCTACGTACCAACCTAGCATCGGTTATCTTGCAGATGACGGCGCTTGGGCTAGGCGATATTCAAGCATTCCCATTTGTGGAAGCACCGGATAAACGTAACATCCAAGACGGTGTTCGCCTGCTAGAAGAGTTAGGAGCAATCAATGCGGAAGCGAAAGATCCCGTTTCTCAAGGTAGTAAGAAGCGCTTAACCAGTATTGGTCGTCAACTGGCGCGTTTGCCAATCGACCCACGTTTAGCGCGCATGGTGCTTGAGTCGCCAAAATACGGTGCAACCAAAGAGTTGATGATCATTGCTTCGGCGTTATCAATTCAAGATCCGCGTGAACGTCCAAGTGACAAACAGCAATCGTCAGATGATAAGCACAAGCGTTTCTTCCATGAAGAGTCGGATTTCCTAACGTTTGTGAACCTGTGGGACTACATCCAAAAGCAACAGAAGAAGCTTTCAGGCAATCAGTTCCGCAAGCAGTGTAAGCAAGATTACCTAAATTACTTGCGCGTTCGTGAGTGGCAAGATGTCTACTTCCAAATCCATCAATCAATGCGTGAGATGAATTTCAAACTCAATGATGAACCAGCGTCGTATCAAGGCGTGCACTCAGCAATCTTGGTTGGTTTGCTGTCGCATATTGGTATGAAAGACCAAGAGAAGAATGAATATCAAGGTGCGCGTAATGCTCGCTTCCATATCTTCCCTGCATCTGGCCTATTCAAAAAGCAGCCTAAATGGATCATGTCCGCTGAGCTGGTGGAAACATCTAAGCTTTGGGGGCGAATTATTGCCAAGATTCAACCAGAATGGATTGAGCCTTTAGCAAAACACCTGATTAAACGCAGCTACAGCGAACCGCATTGGTCGAAGAAGCGCGCTGCCGTTATGGCTCACGAAAAAGTGATGCTTTATGGTGTGCCAATTGTACCAAAACGCCTAGTCAACTATGGCAGTATCGATTCAACGGTAAGCCGAGAGATTTTCGTTCGCAGCGCGTTGGTTGAAGGTGAGTGGGAAACCAAACATGCGTTCTTCAAGCAAAACCGCAAGCTATTGCGTGAGGTTGAAGAGCTAGAGCACAAGTCCCGTCGCCGCGATATCTTGGTTGATGACGATGAGCTGTTTGATTTCTATGACCAACGCGTCGGTACTGAAGTTGTATCTGGCAAGCACTTTGATACTTGGTGGAAGAAAGCTTCGAAAGAAAACAGTGAACTGCTGAACTTTGAAAAAGAGATGCTGTTCAAAGGCGATGCGAGCCACGTTACTGATCTCGATTATCCAAACTTCTGGCATCAGAATGGGCTTAAACTCAAGTTAAGCTACCAATTTGAGCCGGGTGAAGACAATGATGGTGTGACGGTTCACTTACCGCTGCCGATTCTTAACCAAGTTGAGCCGGGTGGCTTTGATTGGCAGATCCCTGGGCTTCGCCACGAATTGGTGGTGAGCTTAATTAAGTCACTACCTAAGACTATCCGTAAGAACTTTGTTCCTGCGCCAAACTACGCGGATGCATTCTTGGCACGTGCAACAGCGATGGAAGCGCCGCTTCTAGACTCGTTAGAGAAAGAGCTGCGCCGCATGACGGGTGTCGAAGTACTGCGCGAAGACTGGAAGCTTGACCAAGTGCCAGAACACTTGAAGGTGACGTTCCGAGCGGTGGATCACCGTAATCGTAAGCTGAAAGAAAACCGCGACTTGCATGAACTTAAAGAGAGCCTAAAAGACAAGGTTCAAGAGACCTTATCTAAGGTTGCCGATGATGATATTGAGCAACAAGGTTTGCATACGTGGAGCTTTGGTGAACTGCCTAAAGTATATCAACAGAAACGTGGTGGCTACGATGTGAAAGCGTACCCAGCATTGGTTGATAGCAAAGATAGTGTCGAAATTAAGCTATACGAAACTGAGTATGAGCAAGTCACTGCCATGAAAGCAGGTCAACGTCGCTTAATCTTGCTCAATGTGCCATCACCGATTAAGTACCTGCATTCGAATCTACCGAATAAGTCGAAGCTTGGTTTGTACTTTAACCCTTACGGCAAGGTACTTGATCTCATTGATGACTGCATCGCTTGTGGTGTTGATAAGCTTATCGAAGAGAAGGGCGGCATCGTTTGGGAACCAGAGCAGTTTGAAGCCCTAAAAGAGCACGTAAGAGCGGAATTAGGTGACACTGTGGTGGAAATCGCTCAGCAGGTTGAGACTATTCTGACAACCGCATTTAACATCAATAAGAAGTTAAAAGGTAAAATAGATTTCACGATGGCTTTTGCCTTATCTGATATCAAAGCTCAGGTTGAAGGGCTGATATTTAAAGGCTTTGCAACCGAGTGTGGCTGGAAACGTTTGACAGATATTTTACGTTACATGAAAGCAATAGAACGTAGAATGGAGAAGCTACCCATCGATCCAAACAAAGATCGTTTGCACATGCTCAAAATTGAATCAGTAGCGAATGATTACAAAGAGTTACTGAACAAAATACCAAAAGGTGTCGCGGTACCTGACAATGTTAAAGAGGTTCGCTGGATGCTCGAAGAGTTGCGAGTAAGCTATTTTGCGCAGCAACTTGGAACACCTTACCCAGTATCAGATAAGCGCGTGAAAATGGCCATAGACGCTTGTTAGGCACATTAGTTGCATAATTATTGGGTATCAATCGGAATTTTGACTATAATGGCAGAGGTTTGCCGCAGCGAACTTCTGTTTTAAATAACTAGAGAAGGTTTATTATGAAAAAGACACTACTAGCGCTAGCTCTAATCGGCGCATCAGCTACAGCTTCTGCTGATTCTTGGATTTACGGTAGCGCAAGTGTAGGTCAGGCGGATCTGGGCAATGAATCATCAACGTCATACAACGTACACGTTGGTACAGGTATTCTTCCTTTCATTGGTCTAGAAGCGGGTTACCAAAACTTTGGCGATTTCGACAACGTTAACTACGGTGGTGTAGTGCGTGATCTAGAAGGTTCAGCAGTTTACTTCGCAGCGAAACCAAGCATTGATTTTGGTCCTCTGCACGTATACGCAAAAGCAGGTCTTCACTCTTACGAGCTAAACGAAAAGGGCGGTAGCTTCAAAGAAGACGAAGTCGACATGATGTACGGTGTTGGTGCTGAGTACTTCGTAATGGGCCCTATCTCTCTAGGCGCTAGCTACAACGTATTCTCTATGAAAGAAGAAGACGTGAAGAACTTCTCTCTAAACGCGACATTCCACTTCCTATAATGAATTCGCGGTTGTGATTTAAAAAGCCTGACTTCGGTCGGGCTTTTTTGTGGTTACTGATCGCTAGTCGGTGTATCACAACGCACACTATTCACCCATACGACTTGCGAAAGTTATATATGCCCCAATAACTTATGTTAGAGCGCTAACGTATGGTGAAAAGGTATCTAAATGCAATCAGCATCAAATCTCGAATCAGATAATCCCCAAGTCACCAAGAAGAACCTTGGAATCCTTTTTGAGCTACTAAAGTTCATTAAGCCTTACCGAGTAAAAGTTGGTGCAGCACTCGTTGCTCTGATCTTTACGGCTTCATTGACGCTTACCGTTGGCCATGGTGTGAGAATACTGATCGACCAAGGCTTTGCTCAGCAATCAACATCTGAGCTCGGTAGTGCGATTGGTTTTATTCTGATCGTTACCGTTCTTATCTCAATCGGTACATTCTTTCGCTTCTATTTAGTGTCGTCAGTGGGAGAGCGAGTCAGTGCTGATATAAGGCTGGCCGTGTTTAACCATATCGTCACGCTCCACCCAAGTTATTTTGAGACCAATGGTAGCGGCGACATCATGTCTCGCATAACCACAGATACCACTTTACTGCAAAGTATCATTGGTTCCTCTTTCTCGATGGCGATGCGCAGCGCTCTAATGTGTGTTGGCGCTATCATTATGCTGTTCGCCACCAACATCAAATTGACCCTCATCGTGTTGGCTTCAGTGCCTTTCGTTTTGGTACCTATTCTGTTTTACGGCCGCAGAGTTCGAGCTCTGTCACGCCAAAGCCAAGACTCTATGGCTGATGTGGGTAGCTATGCTGGTGAAGCGATAGAACATATTAAAACTGTACAAAGTTATAGCCGAGAAGCTGAGGAGAAAAGCCACTTCTCTCAAGAGGTAGAGAAAGCGTATGACATTGGCCGTAAACGGGTAAAGCAACGCGCGATTTTGATTTCGGGTGTGATTGTTATCGTCTTCAGTGCGATTTCTGGAATGTTGTGGGTTGGTGGCAGTGACGTCATTAACGGCACAATGTCAGCGGGTGACTTAGGTGCCTTTGTCTTCTATGCGATTATGGTTGCCTCTTCATTAGCGACGATTTCTGAGGTGATGGGAGAACTGCAAAGAGCGGCCGGAGCAACCGAGCGATTGGTCGAAATCCTTCAGGTCAAAAGTGCCATTGTCGCGCCTAATGTGTCGACCAGACCGTCGTCAACTTTGACTGCCGAAGTCAGTTTCAATGATGTGACGTTTCATTATCCCTCACGACCAGATACTCCCGCTTTAGAGCAGTTAACCTTACAAGCCGAAGAAGGCAAAGTACTGGCGTTGGTTGGGCCTTCTGGGGCAGGCAAAAGTACTCTGTTTGAGTTGTTACAGCGCTTCTATGACCCGCAGCAGGGAGCTGTGACGTATGGCGGTGTTGACGTGCGAAACTTTGCGCCAAGTGAACTTCGTGAACAGATGGCGCTTGTTCCTCAGCAACCTGCTTTGTTTAGTAATGATGTCTTCTACAATATTCGTTACGGAAACCCTGATGCTACCGACGAGCAAGTCATTGAGGCAGCGAAGAAAGCACACGCCCATGATTTTATTATGAAACTGCCGGAAGGTTATCAGAGCTTTTTAGGAGAGCGAGGCGTACGCCTATCTGGTGGGCAACGCCAACGTATTGCCATTGCGAGAGCCATCCTAAAAGATCCAAGTATCTTATTGCTTGATGAGGCGACCAGTGCGCTAGATAGTGAAAGCGAGCATCATGTCCAACAAGCGTTAGATGAGCTTATGCGCAATCGAACTACCATTATCATTGCACACCGACTCTCTACTATCCAACATGCTGACAAGATCGCAGTCTTTGACCACGGAAAGCTGGTGGATGTTGGTAACCATCAACAGTTGATGGGCAGTTGCGAGCTGTATCAACGCTTAGTTGAACTTCAATTTAAGCACCTTAACGGAGAACAAATCGTTGCTAGTTAAGCCAAAGTAGTCTGTTGAACGTATACAAGTGTGAATCATTAAAGAGATAGTTCATGTCGACAAAACAGAAAAACATACCTACCCATCGAATCTCCCGCTTCGGGAAGCTTGCGTCGCTGGCCACTCGTGTTGCAGGTAACGTTTTAACAGAAGGGACTAAGCAGTTAGCAAAGGGTCAAAGGCCTAAGGCGAAAGATCTGATTCTGACACCAGCGAATATCTCAAGACTCACCGAACAACTGGCACACTTACGTGGAGCGGCGATGAAGTTGGGCCAAATGCTATCCATGGATGCTGGTGACGTTCTTGAGCCAGAACTCGCGGATATTCTCGCTAGGCTTCGCTCAGATGCCGACCCGCTACCCGCAAAGCAGCTTAATCAGGTATTAGAAGGTGCGTTAGGGGCGGATTGGAAGCTTCAGTTTGCTGCTTTCAACTTTAAGCCAGTAGCCAGCGCCTCTATTGGTCAGGTTCACCAAGCCTATAATGATGATGGTGAAAAGCTGGCGGTGAAAGTTCAGTATCCGGGAATCAGAAAAAGCATCAATAGTGATGTCGATAACGTGGGGACATTGCTAAGTATCGTTGGCCTGATTCCAGAGTCTGTTGATTATAAGGGCTTACTCGAAGAAGCGAAAAAACAGCTACATGATGAAGCGGATTACCAGCGTGAAGCGAACTTTGCACAACGTTATTATCAAGCTTTGCAAAACACGGATCACTTTGTGGTACCTAATATTCATACTGACATAACCTCCGAATCTGTCTTAGCGATGGATTTCCTTGAAGGTATTTCAATAGAGAATGTAGAAACGTTAGCGCAGCCTGACCGTGACCTTGTCATGCACCGTTTGCTTGAGTTGATGTTCAGAGAGTTGTTTGACTTCAAAATGGTTCAGACTGACCCTAATTTCGCTAACTACCTTTACATGCCAGAGAGTAAGCAGATTGGTTTACTCGACTTTGGTGCTACACGAGAATACAGCGACAGGTTCAGTGACGGATATCGTAAGGCTTTTTCATCGGTGGTGCAGGGAAGCGAGTCGGGCTTGAACGATGCCTTAGAACAAATCGGTTTTTTCAGCCAGGACATTTTACCGGAGCAGCGCCGAGCCATTCTCAACTTGGTTAAACTTGCCTGTGAGCCTATGCTGGTGGATGAAGAGTATGATTTCAGAGCCAGTGGCTTAGCTATGCGTTTAAGAGAAGCCGGAACGATATTAAGTATGGAGCAAGACTACTGGCACACACCTCCAGCTGATGCACTGTTTTTACACCGCAAGATTGGTGGTATGTATTTACTGGCTGCCCGTTTAGGCGCAAAAGTCAATATCCATCAATTAGCCACGCCTTACTTACAGGTCTAAAGGGATCTATCTAGAGCGTGTTTCACCTGATTACTTAGACGATATAAAGATCAAAGGCTTAGCTTTGAGACATGCCTTTTAAAGTTTAATTTAGACGTTGAGATTTATTGGGTCGATTGACACTATCTAAAGTATTCAAAACAAGGAATGTGAGAACACCATTGACTACTAACATCATTAGAGCCACCGTCGAACAACTAGACTTGGTTGCCGACCTATTCAACCAGTATCGAGTTTTTTATGGTCAAGAGAGTGACCTTAAACTCGCTCATCACTACATCAACGAAAGACTTTGTAATGAAGAGTCAGTTGTATTTCTAGCAGTGAATGCTGATGGCGAAGCGGTAGGCTTTACCCAGCTTTATCCGACCTTCTCGTCAGTTTCAGCACAGCGTAGTTGGATTTTAAACGATCTGTTTGTGACTGAGAGTGGCCGTTCGGGGGGAGTAGGCAGAGCATTGATGAATGCCGCTACCCAGCATGCGATAGAAACCGGCGCGAATGGTCTTAGTTTAGAAACGGCCAATGACAATGTTATCGCTCAAAGCCTTTATGAATCATTAGGCTATAAAAAGGAGACGGCTTACCTAAGCTATTTTTTGAGCGTGTAGATTGAGGTTTCCAATCATTAGAAAAGCCACTCGATTGAGTGGCTTTTGTCTGTCTAGAGCAAAGAGTATTTAAGCTTGTTGTTTTTGTAGCTCAGCTTCTTTTGCTTCGTCTTCGATTAGCGAGTCAACGATAACCGCACACGCTGCATCACCAGTGATGTTTAGTGCTGTACGAATCATGTCGAAGATACGGTCAAGAGCAAACAGTAGCGGTAGACCTTCGATTGGAATACCAGCCGCTAGAAGTACTGCAACGACTAGGAATGAAGGACCAGGAACACCTGCTTGACCTACAGCACCTAGCGTAGAGGTTACAATGATCGCTACGTAAGCGCCCATACCTAGGTCAATGTTGAATAGCTGAGCAAAGAAGATAGCAACCAAACCGTAGTAGATTGCGTTACCGCTCATGTTGATGGTTGCACCTAGAGGAAGAACGAACGACGCCGTAGAGTTCTTAACACCTAGCTCGTGCTCAACGGTATCAAGTGTTACTGGTAGAGTTGCCATAGATGACGCTGTTGATAGTGCAACCGCTTGAGGTTTCTTCATTGCAACTAGGAACTTCTTCGCAGAAGTCTTAGTGAAGATGTGCACCATTAGAGGGTAAGCAATAAAACCGAAGATAAGAATCGCAGCAACGTAAACAACGAATAGCTTGAACACCACCATTAGTGCGCCAAAACCAAACGTACCAACCGCTTCAGCCATTAGACCGAATACGCCGATTGGTGCAATGATCATTACTTTGTTGATCATCCAAACCATAGCGTCAACGATAGCGTTTACACCGTTGATGATTGGCTCACGTTTTTCTTTCGCTTGCTTAGAAATCGCAATACCAAAGAACATACAGAATACTAGGATCTGTAGGATGTTTGCTTCATTCAGTGATTGGAAAACGTTGGTTGGGATCATACCAGTGATGGTCGCCCAGAAAGTAGGAAGTTCACCTTTTGAAGCGTATTCAACTGAGAACATGCCCTCGACACCAGAGACGTCGATGCCCATGCCAGGCTTGAATACTTCACCCATAAATAGGGCTAGTGCTACTGCTAGTGCAGACGTTAGGCCGAAGTAGCCCAAAGTCACCACACCAACTTTACCAGCTGATTGGCTATTACCCAAGCCAGCAGCACCAGAAATCAGTGCAACGGCTACCAATGGGATAACCAGCATTTTAATTAGGTTGATAAAGATCGCACCTAGAGGAGCGAACATGGTTGCGCTCTCGCCCATGAAGGCACCAACGGCAGTACCGATAATCATGGCGATGACAACTTGTACACCAATATTGCTTAGCAAACTCTTTTCTTTTAACACTTCCATAACCTCTGTGCTAATAAAATTTAAAAATCCAGAATTACCATCTGAGTTAAAACTCGAACATGGTTAATAATTTCGTCTCGCTTTTTACACTTAAATTTTACAATTAGCAATACGTGTCAGTAGTAATAGAGGAATTTAAAAACACATTTGTTGATAAGTGACAATTTTTTGCTCAATAGCAAACGTTTGCTTGGTGGGTTATAACTCTGATGTGTATTTTAGTTTATAGATCTATTCGGAATTTCAATGATGGGAATGGTGGGGTGAATGTTAATAAAAAGATCGATTTCTTGCGGTATTAAGAAATCGATCTCATAGAAGTTTAGATGGCTAACACGTTACTTTTGTGTCGCAGCCTTCATCGATGAAACAAAGTTTTCGAGCTGCTGTAACATATTCTCTGGCTGCTCGACATTGTTTTCGATGATTTTCACAACGGCAGAGCCGGAAATTGCGCCTGCTGCACCGGCATCAATAGCTTGTTTTACTTGCTCTGGTTCAGAGATACCAAAGCCCAGTAGCGCTGGTGGAGCATCAAACTGATTTAGGCGGTCAAGTAGCGTGCTGACTGGCATGTTGGCTTTGGTTTCTGCACCAGTTACACCGGCACGTGAAAGTAGGTAAGTGTATCCACCACCCAGTTTTGCCACTTGGTCTAGAGTTTCGTCAGAAGCGGTTGGCGGCGCAATAAAGATTGGCTCAACATTATGCTTTCTCGCCGCTGCAACAAACTCTTCACTCTCGTTAGTCGGAACGTCCGCAATAAGAACTGAGTCGATACCTGCTTTGGCGCAGCGCTCGTAGAAGTTATCAATGCCACGAGAGTAAACAAGGTTGGCGTACATGAGCAGACCAATCGGAAGGTCTGGGTACTTAGCGCGAATTTGGCTAATCAGATCAAAACAAATATCAGGAGTCGCGCTAGAATCCAGTGCACGAATGTTCGCACCCTGAATCGTTGGGCCATCCGCTAATGGGTCTGAAAACGGAATACCAAGTTCTAGGGCGTCAGCGCCAGCTTCAACCAAGGTTTCCATGATTTTTAGAGACTGCTCAGGATTCGGATCGCAAACTGTTACGAACGGAACGAAAGCACCTTGATTTTTATCGTTTAGGCTCGCGAATAGCTTTTCATAACGGTTCATTAGATCGCTCCTTTTTGTTGCAGAATGTCATGTACAGTAAAGATGTCTTTGTCGCCGCGACCAGATAGGTTAACCACCAGTAGTTGTTCTTTCTCTGGGTTTTCACGAGCCATACGTAGTGCGTGTGCAAGAGCGTGAGATGACTCAAGAGCAGGGATGATACCTTCGCTACGCGCTAGCTCTTGGAATGCATCCAGCGCTTCATCATCGGTGACGTTGTCGTATTCAGCGCGACCAATTGCGTTAAGGTGCGCGTGCTGTGGACCAACTGATGGGAAATCGAGACCAGCTGATACAGAGTAAGACTCTTCAACCTGACCATTTTCATCTTGCATCAATGGTGCTTTCATACCAAAGAAGATGCCGGTTTTACCGTGTTTCAGCGGAGCGCCGTGTTGGTCGGTATCGATACCTTTACCTGCTGGCTCAACACCGATTAGGCGAACGGTCTCTTCTTCAATGAAGTCTGCGAACATGCCGATGGCATTTGAACCACCACCCACACAGGCGATCACTGCGTCAGGTAGGCGACCTTCACGTGCCAGAATTTGGTTCTTAGTCTCTTCACCGATCATGCGTTGGAAATCACGAACAATAGTTGGGAATGGGTGAGGACCTGCTGCTGTACCTAATAGGTAGTGAGCGTCTTCGTAAGTTGCTGACCAGTCACGCAGAGCTTCGTTACAAGCATCTTTGAGTGTTGCAGAGCCAGAGTGTACAGGGATAACCTCTGCACCCATTAGTTTCATACGGAATACGTTCGGGCTTTGACGCTCAACGTCTTTTGCACCCATGTATACACGGCATTTAAGACCAAGTAGGGCACACGCCAGCGCAGTAGCCACGCCATGTTGACCCGCGCCAGTTTCAGCGATGATCTCTTCTTTACCCATACGCTTGGCGAGCAGAGCTTGGCCTAATACTTGGTTAGTTTTGTGCGCACCACCGTGAAGAAGGTCTTCACGTTTCAGGTACAGTTTGGTTTTCGTACCTTTAGTTAGGTTACGAGTCAATGTTAGCGCGGTAGGGCGGCCTGCGTACTCTTGCAGCAGAGTCATAAACTCGCTACGAAACTCTGGGTCTTCCTGCGCGTCAATAAAGGCTTGCTCTAGTTGCTCAAGAGCAGGGACAAGAATCTGTGGTACATACTGACCACCGTATTCGCCGAAGTAGGCATCTAATTTAGCCATGGTGTAAATCCTTCATTTTGGGATAGCGCCAGTTATCACTCACGCTACAAATAATTAGTAGTTTCGAATTGCTGCAAAAGCTTGTTCAAGTTTTTCTGCGTCTTTCTTACCTGGAGAAGACTCAACGCCGGAGTTTAGGTCTAAACCCAGACAACCCTGCTCTGAAGCTTTTTGGGCGTTGAACGGAGTAATTCCACCTGCCAGCATCACCTTAGATGGGTCGCCAATCAGTGACCAATCAAATACAAGGCCTGTACCGCCGACTTGTTTACCAACTTTAGTGTCCAATAAGTGACGGTCGATATGCTCAGCAATCAGCGTTGGCATAGATTCGCTAACGCCATACGCTTTCCAAATCTCTACCTGCTCTGGAATCTTAGACTTGAGCTCAGAAACAAACGCTTGGTCTTCGTCGCCGTGCAGTTGCACGCCAGTTAGGCCAAGTTGCTCGGTAGTGTCTGCGATATGCTCGATGGAGTGGTTTTGGAACACACCAATGTACTTTAGCGGTGCGCCGCTCATGGTTAAGCGCGCTTCTTCTAGGTTAACGAAGCGTTTAGAGGCTTCAACGAAAATCAAACCACCAAAGATAGCACCTGCTTTATATACCTTAGCGGCATCATCTGGGTGAGTCAGGCCGCATACCTTATTCTCACCTAATGTCACTTTACGTACTGCAAGTTCTAAGTTGTCTTCAGCCATCAGTGAACTACCGATAAGGAAGCCATCCGCAAATGTTGCCAGATCTCTGACTTGCTGATGCGTGTAGATGCCAGACTCTGAAATGATGGTTGCTTCAGGCGCTAGCTCGCGAATGGTTGGCGCAAGCTCTTTGGTACGATTTAGGTCAGTCGAAAGGTCACGCAGGTTACGGTTATTAATACCGATAACCTTGGCACCTAACTTAACGGCGCGATGCAGTTCTTCTTCATTACTGATTTCAGTCAACACACCCATTTCAAGCGAGTGGGCAACTTCAGCAAGTTGTGCATACTCTTGGTCGTCGAGTACAGATAGCATCAGCAGGATTGCATCCGCTTGGTAGTGGCGCGCCAAGTAAACTTGGTAGCTATCAACCATAAAGTCTTTACACAGGATAGGTTGCTTCGCTTGTTTTCTAACTTGAGGTAAGAACTCAAAGCTACCTTGGAAATATTTCTCGTCGGTCAGCACTGAAATCGCATTTGCGTGATTGTTGTATACCGACGCAATGTAATCTAAATCGAAGTCATCTCGGATCAGACCTTTCGAAGGAGATGCTTTTTTACACTCAGTAATGAATACCGTGTTTTGGCTGTTAAGAGCATCGTAGAAGCTACGATCAGAAGCGGTCAGCTCGCCCTTAAATGTATCAAGTGGCTGTTGCTCTTTGCGCTCGGCTACCCATTGATACTTATCTGTGACAATTTTTGCCAATACTTCAGCCATTTCAGCTTCTTTTACTGAAACGTGCTCGGATAGCTTATTTTTAACCTCAGTCATGATGTTTCCTTTTGCTCTGGGTTACGCGTGCGCGGCAAGTTTTTTGACAAGCTCGTAAGCTTTACCTGAATTCATAGCGTCGATGGCTTGCTGGGTATTGGCTTTAAGATCTTCATGGCCGAATAAGCGCATTAGCAGGGCAACATTGGCAGCAACTGCGCCAAGCTGAGCATCTGTCCCTTTACCCGTTAGCATGTTTGTGATGATCGCTTTGTTCTCTTCTGGATCGCCACCTTTAATCGCTTCAAGTGGATGAGACTCTAAACCGAAGTCCGCAGGGGTTAGGGTGTACTCAATAATCTCACCGTCTTTGATTTCAGCGACTGTGGTATCACCGTGAATCGCGACTTCATCTAAACCACTACCGTGTACCACGGCCGCGCGCTTCATTCCCATTTGCAGCATGGTTTCTGCGATAGGGCGCACAAGCTCTTGCGAGTACACACCCATCAGTTCGATGTTTGGACGCGCTGGGTTAATCAATGGGCCTAAGATGTTGAAAATCGTACGCGTCTTCATAGTTTGACGTACAGGCATCGCATGACGAACACCACCGTGGTACTGCGGCGCGAATAAGAAAGCCACGCCGATCTCATCGACGGCTGTACGAGTATCTTCTGCACTCATTGCTAGGTTAATACCGAAAGAATCCAGTAAGTCAGAACTGCCGGATTTGCTCGATACACTGCGGTTGCCGTGTTTAGCGACTTTTAGGCCACAAGCTGCAGCGACAAACGCGGCCGTCGTTGAAATATTAATCGTGTTATGACCATCACCACCCGTACCGACGATATCAGCGAAATCATAATCCGGGCGTGGGAAAGGATTAGCATTTGCTAACAGTGCTTTTGCTGCACCCGCAATTTCGTCTGGGGTTTCACCTTTGATTTTTAGCGCCGTTAACGCAGAGGCCATTAGGATTGGATCTAGCTCACCACGAATGATGACATCAAATAGCTGTTGGCTCTCTTCTTGAGTGAGTGACTGCTGCTCGTAAAGTTTATTAATAATCTGTTCCATGACGTTATTCCTTATTTGTCGTTCTTCTTTAGAGCCCACTCAATCGCATTGGCCAATAAGGTCGCGCCGTAGGTGGTCATAATCGATTCTGGGTGGAATTGGAATCCACACACTTTGTCTTCTTCTTGTACTACAGACATCACTAGGTCATCAACTTCAGCTGTGATGGTTAGCGATTCTGGGACATGAGTTGCGACTAATGAGTGGTAACGTGCAATTGCAAGTGGAGAAGGCAATTGAGCATAGGTCGCATGATTTTGGTGTTCCATCATCGACACTTTACCGTGGATGATTTCACCAGCGCCAGCAACGGTACCGCCATACGCTTCAACAATTGCTTGATGACCGAGACAGATACCAATCATTGGTACTTTGCCTTTTAAGCGCTGAATGATCTCCGGCATCGAGCCAGCGTCAGCAGGTGCACCAGGACCTGGCGATAATAAGACGACAGGGTTTTCTAGCTGTTTAACCGCTGACTCAATCGTGTCAGCGGCAATATTGTTGCGATAAATTTTGACTTCATGACCTAGGGAGCGAAATTGATCAACTAGGTTGTAAGTGAAAGAGTCAAAGTTATCGATAAATAGGATATTCGCCATCTCTTCCACCTATTACTTATTTTGAATTGGCTGATGAGCCGCTTGAATCGCAGAGATCACAGCCTGAGCTTTACCGCGCGTTTCATCTGCTTCCGCTTGCGGGTCAGAATCAAACACCACGCCAGCGCCAGCTTGTACTTGAGCAATGCCGTTTTCTACATACGCTGAGCGAATCACGATACAGGTATCTAATGTCCCTTCACCAGTTAGGTAACCAACTGCGCCGCCGTAGCTGCCACGACGTGCTCCTTCTACATCGCGAATCAGCTGCATTGCGCGAATCTTAGGTGCGCCGGTTAGCGTGCCCATGTTCATACAAGCTTGATAAGCATGTAGGGCATCTAGGTCGTTACGTAGTTGGCCAACCACGCGAGAAACCAAGTGCATCACGTGGCTGTAGCGGTCAACCTTAAGTAGGTCAGCCACATGGCGGGTCCCGGCTTCAGAAATACGAGCGACATCGTTACGTGCTAAGTCAACCAGCATCATGTGCTCGGCGTTTTCTTTTTTGTCGGTACGAAGTTCTAGTTCAATGCGGCAATCGAGATCGAAATCAATGTCACCATTTGGGCGTTTGCCACGGCGGCGAGTACCGGCAATAGGGTAGATTTCAACTTGGTTGGTATGAGTTTCGTACTTAAGTGCACTTTCAGGTGAAGCGCCAAACAGAGTAAACAGTTCATCTTGCATGTAGAACATGTAAGGACTTGGGTTTGACTGCTTCAGTTCTTTATATGCCGCGAGAGGAAAAGGGCACGGTAAGGTAAAGCGGCGCGATGGTACGACTTGAAATACATCGCCCTTAACTACGTACTGTTTTAAGTCACGTACGGTTTGACAGAAGTCTTCATCCGAAACACTAGGTACTGCGCTGGTATCTGCTACAGGGGTTGCATTTGGTAACTGCTTCAGTGCTGTACAAGCTAGGCGTATTTCTTCTAAACGTGCTTCAAGTGTTGGCTTTTGTTGGTCATTAGCAAACAGTGCTGCTTGCAAGTCACAGCTCTGTTTTTGGTGATCGACAACTAACAGAGTCTCAGCGACATAGAATACGTAATCTGGGCATTGATTGGTTGCCTGCGCGTGACCTAATGGCTCAAAATTGGCCACAAGATCGTAAGCGAAAAGACCACCGATAAATATCGCATGCTTGTGCAGCCCTTCAATATGGAAGCTGTGCTGAATCAGTCTTAGTGCATCAAAGGAAGAGGCTTCACGCAGTCGTGAATCTTCATCAAGGGTATCGCAAGGAGATGTGTACTCTAGAACAAGCTCCGTTCCGTCAAAGCGGTGTTCAATACCGTCGTTAATGTTATGAGTTAAGTGAGAAAGTAGGTGCTTACCGTTTTCAGTCAGCGCGGTCATAGTGACAGTGTGACCAAAACATACGATACGTACTGCTGAATCAACAATCAGTAAGCTTTGAAGATCTTGCTTTGAATCGATCTCGGCCGATTCTAGCAACAGGCTATCCGTCTTGTTCTCGCATAGAGTATGGAACAATTGCGTTGGATCCTGAGCGTAAGGCGCGGTTGTGCGAATGAGCTCAAGGTTACCTAGCTTTTGAATATTAATGGCCTTGTTCACAAGACCTCCTTTTCTCTTAATAATTTTTCTTCCTGCCGTACATAGTCGCATAAAGCAAACGTTCTCCCAATTAAGATTTGGTCAAATCTGGTGATTGTTTAAGCACTTAGGTGTGAGGCAGACAACAAAACAAAAAGCCCGCTATGGTAGCGGGCTTGATATACATGAAATCTATAATTTAGAAGTACACGTTAGCCCACCAAGAACTTGTCCAAGTGCGCCACCAAGCAAGGTCAGCTGAACTACGATTAATCGTATCAGCGTTAACTTTTGCGTTTTGCTTTAGGTTGATGTCTTGTAACATAATGAGCCCAAATTCAGGTACTTCGTATTTGTGTACTAGTTAACTAGTGCAGAGGTAAAAAGTCAACTAAAAAAACAAAATTATGAGAATTGATTTACATAGCCACACTACCGCCTCTGATGGACGATTACCTCCGAATGAACTTATTGATAGAGCACTAAGCTTTAACCTCGAAGTTTTAGCTATTACTGATCATGATACGGTCGATGGTTTGGATTTGGCGCATCAGTACATTCATGACAATGAACTACCAATCAAATTGATTAATGGTATTGAGATCTCAACGGTTTGGCAGAATAAAGACATTCATATCGTTGGTCTAAATATCGACCCGACAAACGATGCGTTGCTGTCTCTTATCGACCAACAGAAAAGTCATCGTGAATCTCGTGCAGAGCTGATCGCCCAGCGTCTGGAAAAAGCGACCAGAGAAGGGGTGTTAGCCGAGGTAAAACTCATTGCTGGAGATGCGCCAGTGACTCGCGCCCACTTTGCTAAGTGGTTAGTTGACAATGGTTATGCCAAGACCATGCAGCAGGTATTTAAAAAGTACTTAACGCGTAATAATCCAGGCTATGTGCCACCGACATGGTGTTCAATGAAAGATGCGGTTGATGCGATCCACGCGGCTGGAGGGCAAGCCGTTTTAGCTCATCCTGCGCGTTACGATTTGACCGCCAAATGGATCAAGCGTCTATTGGCGGCTTTTGTTGAAGCTGGTGGAGATGCGATGGAAGTTGCTCAACCTCAACAAGGACAACAAGAAAGACGCAACTTGGCTGATTATGCTATACAATACAAACTATTAGCCTCACAAGGCAGTGACTTTCATTATCCGTCACCGTGGATGGAGCTAGGACGAAACCTTTGGTTACCGTCAGGTGTCGAAGCGGTATGGAAAGATTGGGGTATTGAGCCTTCTAAATCAGATTCAATCAATACCAATTAACTATAGAGTCGTGAGACTCGATATTGAGGAATTACAATGAGCCAGTTTTTTTACGTTCACCCAGAAAACCCACAGGCTCGCTTGATCACCCAAGCTGTAGCAATCATACGTAATGGTGGGGTAGTGGTTTACCCAACCGACTCAGGCTATGCCCTAGGCTGTCAGCTTGAGAACAAGCAGGCGCTAGAAAGAATTTGTCAAATTCGCCGTTTAGATGACAAGCATAACTTCACGCTACTATGCCGTGACCTTTCTGAGTTGTCACTTTATGCACGTGTTGATAATGGCGCATTTCGTCTACTGAAAAACAACACTCCAGGTCCTTACACTTTTATCTTTAAAGGGACTAAAGAAGTGCCACGTCGTTTGATGAATTCAAAGCGCAAGACGATTGGTATTCGTGTGCCGGATAACCGTATTGCTTTGGATTTGTTAGAAGCACTGGGTGAGCCTCTAATGTCGACGTCGCTTATCTTGCCGGGTAACGACATCACTGAGTCAGACCCTGAAGATATCCGCGATAAACTAGAGCACGCTGTTGACTGTATTTTGAACGGCGGCTACCTAGGCGAACAGCCAACGACAGTCATCGATTTTAGTGATGAAGAACCTAAAGTAGCTCGTTTAGGTTCCGGTGATCCAGCCCCTTTTGAGTAATCAAAAGTTAGTGATTTCCTCCACAGTTTTTGCCATAATGTGCGGCCGCGATTTTGGGTCGCACTTGTTTATTCGACGTCTGAGAAGACGACACATAGGTAGATAAATGAACGAAAAATTACAGAAAGTATTAGCTCGAGCTGGTCATGGCTCTCGTCGCGAACTGGAAGCTTTAATTAAAGCGGGTCGCGTGAGTGTGAACGGTGTTGTAGCTAAGCTTGGTGAACGACTAGAAGATGAAAACGCCGTTGTGCGTATCGATGGTCATACTGTTTCTGCTAAAGCTCAGGAAGAGGTGGTTTGTCGAGTTCTTGCGTACTACAAGCCGGAAGGTGAATTGTGTACTCGTCATGACCCTGAAGGTCGCCGAACTGTATTTGACCGTCTACCTAAAATCCGTGGTTCTCGTTGGATCTCAGTTGGTCGTCTAGATGCAAACACATCTGGTCTACTGCTGTTTACAACGGATGGTGAACTTGCTAACCGTCTAATGCACCCTAGCCGCCAAGTTGAACGTGAATACTTGGTGCGTGTTTTTGGTGACGTCACTGAACAGAAAGTGAAGAACCTAGTACGTGGCGTAGAGCTAGAAGATGGTATGGCGCGTTTCGAAGATGTTGTCTACGCAGGCGGTGATGGTATGAACCACACTTTCTATGTTGCAATTAACGAAGGTCGTAACCGCGAAGTCCGTCGTCTTTGGGAATCTCAAGATACGACAGTAAGCCGTCTGAAACGTGTACGTTACGGTGATATCTACCTAGACAAGAAATTGCCTCGTGGTGGATGGATGGAACTTGATCTGAAAGAAGTGAACTACCTGCGTGAACTCGTAGAACTTCGTCCAGAGAAAGAAACGCTACTTGATGAAAACAAAGCGAACACTTCTCGTAAGCGTGAGCGTTCTCGTAGCCAGAAGATTCGTCGTGCAGTTAAACGTCACGAAGAGCGCGTAAATAGCGGTGGTGGTCGTAGTAACAACCCATCACGCCGTAAGCCTAAGAAAGGTGCGGGTAAACCAAACGCACGTAATAAGCAGCGCTAAACAGTACTCTTAGCTAAGCAGATTCTAAATCCGAGTGTTGAAAAACACTCGGATTTTTTATTTCTGAAGTTCTAAGAAATTATTACTGAATTAAGCGGGTTGATTCTGTTCTATCGAACCGCTGATAGGCTAGGCGCTTTTGTGGCTTGAGAATGGTTTAGTTTGGCCTTCAGCCGATGGTTTATTTAGGCTCACTACTTCTTTTTCAGGCAGCTCTGCCGCTTCTCCGAAGAATTTACCACCCGGCTCAATACTTAAATTATTGCTCCAAATTTTACCGCTAACACGCCCTTTTGATAGTACTTGAACACGTTCCACGTAGCAGTTGCCATCAAGAATACCGTTGACGATAAGCTGTTTAGCGTAAATTTCTCCTTTCACGCAGCCACTTTCTGCAACGACTAAGGTGCCGTCTACGTGCAGTTGACCTTCTACGATGCCATCAATCTGAATATCGCTTTCTACCTTGAGTTCTCCGCTAACAGCACATCCTTTGGCGATGATAGTTGAAGTTGCTGAGCTACTCGCTGTTCTACGGTCTCGATTAAAGATTCCCATCGTATTTGTCGCTCCTTAGTAAAGATCTCTTCAAAATTATTCAGGTTCCAGTCAACGAATGACCTAGGATTTAGTGCTCTTCCGACAAAACGCACCTCATAGTGAAGGTGGGGACCAGAAGAGAGCCCGCTATTGCCAGAGATTGCGATGAGTTGTCCTTTTCTGACGAATTCACCGCTTTTGACTTTGAACCCTTTTAAGTGTGAATAAGAGCTCGAAAAGCCGAATGAATGCTGTAAACGTAAAAAGTTGCCCGAGCCTTTATTGCTATGCCTAGTCACTTCGACCACGCCATCGGCTGGGGCGTATACCTTTGTGCCTGTATTGGCAGCAAAGTCCAATCCTCTATGCATTTTGCTGGTTTTGGTTACGGGGTGAATACGCTTACCAAAGCCTGATGAAAGGCGGACATCACCGACTGGAGAGCCGCTCGGAATTTGGTTGAGCATCGCCAGTCTGACGTTGGAGGTGATGGCAGCGATATCTAGGCGAGCATCTAAACTGTGCTCGGTGCTCTCGCTAGCGACACCCAGTACTTTTTCTAACTCGACCAATCTTTCCGAGACCAATTGCACGCGCTCTTCGCGCTCGGACAAATCATTTTCGAGTTCGGATTTGAGAGTCTTCAAGCTATCTAGCTCTTGGCCAATATTTCGCGAATGTTCAGCCAGTTCTGATTGCTTTAACATCGCATCTCCAACTTGAGAGTAGAGATGATCAATAAGAAACACGGTTGCTGTGATCGCCAGTGCAAGCACAACTAAACAGGTTTTGAAGTGACGCTGCATCGCTTTGCTGAAATACCAATGCTTGGAGCCATTGATAGTCGAAACAGTAATCGTTAATTGGTCTTTCATGGTGTCTATTGATTCATTGACTTAATTGTTCTTCGTTATTGATAACTGTGACTGTAAGGAAAAATGGTCGTTACTGCTAGGGCTGCACACGAATGAATTGTCAGGGCGTGAGCTGTTTTCAGACTATCAACAAAAGTTATTTACGCGCTTGAATCTTACGAGAAGTTTGTTTTGCAGAATAGGGCAATGAGTCAATTTTGAGAGGGTGCAATGCTAATAATGATTATATTGAGTGAAGTTAATTTTGGTTCGTTTGTGCTCTTCTTTGCTTACATCTCGCCAAGATGGTTTGCTTTTGTTCATTGGATGACTGCGACCAATGTAGAATTTCTTCAAGCGTGCGAAAGCACCCCAAGCAGACATCGTTTTCGTCGAGACAGCAGTTGCGCACGCATGGGTTAGGGAAGGTGGGCTTTTCATCAGGTGTTGCGTTCAAGAACTTGTTACCCGTATTTGTCTCATAGGTATAAATATACAAAAAGACCCAGCACAACGAGAAGTCGTGCTGGGTCTTTTCTATCAATCACTCTGTCTATAAGGTTTGATTAAGCGCGTAGTAACGTCCTTGCTCTGCCATCAGCTCATCGTGGTTGCCATGCTCAACGATTCTGCCTTGCTCAATCAGACAAATAGTGTCCATCTTATCGAGGTCGACCAATCGGTGAGTAATGAACACTACGGTCTTACCTTTAAAGTGCTGCTCGAACAACTGCATCATTTGCTGCTCAGTCTGCTTATCTAAACCTTCAGTTGGTTCATCCAATAGCAAGATTGGCGCATTGTGTAATAACGCTCTTGCAATACCGATACGGCGCTTTTCCCCACCAGATAACTGGCGGCCGCCGTCACCTAACCAAGTATCGAGTGCGGTATCTTCTAACAGTTTCGATAGACCCACTTTTTCCAGTGCTTGAGCGAGCTCTTGGTCATCCGCGTCTGGTTTTGCCATCACAAGGTTATCACGCAGCGAGCCATTCAATATATCAACACGCTGGCTAACGACACTGATTGCTTGGCGAAGTTGACTTTCACTCCATTGGTCAATTGGCTTTCCTGCTATCTCAATCGTGCCTTGCTGAACATCCCAATAGCGGTTCAATAATTGGAGTAGGGTAGATTTACCTGAACCTGTTTGACCGACAATGGCGATACGATGCTGAGCAGGAATGGTCAGCTCGACATTTGAGATAACTTGGCTATCGCTGTCTGGATAGTGGAAAGAAATATCTTTGTACGCAATAGAGAACTCTTCGCCGTGCTCAATACGCTCTTCAGGAAACTGTACATCTGGCTCTGAAAGAATGATGTCATTGAGTCGACGCGCAGATGTTAGGGTTTGACCCAGATGCTGGAAGGCTCCGGCTATCGGCATCAGTAACTCGACACTTGCCATCGTTGCAAATGCGACCAGTGCGATCATTGGGTCAGGGGTGTTACCACCAACACCATCGGCAGCAAGCCACAGCATGAGAACAACCGTCCAGCCGTTAGCTAACATCAGTAATGCTTGAGCAATGCCGGAAAAGTGTGCATTGAAGTACTGGTTTTTTAGTAGCTTATCTTGAGCATTAAGAATCGCATTGCGGTAGCGTTCTTCTGCGCCAAATAAGGTTAGTTCACTATAGCCCTGAAGCCAGTCGAGTGTCGAAATACGTAACTGAGCTTTATGCTGAGTCAATTCGCTACCGTTACGCTTACCCAGTTTGTAGAACAAGACGGGCCAAGCAAGAACCAGCGACATTAAAATCGCGCCAAGCGTTAGGCCGAGCTCTCTATCAAACCAGCAGACTAGGGCGGTTAGGCCAAGAATACCGAGGGTTCCAACAACCATAGGACTGATAAGGCGCAAGTAGACATGGTCCATTGCATCAACGTCGGCGACAAGGCGGTTGAGTAGGTCTGCATCTCGCAGGTTCGAAACTCGACCTGGAATGAGAGGCGCTAACTTCGAAAAGAAGAATACGCGCAGATCAGTCAGGAGCTTAAACGTGGCGTTGTGGCTAACGACGCGCTCTCCCCAACGTCCTGCGGTTCGGCCCATAGCGAAGCCGCGTACAAAAGCACCCGGAAGCATGTAGTTGAAGGTTTCACGAGCAATGGTTAAACCAGCGACTGCTGCTGCCGATAGGAACCAGCCTGATAGGGTCAACAGACCAATCGATGCCGCTACGGTCAAAAAGGCCAGTAGCATACCAAGAGATAGGCCAAACCAGTGCTTTTTATACAGCTTTAAGTAGGGAAGTAAATCACGCATCTAGGTTCCCCTTATTCGCTTGGTTTAAGGCTTGGTTAGCTTGCAGCATTGACTGGAATAGACCTTGCTCTTGGGCTAGCGTTTCAAACTCGCCTGATTGAACCAGAAGTCCATTTTCCATAACGAGTATTTGATCGACATTACGAAGTGGCGTCAGCTGGTGGGTGACCATAAGCGCAGATTTACCTGCAACTTGATTGTCTAAGCCTTGCATGACTAGCTTCTCACTGCGCGCATCTAGGCTTGCAGTCGGTTCATCTAATAACCAGAATTTGCCGTTTTGAACCATAGCTCGAGCTAGGGCTAAGCGCTGGGCTTGACCTACAGATAGGCCACCTGAACGATCGGAGATCGAGTAGTCTAATCCGTGTTGATTAACAAACTCTGCTGAAAATGACTCTTCTAATGCGAGGTTGATGTTTTCGTCACTTACATCGGATTTACCTAGGGTGATGTTGTCGCGAATCGAACCGTGTAATAGGAGAGGGTTTTGACCAACCCAACTGATCTTTTCACGCCAGTTTTCTAATGAGAGCTCACTGCGCTCTATACCATTGATAGTGAGCGAACCTTTGTACGGTAGGAAACCAAGAATTGCATTGATTAAGCTGGTTTTTCCTGCACCACTTGGGCCAACGAGCGCAGCCGTTTGCTTGGCATTAAGTAAAAAGCTGATAGGACCGACGAGCTTTTTCCCTTCAGGTGAATAGACTTCTAAATCTTGCGCTTGGATTACAATATCATCGTCATCATTGAGCGCCTTTTTACCTGAACTGACGGTTTCAACATCGGTTTCGATAAACTCGACAATGCTTTCAGCTGCGCCGACAGCTTGTTGCTTGGCATGATAGAAGGTCCCTAAATCACGCAGCGGCTGATAGAACTCGGGAGCCAGAACAAGGATAAATAAACCTGCAAACAGCGTAACCCCTGCGCCGTAATCACCGAAGTTCAATTCACCAATGAAGGCAAAACCGAAGTAGACCGCAGTAAGCGCAATAGAAATTGAAGTGAAGAACTCAAGGACGGCTGACGATAGGAAAGCGATCTTTAACACATCCATAGTACGCGTACGGAACACTTCTGATGCACCGTGCATAACCTCGGTTTCTGCTTTGGTACGATCAAACAATCGGATGGTTGTCATTGATTGTAAACGGTCGTAGAAATGGCCAGAAAGGCGCTGTAAGGCTTTGAAGTTTTTGCGGTTTGCATCCGCTGCTTTCATACCGACTAATGCCATGAAGAGAGGCACAAGTGGCGCTGTGATTAAGAAGATCAACCCCGCAGCCCAGTTAACAGGGAATACCACGATTAGAATAACGAAAGGCACCAAAACGGATAAAGACATTTGCGGCAAGTAGCGGGCAAAGAAGTCGTGCATGTCTTCGACTTGTTCAAGTAGCAAGGTTGCCCACGCACCGGCAGGTTTGCCTTTAATGTACGCCGGTCCTAATTCACGCAGTTTGTCTAAAATTAACTGACGGATATAGACGCGGATCTGTTCGCCGCAACGGTAACCTGCGATTTCTCGTCCCCATGAGCAAAGGGCACGGACCGCAATGATAGCTGCTAGGCCAAGAAAGTGAGGAACAAGCTCGTATTTGTCGACATGTTCTATGATGAGTTGGTGCAAAATAGTGGCAAGCAAAGCGGCTTGGGCCAAGAGAAATATGCTTGAAAGAACACCGAGACCGACAGCTATCATAAGCCAGCGCTTGGCGAGCTTACTCTGCTGCTTGAGCCATTGATTCAAGCTGCGTTGTTTCTTTTTATCCATCGTGAAGGCTTAATGAGAATTATTATTACGAATTAGAATGGCGCATTATACAAAAGAAAGCCCTGCGGGAATACCGCAGGGCTTTAAGGATTTGAGCTAAAAGTGAAAAATATTATTTACGTTTAGCGTGTAACTTATAAATGAGGTTACTTGTTATCAGCTAATCCATCTAAGAAACGTTCAGCGTCTAGCGCAGCCATACAACCAGTACCAGCAGAGGTAATCGCTTGACGGTAGTTATGATCCATCACATCGCCAGCGGCAAAGATACCTGGAACACTGGTTTGCGTCGCGTTACCTTCAAGCCCTGATTGAACGATGATGTAGCCATCTTTCATCTCTAATTGGCCTTCGAACATTGAAGTGTTTGGCTGGTGACCAATCGCAATAAACGCGCCCATCACATCAATTTGTTCGATAGCGTCTGACTGAGTGTCTTTAATACGAACGCCAGTCACGCCCATATCATCACCAACAACTTCATCAAGTGTACGGTCAGTGTGCAGAACGATGTTGCCGTTTTCTACCTTATCCATTAGGCGCTTAACGAGAATCTTTTCAGCGCGGAAGGAGTCACGACGGTGAATCAAGTGAACTTCAGATGCGATGTTTGAAAGGTAAAGCGCTTCTTCAACCGCAGTATTACCACCACCAACGACGGCGACTTTCTGGTTACGGTAGAAGAAACCGTCACAAGTGGCACAAGCTGAAACACCGCGACCCTTGAAGGCTTCTTCAGATTCTAAGCCTAGGTACTTAGCAGAAGCACCTGTCGAAATGATTAAAGCATCACAGGTGTATTCGCTGCTATCACCCTTGAGACGAAACGGGCGCTGACTAAAATCAACCTCGTTAATATGATCGAACAAAATTTCAGTTTCAAAGCGTTCAGCGTGCTCTTTCATTCTGTCCATCAAACCTGGGCCAGTTAGACCTTCAGGATCACCAGGCCAGTTTTCAACTTCAGTTGTGGTGGTTAATTGTCCACCTTGCTGCATGCCCGTCACTAGAACAGGGTTAAGGTTAGCGCGAGCAGCATAAACTGCTGCTGTATAGCCAGCTGGTCCTGAACCTAGGATTAGAAGGTTGCTATGTTTTACGTCGCTCATTTGTGCTCCATTAGCGGTGACGCTTTATCATCTATTTGAGTTCGATTGTATGGAATATATGGGGGCTTTTAAAGCGTTAGCAAGGCAGGGGAATGTAATAATTGGTTATAGATTAGAACGCAAACGTTAACTTATCGAATAGAGATAAAACTCTAACATATTGATGAATATAGTGATTTATAAATAGACTAGTGAAGTCATCTAGTTTTCGACATTGCGACTTTCTTAAACTGGTTTATGTCTCTAACTTTTTATTATTTTATAGTTTATGCGTCTTTATTTTAATTTTTGATGGATTGAAATGCTAAATAAAGTTGATCTCCCGATATATATGCGCAAATAATAAATGTGAACAAGATGTTAATTATAACTAAGAGTATGTACCTTCATTAAGGAGATGATGATGCTGCATCAGCGAGAAACAACCCTACAACTGACTAAGTTAAGTGATTCTGCCATTTCTCAACTAGCCCCTTCTTTTATGCACCTGCCGCATACAGAGCACGCAGATGGGAAATTTCGCCTCAGACGTTATTCAGTGGTTGCACTTCAAGATGGTCAGGTCGTCGACTTGAATAAGAACGAGTTTATGCAAACGGACGATATAAACCGCTTCCAAGGAAATGTAGTTCGCCAATTTGAAGGTATTGAAGCATCTATCCTCGAAAGTGACGGAATGCGAGAAATGTGTTCTATGTTCGCTGCATCGAACCAGTTGCAAAATGGCCAAGAAATAGAAATTCACCAAATCCGCATTTCTGCGATTTACGATGAAACGCAAGTGGCGCCAGAAGGTGTTCACCAAGATGGCTTTGAACATATCGCGTTGGTCGGTATGGGGCGCCACAATATCGAAGGAGGAGACATCATGCTGTACAACAGTTTTAATGAAGCTCCATTCTTCCGCAAAGTATTATTAAGCGGTGAAGTCGCGATGCTTGCAGATAATAAGCTTTGGCACAATGCCCAGCCAATTCGTTCCGTAATTGAAGGCAAAGAAGGCCATATGGATGTTTTTGTTTTAACTGCAAAGGGCGCTGTTAATGAGCTTCACTCCTAACCTATCAAGAGCGCAGTTTAGCGCGTTAAGCCAAACGCATAATGATTTGCCGGTTATTTTTCTCGATGGGCCGGGTGGGTCGCAAGTACCTAAATCAGTATTAGAGGCGATGCAGGCGTACTTAGGCTTCTTCAACTCAAACTTAGGTGGTCACTATTTTTCGAGTCGAAACACAACGGATTTAATGCAGCAAGCGCGTGAGCATGCTCAAGCACTGGTCAATGCTGAATCGGCTGACAACATGGTGTTTGGCGCCAACATGACCTCTTTGACCTTCCAATTGAGCCGTGCGATTAGCCGAGGTTGGGAATCTGGAGATGAAGTAATCGTTACAGCGCTCGATCATTACTCGAACGTATCGAGTTGGCAACAAGCGGCGGATGATAAAGGGGCCGTTGTACACCAGGCTCGTGTTAACGAAGCGAATTATGGCCTAGATATTGAACATCTTCTGTCACTGATTAACGATAAGACTAAGTTGGTCGCTTTGACTTTTGCTTCTAATACCACGGGATCAATTGTTGATGTTAAACGTGTGGTAGAAGCAGCGCATGCTGTTGGCGCGATGGTGTATGTAGATGCTGTCCATTATGCACCGCACCACCTTGTTGATGTGCAAGCTTTGGGTTGTGATTTCTTAGCCTGTTCAGCGTATAAGTTTTTTGGTCCTCACGTCGGTATCGCCTATGTCGCGCCGAAATGGCTACACGCTCTTCACCCATACAAAGTTGAACCTGCTACCAATCAAGGGCCGGGTCGATTCGAAACGGGGACACAGAGTTTTGAAGGGCTTGCAGGTGTCATCGCTGCGGTGAAATATTTGTCACAATGGGGCAAGAGTGCTGACTCACTAAGAAAGCGTCTGGTTGAGTCGTACAAACAATTTAATCAGCACGAATCTGCAATCAGTGAACGATTCTTATCGCGTTTATCTGAACTAAGCGGCGTTACCTTATGGGGAGAGCTGCAAGCTGACTGCGAACTGAGAACGCCAACGTTTGCTTTAACGTTTGATAACCATTCACCAATCGAGATTGCCAAAAAGTTAGGCGAGCGAAATATCTGTGTTTGGAATGGGCATTTCTACGCGCTAGGTTTGGTGCGCCAACTTGGCTTAGAAGAAAGTGGTGGTGTTGTTCGCGTAGGGTTTATGCACTACAACACATTAGAAGAAGTGGATATCTTCTTTGATGAATTGAAAATTATCTTGGACCAATAAAGCTAAACAAAAAGACCTCCAATTGGAGGTCTTTTTACTAGGTAGAGACTTCAACCTCGTAGGAAGTAAACTTCCTGATGTTAATCACACCCGTATCAAAAATCATGTACTGACCTTTGATGCCTTGTAAAACGCCCGTGACTTCAGGGTTCTTATCAAAGTTGTGTGAAGTAATCTTAGTTGGGTGTTGATTGACCGGGTAACTGATTGGTGTAATCGCTTCGCTCAGGATTTCAATTGCATCATCACCAAATTGCTGTTTGATTTCAGCAATCTTATCTTCAACAAGAGGAAGTAGTTCTGCAAAACGAGCTTCCAATTCCATTGGCTCGCCATCGCCTTTTAACAGGGTGCGCCAGTTGGTTTTATCAGCGATATGCTTAGCAAGCTCAACTTCGATTAGGCCAGAGATAAAACGGGTTTTAACCTTAAAAATCGGTAGACCTTGGGTTGCGCCTTGATCGATCCAACGAGTTGGAATCTGGGTATGTCGCGTAATACCGACTTTAAGGCTAGAAGTATTTGAGAGATACACAAAGTGATCCACCATACAATTCTCTTCGCCCCATTGCGGCTCGCGGCATGTGCCTTGATCGTAGTGGCAAGTCTCTGGCTTCATGATGCACATATCGCAGCTTGCTAGCTTCTTCATGCAAACAAAACAGTGACCTTGAGAGTAACTTTTCTTCGTTTTTTTGCCACATGCGCTACAAAAAATGTTGCCAGTGTGAGTGAGTGTTAAACGCTGTCCAATGAATGGGGCTAGGTCGACGAGTTCATCACCAACCGGTAATCGATAGTGGACGGTATTTTCGAGAGAGGCGCGCATTTTACTTAGCGTACCTTTTGCTAATAAAGACATGACATTGCTCTTGCAGTATGGGCTTAACCCTATTGTATTTTAGCCAAACAGTGTAGCAGGTTTTGTATCGTTACTCAGGTATTCCGTTAAATCCTCGTACATTGTTCAGAAGCGGTTAATAATTCGACTATTATTGAATATAAGCTACCTCTTTATGAGTGAATTCATGTTTTTATTGATTTCTCAACAATAAAAACAAGGTAAAATTGGAACCAAGGTTGCATAATACGCGCTGAATGAATTCTGTTTAGATATTGGTTTCTTGTGGGTGCTGAGTGAAGTTAATACACAAAATCATCTTTGGTATGGGCCTAGGGACCATCTTGTTAGTGCAGCTGTATTGGATGCACGGAAGTAGTCTTATTTATAAAATCTCACCGAGCAAACTGACTTATTTGTCGACCAACGATCAGTCCCAAGGTGGCATTTCTACATCGAAACTCACGATTGATGGAGAGCAAGCGACACTGGAGTGTGAACTGGCTAAATCGCCAAGTTACAGCTGGCCTTATTGCGGTATTTCAATCAACTTAGGTACATCCGATCATCAAGGTGTCAACTTAGAGAAGTTTCACACTATTCGAATGAATATCGATTTTGAGCAACTCGACAGTGATGCAGATCCAAGCCTGCGCTTTTACCTGCGCAATTACAATGAAGCTTATTCGACCAAGGACAACGAATATACCCAGAAGTACAATGGGGTAGAGTTTAAACCCGGAACTGGCCAAGGTGTTATCGAGATACCGATTGCCAACCTACAGGTGATGACGTGGTGGTTGGCAGACAATAACATTTCAATTGATCATTCAGCTCCAGAATACACCAATACGACTAAATTCGAATTGGCAACGGGCTCAGGCCACCATGATGGGCGCTACCGGATGGTAATCAACAGCATTGAGTTTGTTGGTCATTACATATCTGGTGAAAAGTTAATGCTTGGTCTGCTGGTATTTTGGGTCTCTTTGGCGCTTATCTACAGCATTGTCGAAATTCGTCGCAGCCATCAACTGATTTTACAGGCTCATTTTAGACAAGATCACCTTAAAAAGCTCAATCGTAGCTTGAAAGAACAGAACGTCCACTTTGCCGAGTTAGCCAACCGTGATGCCTTAACTGGAGCAATGAACCGTCACTCAATTCGTGAATGGTTAGATGTGAACTTTGAAAAAGAGGCCAATACAGCCAAGCTTTTGTCAGTGCTCTATCTTGATATCGACCACTTTAAACATGTTAACGATGAGTATGGTCATGGTATGGGTGATGACATCTTACGAGAGTTCACCATGGTCGTGCTGTCTGCTTTGAGCCCGAGCGAACGCCTTGTTCGATGGGGTGGTGAAGAGTTCGTCGTATTCTGTCCTGGAGTCCCGTTATCTGATGCTACTGAGCTGGCAGAGCGAATCCGTCATAAAGTAGAAGCGCACATTTGGGTACATGGAGATGCATTAACCACCAGTATCGGTGTGGCGAGTCTAGGTAATGAAAGAACCAATGAGATGCTTACTCGTGCTGATGAGGCTTTGTATTTAGCGAAGCGCAAAGGCCGAAACCGAGTCACGGTCAGTGAGTAAGCTCAGGCACTTGTTCGGTTTCTTCTAAAGAGAGCTCCAATTCTGTATCTGCGCTATCATTGTCAGCACTGAGAATGGGCTCTTTTGGACCTAAGAATTTTGGCTTAGCGTTTATTACGTAGATATCCAGTACTGCTTTAGCCCTAGCGAATATTTCTCGTACTCGTACTTTCCAACCTGAGTGGCGAGAAGGACCTGGCACGGCAAAGCAACTCGCATTAATGTTGTGTGACTTGGCAATGAATAAGGCGCGTTCACAGTGAAATTTCTGAGAAATGATAAGGAAGTTATCGGTGTCGAAAATTTCCTTTGCGCGTACAACGGAATCTAACGTTCGGAAACCAGCATAATCCAGAAAAATTTTCTCCTCTGGGACTTCTGCTTTCAATAGGTCCCGTTTCATTGTCCAAGGCTCGTTGTATGAGCGATGGGCATTGTCACCACTTAATAAGAAGTGAGCTACTTTTCCTTCCTTGTACAGTTCTACCGCAGCATCCATACGGTGTGAATAGTATTCGTTGAGGATCTTACCTAGGTATTTACTCGTTCCTAGCACGACAGCCACGTCAAACTTATCTATTTGTTCAACATTGGTAAATAGCTGCTCTCGAGCTTGGTACGAAACCCATCGGTCGATGGCAAACAGTGATGCCGCCAGCACGAGTGCAAATACCGGCAGCCAACTCACAAGCTTGATAACTTGCGTCCAACTGAGCCATGTTGATTGTTTTCGGTGGAATAGTCTTCGCACTAGATTTGCCGATTCCTTTGAGCCCATAGGCCTATTACTACAAAAGTGATTACAACGCCGCTAAACATAATACCCGACTCGAAAGAGCGGAGTGTCCGGGATAGGTAAGGTGTTGCTTTTACTATGATTAAGCCGTATCCAAACGCATTAATCAATATGAAAGCGAATGTCCGAATCACAAAGTTATAAGGCCTTAACACTTTTCTCAATAGTGCATTAATTTCGCCACCTGCGACAACGAGCGCGCATGCAATCAGGGCGGTCGAAATTTCATTCAGGTATGGGACAAGGTAATTCCCTAGTAAGTTCAAATATTCCATGAATTTCGTGAAGTGATTCCTCGTGAGGGTAGGATACCACGAACTGATAAGAGCGAGTGAGCTTAGCACTTATTGATATCTTGTATGAATTTTCTGATAAATCCATTAATCACTACTTATTATTAATCGTCTTTTGACGATAAAGTCGACTGTGTGCAACTTGTTTCGAAATGTTATATTGTTCTGACAAAATGTTGCTATTTTTAGGTTTATTTGACATTAAGCTTACAAAACTCACTTACCCCCTTTGAAACTGTGTTACTGATAAATGTAATTAATACTAAAAAAATAAAAAGCAGTGGGAAGTATAATGAGTGGTGACATAAAATTCGTTGGGTGTATGGCTTTATTAACCTGTTTATCTTTATTCATATATTTAGAGATGGATGGCAGAAAAAGATTAGAATTATTTCCAGGTCAATTTCCTATATCGGTGGAAGATGATTCAATATGGGGTGGGGCTTCCTCCTCATCATTGAATATTGTTGATGGTACAGCTTCAATTAATTGTGAAATTAGAAAAAGTGCGTATGAGTGGCCGTACTGTGCCATGGGGATTGACATTGCAAGCATTAAGAGTGCAGGTGTCGATCTTAGTGAGTATGAATACATTCGCTTAAATATCGGTGGTGTTGGTGACACAACCAATTGGTTTGCGCGCTTGTTCATTAAGAGCTTTGGTGAAAGCAATCCTAGTATAAATACTTCATTTTTACACAAGTACAATGGTATTGAGTTTAATGCACGCAATCAGGTTGTCGATATTCCAATTGATAAACTTGAAGTAATGAACTGGTGGCTGATTAATAATCGCATGCCCATTGAGCACTCAGAACCTGAACTCGATGAAGTTTCAGTTCTTCAAGTTGCAACGGCTTCTCAAATAAAAGAAGGCAACTACCATTTTTATATTCGACAGGTTGAATTGGTTGGTCACCATATAAGCAAAGTCACATTTGTCTCTATTTTGTTGTTGGTTTGGCTTATTTACGGGCTATATGCCATTGCCTATGAAATCATCATTAACAGAAGGAAGATCAAACAATACCAAAGTCGACAAGAGTGGTTATTAAATAAAAATGAAGCGCTTAAAGAGCAAAATCAAATATTTGCTGACATGGCACACCGAGATCCACTGACAGGGTTTTTTTAACCGCAAAGGGATACGTTTCTGGTTGCAAACTCAAATGCAATTACTGAAGTGGGAAAGCCGACAACTGAGTGTGTTGTATATCGATATCGATGGTTTTAAGCAGTTTAACGATCAACATGGCCACCAGTTAGGTGATGACCTTCTTCGACAGTTTGCGGTCACTTTACAAGAGTTGATTGAGCCTTGCGATCATGTTGTGAGATGGGGCGGCGAAGAGTTCCTGATATTTTGTCCAGAATTGGATGTCACCCAAGGCTGCGAGTTAGCAGAACTTATTCGACAGCGGACGATGAATTCAGAATGGTTTAATAACGTAAAACTCACCTGCAGTATCGGTGTTGCTAAGATAGGAAGAGACGGGTATCAGAACGCGATAATTAAAGCTGATGAAGCACTCTTCTCAGCGAAATCGAAAGGTGGCAATCGCGTCGAACTGGCTGAAAATAAAGCCATCACAATGACTGAGTTAGAAGTGTTTGTTTAATTCGTCTAACTCAAACTAAACACTGACAAACAAAAAAGCCCAGCATCTCTGCTGGGCTGTTTGATACTTACAGCAATTAGAAAGCGGTACGCTTGTACTTGCGGTAAACCGGCTGCCAGAATGAAGCGTCAATCGCCTCTTCCAATGCTTCGTCGGTGATTTCTAGTGCCACACCTTGCTCAATCGCCTTCTTAGCAACAGCAAATGCAATCTTCTTAGAAACAGAGTGAATCGCTTCGAGAGGTGGAAGTAGTGCACCTTGACCATTGATTGCTAGAGGAGAACACGTTGCAAGAGCTCGGCTTGATTCCATTAGCATTTCGTCAGTAACACGTTTCGCTTGTACAGCAAGTACACCTAAACCAATACCAGGGAAGATGTAGCTGTTGTTACATTGAGCGATAGGGTAAGTCTTACCTTCATGCACCACTGGGTCGAATGGGCTACCTGTCGCAACAAGTGCTTCGCCGTTCGTCCAACGAACAATGTCATTAGGTGTCGCTTCAACACGGCTAGTTGGGTTCGATAGTGGGAAGACAATCGGACGAGCACAATGTGCGTGCATCTCTTTGATGACTTCTTCGCTAAATAGACCTGGTGCGCCAGATACGCCAACCAATACTGTTGGTTTAGCATTGCGCATTACATCCAGTAGTGAGTAACCGTTACCTTCTGATTCCCACTTAGCAGTGTTCTTATGTTTCTGAACAAGGCGCTGTTGGAAATCGAGCAAGTTAGGCATACCTTCTTGCAGTAAGCCCCAACGGTCAACCATGAATACTTGAGAACGAGCTTGTTTGTCACTGATACCTTCCGATACCATTTGCGCGATGATCGCTTCTGCAATACCACAACCAGCAGAACCCGCACCTAAGAAGGTAACGCGTTGGTCAGACAGTTTGCTGCCCGCTGCTTGACATGCTGCAAGTAAAGAACCAACAGTCACTGCGGCTGTACCTTGAATATCATCGTTAAAGCAACAAACGCGATCTTTATAACGCTCAAGTAGAGGCATCGCGTTTTTCTGAGCAAAATCTTCGAACTGAATTAGTGCATCAGGCCAGCGACGCTGAACGGCTTGCATAAACTCTTCAACGAATGCGTCATATTCTGCGCCTGTGATACGCGGATGGCGCCAGCCCATGTACATAGGGTCAGCTAGACGTTGCGGGTTATTAGTACCGACATCTAACACGATCGGAAGTGTGTAAGCTGGACTGATACCACCACAAGCGGTGTAAAGCGCCAGCTTACCAATCGGAATACCCATACCACCGATACCTTGGTCGCCTAGACCTAAGATACGTTCACCGTCAGTGACAACGATTACTTTTACGTTGTGGTTTGAGGCATTGTTAAGAATGTCATCAATGCGGTCTCGGTTAGCGTAAGAGACAAACAGACCACGGCCACGACGGTAGATGTTCGAGAAGTTTTCACATGCCGCACCAACGGTTGGTGTATAGATGATTGGCATCATCTCAGAGATGTGGTTTTGTACCAGACGGTAGAATAGAGTTTCGTTAGTGTCTTGAATGTTGCGTAGGTAGATGTGCTTATCCATATCGCTTTCGAAATTACGATATTGTTGGTAAGCGCGTTCCACTTGTTCCTGAATTGTTTCAGTATTTTCTGGAAGCAGACCTTCTAGGTTAAATGAGCTTCTCTCTTCAGCTGAAAAAGCACTGCCTTTATTAAGGAG
This sequence comes from Vibrio ouci, assembly GCF_004551525.1. Lineage (GTDB taxonomy): Bacteria > Pseudomonadota > Gammaproteobacteria > Enterobacterales > Vibrionaceae > Vibrio > Vibrio ouci. The sequence goes on along the minus strand of NZ_SATR01000001.1, from coordinate 106,683 downwards.
TGGGGTGCTGAGAAGCGCAGGGCCTGCATATTGGATATATAGAGGGCGTTTATCGTTATTCATCACATGCCTATAGTAAGGTTTAGGGTCGACAGACCTTTGGGAACAGGAACATAAAAATGATAGGGATTCGTTGTCGTATTGTAAACTGAATATTCCTGCATTCTGGCACAGTTTACGTATATAATTTCGTGCTTTATCCCAACAGGTAGCTTAGTCCATGTCTTGCTTGCCAATCGATAGCCTCAAATCTCAATTCTTAGCGCAAATCTCGTCGCATCACCTGATTGTGGAAGCTGAAACAGGCTCGGGAAAATCGACCCGTTTACCACTGTGGGCAGCAGAGAAAGGGCGGGTGTTGGTGATAGAACCTCGGAGAATTGCCTGTACGTCGTTGGCACAGTTTCTAGCTGAAGAGAGTCAGCAACCACTCGGTAAGCAAGTCGGCTATGCGATCAAGCTTGAAACGCGTTACGACGAAGAGACTCAAGTGGTGTTTGTGACCCCCGGTGTTGCATTGCGTTGGTTCTCTGAAGACAAGCTTGCTAATTTCGATACCATTATTGTTGATGAGTTTCATGAAAGGCGCTGGGATACCGACTTACTGGTGGCACTGCTCAATGATTGGCAGCAGCACCGACTGGTTGTCACCTCTGCAACCATTGAAGGCGATAAGTTGGCGACTTATGTTGGCGCAAAGCGACTGCAAGCGAGCGGACGAAATTATGATGTCGCGATCGGCTATCGCGGTGGTGACTCTAGGCAATTGCCGGACGCGAGAAACCTAGACGAAAAAGTCAAACAAGAGGTACTTGCTCTATCTGATATGGAGGGGGATATTCTCATCTTCCTTCCTGGGCGTAAGGAAATCGCTCAATGTATGAGTAAGCTATCTAATCTTGAGGGTATTGTCGCTGTTCCTTTACATGCATCGGTGACAGATGAGCAGCGACAGCTCGCATTGAATACTCAACCTTACAAAAAAGTGGTTCTTGCAACTAATGTCGCTGAAACGTCTTTGACGATCCCAAATATCGTCGCGGTGATTGATTCCGGTTTAGAGCGCAGAACTGAACAAAGAAATGGTCGTACGGCTTTAAGTTTAAAGCACATTTCTAAAGCGAGCGCGAAGCAGAGAGCAGGGCGCGCGGGTCGCCTAATGGATGGTGTTTGCATCCGTTTGTATGGTGAACACGCGGCTTTGGCTGCGACTACGCCTCCAGAATTACATCGAGAAACGCTCACTGAAGCGATGTTAGCGTCTTCAAGTTGTGGCAAAGCGATGACGAAGTTAACTTTCTTAGAGCCTTTGCCTGAGAAATCCGTCATACAGGCGATAGAGGTGCTGCGTAAGATGGAGGCGATTGACGAAGCTGGCATCGCGACTGAGCATGGCAAACGTCTCTATCCATTACCAATTGATGCGCTATATGCGGATCTCGTCACTCGCATCGATAAAAAGGCGCTTAAGGAAGCCATGGTCGATATGACCGCTGTGCTTGCAACTCCGGCAAGCCTTTATCGTTATTCGAACAGCGAAGAGCAACAAGAGAAGCTTGCTCAAGAAGAGCCCTTCGGTTGTGATGCCCAATTGGCGATTGCTTTGATTCGTGGGGAGTCCTTCTCTGGCATCAATGTCGATAATGATGTGTTAAAAGAAGCGCAGGCATTAGCCAAGCAGATGAGAGAGGCATTCGAACTACCTGAGCTTTGTGTTGCTTCACGTTACAGCCACTGTGAACTGGTCGACGCAATCGCAGTACTCCATCCTGAGTTGGTTTTTGTTAGACGAGTCAAGCGTCGGGAAGCCTTCGCCAATGGTCTTTTGGAAGTCACTCTCGGGCGAGATAGCCGCTTACTTGATAAAGTGGAAGCGGCATTGGTGCTTGATACCCATAGCTTACCAGGCCGAGGAGTTAAACAAACACTCAATCTAGCCACGTTTACCATGCCAATAGCACAAGCCAAACTCGCTGGATTGGGCATAGGTGAGTGGGAGCAAGCAGAGACACAGCTTATTGATGACGTGCCTCATGTTGTGATGCACTTGGTCTACGCGGGTAAAGTTATCGCGACTAAAACAGAGATGGCGAAAGGGGAGCTAGCAATTAAACCCATGATTGAAGCGGTAAAAGCGAACACAATCATGCCGGGATTTGCCAAGTTAAGAACTGAGCAGATTGAACACTGGAAAATCTATACTGCACTTGGATTAAACAGTGAAAGCTCGGAGTCCACTCAGCTTACGTTTGACTCATGGTTTCACGAACAGCTTGCCACGCTAGAGCTGGCTGATATTGAAGAGCTGCAGTTGTTTAACGCCGAGGATTTCGTTTTTGATGGTATACCTTACTGGGAATATGAAGACTTTGCGCAAACTTACCCGTTTGAATTAATGCTGGGCGACTTAAATCTTGACGTTGAGTATCACGTTAACAAGAAACTGGTCTGTGTCGTGTATCGGGATGGGCTGCGTAAAACCTATCCAAAACGTTGGGAGCTCCCAAGGTGGAATGGCTGGCGAGTGCAATACAAAAAGGCCAGTAAAGTCGTCGACATCAAGTAGTGCATTTTGATGTATATTATTCGGTAATAAAAATATTAAACTTCGGAAACTGCATGGCGTTTTGTTGTGTTGATTTTGTTACAAAGTGTGTTTTTATATAGCTTTTCTAGCTCTTTTTTGGGTATAAAAGATGATTGTTTTATATCCTATTGCTATAACAAAGCTTATGAAGGATATTGAATACACTGTGTTGCCGACATTACGGGGGATGATATGGAACATCTAGGCAAGACAAGTGTTGTATTCGACTATACTTCTTTTCTCGGTGCTTCTTGTAGTAAGAAATGGACATTCTTAGAGGCAATGAGTACGTTTGCTCCGATCTTTAGTTTAGCTTGGAAGAATACGATAAAAGAAACTATCTCGGTTGAAGACCGCTTGTGGGATCAGGCAATGAAGTCGTTGTCTGCCAATCGTAGCGATGAGTCAAACATCGTAACCTTACTTCAACTAGCACAAACTGAAGGTATTGAAGAGTTAAAACTCGTGATGCCTTATGAGTTAGAGGCAGAACAACTAGAAAAAGTCCGCTCTAAGATTAACGTAGAAATCTCTTCATTGTCTCAAGACGAGCTCATGATTAAGTTCTAACCAAAAAAGATCTCCCAGTGAGATCTTTTTTAGTTTTCACGGTTCATAAGATAGCGCTCGATCATAAATCTTACTATTACTTCAGTAACTTGCCGGATACTTAGGCTATATTTCTAACTGTTGTTCTAATTCATCTATACACACTTTAACGGTCAAACTCCCAAAGGTATGGGGTTAGCGTGAAGGTAGTTGGAGAGTCACAGGGGTTATAATGGAATTAAAACTAAGCTGGGTATTGGCACCTCTTCTAGTCGCTGCATCGTTTCCATCATTGTCGAGTCCAGAAACAAATGAGGTTAAGTACGACTACGTTTATGCGGATTTAAGTGCGGGTTCATTGAATGAAAACCTTGGGGTAAATAATAACGTGACCGCATTGTCTATAGGCGGCAATTACCTATGGACTGACAACGTTTTGCTTACGCTAGATTATACGGCAAGGTTTATCCACCCGAGTGCGACGACGACAGAATTCTACACGTTGCTTCCCGGTGTCGCTTATCGCTACCCGTTACTCGACAAGCTTGATGTCGTTGCTGGTGCTAAGTTGGGCTATTTATGGGCTTCACAAACTCTAGACGCAACCGATCAGGAGTTGTTTAAAGATAACGAAATGATGTGGGGCGCAAGCCTTGAGTTTAAGTATGCGCTAACCAAAGCATGGGAACTCGCAATGCGAGGTGAGCTGAATAGCAGTGACTTGGCTGACGTTGGTGTGTTCCATATGCGTGCTGACTATCAATTTAGCTCTAACTTAAGTGTTGGTGGCTTTTATACTCACAGAGATGGCGACTATCAGACTGCTGAGATTAACGGAAATGCGACCACTAACGAAGGCGGTATCTCGCTACGCTACCTGTATTAATTCAATTTTCGAAGTCTAGAATCAAAAAGAGCCAGCAAATAGCTGGCTCTTTTAATTTGTCGCAGTGCTATTAAAGAACAGCAGCGATGCCTTTACAAAGTGGCAGCATGTTTGAGCGAGTCATACCAGCAACACTGATTCGGCCAGAACCAACGATGTAGATAGCGAACTCTTCTTTTAGGCGATTAACTTGTTCTTTAGACAGGCCAGAGAATGAGAACATGCCGTTTTGACGTTCGATAAAGCTAAAGTCAGCGTCGACGCCTTGCTCTTTCAACGTAGCCACGAATAGTTCGCGCATAGCTTGGATACGATCGCGCATTTCAGCGACTTCCGCTTCCCATTCCGCACGTAGTTCAGCGTTGTTCAGAATATGAGTTACAACGGCACTACCGTGTGCTGGTGGGTTAGAGTAGATAGAGCGAATAATTGCTTTTACTTGAGAGAATGCAGTCGTAGCAACTTCTTCAGACTCAGCAACTAGTGTGAAGGCACCAACACGCTCATTGTATAGGCCGAAGTTCTTAGAGAATGAACTCGCTACTAAGATTTCTTTGTTGTATTTAGCAAAAATACGTAGACCTTGCGCATCTTCTTCAACGCCCTTTGCGAAACCTTGGTAAGCAAAGTCGAATAGTGGTAGAAGTTTTTTATCAGCAACAAGTTTCGCTAATGTTTCCCATTCTTCAGCTGTTGGGTCAATACCAGTAGGGTTGTGACAGCAGCCGTGCAGTAGAACGATATCGCCTTCTGCCGCTTTCTCTAGGTCAGCGACCATAGATGCAAAGTCTTTGTCTTTCGTTTCAGCGTTGTAGTAGCTGTATTGTGCAGTTTGGATACCCGCAGCAGTGAATACACCGTTGTGGTTTGCCCATGTCGGGTTACTGATCCAGATTTTAGCATCACCTAACTGACGCTTAATGAACTCACCAGCGACGCGAAGCGCACCTGTGCCACCTGGCGCTTGAGCGGTTTTTGCACGTTTGTCTGCAACGATCTCTGCATCAGCACCGAATAGTAGTTTTTGAACCGCTAATGCGTATTCTGCTGTCCCTTCGATTGTTAAGTATGATTTGGTTTTTTCCGTTTCAATAAGCGCAGCTTCGGCCTTTTTTACCGTCGCAAGAACAGGTGTCTCACCTTGTTCATTTTTGTAAATACCAACACCTAGGTTGATCTTTTCTGAGCGAGCGTCTTTTTTAAACTCTTCAGTAAGGCCTAGAATCGGGTCCGCAGGAGCCGCAACTACTTTTTCAAACATAATCGTCATCCGTGTTAATCGAAGGGAAGATATAAATAACTCGTTTATTTATACCTGTCTAAACGATGAGTGACAACAGCGAAAGGAAGAAAATAGTGAAATATAAACGTTTAGCGTTTACTCAGGTCAATTTGAGGGATTTAAAACAACTATCCCTTTCACTTTTATGTGTAAAGGGATAGAAGAACACATGGAATTGATGAGGGAATCAAGCAGGGCTCGAAGTTAACAGTTGGAGCTGTTCACGCTCAAGTTCATTTTCTTGTTTTTCAAGCCCACGATATTTGTCAGCGATCGCAACAAACTCATGCTCTATGGCTAGGAAAGCGTCTACGATTTGCGGGTCAAAGTGCTGGCCATTTCCTTCAAGGATAATCGATTTCGCTTTGTCATGACTGAAGGCTTTTTTGTATACACGTTCGGAAATAAGTGCATCATAAACATCGGCTAATGCCATTAATCGACCTGAAAGGGGAATTTCTTCGCCTTTTAAACCGTTAGGATAGCCTTTACCGTCCCACTTTTCGTGGTGAGTCAGGGAAATTTCCTTAGCGAGCTGTAAGAAGGAGTTGCTACCAAGTTGTTGCTCGGCCATCGATAGGGCTTTAGCACCAATCTCGGGGTGTCCTTTCATTACTTCAAATTCTTCATCAGTTAACTTCCCGGGTTTTAGTAGTATCTGATCAGGAATACCAACTTTGCCCACATCGTGCAGCGGCGCGGATTTGTAGAGGAGTTCGATGTAGCTGTCAGTAAGCAAGGCTTGGTGCTGTTCAAATTGGCTGAGATATTGCGCGAGTGCTCTGACATATTCTTGGGTTCTTAAAATATGTGCGCCGGTTTCATTGTCGCGTGACTCAGCCAGAGCCGATAGGCTAATGATCGCCACATCGCGAGTTGTTTTCACTTCTTCTTGGCTCGACTGTAAGCTGTCCAGCATTTCATTGGTTAATGACGCCATGGAACCTAACTCGTCATGCTCAAAAATAGGCAGTCGGGTATTGATGTTCCCTTTAGTCACCTCCACCAATGAGCATTCTTGAGCCAAGAGGATTTTATGCATAAGTTTTGACCACAACACCATAATGGTGATGGCATAGCCACCTAATACAAATGCAATATAGATAAACTCTTTGATCACACTGATCTTGCCGCTGCCATCCAGTACACGGTCAGGGTTGTGCTCTAGCCAAAAAATGTCTTTAACGGCAACCATTGCGAGCATCGTCGACAGAGTCACTAACAACAAACTCACCATGATGATCATCTGTTTGACCATAGATTGGCGTTCGCCGCTTAGTTCAAAGTTACGACGCTGTTGATTGGAAAGGTTGTCAAATTGAGCAAGCTTAGCGGTCAACTGTAAGATTAACCCAGTAAAGAAACCAAATAGCGTCATGCCGAGCAGCACTTTTAAATTACTATCAAGCGGAAAGTCATAGTGAAAATTGTAAAACAGAGCAAGAGGGATACTGGCTAAGAAAAACAGGGTTGCATCAAGTCTAGCAAGTCGGTTTTCTTTAACCAGAGAGTGGTCTGGTAATAAATAGTGACGGAATAAAAAAACGATCCCATAGGTGACAGAGATATGGAAGAGTATCTGGCTAGCCGTTAATGTTTCGAGCATTGGGCAAACGCGCCCACCATAGATACCAAAAATCAGTGCAGCTACTACGTAAAGTTTGAGTGTAAGAGGTGCGTTATAGTTTGAATTCACCATCATCTAGCCCCTGCGCCTTTAATTTCCGCTATGAATAAGAATAGTATTCATAACTACTAGTGATAAAGACCCGGCATGATATCGCCAAATTTCATCTATGAATACTTTTTTACAACATTAGTTGTAGATTTGGCTTCGTACTAAAGATTAGTACAGCTGAGGGGGGAAAGTATGGTAGTAAAGTTCCATGCCCGGATTGGCATGGAACCGGTGTTAGCGCTTGAAGAGAAGCTACTTCTTGAGATTAATTTCTGACTCGCGAGCTTGAGTTTCAATGTCAGGAGTAGAATTTAGCTTATTTTTAGCCCAATCATTGATATGAGATAGAATCGCTTTGACTGCGTGTTTTTCAGTTGCCACTTCACCATCTGTGACATCTAGGTCTTGCTTTGGATGAGAGCCTGTTGCGTCTTCTGCGATATGTAGCCAATCAGGGTGCCAGTAATAAGGCTGGCCGCTTGGTGTTGTCCAGCTATGAACGCCGTTGCTTTCGCCTTTATACTCGATATGTGATGAATCGTATTTTTTCATTATTCTTATCCCTGTTATTAAGGTTAATTGGATCACTTTAACCTGATAAATGTAACAGAGTTTTAAAGATTTAATGTGATATGGCGCAACAAACAGGATGCGTTAAAAACTAATCTTGCTGACGAGAGATAAGTAACTCTTTGATTTTGTGAACTATGATATGGTTCGGGTAAGAAAGAGGGAATAATGAACCGATATCAACAGCTCGCACAGCAACTTAAAGAACAGATTAAATCGCAAACTTGGAGAGCAGGAGAGAAAATCCCGTCGATCCGAGCGGCAAGCCAAAGCTTCTCTGTAAGTCCTGCTACTGTCCTACAAGCCTATCAACTATTGGAATCTGAAGGGTGGCTTAATGCGCGCCCACAGTCAGGTTACTTTGTTACCGCAATACTTGAGAGAGGTAATGAAGCTGAGTCAGAAGATCCTCCAGCACTGCCTAAGTTCAATGACACGCTGTTTGACTTCCTTCAATCGAATAGTCGAGCGTCTGTGGCACTTGGCTCGGCGTTCCCTGACCCGAGCTTATTTCCGATCGCGACGTTAAATCGTCATCTCGCGAGCGCTGGGCGCAAGATGTCTGCGCAAAGCGTGGTATCGAATATGCCACCTGGCAATGAAGACTTAAGACGACTGATTGCTCAGCGCTATCTCAAACAAGGGGTAGATGTTTCACACCAAGATATTGTCATTACTTCTGGTGCACTTGAAGCGCTTAACCTCAGCTTACAAGTGGTGACGAAGCCGGGAGATTATGTCGCAATTGAAACGCCGACTTTCTATGGTGCATTACAAGCGGTAGAGCGGCTTGGCTTAAAGCCCATCGAGATCCCAGTGGACCCCAAGCAGGGCCTAAATATCCAAGTATTGGAAGAAGCGTTCCAAAAGCACGACATCAAAGCGTTTTGGCTGATGGCCAATTTTCATAATCCAACCGGGTCCACGTTAAGTGATGAAAAGAAACAAGCCGTTGTGCAATTGGCTAGTCAATACAAGGTAAAGCTGATTGAAGATGATGTCTATTCAGAACTGCACTTTGGCAATGATAAGCCGAAACCGCTTAAGGCTTGGGATCATAAAGAAGATGTCTTGCTCTGCGGCTCTCTATCTAAAGCGCTGTGTCCTGGTTATCGAATTGGTTGGGTGGTCAATCGACTGTTTAACGAACCAATTCAAAAGCAGCAATTAATTTCCACTTTATCGGGCAGCGCGCCAATTCAACAAGGCGTTGCGCACTTTTTGACTCACGAAAGCTTTGATAATCACTTAAGGAAGTTACGTAAAGAGTTGGAAGTGAGACAAGAGTACGTTGTCTCTTTGCTTAAGCGATTATTGGCGGAGCGAGTGGCAATCCATGTACCCAGCGGTGGGTATTTTATCTGGATAGAATTACCAAAGCATATCGATACGCAGAGTTTATTTAATGTCACTCTCGAACAAGGCGTTACCTTTGGTTTTGGGGGGCTATTTGGTGACAATAAGCTGCACGGCAACTTTATTCGATTGAACACATCATTTAAACCGAGCTCAGAACTTGATCGGGCGTTGAAACTTATCGCATCGAAGATAATGGAGTAACTGCTTGGTTAATTTTTGCCGTAACTGTACTGCTGGTTAACTCACTGTTTATGCTGAAATAGCGAGAGTTGTTTAAGTGTGGTGACAGTATGGAAAAGCAGAACATTAACAATGAAATTCGTCTGATTGGCGTAGCCATTGTACTCGCGTTGCTCTTAATTGTGGGGCATTTGATTTTAGCCAAATCATTTGAAGGAATCGCTTGGGTAGAATATACGGCGGCAGCGATACCTTTTGTCATGTTTGGTTTATGCATATTTGGAATACATTCAGCGGCGCGTTCTAATCGCTCGGATTAATCGAAGGGCTAACCAGCAAGGTTAGCCCTTGGGTTATTTAGTGACGCTATCTTGGGGGAGGTGAGAAGGGGCTGTATCACTTGGATAGATCCCCATCAAGTCCTCCGCGTTTTGTAGCCAATCAGGGTGCCAGTAGTAGGGTTGGCAACCTGACGGATGATCCCAATCCATAGGGTGTTCATGCCTACCGTTGTATGACAGGTCATCTAATCTGAACACTCTCATAATATACGTCCTCTGCAGTGCTCTAGAACATTATAATTATGAGCCAAGTTTTTCCGTTTGTATAATGTGTGCACAGCCTCAAGCTCCCTCAATAATCAGCTGAAGCCAAACCGAAAAGAACTCATCTTCTGGGTTTTCGACCTTAGGTCAATTTACAACTCTTGAAGCTCATTGGAGTATTGTTGATATGCTGCAACAGTATTTTGAGTAATGATGCATTTATCAATAATGAACATTTCCTTAATATTTATGTCGAATTATTGATCAACGTAAAGCATAAGGAAATACGATGAAAATTCTTGCTCTCATGTTTGCAGCAGCCCTGGGAATTAGTGCTCCTGTTATGGCAGATCTACAACTGATGAAAACCATTCCTAACTTACCAGGAGCGGAATCGATCGTTTACGATCAATCAAAACAAACGTACTTCGTTTCCCTTCAAGCGGGTGATAAAGCCGGAGATGGCTCTATTGTCGCATTGAATAAAGATTTTCACTTTATTGCGACAGTCGCAAGTGGTCTGGAAAACCCTAAGGGTATTGCATTGGCCGGCGATACTTTATTCTTCGGGGATATGCAGTATTTAGTTGAGGTTGACTTGTCGTCTGGCGAAATCATTAAGCACGCCGCGAAAAATGCTCAGTTCTTAAATGATGTGGCAATTGATGACAATGGCGACGTCTATGTTTCAGATATGTTTACCTCAGTCATTTACAAACTGTCTGAGAATCAAGTGACGACTTGGATTGACTCGCCGGAGCTAGAAAACCCGAACGGACTGACCTTTATTGATGGCGATCTCTACGTTGCGGCCTGGGGTTATTTCAATGACGGTAATCCTATTGAAGCCCCTCTTGGACGAGTGCTAAAAATCGACCCTAAAACTAAGAAGATATCAGCCATCACCGAAAAACCACTTGGAAATTTAGATGGTATTCAAGTCGATAATCGCGGCGACTTGCTTATTTCTGACTGGAAACAGGGAACAATCTACTCAGTATCAAAACAAGGTCAATCACGTATGTTGGTAGACTTACCAAGAGGCGCTGGTGATATCTATTATGCGCCGAATACGTATCAACTCTTCGTCCCAATGGCATTGGAAGGTGAAGTGTTAGTTTACCGCAATATCAACCTATAGATTTTTAGCCCCAAGCTTCTGGTCATTGGGGCTTTTTTCGTCTGTAAATTGAAATAGCGTACGTGTAGTAGAATTTACGCGGGTCCGAGAACTCAATATGCTCCTCATTTCCTAAATACTGATAAAGCGTGTCATAATCTCTTCTCTACACAAAGTTAACATTTGAAGGACCCAAATGACTGCTACCGAATTTCTCAACGATCTAAACCGACGTTATCTTGCCATCCACCGCAGCAAAGAAGACTTCTTTTGGGAAACCTATATGGGGATCAGTGATGACCATGATGGCTCAACCAAAGCACAAACGGCATGGACGAGTTTCTTAAGTGATGCAGAGCAAATTGCAACCATCAAACAGCAGCTAGAAGCGGTCGATTCTATTGCCGATACTAGCGAAAGACAGCAAACGCGTATTGGTCTGCAAGGTTGGTTAGCGACGTTTCAATCTCACGCAATTGAAGGAACCGAGGCTCAAGCACTGAAAAATGAACTGATCGCATTTGAAGCTGCCTTGTTTGAGAAAAAGCAAAAACATACGCTCTATTATCAAGATGAAAATGGTCATCAAGTCGAGGGATCATTACCTGTACTGGCTGCAGCTATCCGCACCAATGATAATGAAGACGCTCGTCAATCAGCGCATCAGGCACTCCTTAATTTAGAGCAGTGGCTACTTGAAAATGGCTTCATTGAATTGATAAAACTGCGTAACCAATTTGCTCGCTCTCTCGGTTACGATAGTTTCTTTGATTATTCTGTCGCGAAAAAAGAAATGATGTCATCGCAAGAGCTGTTTGCGATTTTAGATGACTTTGAAGTGCGTACTCGCGACGCGAACCTGTCTAGTTTAGCGAGCCTTGCTCAAGAGAAGGGCCAAAATGCGTTAACGGGTCATAACTTTGTCTACTCATATTCTGGTGACGCAATGCGTGACCTAGACCCGTATGTTCCGTTCTCAAAGTCTTTGCGTCGTTGGGTTGAGTCATTTGGCCGCCTAAATATTGAATATTCTCAAGCAGAGCTCACACTGGATTTACTGGATAGAAAAGGAAAATACCAAAACGGATTCTGCCATGGCCCAGTCCCATCATTCTATGATCAGAATGAGTGGGTTCCTGCTCAAGTCAACTTTACTAGTAACGCTAAACCAGACCAAATTGGCAGTGGCTATTCTGGTATTAACACCTTGTTCCATGAAGGTGGCCATGCTGCACATTTTGCTAACGTTAAAATGAATGCGCCGTGTTTTTCCCAAGAATTCGCTCCAACTTCAATGGCATACGCTGAAACACAATCGATGTTCTGTGATAGCTTGCTAAATGATGCTGATTGGCTAAAACAGTACGCTCTAGATGCAGATGGCAACCCGGTTCCTGATGAGATCATTCAAGCGATGATCAACAGCAGTCAACCTTTTGCCGCTTACCAAGAACGCAGCATACTTGTAGTGCCTTATTTTGAGCGTGCTCTTTATCAATTGAGTGATGAGGAACTGACTCCAGAGCGTATTACAGCGTTAGCACGTGAGTGTGAAAAGCGGATTTTGGGGATCGAATGTAGTCCTCGTCCATTAATGGCTATTCCACACCTAATTTCTGATGAAGCTGCTTGTGCATATCATGGCTACTTGTTGGCACATATGGCCGTTTACCAAACGCGTGCGTACTTCTTAGATAAGTTTGGCTACCTTACTGATAACCCAGAAATTGGCCCTCTGTTAGCAAAACACTATTGGCACGCTGGGAATCAAAGATCTCATAACGAGACAATCATTAGCTTAACTGGGGAAGGGTTTAATGCTAAGTATCTTGCGGATGCGTGTAATCAATCACCACAACAAGCATGGGCACAGCAGCAAGAGAAGATTGTAGGTTTAGTAACTCGCCAGAGAGCAGAGGTCGTTTCACTCAATGCGACAATTAAAGTGGTCGATGGCAGTCAAGAGCTGGCTAATAACCAAGGCTCTGACGAACAAATGTGTGATCAGTTTGAGCGTTATATTAAACAAACTTACGGTTGCTGATGCCTAGTACGATATAGGCTTGGTGTTTTAAACCATAGAACAAAAAAACGGTCCTAATCAGGACCGTTTTTATATGTAAACTTGCTATTTAATTAGAAGTTTGCGGAGCGTGGTGTACGTGGGAATGGGATAACGTCACGAACGTTGCCCATACCAGTTACGTAAGATACTAGACGCTCAAAGCCTAGACCGAAACCAGCGTGTGGCACTGTGCCGTATTTACGTAGGTCGCGGTACCAGTTCATGTGCTCTGGGTCGATACCTACTTCACGCATACGCTCGTCAAGAATCTCTAAACGTTCTTCACGCTGAGAACCACCAATGATCTCACCGATACCAGGTGCTAGAACGTCCATTGCCGCTACAGTCTTACCGTCATCGTTAGCACGCATGTAGAATGCTTTGATGTCTTTCGGGTAGTTCTTCACGATTACAGGCGCTTTGAAGTGCTCTTCTGCAAGGAAACGCTCGTGCTCAGAAGACATGTCGATACCCCATTCAACTGGGAATTCGAACTCACGACCTGAATCTAGAAGGATCTGGATTGCGTCAGTGTAGTCAACTTGTGCAAAGTCTGAAGTAACAAACTGCTCTAGACGAGTGATTGCTTCTTTGTCGATGCGTTGAGCGAAGAACTCAAGGTCATCACGACATTCAGCCAGTACTGCCTTGAATACGAACTTAAGCATATCTTCAGATAGCTTAGCGATGTCTTCTAGGTCCGCGAATGCAACTTCAGGCTCAACCATCCAGAACTCTGCTAGGTGGCGGCTTGTGTTTGAGTTTTCAGCACGGAAAGTAGGACCAAATGTGTAAACTTTGCTTAGTGCACAAGCGTAAGCTTCACCGTTTAGCTGACCTGATACTGTTAGGAACGTCTCTTTACCGAAGAAGTCTTCGTTGTAGTCAACATCGCCTTTTTCTGTGCGAGGTAGGTTTTCCATGTCTAGCGTTGATACGCGGAACATTTCACCAGCACCTTCTGCATCAGAAGCTGTGATCAGTGGCGCAGATACCCAGAAGTAACCTTGCTCGTGGTAGAAGCGGTGAATCGCTTGCGATAGACAGTTACGTACACGTGCTACTGCACCGATTACGTTAGTGCGCGGACGTAGGTGCGCTACTTCACGTAGGTACTCAATAGAGTGACGAGTTTTTGCCATTGGGTATGTTTCTGCATCTTCAACCCAGCCAACAACTTTAACGTCAGTTGCTGCTAGTTCGAAGTCTTGACCTTTTGCAGGAGACTCAACAATCTTACCTGTTACTTCGACAGAACAGCCAGTAGTTAGCTTAAGTACTTCGTCTTCGTAATTATTAAGATTATTAGGGACCACGGCCTGAATCGGGTCGAAACAAGAGCCGTCATAAATGGCAAGGAAAGAGATTCCAGCTTTGGAATCACGACGTGAACGGATCCAGCCACGAACAGTTACTTCACTGTCTACTGCTAGCTGACCTTTCAAAACGTCTGATACAGGCGCGTAAGTCATGTTTGAAATATTCTCCATTGAGGTAAAAATTCAACCCAATGTGATATGGCTCGGTGTAAAATTTGAGCACACATTGGGTTGGATAGAATTCTACTGAATCATTGGAACATATTACCTTTCAAATCTTAGGCTTCAACCTTTATTGTCATTTCCTCGTATAAAAAGCGTGTATAAAGGGCTATTTCTTCACAGAAAGTTTAAATTGGTCGAGCAAAATCTCTAAATGATCAGAGAGTTGCTCAAGATTTATACTGATATCTCGAGTTTGAGCAGCGGACGCGGTAGTTTGATTTGCGTGCTCTGTTATTACCTGAACTTTGCTTTGTACTTGATGGCTCAGGTGCGCAGAACTACTCGATTGCTGCTGAATATTATTAGCATGAGAGAGTGCTTGCTTCATTTCATCAGCGACTTGAGACATCGCGGTAGATAGCTGCTCAATGTCACTAGAGCGCTGGTGCGCAGTGTGGCAAACCGTGTCCACTGAAGAAAGTGACTCACGGCTATCGTGCTGGAATTGGGAAATAATACGTTCAATACTTCCGGTTGCTTCCGCAGTTCTACTCGCAAGTTGGCGAACTTCATCGGCGACGACTGCGAAGCCTCGACCTTGCTCACCTGCGCGGGCCGCTTCAATCGCCGCATTTAACGCAAGTAAATTGGTTTGTTCAGCAACACCTTTAATCACTTCGAGTATCGATGAAACCTCTGCAGTTTGATCGTTAAGCTCGACGATGTTGACTTTGACCTGTTCGATATCGGTGACAAGGCTCTTTATTTCATGACTTGCACCGTGAGCTTGTTGGGCACTTTGCTCCGCGATGTGCGTAGTGTGTTTAATAAGGTTTGATGCTTCTTCTGTCGCTTGCTCAACATCGACTTGCTGTAATTGCATCTGTTCAATGTTGCTTTGTACGTCAGATGTTTCCACTTGCTGATTGCTGGCTGCAGAGTCGGTAACTTGAGCAAGTTGAGTCAGCTCTGTGGCGCTGCTAGATACCTTATGCGAAGTGTGTTGAACCTGTTCTAAACTCTGGTTTACCGTGCCCATAAACGAGTTAATAGCCCCGGACAGTTGGCCGATTTCATCTTTTTGATTGAATGATAGCCTTTGTGACAGGTCTTTAGTTTCACTGAGACTTTGCATAAAGCCAGAGGTTTGTTGAATAGGGCGAACGATGAACTTTCGAATCAGTAAAAGTGTTAATACCAGGCCAATAAAGCCTAGGCTACTCATGATTGCTATGGCGATCATGGTTCGTTGACTGACCATGCTGTTAACATGTGAGAGGTTGTACTCTAAACGAATGGCGCCTAACACTTCACCTTCTGGTGCCATATGACAAGCGACACAGTTGGTACCACGATAGTTTTCACTTGACTTCATCGGGAGGGCAACCACGATACCTTGTCCCCAATCGGCTTTGATTGGCTCAATCACCAATTCGCCCGCGAGAGCTCTGCTATCGATGTCATCAGTAGGCTTTTGATTGTCTTGCCCAGGGCCGTAGAGCTTACTGACGGCTTCGGAGCGTAGGACTTTTACTTGCTCAATGCCATCTTGTGCGAGAGCCTTTTGGCGCAGGGTTTCTTTTTGCGCCATTGTGCCAGTCAGCATCATCATATTGAGGCTATCGAAATAGTTGCTTGCCTTATCGTGTAGCTGTTCACTTAGAACCGAGTTGATAAGATCCCTTTGCTGGAAGTATTGATAGCTTGTTGACGCCAGTAACACGATGCCAAAAACGGCTACTAGCGTAACTAAAAGCTTTGTTGTAATTGTTGAGCGCATTATTGGATAGATTTTTTAATTATTGGAATAGACATCAAAAATGATCGCTTAAATAACCACTTTGGGGAATGGCTTAAAATTTATAATGTGACCGCACTCTATGTGTGGATATTGTAAATGTGATGTAAGGTACGTGTAAGCAAAAGTTTGGCGCTGTGACGGTTTTTCGGCGGAAAGACGTTATTGTGGCTAAACTTAATAGCGTGAAACACTCTCACTACGGACTAGCCTTGTCACGGCGTGAGGAATTACATAGTATTGCCTGTCTTTCTAAAAGCCTGAGAACCAATATGAGAACGGAACTATACAAAGAATTCATGTTTGAAGCGGCACACCACTTACCAAATGTACCGGAAGGTCATAAGTGCGGTCGTCTACATGGCCATTCTTTCTTAGTTCGCCTTTATGTAGAAGGTGAAGTTGATCCACATACAGGGTGGGTCGTCGACTTTTCAGAGATCAAAGCGGCATTTAAGCCAATTTATGATCGTCTTGACCATTACTACCTTAATGATATCGAAGGGCTTGAGAATCCAACCAGTGAAGTACTGGCAAAGTGGATCTGGCAGCAGCTCAAACCAAGCTTACCGTTGTTGAGTAAGGTTGAAATTAAGGAAACTTGCACAGCAGGTTGTATTTACAAAGGCGAAGAGTAACTCATTGCCTCTGTTAGAAAAAGCGAAGGAATCTTCGCTTTTTTTGTACCTAAATTACGCTATCATTGGCTCATTAAGCCGCAACTTTTCGAAGGAAGGAATATGGCTGCTAAGATCGGATCTGCGATTCAATTACTACTCGCTATCTCTATTTTTTATTTGGGTTACGCTATTCATTCGATGACTTCGAAGGTAGGCGAAGTGATAGACTCCTATCCCCAAGTGCTGCAAGACGTCGGCACGTTATCAAAAAACTTACAAATCGACGAGTGGTTGCAAGTCGCTGACACGTTAGAGACGTTGCTGCCTAGTGTCATAAACAGTGTCGACGGCATAACGACTGCGGTAAATGATACCAATAAGACCGCAGCATCAATTGACCAAAAAATTCCAGCTATTGTTGAAGAGGTTAGCTTATACCGACAACAAGTAATTCCTCCTGTGCTTGCTGAAACCAAGCAATATCGAACTGACGTATTGCCCAAGGTGCTTGTTGAAAGCAAAGGTTATCGCCAAGAAATCATCCCTCAGTTAGTCAAAGAATCCGAAGCACTGCGCAATGATATTCCACCAATATTATCTAAAGCGGATGAGCTGGCCCTAAAAACCGACCAGATTATTGATAAGAGCCAAGAGATTGCCAAACAAGCAACACAAGGTGCCGTGAAAGGCGTCATCCTCTCGCCAATTGACCTTATTCGGGAAGCTGGTAATGAGATAAAAGGACGCGTGGTGAGTGAAGAGTAGCAAAACGCAATTTTAAAGGGATTCTATTTAGCAAGAGTCCAAGCAAAAATTAGGGTTACTTCTTGCTATCATCAATGCTGCTTCATAAATACTGACAAGCAAATAAGAAAACCCTTATTCACGCCAGATAGAAAACGAATTAGTATAAACACGTGCAGTATCGAAAGGACTTGGACTGTACGCTTTCATTGAACAAAGACGTTTATTTTCACCGCCATTTCCCCCTCCGTAATGGCGGTTTTTTTACGGCCAACTATTATTCGCTGGTGTTTATTTGACCACTTGAAAAATAGGCCATTGCAATCGGAGTTTGAGTCGATAAGATGGGGTTATCTCATTCGAGATAACGTCACGCAGGATTTGTGGCGAACACTCAAAGGATTGTCTGCGCTATTAGGACATCTTAATGCTTTTCAAAATTACTTCTCCAATCTTGGAGCCAACTGAAGGGTCGCCACATGCGATCATTGCTCAGCTACGTACAAACTCAACTTCTCTTTTTTCCTCCTTTTTTCCAAGCTCGGCGTCTCTTCAGCCTCGTTCATTTTCTCGATTTTATTTTTCGTATTGATTCTATCTAAATCAATCACGTCCGTGCTTTCGCACGTCTAAATTTTTTCAATATTACGGTTTTAAAGAAAATGAACACAAAATTAATGGGTAGCGCCCTTATTATCTCAGGTACCGCTCTAGGTGCCGGCATGCTTGCAATTCCAATGGTATTAGCCCAATTTGGCTTACTGTACGGCACATTACTGATGGTGCTGATTTGGTTTGGAACGACTTATTCCGCATTGCTATTACTCGAAGCAACAATAAAATCTGGCGGCGGTTTAGGGCTCAATTCCATTGCACGTAAAACGCTTGGAAAAGGGGGCCAGTTACTGACCAATGGTTTGCTCTACGCACTGTTAATTTGCTTACTAATGGCCTACATCTTAGGTGCGGCGGATCTGTTAGTACAAGCTGCGAGTGCACTTGGTCTTGAGCTAACCTTCATGCACAGCCAGATCATATTCACATTGACCACGGGTGTGATTGTGGCTTGCGGCACGGGTGTGATTGATAAACTCAACCGTTTGCTGTTCTTTGTTATGTTAGCAAGCTTACTGATGACCTTAGCGGTTCTTCTTCCTGAATTCTCAACTGATAATTTGAGCCAAGTGAGCAACAGTGACCATATTGGTTTGATCAAAACTAGTGCTGTTCTGTTTACCAGTTTCGGCTTTATGGTGGTGATCCCGAGCTTGGTTTCCTACAACTCAGAAGCGAGTGACAAGCAGTTAAGAAATATGGTCATTGTGGGTTCAATCATTCCACTGGTTTGTTACCTGTGTTGGTTGTTTGCGGTTGTTGGTAATTTACCTGCAGGTCAACTTAAAGAGTTTGCTAGTGTGTCCGAGCTGATGGCTGGATTTGAGCATGATGCTCCGTGGGTTGGCGGTTTCTTATCCGTGTTTACAGGCCTCGCATTATTAACTTCTTTCTTTGGCGTCGCGATGTCTCTGTTCCACCAAAATAGTGACACATTTAATCAAAACCGAGTTGTGACTTATGTACTGACGTTCGTGCTTCCACTAGTCGGTGCAATTTTGGCTGCCGATCAGTTCTTATCAGTGCTTGCTTATGCGGGGATCATCTTAGTGTTCCTTGCTGTATTTGTCCCCCTAGCGATGGTGTACAAGTTGCGTTTGGCCAACGCTTTACCTGAACGTTACACAGCAGAAGGTGGTAACGTGATGATGGTATTTGCCTTACTGTTTGGTGGCTTCTTACTGGCTTCGCAAGTCATCTAAGCCTAACCTAACTCTACGATTAAACAGCCTTCATTATTGAAGGCTGTTTTTGTTTATGTATCTACTGAGTAATCGGAAAGCCTAATGGCAAAGAGGGTAATAGAACCCTTGATGGATATGCGCACCAAGCGTAGTAAGCAGGTGGGCACAATCCCCAGTTTCAACCCCTTCGACGATGACTGTGCAGTGATAGGTATGCCCCATTGCGATTAACTGGCGCAAGGTTTCAACTTTTTTATCATCTTGTTTTAGGCCCATGACAAATAGTCTATCTATCTTGAGGTAGTTCGGGGCGATGTGGCCAATGAGTTCGACATTGTTATTACCCGTACCGAAGTCATCAATACTGATCTTGCAGCCTAACTCCTTCAGTCTCTTGGTATTGTGGAAGATTTCTTGGGTGTAGTACATCGATGCGTTTTCGGTGATCTCAATTGTTAGTAGTGAGCAGTCTAACTGTTCCAGTTGGCGATAGAGACGTTTGAAGTTAGCCCCTTCAAGTAGGGAAGGGCACACGTTAACACTCAGTGGAGCCAACAAAGAACGACTGTTACCATAGATGAGCTTAATCACTAAAAGCGTGTGGTTAATGAGTAAGCCGTTACTGATCAGGCTCTCGATAAACCGCTGGGTATTTTTGACTTTGAAACGAGACAGTACTTCATAATGTATGTTCTGGTTATTAGCCGTGTTGTGTATAGGCTCAAGCTTCAAATTAAATTGCCTTATTGCCCATAAGCAAGTGATGAATGCACGTAGCGTTTTACGCCGCGCAATAATCAACAAAAGGAAGCTAAAGCAGATGACACTACTGATTGGGTTAGAGACGTAATAGATTTCCTTATAGTCATTTTGCTGAAAGTTGTGCATTAGAGATTGACCGCCAGTATCGCCGATCTCCAAGGGTGCTCCAGTATTAGTACATACCTTCATACCTGAAAGGAAGAGGCTAGACATATGACTTTCAATACTATTTTCGACGTTGATGTTCTTGACCCTCACTAACACGTCACTGTCTGCATTTGAAAACGAGTGATAGGTGTAGTTTAAGTTCTCTTGCCATTCATTTTGGTCGCGAGGGTTAACTGGCGCGACGGTTTCTGGTGTGACTAAGCAGCGTACATTGTATCGGTCGGTAAAGAGCGCAGACTCGACCAATTGAACGTTATCAAATAGTTCTCTGAGTAGTTTTTCTTGCTCGAAACAGCCGTGCTGAGCAAGCTCCTTAGAAAAGGCCATCGCCCCTTCAAAGTAGTTTTGACGCACAATCGTACTGATGGCGTAAAGACAGATCAAAATATAGAGTACAGTCGTGATAGTGAGGAAAAAAGCCATATTTAGATAGGGCTTACGACTGCGTAGGCATATCCCAATTGCGGATCTTACACTATGTGGGACTTGCACAAAGATTCGTGCTTGCTGTAGTAGGCCATCTTTCTGCGCATGTTGGCTGTCGTAGGGTACGAAGTAGCCTTTACGGTGGACATTTTCAATCAGTGATTTAGACACCTTGAGGTAGCTTTTTACCAGCTTCCTGAACTTTTTCCGGATCGATGCGACGGCATTTTTGAACCCGTTTTCTGGCAATATTATCTGGTGTTGAGCAGATAACTTCTTTTCGATTCGCCTTTGGCTGATCGGTGAGTTGACGCTGCCAAAAGCCGCGATAGTACTCAGGATAAAATACTCAATTTGGTTAATTGAAACTGATGATTGAATGGACTCGTCGAGCTTTAGTAAAAGTTCGTTTTCGGACAAGCAAACGCAGATTTGGCTTCCAAGTTCAAACCTAATCATGTGTTAAGCGCTCCAGGATTGATTTTTTCGATAAGGTAGCAACATTGGTATATCAGGTATGTGACCTTTTACCGGCATATCCTAATCTTGTAGATATATTGTGAAATTTAGATTTTTTTATAGATTTATGTCTAGACAAAGTAAGAGGATATCTGTTGCTACAAGCTAGAAAATAAAAAGCCCGAGCAGGTGCCCGGGCTTTATTATTTCAGAAGGGGAGTTAGCAGATAACTTTAACTGCTAGACCACCTTGAGAGGTTTCGCGGTACTTCGCGTTCATGTCTTTACCTGTCTCAAGCATGGTTTCGATAACCTTATCTAGAGAAACGGTTGGAGCAGAAGAACGACGTAGCGCCATACGAGTCGAGTTGATCGCTTTCACTGCAGCGATACCGTTACGCTCGATACATGGAACCTGTACCTGGCCAGCTACTGGGTCACAAGTAAGACCTAGGTTGTGCTCCATTGCGATTTCAGCCGCCATACATACTTGCTCAGGGCTACCACCCATAAGCTCAGCAAGGCCCGCTGCTGCCATAGAACATGCCACGCCAACTTCACCCTGACAGCCTACTTCAGCGCCAGAGATAGAAGCGTTACGCTTGTATAGACCACCGATTGCACCAGAAGCTGCGAAGTAACGGATGTAATCTTTCTCTGTTACTGTTTGGATGAACTTATCGTAGTAAGCCAGTACTGCAGGGATAATGCCACACGCACCGTTAGTTGGTGCAGTAACTACGCGGCCACCTGCTGCGTTTTCTTCGTTTACTGCGAATGCAAACATGTTTACCCAGTCAACAACAGACATTGGGTCGTTGGTTGTTTTCTCTGAAGTAAGTAGCTGCTGGCGAAGTGCTGCAGCACGACGTGGTACACGTAGTGGCCCAGGAAGAATACCTTCAGTATTCATACCGCGGTCCATACACTCACGCATTGTCTTCCAGATGTTTGCAAAGTAAGTGCGAGACTCTTCGTCAGAGTGCAGCGCCGCTTGGTTTTTCATAACTAGCGTGCTGATAGAAAGACCGTTCTCTTTACATTGGTTCACTAGCTCTTCTGCTGTTGTGAATTCGTAAGGAGATTTAATTGGGTTTTCTTCTTCTTTGCCGAAGTGCTCTTCATCAACGATGAAACCACCGCCGATTGAGTAATAGGTTTTTGAGTACTCTTTCTCGTCGCCGATCCAAGCGTGGATCTGCATACCGTTTTCGTGTAGCTCAAGGTTAGTCGTATGGAAGTTCATACCACCATCTTTCGGGAACGATACTGTGTGACAGTGCATGCCAACAGGAAGGCGCTCAGTTTCTTCTACGCGAGCAATGAAGCCCGGAATAGAATCGATATCCACTTTCTCAGGAGTATTGCCAGCAAGACCCATGATGATTGCGATATCTGTGTGGTGACCTTTCCCTGTCAGTGATAGTGATCCATATACGTCAACGGTGATTTTAGTGATGTCGCGCAATTTTCCCATTGAACGTAAATCATCAATAAATTCTTTACCCGCTTTCATTGGACCTACAGTGTGAGAACTAGAAGGACCAACACCGATTTTATAGATGTCAAAAACACTAATCATATCGATTACCTCAAAAGAAAGCCTCCCAAGGGGAGAAGGGAGGCTCATTATTATCGTTATATTCTTGGATTAATCAGACTTTATAAAAGTGTCTAGATTAAAGAGCGCCGTAGATTACAGAAGTAATTGCCGCAATACCACAAAGAGCTGTGAAAACTTGTACAGGTGCTGAAGTTTTGTACTTAGCCATTGCTGGTACTTTCTGCATCGCGAATACAGGCATTAGGAACAGGATAGCTGCAATCATTGGAGCACCCATTGTTTCAATCATGCCAAGGATGCTTGGGTTAACGATAGCGACAATCCAAGTTGTTACAACGATGAAGATTAGCGATGCTTTTTCAATCTTGCTTACTGGAGTTTCAGAGCGAGACTTGATTAGACCTACTAGACCTTCATGCGCACCTAGGAAGTGACCGAAGTAGCTTGAAGTGATTGCTGCGAAAGCAACTAGTGGACCCATGTAAGAGATTAGTGGAGATTCGTGAACGTTCGCTAGGTAAGAAAGAACAGAGATGTTTTGTTCTTGCGCCATTGCTAGCTGCTCTGGAGACAGAGAAAGTACTACAGAGAATACGAAGAACATTACGAAGCCCATTAGCATCATCGCTGCACCACCAGTGATCGCGTCAGTTTTCTTAACTGCGTCTTCACCGTATACGCGGCGTTGCTCTTTAGAGAACTGAGAGATTACCGGGCTGTGGTTGAAAGAGAACACGATGATTGGAATCGCTAACCAAACAACAGATGGCATTGCTGACCAATCAGGTGCAACTGACATCATTGAGCTGTTCCAGTCAGGGATAAGGTAGAAAGAAAGTGCTAGCAGGATTGCAACTAGTGGGTAAACCAGTGCAGATGTTGCTTTAAGCATTAGTTCTTTACCAAATACAACACCAGCCGTCATAGCAGCGATTAACGCGCCAGATAGTAGCCAGCGTGGGATAGATTCCATACCCATTTGGTTAACAAGGAAAGAGTCAACTGTGTTTGTAATACCAACACCGTAGATCAGTACGATTGGGTAGATAGCGAAGAAGTAAGCAAAAGTAATAAGGTTTGCGCCAGTCTTACCAAAATGTTCTTCAACAGTGTCAGTGATATCAGCTTCAGGGTTTTTCGCAGAAAGAACGAAACGTGCAAGAGATTTGTGTGCGAACCAAGTCATTGGTGCCGCGATTAGAGCAAGGATTACTAATGGCCAGAAACCGCCAGCGCCTGCTTTAATTGGAAGGAAAAGTACACCAGCACCTACTGCAGTACCGAAAAGTGACAGACACCAGGTGAAGTCCTTGTAAGTAAACTTACTAGGAGATTGTGCGGACGAAGCCGCAGAAGTTGTAGTATTCATTTTGTGATACTCATTTTTGGGAACAGGAAATAAGTCAGGTGCAATTTTGCATAAATTTCTTACATCAAAACTAGATCTAAATCATGAATTGATGCGAGTTATAACATGATATGTCAAAAAGGCGTTTTTGGTCACGAAAATGATGTGCTACTAGTGATTTATGCTAATGCTAGGTATTAGTTTTTCTAATCTTGGTCATGAAAACTTTTAAGGGCGTTTTAAGTAAACGTTTGCGTTATTGATAAATAATTTAACTAATGTGAACAAAGTTTGTTCACTATGTGATTTTATTAACATTGATGCATAATATGATTCTGCATCGCTTGGATAATTTGAGCCGTCATTCCCCAAATGAAATGTTGTTTATATGACAAGCCAAACACACGATGTGAAAAATTATTAATCTGAAATTTCTGACTGTGTAATTTTTGCTTATCTAGAACGATGTTTGCGGGAACCTCAAAGATTTCATCCACTTCATTTCTATCGATAACCGTCTTGTAATCTGGTGAAACAAACGCCAAAAAGGGCGTCACGGTAAACTTGCTGACGGTGATGAGTTCCGGCATTTGACCAAATATCGTGATCTGATCTTGGTTGATGCCGACTTCTTCAAATGTTTCACGTAGAGCAGTGTGCGAAAGATCCGCATCGCTTGGCTCAAATTTACCGCCAGGAAAGCTTACCTGACCTGGGTGATGTTTTAGATGAAGAGCGCGTTTGGTGAAAATGATATTGAGGCCGTGTGGTCTTTCGACAAAACCAATAAGGACCGATGCCTTACGGAGATGGCTTTGGTTTAAGTGCGAGACACGCTTAAGAGCTTCTTGATGGTAGTCGACCGTCTGATGTAATTGAAATCGTTGAATGAGATGATTTTTGTTTAACTCTGACAACACGTTAGCTCCTGTTTTTATTTGTAAAAGCCTTAAATATGGCTCATGCTTTCTACTACGTTAGTTAAAGCAAGGATAGCGCCACTGATGAAAGGGATTATCTTTACTGAGTTTATGGACCTCGTAGAGCAAAAGTTTGGTCTAGAGGCTCTCGACAGCTTGCTTGCTGATTCCGGTGATTCTGGAATCTATACCGCGGTCGGGAGTTATGATCACCGCAACCTAGTTAAACTGATAGTTCAGTTAAGTAAGAAGACTGGCATCTCTCCAGAAGAGCTACAGCGTGTTTTCGGACAATCCGTTTTTCATAACCTTTATAACACCTTACCTAATAATAATAGCCTACAAGCGTGTAAGACGTCGTTCCAATTTATTAAATTGGTTGAAGACTACATTCACATCGAGGTCAAGAAGCTCTACCCAGAAGCTAACCCGCCTTCGTTCCGCTTTATCTCTGAATCAGAAACTGAAATGGTGTTTGATTACGTCAGTGCCCGTTGTATGTCTTATGTTTGTCTGGGCTTAATGGAAGGGTGCGCTGAGTTCTTTAACGAGGAGCTATCGATGTCAATGAATAACGTCGAAGATGACGGTAGCCACGTTCGCTTTACGGTTAATTTGGTCGAGTAGTTTTAATGGCAAATGATTCCCCTTTAGAGCGTAAATTAGCGCGTGAAATAGCGGCAAGAAAAGAAGCTGAAACTTTACTCGAACAGAAAAGTTTGGAGCTCTACGAAACTAACCAGCAATTGCAATTAGTGCTTAACCAACTTAAGCGCCAAAATCTACAAGATTTAAATAAACTCGAATTTGAGCAGCAAATTAATGAGGCTTTGATTCATTTTGGCCGCGCTTTTCTAAGCCGTACCCTTGATGACGGTTTAATCCTGAGCTTTCTTGAGTGTCTTGAGTCTTCTTCTGCACTGGAAAAAGTCCACCTTTATATTGAAGCGGATTGTATCGCGAGTTTGAATAGTACCGAGTTTGGTGAAAGCTTAGGGGCTGACGTTACCAATATTAAGCCCTATGCGACGTGGCAAGAGAACATCCTCAGTTTACCCATCGAAGTTGATCATAAGGCAGTAGGGATATTATCTGCGCTTGTGAATGAAGAAGGAATCAGTCGAGATTTCGTTGTCAGTCAAATGCTGTTGGTTGGGGAGCTATTATGCAGCGCGATAAGTCGCCAAATTATCTTATCGAGCCACCAAGAAGCTCGAACTAGAGCGGAAGAATCAGAACGCTCGACCAAAGAGTTTGTCGCCATGATTAACCATGAGTTGCGCACTCCGTTAAACGGCCTGCTCGGTAGCGCTGAGCTATTAGATAGCACTGAGTTAGACGAAGAACAGCGAACCCTGTTAACCAACTTAGCTCACTCAGGGGATCTCCTTCGTCATATTATCAACGATATCCTCGATTTCAGTAAAATGAACGCGGGTATGATGGAGCTCATTCCTTCTACATTCCAATGGTCTGAATTACGCAATATGGTCCACGGAATCTTTGAGCCTAAAGCGAGAGAAAAGGGAATTGAATTCACCACCTCAGAGAGCGGAGAGTTGCCAATCAGCTTTATCGGTGACTTTGAGCGAATAGGGCAAATATTAGTAAACCTGGTTGGCAACGCAGTTAAATTCACATCAGAAGGTAGCGTAACGGTCAGTACGTCCTGGAAATCAGGCCGCTTAACTATATCAGTAAGCGATACAGGTGTTGGTATTGCTGAAGAAGCGATAAAAGAGCTGTATAGCCCGTTTGTTCAAGCAGATAGAACGGCCAAGCGTCATTTTGAAGGAACGGGGCTTGGATTAGCGATCTGTAAGAACCTTGTGGAGTTGATGTCTGGAACGATAGCCCTTGAAAGTGAAGTCGGAAAGGGCAGTTGTTTTGAAGTCACTATCCCGTTGAAAGTGGCAGATAAGTTACCAATCAATGAAGCCAACATTGACACTAGCCAAAGAGACAAACCTTTAGAAGAGATTTCTGTTTTGGTGGTCGACGACATACGCATGAACCAAGTGATCATTAACCAGATGCTGAAAAAGTTGTCGATCACACCGGATATTGCGAACAATGGAATAGAGGCGATTACGGCTCTTGGAGGAAAGCGCTACGATTTGGTCTTTATGGATTGTAGGATGCCGGAAATGGATGGTTTTGAAGCCACGACTTATCTCAGAGAGCAAAAATATCAACTGCCGATTATTGCTTTGACGGCAGGAACGACACTGGAAGAGAGAGAGAAGTGCATTGAGTGTGGTATGGATGACATCCTCACCAAACCATACTCAGCAAAAGACTTGCAGTTAATGCTAGAAAAGTGGGCTTGATATTCGACTACCAAGCCCATCTTCATATCCTTTAGTCACGCAACACTGGTAAAATTCGACTTAGCTTATCGAGAGTCTCTTGATACTCGGCATCACACTGACTGTCTGCGACCAAGCCTCCGCCCGCCCAAACATGCATATTCTCTTGTTCAGCCACCAGTGTTCGAATGGTGATGCTGGTGTCCATTCTGCCGTGGCGACTGATGTAGCCAATACTGCCACAGTACATGTTGCGGCGATGTGGCTCTAACTCTTCAATGATTTCCATGGCTCTAATCTTAGGCGCGCCAGTAATTGAGCCACCAGGGAAAGAAGCGCGCAGTAAATCGGCAGGCGAATAGCCCTTATCAAGTTCTGCCCTAATGGTGCTCACCAGGTGGTGAACGGCAGGGAAGCTTTCAATATCAAACAGCTTGGGTACGTGCACGCTACCGGGTTTGGCTACTCGTCCAACATCGTTACGCAGTAAATCGACGATCATCAGGTTTTCAGCTTGATCTTTTTCGGCATTGGCTAAGTCGCGAGCCGCTTCTTGATCAGTCGCTGGGTCTTCGCTACGAGGGCGTGTTCCCTTAATCGGCTTAGTCTCTATTTGCTTATCCTTCACTTGTAGGAAGCGCTCAGGAGAAACACTCAGCACAGCGCCTTTATCAGTACGGATAAAGGCAGAAAAAGGGCCTTGATTGACCTGTTCAAGTTTCTGATACGCTTGCCATTCACTGCCTTGGTATTGCGCTTTAAAGCGTTGCGCGAGGTTGATTTGATAACAGTCGCCACTACGCAGATATTTTTGAACCTGAGCAAACTTGTCACTGTAACTTTGCTTAGTCATGTTTGACTGCCAGTCACTGGATAGCTTGAATTCACTGACTTGCTCAGATTGTTGACTGGTTAGCCATGTCCATTGTTGTTCAACGCCTTCGCCTACGATGAAGGCAGATTGTTGTTGATGATCGACAACCAACGCCCAGTTGTAGATTCCTACCATCATATCTGGCGTAGTTAAGTCACGTTCTGCCAGTTCAGGCATTCGTTCAACTCGTCGACCTAAATCATAAGAGAAACACCCCAAGGCGCCGCCAATAAACGGTAGTTCTCCGTCGTAATCGAGATGAGGCAAACAATCGCTTTGAACCTGTTTGATAATGTCGAACGGGTTTTCTTGCGAGGTCGTTGTTTGGTCTTGAATCGTGACTAGGCTTATCGCGCCATCAGTTGTAATCGTTGCGATCGGCTTAGCGACTAAGATATCAAATCGACTGTCGATATGACTCTGAGAAGGGGAGCGCAGCAACATCGCCCAAGGTAGGGATTCAATGTTAGCGAAGTGTTGAACCGCAAGGTCCGACTGATAGCTGATCGGTTTGATTTCTAAGCAATTTGGCGTGATGTTATTCATTTGTTTAATTTGTGACAAAGAGATCGTTGATTACGTGGCGTGTTGAGGAAAGCAAGAGTATCATATTGGTATCAAAGGCCGCTACATCAGTGTTTTGCAATTATTACAATCGATAAGCAAACGTTTGTGTACGGCAGCAAAAGGAAGCATAAATATAACGAGGCATGCAATGACCGTAATTCGCCAGCAGGATGTGATCAGCAGTGTTGCTGATGCGCTTCAATACATTTCGTATTATCACCCATTAGACTTTGTTCAAGCCCTAGAAAAAGCCTATCACCGTGAAGAGAGCCAAGCAGCAAAAGATGCGATCGCTCAAATCCTAATTAACTCGCGTATGTCAGCAGAAGGGCATCGTCCGATCTGTCAAGATACGGGGATCGTAACTTGTTTTGTTAACGTCGGCATGGCTGTTAAATGGGACTCGACGGATCTCACTGTTCAGCAGATGGTTGATGAAGGTGTTCGTCAAGCGTACACCAACCCAGATAACCCTCTTCGCGCTTCAGTTCTAATGGATCCTGCTGGTAAACGTATTAATACTAAAGACAACACACCAGCGGTTGTCCACATTAATATGGTACCGGGTGATAAAGTTGAAATTCAAATCGCAGCCAAAGGCGGCGGTAGTGAGAACAAGACTAAAATGGTGATGCTAAACCCATCTGATGACGTCGCTGAGTGGGTAGAGAAAACCTTACCTACGATGGGCGCAGGTTGGTGTCCACCGGGCATGCTAGGTATAGGTATTGGCGGTACAGCAGAAAAAGCAGCGGTACTGGCGAAAGAATCTTTAATGGAACACATCGATATTCAAGAGCTTATCGATCGTGGCCCTGAAAATGCTGAAGAAGAGCTTCGTTTAGATATCTTCAATCGCGTGAACAAATTGGGTATCGGTGCGCAAGGTCTAGGCGGTCTAACAACCGTTGTTGATGTGAAGATCAAAACGGCGCCAACGCATGCGGCTTCTAAACCAGTGTGTTTGATCCCTAACTGTGCGGCAACGCGCCACGTACACTTCACGCTTGATGGCACTGGTCCTGCAGACTTAACGCCACCTAAACTTGAAGAGTGGCCAGATATCACTTGGGAAGCAGGTGCGAACACACGCCGTGTTAATCTTGATGAAGTGACTCAGGCTGATGTTGAACAGTGGAAGACCGGTGAAACGGTTCTGCTATCGGGCAAGATCCTAACGGGTCGTGATGCTGCGCATAAACGTATTCAAACTATGCTGCAAAATGGTGAAGGTCTTCCTAAAGGGGTCGACTTCAAAGGCAAGTTTATCTACTACGTAGGCCCAGTCGATGCAGTAGGCGACGAGGCGGTAGGTCCTGCTGGCCCAACGACGTCGACTCGTATGGATAAGTTTACCGACATGATGCTAGAAGAAACCGGCATCATGGGCATGATTGGTAAAGCGGAGCGCGGCCCTGCAACGGTTGAGTCAATTAAAAAGCACAAAGCGGTTTACTTAATGGCGGTGGGCGGTGCGGCTTACCTAGTTGCTAAAGCAATTAAGAAAGCACGTGTTGTCGCGTTTGAAGATCTAGGCATGGAAGCGATCTACGAGTTTGAAGTAGAAGATATGCCTGTGACAGTCGCGGTAGATTCAGAAGGCGCTAACGCTCACCAGATTGGTCCGGACACTTGGAAAGTGAAAATCCAAGAGATGGAATCTCAAGCATAAGATTGTGAGAAAGTGCTGATTTAGTTAGCAAAAATTTGACAAAGGTGCGGGTAAAACTGCACCTTTTGTCTATATACTCGAATAATTGTAAAACTATACGTCAGGAGCTCAAATGCCTCGTTTTATTCAAATCCTACAGCTGATTATTGCGGTTGTTATTGGTGCCTTCGTCGGTTATGACTTGATTCTTCACGGCATCAGTATCTTTGATGAAAAATACGTAACGATTACGTGTGTGCTGTTTGGTTTGTTAGAAATCGCACTGTTTGTGATTTATAAATTGATAGAAGAAGATTAACTAATAATCTTTATAAGTTCTTACGAAGCCTCTGATTTATCGGAGGCTTTTTTGTTCATATAAGATTAATATTAGATTCGTTAAGCTAGTATCGAACTGAATTTTAAGAGATCGTGAATGAAGCAAATTACTCAAGAAGTGAATGATTTAATCAGCCGTAGTATGGACTCCCACGTACGTATTGCTGTTACTGGCCTTTCTAGAGCCGGTAAGACGGCGTTTATTAGCTCCTTAGTGAATCAATTACTTCATACTTCTACTCATGATAGCTTGCCGCTATTTGCGGCATCGCGAGATAAGCGATTGGTCGGGGCAAAAAGAGAACCGCAAACTAATATGATGGTGCCTTGCTTTGCTTATGATGATGCAATGGAGCATGTGCATTCCAATCCACCTATATGGCCAGAGCCGACAAGAGATGTGAGTGAAATACGTCTTGCGCTCAAATATAAACCGAAGAAAAAGACCAAAAAATTGTTTGGCAGCACCTCGACACTGCATATCGACATCATCGATTATCCCGGCGAGTGGCTGCTGGATTTACCGCTATTGAATATGGACTTTGAGCAATGGTCACAAAGCCAGTTTGATGCGTTAACCGGAAAGCGAAAAGAACTTGCTCAGACATGGTTAGAGAAGCTGGAAGAGCTAGATGTTTCACAGCCATTGAATGAAAAAGTGGTTGCTGACGTAGCGCAAAGCTATACGGAATTTCTTTATGCGTGTAAGCGTGAAGGCTTGCACTGGGTTCAGCCGGGGCGATTTGTCTTGCCGGGCGAATTGGAAGGCGCGCCAGTTCTGCAGTTTTTCCCTTGTCGTGTAGATGACAGCACTAAAGCCAGCAAGGGTTCGAACTTAGCCATGCTAAAAGCTCGCTATCATGAGTATCAGCAGAAGGTGGTGAAAGCCTTCTATAAACACCACTTTTCAACCTTTGATCGTCAGATTGTGCTGGTGGACTGTCTACAACCACTAAATGCAGGTTATGAATCGTTTCAAGATATGCGCCACGCACTAGAGCAAATCATGCATAGCTTTCGTTATGGCCGCAGCAACTTACTCAAGCGCCTATTTGCGCCAAGAATAGACAAAATATTGTTTGCTGCAACGAAAGCGGATCACGTTACGCCAGAGCAGCACCCAAACTTGGTCTCTCTGCTGCAACAAATGGTTCATCCGGCATGGCAAAGTGCTTCGTATGAAAATATTGAAATGAGCTGCATGACAATGGCGTCAATTCAGGCAACCCAAGCGGGCTTTATCAATAAAGGCGAGCAAGCTTACCCGGCATTGCAAGGCACAACCATTGATGAGCAGGTGCTAACCGTATTCCCAGGGGAAGTGCCGAAGAAGCTTCCTGAGCAAGCGTATTGGCAACAGCAGGGATTTGAATTTACCGCATTTAGGCCAAGAAAAGCCTCTTCAGATGAGCCGTTACCGCATATCCGTATGGATAAAGCCTTAGAGTTTTTGATTGGAGACAAGCTGAAATGACCGAACCAGAACAAACGACATTAAAGCAGAAACAGGTGTTTGAAGAGTCATTTGAACAGCCGCGTGATGAGCACAACGTTGAGATCACCGCGCAAATGCAGTTTGAGCAGCAGGATAAGTTCGTCCCTGCGGAGGTGAACTGTGATGAGGACTTGGCAGAGGAGGCGCGCTTAAGCCAAGTGATTCGTCCTCGTTCTGGTTCCAAATGGATGGTGACTGGCCTACTTACCGCATTTTCCGGATTAGTCGGCTGGCAAGCGATTGATAGTGTCGTGACAGCAGTGCAAACCTCCGATTGGCTAGCACTGGGTTGGGCAGGCTTCATCGCGACAATCTCACTACTTGGGATAGGTGCGATAGGTAAAGAACTGTTTAAACTGCGCAGGCTTCGCAACCACTTTAGTGTCCAAGAGCAAAGCGAAGCGTTAATCCAATCCGACAGTGTCGGCAAAGGCAAAACGTTCTGTGAGTCGATTGCGCGTGAGTCTGGGATCAAACCTGAGTCACCAAGTTACGACCGTTGGAAAAACAGCATTAACGCTTCTCATAGTGATGCCGAAGTATTGGATATGTACGATGCAATGGTGGTGTCGGAGCAAGATAAAGCAGCAACAAAAGTCGTATCTCAGCACGCAACTGAGTCGGCAGCCCTTGTGGCGATTAGCCCATTAGCTGTTGCAGATATGCTGCTGGTTGCGTGGCGTAACTTCAAAATGATTGATAGTTTGGCCGAGATCTATGGCGTTGAGTTAGGGTATTGGTCACGACTAAAATTATTTAAAGCAACGCTAATCAACATGGCCGCTGCAGGAGCGAGTGAACTTGCCATTGATGCGAGTATGGATCTGATGTCGATGGACCTTGCTGGCAAAGTGTCAGCTCGTGCAGGGCAGGGGCTAGGTGTCGGCATTCTAACCGCAAGGCTGGGGATTAAAGCGATGGCTCTATTGCGCCCAATTCCTTGGCATAAAGACCGCCAAGTAAAATTGGGGGCAATTAGAAAGCAAATTGTTGAAAAAGTCGCCGCAATAACAATCAAATAGTGCGAATGTGAAGCAGGTAATATCAGTTTGCTTGACGAGGATCTAGGCTTAAGAGAAACTACTGTCAACTTTTCGTGACACCTAAGTTAGGAACTCATCTGTGCGCTTAGAAGTTTTCTGTGAGGACAGACTTGGTCTGACTCGTGAACTACTCGATATTCTTGCTTCCAAGAACCTTGATCTCCGTGGTATCGAAATCGATGTCACCGGGATTATTTACCTCAATTGTCCGGATATCGACTTTGATACCTTTAGCGAGCTTATGGCTGAGATTCGCCGTATTGCAGGTGTTAAGGATGTTCGAAAGATCCAATTCATGCCGATTGAGCGCCACAACAATGAGCTTATATCACTTCTTAATAATCTCCCTGAACCCGTCTTAGCGATTGATCTAAAAGGTCACGTTGATATGGCGAACCATGCTGCGCTTTCACTGTTTGCCAGTGAAGAGAGTGAGATGATTGGCCATCAAATTACCACGCTACTGCCGAGCTTCAACTTTGCGAAATGGGCAGAAGGCAATATTACTCGTCAGCGTGAAGAGATTGTTATTCGTGGTTTAGACTACATGATGGAAATCATGCCGGTTTATATCACCAACGAAGCCAAAGAGTCAGTGCTTGCTAGTACGGTAATGATCATTCGTTCAACGCAAGAAAAACCGCTGTTTGATGATTCGCTTCCATTGCACAACAACTTAGGCTTTGAACACTTTGTTGGTGCCTCGAATCGACATAAAGCGTTAATTAGTCAGGCGAAAAAGCTCTCCATGCTTGATCAACCTTTGTTGATTCAAGGTGAGACAGGGACGGGCAAAGAGATGCTCGCGAGAGCTTGCCACAGCCGTTCTCATCGTGCGGCGAACCCATTTTTAGTTTTAAGCTGCGCATCTATGCCTGATGATGTCGCTGAAACAGAATTATTTGGTCATGCACCTGGTTCGTTTAACCACGAGCAAGGCCACAAAGGTATTTTTGAGCAAGCTAATGGTGGTACGGTCTTCTTAGATGAGATCGGTGAAATGAGCCCGCACTTACAAATTAAGTTGCTGCGTTTGCTTCAAGATGGCCGTTTTCGCCGTGTCGGTGAAGAAGATGAGATACATGTTGACGTACGTGTTATCGCGTCAACGCGTCATCACCTTGCCGACCTCGCTGAATCTGGCACCTTCCGTGAAGACTTATTCTATCGCCTAAATGTACTGACATTACAGATCCCGCCTTTGCGCGAGCGCTCAAATGATATCACCCCATTACTAGAGCTATTTATTGCCAAGTATGTATCTCAGCTTGGTATCTCTAAACCGAGAATTTCAGATAGCCTTGTTGATCAACTGGTGAGTTATCAATGGCCAGGAAATATGCGCCAATTAGAGAATATGGTTCTACGCGCATTAACGGAACTAGAAAGTGATGAGTTGACCGCCGAGTTATTCCACTTGCCGCAGTTGGATACGCAGAGTGCCAATGGCCCTGTACTAAGCCTTGACGGATCTCTAGACGAAATAATGAAAGAGTATGAGTCTCAAGTACTTGGACGCTTATATCAGTCATTCCCATCCAGCCGTAAACTGGCTAAGCGCTTGAACGTTTCACACACTTCTGTGGCGAACAAACTTCGTGAATATGGAATTCGCAAAAACTAATATGAAAAGAGTCAGTACCCCAACTCAAGCTTATGAAGTAGATGAAGACATTGTTATCCGTACCGCTGAACCGACGGATGGTAAGTTAATCTCAGATTACTTTATCGCAAATCGAGCGCATTTGAAGCCTTGGGAACCAAAGCGCGAAGATGCATTTTATTCCGAAGCAGGTTGGACGCAGCGCTTGGTCAAGCTCAATGAGTTACATCGAATGGGGCTTGGGTACTACTTGATCATCTTAGATAAAGAAACCAATGAAATGCTCGGTACGGTATCGTTTAGCAACGTATCTCGTTTTCCGTTTCACGCTTGTAACTTAGGTTACTCGTTAGCCGATAGTGCTCAGGGGCGCGGTGTGATGACTCGCGCGGTGAAAATGGCCGTGAACTACATGTTTAAAATCCAAAATATGCACCGCATTATGGCCAGTTACATGCCTAGGAATAAGCGTAGCGAATCGGTGTTAGAACGTGCGGGTTTCGTTAAAGAAGGCTTTGCTGAAAAGTACCTATTGATTGATGGTCAGTGGGAAGATCATAACTTAACGTCGATAGTGAACCCACATTGGAAGGATGTCTAAGATGGAAAGGTTAGAGAAACAACTGGCTCTATTGATGGAGTTGGATCGTCTTAAGTCTGTGCTGCGACGTACTCGTGTAAAAAGCGCAGACAAACGCCTAGAGAACAGTGCGGAGCACAGCTGGCACGTGGCGTTGATGGCAATTCTAATGGAAGAGCATGCCAATGAGCCGGTAGATATTGCGCGAGTTGTTAAAATGCTGCTTCTGCACGATGTGGTTGAAATTGATGCTGGTGATCTCTTCGTTTATGACACGGCCGCATCAGCCGAGCAAGAAGAAAAAGAACTCAAAGCTGCCCAGCGTCTGTTTGGCATGTTACCGCAAGAGCAGGGCGAAGAACTGTTCGAATTATGGACTGAATTTGAATCGGCGAACAGCGCTGATGCCAAGTTTGCCAAAGCGCTCGACCGTATTATTCCTATGTTGCTCAATTACCATAATCAGGGCCAAAGCTGGCAGGAGCATGGTATTACCAGAGAGCAAGCGTTAACCGTCAACCAAAAGATCCAGTTTGGTTCAGAGGCGCTGTGGGATAAAGCGAAACAAATTATTGAAGAAGCCACCAATAATGGTTGGCTAAAAGCATAGTGCTTTAAGAGGTTATTAAATGTCGTATTTAACTTTGGATGAATACCAAAGAAAATGGATTTTCACGCACCAATCAATGCCGGTTGCTGAGGAACAGCTACAAGCGATTAAACCGATGACTCAGGCTAGGTCATCTCAGCTATGGCAAGAGAATATTAGTGCGCAGAGTCCAGATGCGGATCGTTTGAGCTCTTCTGATTGGCCGATGAACGACTCGAACTGGAAGGAAACAATTGATTGGATGGCCGCGTGGGAGTCTGATGACGAAAGCTTGCCAGAGGCAATACTCGAGTTTATTGATTGGCAAGATGACGTAACTGTCTACTTTTGTTATGAAAAATACAATGTAATTGAGACCAAATGGTCGACATTCAAAAAGTGTTGGAAGAACTTTCTATTCTACGATGATGGTCCTATTCTTATCGGCCGTCGTCGTAACGAGGCGTTATGGTTTGATGGTAACGGTAACGTAAAACTAGGTTCTCGTAAGTAATATCACAACAACAGGAGTCGCTAAGGCGGCTCTTGTTGTATACGCACATTTATCTCCTTCCTATCGACGTCGTTTCCTCATCACTAATTACGCTTATTTTATGTGCAACTAAGTGCATTTTTATAACTCTGGCTATACTATCAGTTAGGATAGAGCTATGAGGAAGAGTGATGGAAGACAAAATACTGCATTCAGTCATCGAAATCACCGAACAACGCAACAGTACCTCTCTAGGCCACTGCCTTATCGCAACACTGACTGAGATGCTGCCCATTCGCCAGGCCAGTTTAACTCATTTTATGGGTAATACTTCGTTGGTCATTGCTCATGTAATGAAGCAAGAACCAGAAGATGACTATCATTGGATCTACGATCAAGTGGGCACGCAAGTTTATAGTCATGACCATCTCAATGAACAAATCAGCATCGTAGAGGAACAAGGCGGAGAGTACGTTTGGAGCTGTCCAATTTCTATCTCAGACTCTAGTTCTGCCTTACTCAAGGTGTCGATGGACAAACCCAATAAACAGTATGAGTTGCTCATCGATGGCTTTGCCCAAATCTACCGCAACTACTTGGTTGTTTTACACGAAAGTGAACGAGATAAGCTAACAGGTCTGTTGAATCGACGTACGCTAGAAGAGCGTCTTTCGCATTGCTTTGGTGAGTCACTCGATGGGGGCGACGCTTTAAATGTGTGGATAGCGATCATCGATCTTGACCATTTTAAGGCGGTGAATGATAAATTTGGCCATATGATTGGTGACGAAGTGTTGCTTATCTTTGCCCAGCAACTGCGTAATTTCTTTTGCGATCAAGAGCAGTTGTTCCGTTTCGGGGGGGAAGAGTTTGTCATCATGTTCCCGCCTCAAGAAAAATATCAGGTACTAAGATCGCTCGAAGCCTTTCGTCAGTTAATCGAACAATACCGTTTCCCGCAGGTTAATCAACTTACCTTTAGCTGTGGTCTGTGTGCTATTTCTCGCAGTCAGTACCTGCCCACAATTCTAGATCATGCAGACAAAGCTCTTTATTTTGCTAAAGAGTCAGGTAGAAACCAAGTTAAGTGTTATGAGGATATGAGCAGTACACTGAGAAACCCAAATGAGGATGATCTATTTGATGATGTTGAACTGTTTTAAATGATCAACATTGATCGTGTAACTTCATGAATTGTAAAGAGTAAAACCACAACAAAAATGTGACTTTTAGCTCATAAATCGACGGCGTTTTTGCGCAAATACTGTAATTTGTTATCATTTATAAGAATTATTAATCCAATGAGCAGTTTTAAGCAATCAATCGTCTTAGGGAAGAGCAGTGAACTTAAATATATCTCAATTACGTACTGACTTTTACGCACACATAAGTGCGTTTCAGGCTTATGCACTGCCTCAGACAAAGCCGACGCTGTCATTCTTGAGCGAAGAAGAGCTAAGAGAGCTTGAAACGTTATGGATTGAACACTCAGTTTGGAAGCACCAGCAAGACTAATCTCCACTCGCTGAACCAGATCTCTAGCCTCGCAATACTATTGTGAGGTTTTTTATTGCCCAAAGCTAAAATTGTTATATTATAACAATTGTCAAACTAACCATTGAATTCTGTGGTAAGAGTCCCCATAGTTAGTTTCAAAGTGAGATCTTTTTGATAAATCCCACACTTAATAAAAACATAGAGATTCAAGTGAGTAAAAATATGGCGGAAGTAAGAGCCAGAGTCGACTTCAAAGTAGGTGTAAACAGTAACATCGATGCGGAGCTACTTTCTTTTCATGGATTGAAAACAGAAAAAGAGCACGTCGCGGTAATATTTAAGCAAGCTGATAAAAACCAAGAAGCGCCACTTGTCCGAATGCACTCAGAGTGCCTTACTGGTGACGTATTCCACTCATCACGCTGTGACTGTGGTGAGCAACTTGATGAAACGATCAATCGTATGGGTGAATCCGGCGGCATTATCTTGTACTTACGACAAGAAGGACGTGGGATTGGCCTGTACAACAAAATAGACGCTTACAAGCTTCAAAGTGAAGGTATGAATACCTACGAAGCGAACAACCACCTTGGTTTTGGTGACGATCTTCGTGACTTCACCGAAGCAGCACAGATGCTGAAAGCATTAGGTGCTGAGCGAATTCGTTTGGTAACCAACAACCCGAAAAAGGTCAATGATCTGAAAGAGTACGGGATTGAGATCGAAGAAGTTGTCAATACATCTGCGCACGTTAAAGATGGCAACGAAGGCTACCTACAAGCAAAAGTCTCTCACGGTAAGCACAATCTAGATATCTAACGTATTGAAAAGCCTATGTTGATAAAAGCCTCACTTTTGTGAGGCTTTTTTCGTTTCTGGGTTGCAAAAAAATTGTAAGTTTGTATTATTCGCATCAGTAGTGCAAATGATAATGATTAGCACTAATAAATCAGAATAATTATTAAGCTCAACAAGGACGCTTATCAATGAATGTTAAAACTCTATTAGCTCAATCTGTCGCAGCTTCACTTTTGATCGCTAGCGGTTCTGTTTTCGCAGCAAGCGTAACGAAAGACCAAGTCGTTGAGCATTATGCAGATGTGGCTCACGCAGTATTTGCTGACTCTGTGACGACCGCTAAAGCGCTAGACGCATCAATCGACACTTTTCTTGCTAATCCAACTGCCGCAAAATTTGAACAAGTAAAGCAAGTATGGCTTGCTTCTCGCGTACCGTACCAACAGTCTGAAGTATTCCGTTTTGGTAACGCGGTTGTTGATGATTGGGAAGGTCAACTTAACGCTTGGCCATTAGATGAAGGCTTGATCGATTACGTTTCTGCTGACTACCAATATGAACTAGGTAATGAAGGTGCTAACGCAAATATTATTGCGAACACAGAGCTAACTATCGGTGCATCAAAATTGGATGTAGCAAAGATCACTCCTGAACTGATTGCTGATCTAAACGAAGTTGGTGGTTCTGAAGCAAACGTAGCATCAGGTTACCACGCAATCGAATTCCTACTATGGGGCCAAGATTTAAACGGCACTAACGCGGGCGCTGGTCAGCGTGCTTACACTGACTTTGTTGTTGGTGCAGAGTGTACAAATGACAACTGTGACCGTCGTGGTGATTTCTTGAAAGCAGCAGCAGAGCTTCTTGTTCAAGATCTAGAGTGGATGGAAAACCAGTGGTCTGCTGACGTGAAAGGTAACTACCGTGAAGAGCTACTAAACGATTCAGCGGAAAACGGCCTTCGCAAAATGCTATTTGGCATGGGTTCACTATCTCTAGGTGAGCTTGCGGGTGAGCGTATGAAAGTTGCTCTAGAAGCAAACTCTACTGAAGATGAGCATGACTGTTTCTCAGACAACACGCACAACTCTCATTACTACAACGAGCAGGGCATCTATAACGTATACACAGGTCTATACAAGCGTGAAGATGGCACTTTGCTATCAGGTCCAAGTATCCACGACCTAGTGGCACAAAAAGATAAGCAAGCAGCACAAGAGATTCAAAAGCAATTTGATGTGACACGTTCACAAGTGGGTCAGCTAGTTACTTCTGCAGAGAAAAACGGCCAGTTCTTTGACCAGCTAATTGCTTCAGGTAATACGCAAGGTAATGCACTAGTTAACGACACAATCATGTCTCTGGTTGCTCAAACAGCACAAATTGAACGTGCAGCGAAAATCGTTGGTATCAGTAGTCTGAACCCAGACACAGCGGATCACGAGTTTTAACTAGCACTCGAACGAATACAAAGGGCTCATTAGAGCCCTTTTGACGTTTTATATAAGTCGTCTATTTGAGAGTTATTCCCATTTAATTTGTGCGGATATGTCCGCTTAGTGAGTCATCGTAATGAAGTTGTACACGAAACCATCCATTCTCAGTCTGTTGCTACTCAGCGTTTCTTCAACAGTTGCTGCTTACGACGTTAAGTCAGGTGGTGATACCTCGGTGAAGAAGGATGGAGCGAATGCCTTTTCTTTGCCAGCAGGTAACCTGCCAATGTCGAAACGTTTAGATTTTAGCGTTGGTAACAGTTTTTTTAGAAATCCTTGGGTCCAAGCACCAGCGTCTACCGATGCACGTGATGGTCTTGGTCCACTGTTTAACACCAATGGATGCCAAAACTGCCATATTAAAGATGGTCGTGGACACCCGCCTGAGGAAAACGATCTGCACGCAGTATCAATGCTCGTTCGATTAAGCATTCCTGCGATGACACCAGAGCAGAAAAAAGCATTTATTAGGGATGGAGTGATCCCTGAGCCTACCTATGGTGGACAACTTCAAGACTTCGCTTTGCAAGATCAAAAGCCGGAAGGCACCATTAATATTACCTACCAAGACGTACCAGTGACGTTTGCTGATGGTGCGGTGGTTAATCTACGTAAACCAAACTTAACCATTACCGACTTAGGCTATGGCGAGATGCACCCTGATACACAAATGTCAGCGCGTGTTGCACCGCCAATGATTGGACTGGGCTTATTAGAAAGCATCCCTGATGAAACGCTAAAAGCGTGGGCCGATGAGAACGATGCAAACGGTGATGGCATTTCAGGAAAGGTCAATGTCGTGTGGGATGTGAGAAAAGCAGACTTCGCCATTGGCCGATTTGGCTGGAAAGCGGGCCAACCGAACCTGATGCAGCAGAATGCGGCAGCGTTTAATGGCGATGTGGGCTTAACCAGTAACCTGTTCCCAAATGAAAACTGCACATCTAAGCAGTCGATTTGTGATGATATGCCGAACGGCGGCAATCCAGAGGTTAGTGACAACATCCTTGATTTTGTAGAGTTTTACTCACAGCACCTTGCGGTTCCAATTCGTCGCAATGTCAATGATCCACAAGTGAAATCCGGCCAAGAACTGTTCGCAAAAGCGGGCTGTGAAAGTTGTCACAAGACCAGTGTGAAAACAGCGAAAAGAGATAACTTACCCGCGCTATCGGAGCAAGTTA
Organism: Vibrio ouci; assembly: GCF_004551525.1. GTDB lineage: Bacteria > Pseudomonadota > Gammaproteobacteria > Enterobacterales > Vibrionaceae > Vibrio > Vibrio ouci. The sequence continues at coordinate 65,252 of NZ_SATR01000001.1, read as the reverse complement.
TTCACCCATACACAGATATGCTCCTTCATGATATGGGGCCAGGACTAGCTGACAATCGTCCGGAATACCTAGCGAATGGTCAAGAATGGCGTACTCAGCCGCTTTGGGGTATTGGGTATACGCAAGAAGTGAACGGTCATACTTATTTCTTACATGATGGACGTGCTCGAAACTTGATGGAAGCTGTATTGTGGCACGGCGGCGAAGCAGAAACTGCCAAGAATAATGTCCTAAAGTTCAACAAGAAAGAAAGAGAAGCGCTAATCGCATTCTTGAATTCGTTATAGGGTGAATGATGAATCTAAAACAATTTACTTTGAGCGCTGCGATGGTGGCACTGATGAGTGGCTGCCAATCTTCCGATAGTGATGTGCTTAAGCCAGAGATGACAAATCATTTCAGCCAAGGTGTTTATCAGGTTGAGTTTGCGTCTGCTCAGCGATTGAAAAACGAAGCTGAGAAGTTGTCTCAAACGATGAAAGGTTATTGCTCGACCAATCAAGGTGTTGATGCCGTTAAGAGTCAGTGGCACCAAACAATGGTGGCGTGGATGGCACTGCAAGGCCAAGAGCGCGGGCCAGAATCAGCACTGGCACAGAGCTGGAACATTCAGTTTTGGCCGGATAAGAAAAACACCACTGGGCGCAAGATGGGCGCGTTAATTAAACAGCCGAAATCATGGAGCGTTGAAGAGATTTCACAGCAAAGTGTCACGGTGCAGGGACTTGGCTCGATTGAGTGGCTGTTGTATGACAAAGCTTCCGATCTAAACACGAATCCAGCGACATGTTCTACCGCTGAGTCGATTGCCGCTAACATTGCGCAGAATACCTCTAGTATCGCGCAGGCGTGGGCAACTAACCCTTGGGTAGAGCTAAACGAAAAACAGTGGGACTCTGAATACATTGCGCTGCTTTCGAATCAACTTGAATACAGCATGAAGAAAATGAGCCGACCTCTGGCTAAGTTTGGACAGCCTCGACCGTACTTTGCGGAATCTTGGCGCTCAGAAACATCAATGATCAACCTCAAAGCCAACCTTGAAGCACTGCAAGCGCTGTACTTTGCTAATGGAAATGGACTTGACGCTATTTTAAGAGCAAAAGATAAATCGACTTTGGCGGATAGCATTACCAATCAATTCTCGATGGCGATAGAAACTTGGCCAACGGATGAGAGTCTGTTTGAGTTGCTGCAAACCAAGCGCGGCTATCAAACCGCCTATTCACAATACAATAAACTAGAACAGCTTAAGTATTTGATTCACGAAGAAGTCGCGATAGAACTTGGCGTAATTATAGGGTTTAACGCAACTGATGGTGACTGATAATACAAGACGCTCATTACTAAAAGCGGCGCTATTTGGCGCTGCGTATCCTTTGGTGGGTTGTGCAGTGACCGCTGAGCAAAGTACAGCTCCAGTGCTGATTGGCTGTTCTATTTCTGAGCGTGACCGTTTTAATGCTGTTGTTGCCGATTCAGTCGGAATGCCTCTACGCCAGATTGCGTTACCAGCCAGAGGCCATGGGGTTGCTTCAAATGCGGCATTACATCATGCCGTCGCTTTTGCGCGCAGACCCGGTACATTCTTTCAAGTGTTTGATTACCAAACCGGAGAGTCGATTAAGCTAAGAGTCGCGGATAAAAACCGCCATTATTATGGGCACGGCGTCTATTCCAATGATGGGTTGTGGTTGTACGCGACAGAAGGTGAGCGCGGCAGCAGTCGTGGCATCATTGGCGTCTATGATGTAGTGGCGGGTTATGAAAAAGTGGCGGAGTTTTCTCAGTTTGGTTTAGGCCCTCATGAAGTGATTGTCATGCCTGATGACACATTAGCGATTGGTGTTGGCGGTGTGCATACCAATGGTCGAGAGCCTCTAAACATCGCTACCATGAAACCAAGCTTGAGTTACCTTGATCGAAACGGTGAATTGATCGAGCAAGTTGGACTGGCAGATAACAAACTTAGCATCAGGCATTTAGCTCATGATGGTTCTAAGACGGTACTATGTGGCCAGCAATATCGTGGCGAACCGGATGAGTACCCAGCATTATTGGCGATGCACACTCACGGCGGAGCACTAACGCCATTAAAAGCAGAACCAGAGCAGTGGGCGAGGTTTAACCATTATATAGCGAGCATTGCCGCGACGGACGAATGGATATTAGCTACGTCTCCAAGAGGTAATTGTTACGGTATTTGGTCGAAGCATACCCAGCAATTAGTGGAACTGTTACCTTTACCGGATGCATCGGGCGTTGTTGTTCAAGGTGACGAGTTTAGAGTGAGTTCTGGCGCCGGGAGCGTAATAAGTCAAATGGCACCTGGTAATAAAACGATAGCTCGAACAGGGATTCAATGGGATAACCATTGGTCAGTGATTGGTTGAGTGTAGGGCGTCTTACACTTTACTAACGTAATTCTCACAAACAAGCCGTTCTGTTTATCTTTAACTCTGCCATACTAAAAGTTCAAGGAGTTAGAGGGATCTCGAATGGCAAAATGGATTTGCAAACTACTGGTGTTGAGTCTGTTCACACCAGCAGTTTACGGCGCACAGTATTTTAACCAAATTGGCTGGCTACCATCTGATAGCCCGCTATATGGCCTATTGCAATACCCGCAAGCGGTAGAAGAAGTTTACCGTGAAAACGACAACCAAATGGTTTGGTTTGATTTACAACAGGGCAGCAAGCTTGAGTTTCAATTAGAAGTCATCGATCATGCTGGCTTTAGCCCACTATTTTCTCGTCAACTAAGTTACCTACAGTTTTATCGTAAAAGTAATCGCTGGCATGAGTATGATGTTTTAGCGACAGACACTTTACTGCTATATCTAAGCTATGCCGAGTCCGCTAAAACCGATGGTAAATATTGGTTCTTTGAACAAAACCTATCAGATCCTTTACCACTCCCTCCTAAAAGTGCTCAAATTGCCCTTAAAAGAGGCATCTCTCAACAGCAATTGGCGGAATTGATTGAGCGTTACACGCCAGACTCCAAAGAGTACCAATACCTAGTTGATACTTATCTGCACATCATAAAGTTTGACAAGCTGAACACGCCACCTTACCGCCAAGTCGGAATCAAACGAGTAGGGGATCGATTAGAAAATAGAGATGTGTTGATTCAGCGTTTATCTATTGTTGATGTTGATCTTATTGATGTTAGGAAAGACATTGGTTGGTTTGACCAAACGCTAGAAGTGGCTGTTAAGCAATTCCAAAACTTACACGGTTTGAAACCTGACGGTGTTATTGGCCCTGATACTATCAAGTGGATTAACCTGCCTATCGAAAAACGACTGAGCACACTGGCGATTAATGCCGAAAGAGTACGCTATTGGCCTTCTCAGCGCGACACGATCATTGTTGTTAACGTACCAAGCTTTGAAATGACTTATTGGTCGTCTGGGGAAGAGGTGTTTGAGTCAAAAGTGGTGGTCGGAAAGATTGAGCGCCCAACGCCGTTAATGCAGATCAGATTGGATTCGTTGATCTTAAATCCAACCTGGAATGTCCCGTGGAAGATCATGGTCGAAGATATTATTCCTAAAATACAGAAGGACCGAGCTTACCTAGCAAAGCAGGATATCAAGATTATTCCGAAATGGGGCTCAAGCGAGATTATCGATCCTGACTCTATCGATTGGGACAACCTTAACCCTAGCTCGTTTCCATATCGAATGACTCAAGAGTCAGGCAATAGCAATGCTCTTGGTTTATACAAATTCAATACACCGAATAGAAGAGCAATCTTCCTTCACGACACACCAAGTAAAGGCCTCTTCAGCCGCCAACAGCGTGCTTTTAGCTCGGGTTGTATTCGAGTTGAAAATGCGGATGTCTTTGCCGAGCGATTGATTGAAGCCCAAGGCGTTTCTCGCAGCGCGAAGCTGAATGAGCCACCGAGCTCGAATCAATCCATTCCACTAAAAAGTCGCGTGCCTGTGCATATCATTTATCAAACGGCATGGTATGAGGAAGGAAGTGTCCACTATAGGGAAGATATTTACCGCCTAGACAAGCCAGTGTACCCACAAGGTTAATGTTTAAATAGATGCCAATCGATGCTTTTCATTGATTGGCATTTTTTTACAATTTTTCCTCAATCACTTTTTTATTAGCCTGTTCAATAAGTAAGCTTCTTATTGTTGGCTTGATGTCATTTTGTGCATAGTTTATGCATTTGAACTTCATGAAAGAGTTATGTAGTGTCGCCGTTTGACACATTTCTAGAACTTATTTGTGAAGGTATTTTATCGTGGCATTATCCCGACGAGAGTTTATAAAGCTGGCCGGAAGTGGTTTGGCAGTTGCAGCTTGTACGCCAAGCATTGCACTTGCGTCGTATCCAGATCAACCGCGCAGCCTCGCCTTAACTAACCTCCATACACGAGAAGCATTAGAAACGCGTTATTTCGATGGTCATGATTATGTAGTCAGAGAGCTAGGACGTTTGAATCACCTTTGTCGCGATTTTCGCCGCAATGAAGTGCATACAATGGACAAGCGCCTGTTTGATCATATTAGCGATATTCAGAAAGAACTGGCTGTTGAAGCCGAAGTACAAATCATCTCTGGTTACCGCTCCCCAGCGACTAACCAAGCGTTACGTAATAAGTCGAGCGGTGTAGCGAAAAAGAGTTACCACATGTTAGGTCAAGCGATCGATTTTCGCTTAGATGGGGTAAATCTAAAGCAAGTACGTGATATCGCTCGAGAGCTAAAGTTTGGTGGTGTTGGCTATTATCCGGGCAGCAACTTTATTCATATTGATACTGGACCTGTTCGCTATTGGGCATAATTGCCAAATTGAGACCCGTAATGAGAGTTGTCAAAGTGGCGAGCAAGTGTCATAGTTCAGCCAGTTTGGATTGTTATCAAGGTTAGTTTATGTCCCTTAAGTATCAAGTTGTCCCTGTGACGTCGTTTTCTCAAAACTGCTCTATTGTTTGGTGTGACGAAACAATGGAAGGTGTTGTTGTCGATCCGGGTGGTGATGTAAAACAACTCGCGGCTCTTATTAAAGAGCTAGGGGTAAAAGTAGTTAACCTTGTACTAACGCATGGACATTTGGATCACGTTGGTGGCACAGAGCCGCTGGCTCGCGAACTGGACGGCCCACGTATTGTTGGTCCGCACAAAGATGATAACTTTTGGCTTCAAGGTCTAGAAGGCCAAAGTCAGATGTTTGGTTTTCCATTGACCGAAGCATTTGAACCAGACCAGTGGCTAAATGAAGGCGACAAGATCACCTTTGGCAATCAGGTAATGGACGTGATCCATACACCGGGTCATACACCGGGTCATGTCGTATTGTTTAGTGATGAAGCGAAACTTGCCTTCGTGGGTGATGTGTTGTTCAACGGCTCAGTGGGTCGTACTGACTTCCCGAAAGGGGATTTCGATACACTGATTAGTTCAATCAAAACTAAGTTATGGCCGTTAGGTAATGATGTTCGCTTTGTACCAGGACATGGGCCTGAGTCGACATTTGGTCGTGAAAGAGCATCAAACCCATTTGTTGCTGATGAAATGCCACTTTACTAAATCGTTGAGAATAGAATAATTAGAGGTCGCTATACGCGGCCTTTTTTTATTCATCTGGTTCGGCGGCAGCGAGATAGCGACGCACCAATCCGACAAACTCTTCAGGTGCTCTATCGAGATCATGCGCAGAGATAAAAATATCGTAATCATAATAGCTTCGCTGGTACTTCATGCGATTCGCTAGCATGGCTTGTAAGCCTTTAAACTCTTCACCTTGCGCATTTTTGTAAATCGTTGAGTCTAAGACAATATCCTCAAAGGTATCTCCTTGCTTGTTTTGCTTTGCCCCAAGATAGAGTAGGGCACGTTGGCTCAATAAAATTTCGGTGGCGATTCTAGGGCAGATACTATTTAGATACGGGGAATAGTGCTTCAGCTTAATCCCTATCCAAGGTAAAGGTTGATGCCAGCCCTCATTTTCGTAGGTGCAGATGCCAACCTTGCTAATGTTATTCCATTTCACGACCCAGCCGCCTTTGAATAGGTGCTGCTGAAAGTGACTGGCGGTGAGGGTGAAACGAACGGTACTCTTGAGGATCAGTAAATAGCCAAAACCGCCCAAAGTGATAATCGCGACAATACTCAATACCGCTTGCTCATATCCAGGCGCATAGAGCAGCAAAATTAGGCAGCCGATAGCCAACAATCCTCCTAACCATTTAAGAGTAATTGCAGAGAAAATGAACGGTTGGTTGGTGAGGTGTACGGTTTCCATTTTGGCTCTACTCTAAACAACAAAACACATCTGTTTATATAATCAGTGGTTTACGTCTTATTGCCAATACTATTGATTAAATTGTAGTCTCATGTCGTCATATCGCGTATTTTTGTGCCATAAAGCCCCTCATACCCTGTAAATGTGAACAAAATTTTGGTATAAATCGCGCTTCAAATTTTCACCACTGCTCCGTATGCAGTGAAATGGAGAAATACTCGATGAGACTTGCTCATAAGCGTAAAGTGCAGCTGAAACTGCAAAAGCGCATTAAGGCGACAGTTGCAACAGTAGAAGCAACAAAGAAAGCTAAGCCAGAAGTTGAGAAAAAAGTAGCTGCAAAACCAGCTGCGGAGAAAGTTGTAGCTGCGGCTAAAACAACTGACGTTGCGCTTACTCCAAAGCAGCAACAAGTACTAGACATCGTTGTTGGCAACGCTGAAGGTATCAACCCTAAAGGTATCGGCCTAGCGGCTGGTCAAGAAGATGCAAAAGCAGCATCTTGGGCAACAGGCGCTCTTAAAAAACTTCTAGAAGAAAACCTAGTAGTGAAAGAGCAGCTAGCTGGCAACAAAGTTATCTACAAAGCCGTTTAATTGCCAATAGCCTATCTCTAGCAATCATTGCAGAGAATACATGCTTGAGAGCCTCGACATTGTCGGGGCTTTTTCATTCCTGATATTTAAAAATTCTATCTTTGTCACACATCTCATTATTTACCCAATTAAACCCAAATTACTTCCACTACGTATTTCATGCATGACAGTACTTGTAGGTTCTAATATTAACTAACTGTTTTAACGTTTAATTTTTATTAATATGATCGTTGTAGTACGTATATGTACGTAGTGCTTTAGTCTAACTTGAAGGAAACCTGTTAAATATTATCCGTGTTCACGCTGATTTTATGTTGCTGATAGATAACTCACTCTATAGGTGAAACAAAAGGTACCTAGAAAGGTATGATCGTTAAACAAAGGACGTGAACATGAGTCTTATTAAACAATCTCTAAAACGAGTATTAAAAGGCACCGCTATGGCAGCAGCACTTGCTGTTATGGCGACATCAGTAAGTGCTGCTGAAAAAGTTTATCGCTTGAAACTGGCTGAAACTTGGGGACCGAACTTCCCAGTATTTGGTGACGCGACTAAGAATATGGCGGCAATGGCTGAAAAAATGTCGAATGGTCGTCTGCAAATCCGTATCGACTCTGCAAACAAGCATAAAGCACCTCTAGGTATTTTCGATATGGTTAAATCTGGTCAGTACGACCTTGGCCACTCTGGCTCGTACTACTGGAAAGGCAAAGTACCAAACACGCTTTACTTTACTTCTATGCCTTTCGGCATGACACCTGCTGAGCAGTATGCATGGTTCTACCATGGTGGTGGTATGGAGCTAATGGAGCAGGCTTACTCTCCGCATAACCTACTGTCATTCCCAGGTGGTAACACAGATATTCAGATGGGTGGTTGGTTCCAAAAAGAGATCAATTCAGTAGAAGATCTACAAGGTCTGAAAATGCGTATTCCTGGCTTCGCAGGTGAAATCCTAGCGGAACTAGGTGCTAAGCCAACAAACATTGCACCGGGTGAACTTTACACGTCACTAGAGCGTCGTACGATTGATGCCCTAGAGTGGGTTGGTCCTTCACTTGACCTGCGTATGGGCTTCCACAAAATTGCACCTTACTACTACACAGGTTGGCATGAGCCAGGTTCAGAGCTTCAATTCCTGGTGAACAAACGCACTTACGAGCGTCTACCAGAAGATCTACGTGAAATCTTACGTGTAGCAATGCGTACAGCGGCTTACGATATGTACACTCAAGCGACTCACGAAAGTGGTAAAAACTGGGTTTCTATCAAATCTGAATACCCAGATGTACAAGTTAAAGATTTCCCACCAGAAGTTATGGGCGCTCTACGTGAAGCGAATGACCGCCTACTTGCTAAGCACGCTGAAAAAGATGATCTAGCGAAAGAGATCCAAAAATCTCAAGCGGATTACTTGAAGCAAGTACGTTCATGGACGGATATTTCGCACCGAGCGTACCTAAATAGCCAAGCTCAATAAATATCACAACCTACTAGGGTAGGTGACATGGTCACTTACCCTATCAAAGCCCAAGAAACCTATTTAAATAACTTGTCGTCACAATTGAAAGTGACGCTATTTCAAAATTCCATGGAGTAGGGAATGAGAAGCCTAATTTATGTAGAGCGCCTATTTAATCGCTTTGGTGATTTCTTAGGATGGCTTTCAAGCATACTGTTTATCTTATTGCTCGCGAATGTCGTGTATGACGTGGTGATGCGATATGTCTTTAACGATGTCTCCATTGCGTTCCAAGAGATGGAGTGGCATTTATTCTCAGCGGTATTCCTACTCGGTGTTCCTTATGCGATTAAAGCGGGGGGACATGTGAGGGTCGACCTTTTCTATGAGCGCTTATCTCATAAGGCGCAATCCATTATTGATTTACTCGGCACGCTGTTCTTCTTGCTCCCTTTCTGTTTGCTGGTGGCGTACTACGGTGTCGACTTCGCGAAAGAGAGTTACGCATTAGGAGAGACATCAGGCGATCCAGGTGGCTTACCCTACCGTTGGGTCATTAAAGCGATGATCCCGCTTTCATTTTTGTTTATGGCCATCAGTGGTGTTGGTTTGCTGCTGCATTCATTAAACAAGATTTTTAACCCGCACCTCATTCACGCTCAAGAACAAAAGTAAGGAGACAACAATGGTCGGTATTGTAATGTTTTTTGTTGCCTTGTTTGCTTTGCTACTTGGCTTCCCTGTTGCGTTTACCTTTGGTGGTATTGCGCTCATCTTCGGTGTGTGGGCAGAAGGTATGGACATGTTTGCTTTCATGCCATATCGAATCCAGTCCATCATGGAAAATACAGTTTTAATGGCTGTACCTCTATTTGTCTTCATGGGGCTTGTCCTGCAAAAGACGCGCCTTGCGGAGCAATTGCTCGAATCGATGGGGAAACTGTTTGGTGGAGTACGCGGTGGTATCGCGATTTCTACCGTACTGGTTGGTGCCTTACTGGCAGCGTCGACTGGTGTTGTTGGTGCTTCTGTGGTGGCAATGGGTCTTATCTCGCTACCGGTAATGCTCAAGTACAACTACGATAAAGGCCTTGCCTGCGGCACTATCTGTGCGTCGGGCACACTAGGGCAAATCATCCCACCTTCGATTGTGCTTATCCTACTTGGTGATGTGCTTGGTGTGCCGGTTGGTGACCTGTTCCAAGCTGCGGTTTGGCCGGGCCTTGTCCTTGTTGGCGCTTACGTTATCTATATTCTGATTTATGCCAAGCTTAACCCAGAAGCGGCTCAGCCAATCCCAAGTGATGGTGACATTAGCCGTAAAGATGAAGTCATTGCGGCGCTGAAAGCGGTAGTTCCACCACTAGCACTGATTGTTGTCGTTTTAGGTTCTATTTTCGCAGGTGTTGCGACACCAACGGAATCAGCAGCGCTTGGTGGTGCCGGCGCGATCGTCCTTGCGGTATTGTACCGTCAGTTTAGCTGGTCAATGGTTTACGCTGCGTCTAAAGAGACGGTAAAAGTGACCGCAATGGTATTTGCAATCCTATTAGGTGCAACCGCCTTTTCGATGGCCTTTACCTATACAGGTGGTGACTACCTTGTTGAAGAGTGGATGCTGCAAATCCCGGGCGAGAAATGGGGCTTCCTCATCATCACCATGCTGCTCATCCTTATCCTTGGCTTCTTCATCGACTTCGTAGAAATCTGTTTCATTATTGTGCCTATCATTGCGCCAGTCGCTGAGCTGATGGGAATCAATATGACTTGGTTCGCGATCCTGATTGCGATGAACTTGCAGACTTCGTTCCTCACACCACCGTTTGGCTTTAGCTTGTTCTACTTGAAGGGTGTTGCTCCTAAAGGCGTAACAACGCGTGATATCTATCGTGGGGTAATGCCATTTATCGCAATCCAGATTCTCGTCTTGGCCAGTTTATTAGTCTTCCCAGAATTTTATGGAATGTGATCGAAAAGTTACGCTAATTAGGTAACAACTGATAAAGTGAGGCTGCTTGCCATGAAGGGAAGCAGCCTTGTTGTTATCTGAGGAAAAGGAATGCCTCTACAAGCCAAACTGATCTTACTCAGTTTATTGCCATTATTGCTCGTCACCGCTTTAACTAGTTGGATCTCGATTCATCAGGCTAAAACGCTTGGTGAGAAAGAGATTCAAATTTTTGAAGATGGCTTAGTCCGCTCGAAAGAAACGGCCCTAAAAGATCACGTCGACCTTGCCTTTGATGCCATTTCTCATATCTACAATGATCCCGATATGCCGGAAGATATCGCCAAGCAGCAGGTTCGAGAGATCTTATCCAAGCTTCGCTATGGCAAGGACAAGGATGGTTACTTCTTTGCTTATGATGAACAAGGGACCAATTTGGTTCACCCAATCATGCCTGATCTCATCGGGCAGAACTTATTGCACATTCAAGATGAAAATGGCGACCATCTTATTGAAGCATTACTTGCTCAAGCGCAGAACGGTGGTGGGTTTCATCAATACTTGTGGCAAAAACCCTCAACAGGAGAGAATGTCACCAAGCTCAGCTACGCGGCATGGCTAGACAAATGGGACTGGATGATTGGTACGGGTTTGTATATCGAAGATATCGCCTACGAAGTTGCCAATCTTAAGTCTGAAGTAAACAAAAACATAGAGACGACTTTCTTCTCAGTGATCGTGATTATGCTTGTGACGGTGGGTGTCATCGTCGTGATTACCCTAGCGGTAAACTTACATGAACATCGCTTAGCCGATCGCAGTTTAAAAGAGTTGGCCCACAAAACAGTGATGTTCCAAGAGGACGAGAAAAAACACCTAGCGCGAGAGCTTCACGATGGCATTAATCAGCTCTTGGTTTCGAGTAAATGTCACCTAGAGCTACTGGCAAGTAAGATTGATGATGCGCCGCTGCAACAGCACATCGCACAATCGCAGAACTCACTGATGACCGCAATTAACGAGGTCAGACACATTTCTCATAACTTAAGGCCAAGCGCTCTTGACGATATCGGCCTTGAAGCGGCAATGAACAGTTTGTTGCTAGACTTTAAAGCACACTCTGGCATGTCGATTGAAGCGTCCTTATCAACTCAGCCCGGTAAGTTACAATCAGAGGTAGCGACAACGCTCTACCGTGTGGCACAAGAATCACTAACCAATATCGAAAAGCACGCCAGCGCAAAGAAGGTCAGTGTGATCTTGCAGCAAATGGGCAACATGCTACAGCTTATTATTCGTGACGATGGTGTCGGTTTCGATGTGAACTCTACACTGAGAAAGCAAGGCATTGGCCTTAGGAACATGCGTGAAAGGGTCGAGTTTATCGGCGGCGATTTCGAAATTGAAAGCGAGCCCGGATTTGGCACTGAGATAACCGTATTACTGGAATTGGATGGATTAGTTTATGGATAAGCCAATTAAAGTGGTGATCGTTGATGATCACCAAGTTGTACTCGATGGATTTATCGCACGGCTGCAAACTGAACCCGATATCGAAGTCATTGGCTCTGCGAGTAATGGTGTGGAAGCGGTGGAGGTAGTCAAACAGTTACTTCCAGATGTTGTGTTAATGGATGTTAGTATGCCACTGATGAATGGTATCGACGCGACACGTATTATCAGAGACTCAATACCCGATGCGAGAGTGCTGATGCTCACCATGCACGATAATCGTGAGTACATTATGAAGGTGATGCAAGCAGGGGCCGTCGGCTATATGTTGAAAGAGATCTGTGCGCAGCGAATGGTACAGGCGATCAAAACTGTTTATCTTGGCTCGACCTACTTTTGTGAGTCCGCGACGCAAACACTGTTTTCTCAGGAAGTGATTCCCAATATTCAAAAGCCCAATCCATTGAGTCGTAGAGAAGAAGCCGTGTTAAAACTGGTTGCTGAGGGCAATAGCAGTAAGAAGATTGCGTCACTGCTGGATATTAGCTACCGCACCGTTGAAACCCATCGTCAGAACATTAAGCATAAGCTAGATCTGCATAGTACTGCCGAGTTGGCTAAATACGCGGTTGAGCAGGGGATAGTCGCGTAGCTGAAGTGTAATGATTGTAAGTAAAGCGGTAGAGAAGCAACAAAATTGCTAGTATTGAAATATCGATAATAATCAAACTGATATTATGACGTTTCCAAAAAATATCCATGAAAACTACCACGCTCACATCTATTTCGACCAAGCGACAAGTGGCGTAGCGAAACAGTTACGCCAGCAAGTGATCGAGCAATTTTCACTACCTGTTGGTAACTTTAACGAGAAATTGGTCGGCCCGCACTTAATGTGGAGTTTTTCTATTACGTTTGCCTCATCCGACTTTGACGCGCTGATTGCTTGGCTAGAAAAACATCGTCAGTCATTTTCTGTACTGGTCCATGCATTAACGGATGATGACCTCAAAGATCACACCAACTTCGCTTATTGGTTAGGAACGCCGGTAGAGCTCAACTTGTCTGGTTTATAGAGTCTAATTAACGAAATTTGTCGTAAAGGTAATAAGCCTGATTTGTGGCTGGTGGCTGCGTTTGTGTATAAGGCGTCCTTGATTTAATCACTGGACAATAGCCATTCATGAACCAACTTATCGATGCTCTTTTTACACAGGGTTACTACGTTTGGGACGACTTTTTATCAGAAGATGAAGTATCACAACTAAGAGACTCTATTCCGGAAGAATGGAAAAAAGCACGTATTGGGCGTAACGATGAAGTTATGCGTGAAAGTGCCATCCGAAGTGACAAAATTCAGTGGCTTCGTCGTGACATGGGCCAAGCAGTTGGGTCATTCCTAGACAAAATGGAGCAGATTCGACTTGAAGCGAACCGCCATTTCTTCCTAGGCTTGTTTGAATATGAAGCGCACTTTGCTAAGTATGAAAAAGGTGACTTTTACCAGAAGCACTTAGATTGCTTTAAAGGTAATGAAAACCGTCGCCTGACAACCGTATTTTATATGAATGAGTCTTGGTCGGAAGAAGATGCGGGCGAGTTGGTGGTTTACGATCTAAACGACAACGTCATCGCGACCATTCCACCAAGATCGGGTCGCCTATTTGTATTTTTCTCGGAGCAATTTCCTCACGAGGTATTACCGACTAACGCGGAACGTTACAGTATTGCTGGTTGGTTCCGCGTTAATGGCGTGAAAGATAATCAGCTTGATATTGCACACTAACGCTTATAAGCAGAAGTGACAGTTTTCATCGGTTAATCCAAAAACACCTTTCCTACTTGAGAGGTGTTTTTCTCCCTCTTCTAATCCCATTTGATAGCCTTCATTCAATACATCTTGCTTCATGGTGAGCCGTTTAACTGAGAATGATTCAGGCGGCGCAATGACACGAACAGTGACGTCTTGAGGTGGGTTGCGAATAAAATCTAATGACTGGTTATAGCGCCTCGCTCTTTCTTGCATTGCTTGACCGATCATTGGGTGTTTCTTCAATAGCCTTTTTACTAGCCAAGAACTCTTACTCTCAGGCATCTCATAACTGAGTGGATGAGACAGCACCACTGTGATTTCCTTTGCGCCACGTCGATACGCTTCAATAACAGGAATTGAGTCAGCAACCCCACCGTCAGCATAACAGCCTCCAGAGAAACACGGAGTTTGTTTATACGCGATTGGCAGTGCTGCGGTCGCTTCCAGTACCATCTCTATATTGTCTGAGGTGACGTTGTAGTAGTCAGCTTGGCCTGTTTCAATGTTGGTTGCAGCTGCCCACAGAGGGGTAGTGGAAAATAGCTCATTTCGGTTCAGCGGATAGCTATGCTCCGATTGCGAGACTAACCACTGCACATCGACAAGGCTTCCTCCTTTTAGAAATCGCTTAGGATCAAAGAAAGAGCGGCTCGTTGCTAGGCTTGTTATCACGTTATAGCTTCGCTTTTGTTGCTTTGCTAGGTAGCCGACAAGATTTGAGGTACCTGCAGAAACACCAATCGCAAAGTCGAATGGAAAATAATCACTCTCAATAAAACGGTCCAACACACCTGCCGCAAATATGCCCCTCATGGCACCGCCTTCCACAACTATCGCTTTCATAATCTCTATCAATTCTGTCTAGGTTTAGGGCAAGTTTAAAAGCTTGCTAACAATGACTGAAGTGGGAGATATAGATAACTGCAATAGGTGCTACCTATCACGATTTTGATAAGAATTACCTATTGAACATATAGATTTAGATGTTTATGTCTATACTTAATAATGAGGTAAGGTTATTCCTATCAGAGAGTTACGAACTTTGACTGTTTTTATATACAGTAAAATGCTTGACGTAAACTTATACCTAACTATACTGGATATAGATACAGGTAACTGGAGGTGTACTATGTTGTCAGAAACAATTGAACGCGTTAACCGCCTACGCCAAGAAGCTTTGGCCGATCCAGCTTTTATCCAATCAGCTAAGGCGCACGAAAAGGCAATTCATAGCCAAGATAATCAGCACGCATCAAAATCAAAGAGTGCTAAGCCTAGGAAAGATAGAACGCTTGCAGATATCTACCAGCAAGCAGAGTTTGGGCAGCGAGAAGACACTGCTAACCACTAGAATATTAAACAGAATAAGAAGGCAGCCATTGGGTTGCCTTTTTAGTTTGTAATAGGCAAAAAAAATGGCCGCATAAAGCGACCGTACAAACAGGAAGCAATGGATACTCAGAACGGTTGTTAACGCGTCTCAGCCACTGAAAATAAGTTTAGACCATGTTCTGTTTTATGCGAGTTATTCAGTCATATTGCATATTTTTTTGTTGAAATCGTAATGATGGTGTTAATTTATTGGTGGTGAATGTGTTTTGTTTTGGCCTTTTAATGGTTATATAAACTGCAAAATGGACTATTTACGGGTTCGTTGTGATGTTTTTAATTAATATTCTGGGTTAAAAGATTTAGAATGCGGTGCATGAATTGATCGGTGACAATGAAATAGAAGATTCGTTTTAGCTGTATGCGATATAGCTCACACAGGCTCTAACTATCGATGACATTTAAGCGTAATATTGCACCTTCCCGAACGGTAACTCCGGAAATAATAATGGACAACAAACTCGGCTTGAGTTCTTTAACAGCGATCGTCATTGGTTCAATGATTGGTGCTGGTGTATTTAGTTTGCCACAAAATATGGCTTCAGTGGCAAGCCCAGCTGCCGTGATCCTTGGTTGGACGATCACGGGTGTTGGCATGATTTTCTTAGCTCTTTCCTTTCAAAAGCTTGCGATGCATCGCCCTCATGTTGATAGTGGCGTATTTGGTTATGCGAAAGAAGGCTTCGGCGACTTCGTCGGCTTTTGTTCTGCGTGGGGCTATTGGTTAAGTGCCATGTTAGCCAATGTTTCTTACCTAGTTATTGTGTTTAGTACCTTAGGCATGTTGTTTGATACACCTGACAACATCATATTTGGTCAGGGGAACACACTGATTTCGATCGTTGGAGCATCGTGCTTGCTTTGGATGGTGCATGCCTTGGTGTTACGTGGTGTTCAAACTGCCGCTTTGATTAATATGGTGACCACTTATGCCAAACTGGTACCGCTATTAATCTTTATCATTGCAGCAATGTTTGCTTTTAGCTGGAATACATTCACCTTAGATTTCACTGGCCTGCATTTTGGTGATGGCCATGATCTGATGTCACAAGTAAAAAGCACCATGCTAGTGACGGTGTGGGTCTTTATCGGTATTGAAGGAGCGGTTGTCGTTTCTAGCCGAGCTCGTAACCGTAAAGATATCGGACGTGCAACCATACTTGGCCTTTTGACTGCACTATCTATTTACGTGCTTGTTACCCTGTTATCGATGGGAGTTGTAAAACCGGTTGAACTTGCGAGTTATCAAAACCCATCAATGGCCAAAGTGTTGACTCACATTCTTGGTCCATGGGGACAGTACATTATCAGTGTTGGGTTACTGATTTCTGTTTGTGGTGCATTCCTTAGCTGGACGGTGCTGGCATCAGAGGCGCCATACCTATGTGCTAAAGAGAAGATGTTCCCGAAGAAGTATGCTGAGCTCAATAAAGCGGGCAGCCCGGTTAAACCGCTAACTTTGACCAATGTGTGGATTCAAGTCTCGTTAATCTTTGTCATGTTTGCAGGAAGCACGTATGACACGTTATTGATTATTGCCTCAGAAATGATCTTAGTGCCTTATTTCCTTGTTGGTGCTTTTGTCCTCAAGATCGCAATTGAAGAGAAGAACCGAGGCAGCTTATTACTGATTGGTGCTGGTGCGACGGTTTACGGAATCTGGCTGCTTTATGCGTCAGGTCTTAATTACTTACTGCTCTCAGCACTGCTTTACTTACCAGGGCTCTATTTTTACATCCAAGCTAAGAAAGAGCAGGGGATCAACCCTTTTGAAGGCAAAGAAAAATTTGGCGCTGGAATGCTAGGAGTCGTCGCGATAGTTACCGTCGGAATGATTTGGCAAGGCAGTTTGAGTGTAAGCTTCTAATCACAAAAAAGCCCCCGACCATATGTCGGGGGCTTTGTTTATATGGATAACAGTTATCGATATTTGGCGGTGTAACGGTATCGTAAGCTGTCTAATATGGTAAAGATCAAACCCGCCCAAACGAAGCTAAAGCTAACAAGTTTCACTTCATCAAACGCTTCTCCAAATAAGTATATTGCCAAGAAAAACTGGATCGTTGGTTCGATGTACTGCATTAGTCCAATCGTCGACATTGTCGTGAGACGAATCGCAATGGAGTAGAACACTAAAGGCAACAATGTCGCTGGAGCAGCGCCGACATATAAAGCAAAGGTCACCGCACCTGAATGCAATGACTCGGTACCCACTGTCACTTCTTTCAGCAAAATATAACCGAGCGCCAATGGCAACAACACCAGTGCCTCGACAAAAAGTCCTGTGCTCCAGTCATAGTTAGCTTTCTTCTTACACCAACCATAAAACGTGAAGAATATAGCCATCGTCAAGGCGATATAAGGAACTTCTCCATAGTGGATGATTTGGTAGCCTAAACCAATACACGCAAGGACAAGTGCAACCTTTTTACCAACTGATAGCGACTCTTTTAAGAAAAAGACGCCAAGCGCCATCATGGTAATCGGGCTAATAAAGAAGCCTAAACTCGCATCCATAACCCGATCATTAGTCAATGCCCAGGTAAAAGCGCACCAAGAAATCGACATCATTAATGTTGCTAATGTTGAGTAGAGTAGTGAGCGCTTATCTGACCAAATGGCTTTGAAATCGGGCAGACGCTTGGTGATCAGCAATACTATAGCCGCACAGAAGGGTACTGAAGCAACCAAGCGTATTGCCAACAGCTCATCGGTCGCCGCACCTGGCAGAAACTGGTAGTAAAGTGGAAGCAGCCCCCACAGAAGGAAGGAAAAGGCAGCCATCCCATTGCCTAAACGTTGCTCAGACATAATGACTCTCACAGGTTAAGTAATTGAGCGGAATTTATGCCGAATTGTACAAAAAGTAAAGCGAATATATGGCGTTTTAAAACATGCATACGAGCCGCTTATTTTAGCCAAATTTGTCATTACTCAGGCAGATTGATTAGCGCAATTTAGAGCTCATTGAGTGATGGGGAATTGGACATTCATGCCGCACGAGCACGTCTCAGCGCCGGTAAGAATCTTTAGAATGAGACGCTCGCAAGTAAAAGTTTGCTCGTATGGGGCGGCTTTTCGCTTTTAGAACATTAAGTTTAAATTAAGTTGCTGTATTTATTGGTTTTATTGGTTGGTATTAAGTTTGCTTTGTATGCTGTTCACAATGTTGTCTACCTGAACGGTAACCATAAGGACTTTGATAATGCCAACGCTCAACTTGAATATTCATATCGATGGGTTTGAACACGATACTCTACGCGTTATCGAGTATTCAGGCAGTGATAGTATATCAAGTTCAATTGAACGTAATGGCGAGGCGTGTAACGGGTTTCGATTCGTGTTTAAGCTCGCTAGCAGGCAATCCGATCTGGTACCAAGCAACATCGTTGATCGCTCTGTCGACTTCGAACTGGTGCAAGATGGTCAGGTCGTCCAGCAACTCAATGGTATCGTGCGCCAATTTAGCAAGGGTAATACCGGCCATCATCACACGTTTTACCAGTTAACTATGGTGCCAGCGTTAGAGCGCCTATCTCTGCGTCGTAACTCTCGACTCTTCCAACATAAAACGACTCCCGAAATTATCTCAATCTTACTTCAAGAGATGGAGGTCGTTGATTATGCCTTTGTATTAAAGAATGAGTACGTGCAGCGAGAATTTGTCGCTCAGTATCGAGAGTCTGATCTGGATTTTCTGCACAGACTAGCCGCAGAAGAGGGTCTGAGCTATAGCTTTGTCCACGAGCAAGGTAAACACACGCTACTCTTTACCGATTCAAACGATGGCTTAATCGCGATAGAGCAACCGGTCCCTTACGTTCATTTGAGTGGCGGAATTGTTGAGCAGCCTTATATCAGCACCTTCTCGACCCAATCAACCGTCGGCGTCAGCCACAGTGAGCTTCAAGACTACAGTTTCAAAAAGCCAGCGTACGATTTTAAACAACAAGCGCAAGGTAAAGAATTAGGTGCGCAGCGAGCGGATGTTTATGAGCACTTTGACTTTCCGGGAAGATTTAAAAGCGATGCTTTAGGACAGCAGATAAATAGGGCTCGATTAGAGTTTCTGCGCAGAAATACACGTGTTGCCTTAGGCGAGTGCAACCACGCTTCGCTGCTGTCAGGTAAAAAGTTTCAGCTACAAGATCATCCAGACTCGACGGTAAACCGAGAGTGGGTCGTCGTCTCTAGTCATCATTTCGGTACCCAACCTCAAGCACTGGAAGAAGAAGGCAATACTGGCGAAACCACTTACTTCAACCATATTGAAGTGATTCCTGCAGACACAGTTTGGCAAGCGCAGCCATCGCCTAAACCTAGCGTTGATGGCCCAATGATCGCAACAGTCGTGGGCCCTGAAGGGGAAGATATCTACTGTGATGACCAAGGACGCGTAAAAGTTCATTTCGATTGGGATCGTTATTCAAACGCTGATGAGCACAGTTCGTGCTGGGTTCGAGTTTCTCAAGGATGGGCAGGGGCGCAGTTCGGTAACGTAGCAATACCAAGAGTAGGCCAAGAAGTGATCGTCTCTTTTCTTAATCGCGACCCTGATCAACCGATCATTACTGGTAGAACCTACAACGCAGTCAATATACCTCCTTATCCTTTACCTGATAACAAAACCAAAACAGCAATAAGAACTGAGACCTATCAAGGCCAAGGCTTTAATGAGCTGAGTTTTGAAGATCAGGTTGACCAAGAACGTGTTTACCTCCATGCGCAAAAAGACATGGATGTAGAAATTAAAAATGATCATGTGACCAAAATTGAACGTGATGATTATTTAAAGGTTGATAACGACAGCTTTGAATTGACTAAAAACAATCGTCACACAACGGTTCAAGGCGAGTTGTGTGAAAAGGTCGTCGCCGATAAATCCGTAACCATTGGCGGAGCACTTCAGCAAAAAGTGAAAAGCAAAACAGCAATCGATGCAGGTTCTGAAGTACACCTAAAAGCAGGCAACAAGATTGTTCTCGATGCAGGTAGCGGAATCACCATCAAAGCTGGTGGAAGCTTTGTGAAAGTTGATGCTGGTGGCGTTCATGTCGTGGGTCCAGCAATCAATATGAACTCTGGCGGAAGCGCAGGCAGCGGCAGCGGATTTGGTGGCTTAGCCCCAGCAATGCCGATGGGGTTAGAGGCGTTGGCTACGCCGGAGGAGGCAACTCCATTACAGATTACGTCAACACAAAATGCAATGAGCCCTCTATTGAAAAGTCGACAGGTAGAGGCTTTAAAAGGGGAGGATCCAGTGTGTGAAGTCTGTGAAGAGCTAAGTAAAAATGGATAATTTAAACGAATCGTTTTTAGAAGCGGGATTTAGCTTTGAGCTGGAGAAAGATGAGCAACTATACCTTGTTGTTGATGGGGCACAAATTGAGGGACTAGCTTCAAAACTTTATGCCTTAGATGGCCCACTTCATATAGAGCCTATCTATATGAAGGCACCGTATGATCAGCTTATCGAAGTTTCTCCCTATATTGTACAAGCTTCAAAGAGTGTTCGGGATTGGTTTTTTGAGCTTAATAATTCATTAGCTGGGTATTTTATTTCCTCGAGCAAAGCTCTAGATGTTATCTGCGAAAATTATAGAAAGCTGATTATTGCAGAGTCGCCATACGGGAGTCAGATTTATATCAAGATGGCGAACTCGGAATGTGCTTGGGTTTTTTATGCTACCCAAACACCTCAGTTCTGGAATGAAGTATCGAAAGTATGGATTCCGACTCGTAAAGGTTGGAAGAGCGCAAAGTCTCCAGATTTAGAGTTTCACCGTGAGCAACTAAAGGTTTCTGACGAACAATGGGCATTGCTCGGGAGAGTTTCTTGGGATACGACGATTGAGAAATTATCCCAGCATGTTTTGAAGTGGTTTCCAGCCTTATTAGACAACCAAACCGATAGTACATCTTGGGTCAACCAACATGCTTTAACAGCGTACAAGAAAGGTTTTACTTCGGAACGTGACCTCTTAATGTATATGAATATTATAGGTTTCTTGGGGGAGGATAAGTTCCGAGACCCAGAAGTTTACCCGGATATTTATCAATTAATCGAAATGCCATCTCAGCAAACGCCATCTCAAAGGATCGAAGCAGCTTCCGAGCTCGCCTTAGCTTACTCAAATCAAAAAACTACTCAGGAGAAACAAGTATGAGCAATCCAAATGATGACGCTAAAACGGGTCAGACAAAAGATGCTCAAGACCCTGCGGGTACTTGTTCTCTTAAAAAAAGTAAAATTCAACTAGTTCCGGTTAGATATGGGTTAGTCGAAACACTATCTGCAAAGGAACACACAAAATTACCTTTTGAGACTCATTCGAAACCTTTAGGCATTAGGTTGCTCCGCGATGGTTGGCTCTACATTTTGGTAGACACTGATAGCCAGTGGATTCTTCACGAGTATCGAGTAGAGGCTGGGAAAATTACGAAATTACTTTGGCAAGATGCTGAAGTAAATAGTGACGAACGAACGAATTCGATCGGTGACGCTAACTTAGTATTCGAGCGGTGCGATGTGATTTATTGTTCCTATTCTGAGCTTCAATGGACAGCAAAAAAATGTTCTCAAGTGATAGGCTCAGATAAAGATAGATTGCGTTTTACGCAAAAGGTAAACCTATCAAGTTTTGATGCGACTAACGGTGGGAAAGACCTGCTGACATCAAAACAAGCATCGGAGGTTATTGCGGAGTGTTCGGAGCAGCTAGGTACCCCTAATAATGACGTAGAGTACAAGCCTTATGAGTGGGAACATAAGTCGCTATTTAAAGAAACAGACTTCACAGCTATCAATAGTTCTGTTCTCGCTGAATATCAAGAAGATCACCTTTACTTAGTTCTTAATGATGACATAGGTGTCTTAAGAGACTTGGCAAGTTACCAAGGGTTAGTCGCTAAGTCTTTGGAAGATTGGCAATCAGATGAGCAACAGTATCAAAAATATGTAGAAGGTTGCTACATCGAAACCCAGTTGCAGATTTCTCCGGAAAAAGTTGATGCATTAGCAGCTATGCTAGGGAATGAAAAGTTCAGTAATGAACTGAATTCAAGCCAAAAAGAAAGCGTAGTCGCATGGATACAAGAGTACGACGACAAATACCACGATTTTAGCCGTCCTTCTGTTGGAAAGAAATATCGGCTTATGGAGCAGGCTCTTGGCTTAGAAAAAATGGAGAAATACAAAGATCTTATCCATGATATCCAAGAGCAATTTGCCAATGACCTATACGGAGTTCCTGTATGGAAGATCTGGAATGGTTCAAATGGAAAACAAGGAATTAAAGGTGTAATTAATCAGGCAGAAATGGAGAGTTTTCTTAAGCAAGAAAGAGAAAAACTTGCTTATTGGGATGAGCGGCTTAATGCAATTTCTCAAGACCGAATAGAGCTATTTCCCCGCTTTTACTCCGCTGCTTGGTACTTTGATTCGACCACAGACTCACAGTTGGAGGAGCTGTTAGCGGCTGAGTACAGCTGTATTCAAGATATATGCTGGAACGATACGGCTAGCCAGTTAGTAGCTGAAAAATTAGAGGAAATGCCTTGGGTCGCAACTTATCGAGCTCTATTCACGAAGTCAGCTGTTGAATACGACAAATTGACAGAGGCTATTGGTAAGAAAATCAATGAAGCGAAGCTTATTGCGAAGTATCAAAAAGATCTCGCGGAAATTAATGCTATTGGAGTAAGTCTAAATAACATCATAAATGAACAGCTCGGGTCTCATGAATCAATCCAAACGAACGGTACATTGAGTAGTTATTCTCAACTTATTGACTCAACGTTCATCCCTGCTAATACCATTGGTTTAACAAATACAATTGACACGTTCTTTCAGAAAATAAGTTACGTACAGGAGTTCAACCCTCACGAAGTGTTACGCAGTTATACTGGCGCTGCTTGGCTAGGAGTATTGAAAGCTTATAGAAACAGTGATATCACTCTTGGCTTTGCAAGTGAAGAAGAGCTTCATAAGTTTAATTCTCTTACCAAACAAGCGACTAAAATTCGCAACGAAAATACGTCGTTAAAAAATACTATGCGTCAAGTATGGGCTGAGCACCGGAAGAAAGGGCGCACTGGTCAACCAGATTTATATGAACTTAAAGAAAGTCACAAAGCTAATCAGCTTGAACTATCTAAGCTTGAAACTAAGATTCATAGCTCTATCTCTCCATTAGGTGACGGTCCAGAGAAAGCGGGTTTTTACATAAAGGGACTTACTGAAGCTCAAAAGCTTGATGTTAAAGTCCTAGCTTCGGATTATCGTTCTATAAAAAGCGTTAACGTGTTGAATAGCCTAAAAGTTTGGGATGGACTGGGAGCAATGATCGCTGGCTTTGCAGTTTATAATGCTATTAGTATTTATAACAGGCAGTTGTCAGCATCTACGCAGAATATAAACTACACATTATTGTTTAAAGAAACTACTACTGCACTAAGTGCGATTTTTGGTTTTGTTCAAGGGGTGAGGGAAGGATACGATAAAGCTGCGCTCAATAATGTCAGCCACTCTAAATCAAAACTGCTATATGGAGCGACTTTAGGTCGTTGGAGTGCGACACTTGGTAGCATCGCATACTTTTTTGGGCTATCAGCATCAGCAACAAAAACATATCAATCAGGATTGTTATTATCCGAAGCAATTAAAAAGGGCGATATCGCAAGTTCATTGAAATATGGTACTGATGTTATGGCTGAGACAACAATGACTTTGGTTAACGGAGCTGGTTTTGTCCGAGCTACGAAAGTTGGTTGGGCAGTAATGAATACAGACAAAGCAGCAAGGGCTGCAATTTGGGCGATGAACAGTGACCGTCTGCTATCGATTGGACTAAGAGTCAACATGATTGGTTTGATTGTGTCTGCGGTGCAACTTGGGGTTACCGCTGGGTATAACTACTTTAGCTTGTCAGACTATATGCAGTGGTTTAAAGATAGCTCATGGGGTGATACTCCAAAAAATAACTCGCTTGGGATTAGTAATGAGAAATTAGCTAAAATCAGCTCTAAACCAACGATGTCAATTAAGCAACTCCCTTTAGGGAATGCGCTGTTGCTGACTATGCCAGGAATTACTATAAACGAACTTGATGACGCTGGAATTGAAATTGCAGTTTATTGGCTTGAGGATCAACAAAGAAACAACTGGCGGCCATGGACTGAAGCTGCAGGGCAGCAATGGGTCTGTTTAAGCTCACTAAATGAGGCACTTGAGATCGGAATTCCAATATTTTCACGTGAAGCGAATGCTCATCATGGTATCGGTATAGAATTACGGTATCTACCAACACCGGACTCAACAAGCAAGAGTGTAGTGAGATATCAAACCACAAGTTTAAACCGACTTGGTTTGTTAAATGAAGTGAGTATGCTAAAAGCAAAAAACATTATACAAGACAATTTATTACCGTTAACGACAGATCAGCTAAAACTACAAGGCGTATAACGTGGCAAAAGAACAAGGTATAGAACTGGATTTTAACTTAAGCGACCAACGCCCTTTAGCGGGGGAGGTACGCGCTTATCCTTTGGGAGAAGCTCTGTTTTTTTCACCGAAGCCATTGCCTTCGGCGAGCGTTATTCCTAATGGCTTAGGTGAATCAAATCAAATATTGGAAATCAACGAAACTTATATGGATGTAGGCCAAGCTAACCAAGGAAAGGCCTTTCAAGTTCAATTGATCATGTTCTGTATAATGCTCGGTGTGATGGTGGTTACATTTATATTCTTTGCTGGGGCATTCGCGGCGAATGAGAGATTTGGGGGCTTTCTTAAAGCACTACTTGCAGGCGTTCGGGATGACGGCCTAATTATTGGTTCGATATTGTTGATCCCCCTTTTTCTTGGTTGGTACACAATTATCCAAACATCTTTAAAAAAATCTCGTCAAAAGCCCATCCGTTTCAATCGCCAGCGTAGAGAAGTTTGTTATTTCGATGAGTGCAATAAAAAACCAACAATTATTCCTTGGGAAGAGACTGTTTCTTGGGTATCAATGCATAAAGGCTTTACCGGTAGTGCTATTGTATCTAACGTCACTTTTGGTATGGCTTTCCCCGACTCGACAGGTAAAGACTATTGGATGTTTAAAAGGCCTGTAGGGATTATGGAAGAAGGGCAACGTTCGTGGGAAATTATTCGCTGCTATATGGAAGAGGAGCCTGAATATTGGGCCCAAAAAGCTAAAGATGAAAATCGACAATCATTTGATGAAAGTCGTTTGCAGATAAAGCAGAAGTTTAAAAATGGGTCTAAACCTATTTTTGCTATGAGTATGTCAGACCCTACTGCCTCATACTTTAATATGTTTGGCTACTACATGTTTAATATTTTATGTCTGTGGAAGCTACCTTACTTGGTTTCAGAATGGGACAGCAAAATATCGATGGCTAAATTCCCTAAAGAAGTAGATGAGTGGTCTAAAGCAATACCCAAAGAAGAATGGGCTAAACCAAGCGAAGAATTACGTAAGCAAAAAGCTGCGGCAGAAGCGCATTATGCTGCAGGAGGGAGCTTAACTACTCTGCAAAAGCTTGTAGCGTAGCTACCGGTTCATATTTAAACAAAGAGGAAGCTGTTTTCGGTCGCTTCCTCTCTCTGAACCATCAAAACCTAACCACATTCTCCACAGTACCCACACCCTCAATCGACACTTTTACTACGTCACCATCTTTCATCGCTTTGGTTTTTCCCGGTGTACCCATATAGATCAAATCGCCGGGCTTTAAGGTAAAGTGCTTGCTTAGGTAGCTGACCACTTTCTCGGGGCTGTGAATCATATTTCGAGTGTTTTCTTGCTGTACTACTTGGCCGTTTAGGCGAGTGGTGAGTTCTACATTATTGTAATCCACACCGACGGCAATACTGCTGCCGATTGGGCCGAATCGATCAGAACCCTTAGCTCGAATCCATTGCAAGTCACTGTGTTGCCAGTTTCTCTCAGTAATGTCGTTGCCGACAGTAACGCCGAATATCGCTTGCTGAGCCTCTTGCTCGGACGCGTTCTTAACTGTCTTACCAATAACGACGACAAGCTCACCTTCAAAATGCACATTAGTAGCGCCTTGTGGGACGTTAATCGGCGCGCCTGACAGGGTTAGTGACGAAGGCAGTTTAGAAAAAATCGGTGGTGGTTGATTAGCGGGAGAGGCCAAATGACTGGCGTAATTCATCCCGACGGCAAATACCTTCTCTGGCTTAGTCGGTACCAATAAGGTAACAGCGTTTAGATTTATCGTATGAGATGAAATCGCCGTGGAAGAGAACAAATCGCCTTGGAGCGGATAGATTTTATCTTCAACCAGCTTGCCGTAGCTGACTTTGCCTAAGTGCTGGTAGCGAACGTAATGAGTTATTTCTGCATAAGCTAATGACGGGAAAAAAGGGATAAAACAGATGAGATAACGCCATAAATTCATGGATAGGCTCCTTGGTTGAATCAGTAAGTATATCTTATCTATCAGTGAGCTAGCGAGTGTATTACGTGACCTTCAATCTAACATAACGGTGAAGAGTTTAGACAATTGGTCGATAACTTAGGTAATATATTCAGTACATTGATTGCTCAAACGTCATGTTATGAATGATAGAGCTATACTAAAGGGATGACGTGCTTCTATATGCAGTGTGGAATGGGATTAAGTCTATGAATGACGTTGAACAAAAACGCAAGTATTACCGATTAAAGTACCCTAAACGAGCTAGGCCTTTCGTTCGATTCGGTGATGAGATGTTTCAGGTGACTGAAGTATCGGAAGGCGGCATTAGAATGGTCTCTAATAACTTCACCAATATGTATAAAGGGCTGACCGTAAAAGGTGTACTGAACCTTAATGAAGAGAACGTCGTCGAGGTTGAGGGAGCTATACTTCGTTTCGATAAGGATGAAGTGATCGTCCAATTGAAAAAAGGCCCGACATTTAAAATTATGGTCGATGAGCAACGCTTTATTCGTACCAAATATCCTTCGTTTTTTGAAAAATTAAGAATTGAAGCAGCATAGTAGGCGCTACGTACAAACCCACACTCAGTTCTGACGAACTAAGGCTCCTTTACGGAGTCTTTTTCTTATCTGGATGTAGATCTTGATGTGAGAAATCATACGCTAACTGTTAGACAATAGAACCATGATGGAAAAAGGTAGATCGCAATCAATGGATAAAAGCGCCTTATTACAACAGCTGTACTTGAGAGAGTGTCAAACCAAGGAGTTGGTGGATATACCACATATACCTTCGGGTTTGGTGAATTTGCCAGAGTATCAGCGTTGGTTAGACACCAAGCGTAATATTGAGATTGAAGATGTTGAGAACACTCATTGGATAAAAACTTGCACGGGCGGCTACATTACTGAGTTAGTATTTCATAGTGATGGAACACTCGAAGAGTTTCGACTGTTTGATCGTTTCGAAACTACGGGGCAGTGGAGGCTTGACGATGGGGTATTGCTCGTTGAAATCCAAAAAGGTTCAAACAAGTACAACTTAGCCGTGATTGGCAATTCGGAAATCAATATTCACTCTGCGGTTGAACTGAAAAATGATGAACTGCATTCGTACCTAAAGCTTGCGCAAATAAAGTAAAAAAGAGGCAGCTTTCGCTGCCTCATTGATATTAAAGAGTAGTCTTTTTGACCATGCCAGCTTCCGCGTGGCCGGGGATATTACAAGCAAACTCGACATTATTGTCGCCATGGAAATGCCACAGAAGTTGCTTTGCTTTACCCGGCTTGACAGTCACTGCGTTGCCAGAGTCGTGGGCATGGTGACTCATCGTCTTCATCATTTCACGATGTTCTAGCTGCTCTTTCGCTGAACCAATGGTGAACTCGTGGTCAATCTTACCTTTGTTCATCACCACGAATTGGACAACATCGTTTGGCTCAATCTTTACCTCTTTCTTAAACTTGATAGTCATATCATCATCTAAGATTACGTGAACAACCTTGTCGGGTTTTGCTCCTTTAGCTGGCATACCAACATCAGACATACCTTCCATATTCATCATAGAATGGTCCATCTTATTGTTAGACATGTTGCTGTGATCCATAGAGCCATGATCCATTTTTCCGTGGTCCATATTGCCATGGTCCATGTTTGCGTGATCAGAGTTCGCGTAAACTGCAGTTGTCGTCAGAGAAAGCATGATTGCAAGTAGTGTTTTTTTCATTGTTCTTCCTTACCTAGTAGGCGAAATAATTGTGATTGGGGAAATCGATTCCCCAATGTGTTGAATTAGTTGTGTGTTGATTGATTTTGAGATTTAAGCTCGCGTTGTTTCCACAATTTAAAAATTGCAGGCAGTACGAGTAGGGTAAGCATCAGTGCTGAAGCCATACCGCCGATCATTGGCGCTGCGATACGCTGCATAACTTCAGAGCCAGTTCCTTCCCCGTACATAATAGGGATCAAGCCGATAATCACGGTAAGAACCGTCATCATCACTGGGCGTACACGAAGCCCTGCACCTTCTCGAATCGAGTCAGTCAAATCACGGGTTTCGAGTGCTCGATTACTTTCCTCAGCCTTAAGTTTGGTGTAATGCCATGCTTGGTTGAGGTAGACCAACATGATTACACCTATCTCCACGGCGACACCTGCTAGGGCAATAAATCCAACCCCGACGGCTATAGAGAAATTATAGTTAAGGTAATGCATTAACCAGAGACCACCGACCATAGCTAACGGCAGGGTCAGCATGATAATCATCACTTCGCCCACGCGGCGGAAGCTGAAGTAAAGCAGTAGCATGATGATGGCAATGGTAATCGGCACGACGACGCCTAAACGCTCTTTAGCGCGCTCCATATATTCATACTGACCTGACCAAGCTAATGAATAACCCGCAGGGAGGTTGAGTTGCTCGGCAACGGTCTGCTTTGCTTCTTCAACGTATGAACCTAGGTCTCGGCCATCAATGTCGACAAATACCCAGCCATTTGGGCGTGCGTTCTCTGTCTTTATCATCGGTGGACCATCTTCGTAACGGATATCGGCTACGTCAGCGAGTGCGATGCGCGCGCCATTTGGTGTGACAAGTGGCAAGTTCTGTAGTTTGACCACCGAATCACGGTAGTCTTGCGGGTAGCGTACGTTGATCGGGTAACGTTCTAGCCCTTCAATGGTTTCACCCACGTTCATTCCGCCAACGGCTGTGGAGACCACTTGCTGAACATCTTTGATGCTTAACCCGTAACGCGCGGCTGCACGGCGGTTGATATCGATAGTGACATAACGACCACCCGCTACGCGCTCAGCATAAACTGAAGCAGTACCGTTAATCGCATTAAGAATAGGCTCAAGATCCGAACCAATCTTCTCAATCACTTTTAAGTCAGGGCCAGCGATTTTGATACCTATAGGCGTTTTGATACCTGTCGCAAGCATGTCGATACGCGTTTTGATTGGCATAACCCAAGCGTTGGTTAGCCCCGGGAATTTTACGAGTTCATCAAACTCTCTACGCAGGGATTCTGTTGTGACGCCGTCACGCCATTGGTCACGTGGTTTCAACTGAATCACAGTTTCGATCATAGTCAGCGGAGCAGGGTCGGTGGCTGTTTCTGCTCGGCCAATTTTACCCCAAGATGTTTCCACTTCAGGTACGGTCATGATTAGCTTGTTGGTTTGCTGTAGAACCTCACGCGCTTTACCAATCGAGATGCCCGGATACGTAGTCGGCATGTACATTAGGTCGCCTTCGTCTAGCGGTGGAATGAACTCGCTACCCATTTTTGTGGTTGGGTAGTAAGCCGAAGCCATTAACACTAGGGCAAGCGAAATAACACTTTTCGGATATTTCAGACTTAGATTCAATAAAGGTTTGTACAGTGACACCAACCCTTTGTTGATCGGGTTTTTGTTCTCCGGTAACACATTACCGCGAATGAAGTAACCCATCAGCACAGGTACTAGGGTAATCGCTAGACCGGCAGACGCTGCCATCGCATAGGTTTTAGTGAAGGCGAGAGGAGAGAACATCTTACCTTCTTGGCCCTCTAAGGCGAATACTGGCACGAAACTCAATGTAATGATCAGCAGTGAGAAGAAGAGCGGAGCGCCCACTTCTTGCGCTGCATTACCGATCACCTGCCAACGGTTTTTATCGTTGAGAGGAGTCCGTTCAATATGTTTATGAACGTTCTCTATCATTACGATCGCGCCATCAACCATGGCTCCGATGGCAATCGCGATCCCCCCGAGCGACATGATGTTGGCGTTAATTCCCTGCCAATGCATAACAATAAACGCTGAGAGAATACCGACAGGTAGACTTAACGCGATCACCAGTGATGAACGAATATGGAATAAGAACAGCGCACAGACGATAGCAACCACGATGAACTCTTCTGTCAGCTTCTTCCATAGGTTTTCAACTGCTGAATCAATCAGTGTTGAACGGTCGTAAGTCGCGACAATTTCCACACCTTCAGGCAAGCTGTTTTGTAGTTCGCTGAGCTTGTCTTTAACTTTGGCAATAACCTCGCTGGCGTTTTCCCCAAAGCGCATCACAATGACACCACCAACAGCTTCGCCTTCACCATTAAGCTCTGAAATGCCACGGCGCATTTGTGGGCCAAGGTTGATGTCAGCAATATCGCCAAGTAGTAGTGGTGTACCTTGCTCGGTCACTTTCAGCGGCAAGGCTTTGATGTCTTCAATACCGGATAGATAACCTGTGGTACGGACCATATGTTCCGCTTCAGCCACTTCAACCACCGATGCGCCACTTTCTTGGTTACCGTTTTGAATCGCCATATTGACCTGTTGTAGCGTTAGGTCATACGCACGCAGCTTAGCTGGGTCAATCTGAACTTGGTATTGCTTAACCATACCGCCCACAGTGGCTACTTCTGAAACGCCATCAACTGTTTGCAGCTCGTACTTCAAGAACCAGTCTTGTAGGCTACGAAGTTCGGCTAAGTCGTGTTGCCCAGTTTTGTCTTGAAGTACATAGCTGTATACCCAGCCCACACCAGTCGCATCAGGGCCAAGTGTCGGCTTGGCACTGGGTGGTAAATTAGGCGCAACTTGGCTTAAGTACTCCAGTACGCGCGAGCGAGCCCAATACATGTCGGTATCATCATTAAAGATGATGTAGACATAGGAGTCGCCAAAGAACGAATAGCCACGGACTGTTTCTGCTCCAGGTACCGCGAGCATGGCAGTGGTCAGTGGGTAAGTGACTTGGTCTTCAACCACCTGTGGCGCTTGACCTGGGTAGCTAGTCTTGATGATCACCTGTACGTCAGAGAGATCAGGAATCGCATCAACCGGCGTGTTCTTGATGCTGTATAAACCACCGAATACCAGCGCAATGGTCGCAACAAGGACTAAGAATCGATTGTTGATCGACCAGCGAATAATCGCATTAATCATACTCGGTCCTCATCTAACTCAAGTTGTTTCAGGATGTACTCAGAACCTTGTTTCTCGATTAGAAACCGAACTTTTTGGCCTTCTTCAAAGCCTGATAGGTTGATCTCTTCGCCAACAGAGAAATTGAGCTCACCTGAATCCCAATCCCACTCGGTTACCGGTAAGTGGTTTAACGTGATCATGCCAAAATCGGCCATCAACATAGAGATGTCGCCCGTTGCCCAAACTTCTGCAACGATGGCGGCATCACTGATTTTGTAGTCAACGATCTCGTATTGGCCTTGTGGTGTTTTTTGCATCTCAAACTCTATCGCTTGCCCTTGAGAAAATGGCGTGAAATCCACTTCATCTGCAACATTGAAGTTCATCACCATGCCCGGCCAGTCCCATTCAGGTACCGGTTGATGGTTGATGGTCAGCATGCGATGTCCTTCCATGACATCGGTGATCTCACCTTTGGCCCAGGCTGTTTCTGCTGGTGGTTCGACACCGTTGATGCGCGATAGATCCGCCGATTGGCTTGATTCTGAGTCGAGCATGAAGTGTGCTGCAGTAACGATTTTCTCTCCGACTTTAAGACCACCTAATACTTCGATTTTGTCTCCAGCTTCTCGACCGACTTCGATGCGTGCTGAGCGATATTTACCGTCACCTTCGGCGAGCACAACACGAGTCATTCCGCCTGAACGGATAACCGACGAGCGAGGAATTGTGAGTACTTGTTCGTTACTAACAGGGAGCAATGCGACGTTAGCAAACATATTCGGTTTGAGTTCACCGTTAGGGTTAGGGAACTTTAAACGGACTCTTAAGGTGCGAGTTTTCGGATCTAGAATCGGGTAGACGTAATCGACTTCACCGGTCCAGCTTCCACCCGGAATGGCGTCTAAGGTCATTGAAGCTTGGCTACCTTTGCTAATCCAATGAGACTGGCGCTCAAAGACCTCCGCATCTACCCAAACTTCGCCGAGAGGGCCAGCACTGATTACAGCTTGCGCAGGTGATAAGTAACCGCCTTCACGAATGTTTAAACTAGCGATAATGCCATCTGCCGGGGCTTTAATTTCGATAGTCTGAGATGCTTTGCCTCGACGTGTGATTGCACGGATTTGCTCTCGATCTACGCCGAGGGTAATCAATCTGTCTGTAGCGCCTTTAATCATGCCTTTACGCTGAGTTTTATAGGCACTGAGCAGCTCTTCTTGAGCTTTGACTAGTTCAGGAGAGTAGAGCGAAAACAGAACTTCACCTTGGGATACCTTCTCACCAACTGCGTTGATGTTGAGCTTCTCAACCCAACCCGAAGCGCGGACGTTGGTCTGCCATAATTGGCTTTCATCAAAGGCAATGTAGCCAACGGTTTCAATACGAGGCGATAGAGCTTCTTTTGTCACTGAAGCGGTTTTTACGCCCAGATTGTTTTCTACCGCTGGGTCAATTTTGACTGTTCCCGGCTTATCATTGTCGCCGTTTAGGTCAGACGCATAAACCGGAATAAGGTCCATACCCATTGGAGATTTCCCAGGCTTGTCTCGCTGGTAATTTGGGTCCATTGGAGCCACCCAATACAAAGGTTCATCTGAACTTGTTGTCGCTTCAGCTGAAGCGCTTGGCATTGCATGTCCAGCGCCTGATAAATAGAAGTTAGCGCCGTAGCCAATAGCACCGCCCACCAATAACGCAAGCGTCGCAACTTTAAATGTACTCATGTCTATTCCTTATTCTTACTTGCTGTGGGTAAGGGGTGATTCAGGGCTTGTGTATTCAAAGCCGCCAAGTAATGCTGCCAATTTGCTATTGGTAATGTTTAGGTCAGTCGTCAAACGTGCGACTTCAAGTTGCAGTGCGAGCTCATCACTTGATGCGGTAATAACATCGCCAAATTGTGCGGTGCTATTCTGGTAGCCGCGCTCGACCGCTTGGGTTCTTGCCGTCGCTTGAGGAAGCAAACGCTCTTGATAGCGTTCGATGCGTTCTTGCAGGTTTATGCGGTCGTTCATCAGTGCGTTCACCTGAGCGTTCATTTGCGCCAGCAAAGTATCTTTTTGATATTTCGCTGCACCTACTTGATGCTGCGCCGCGGCAAGGTTCTTGTCTTGGCGATTACCTGTAAAGAGAGGAATATCCATGGTCAAATATGCACTTACGAGGTCAGACGCTGGTTCACCCTTCATGTTGTTGGCTTGACGGTAGGCGTACATGACCTCAACCCCAAATTGCGGCGTGTAAGCTTGTTCAGCCACTTCTACCTGAATTTGGTTAACGGAAATGTTGGAGTCAGCCATTTGTGCCATTGGGTGCTGGTTTAACTGGTTATAGTATTGGGCAGTACCGGCGTGTGAGGACAAAATCGTATTTAGTGTAGGCCAACTCAGAGAGTAGCTCGCCGAAAGAGAGCGATTGCTGCCTAACCAGTTAGAGCCAAGCCATTCAGAGAACTGAGAGACGATACGACTTTGCATTTGATGATTGAGTTGCAGCTTTTCTTCTAGCTTATTCACTTGCAATTGAGTGTTGAGCAGGTCCTGAGCTTCGCTTTTACCAATGGAGTAATTGGTCGTCACGAATTGTTCCATTTCAGTCATTAGACGCTGGTTTTCAACGATGATCGACTCGGCGTATTGCAAGTAACCAAGCTCCAACCAAAGCTGCGTCATTTGACTGGCGACTTCTCGTTCTCTTAGAGAAACTTGTAACGACAGCCCGCTCGCTTGTTGACTCGCCTTGCGTTGGTTCAACTCTAATGTTGAACCGCGTTCGAACTGCTGCATTAAGCCAACGGATATATTGGTCATTGGATCTTCGTCAAACTTAAATGAGTCGACAGGCAGTCCACCGAAGCCAACTTTGAGTTTTGGATCCATTAATGTCGCGCTCGCAGCACCCGATTCAGTCATAGCCAGTGACTGAGCCGTGTATTGCGCTCGGCTACTGTCTTGGCTTAACGCAGATTCAATCAGTGCATTGAGCTGGTTTGTTGACGCCGCGATGCTCGTAGAAGCTTTCATTTCTTTAGCATTAGAGACGGCTGGTATCGCGGCGATTGATACGGCGATACAAAGGCTTATCGGTTTAGTAAAACCAAGGCCGTATAATTCATTGTTCACAATCATAATCCATTCAGGGCGTTAGAAAACGCATAGACTTATCCCAGTACTTTTATCGGACAAACGTCACGATCGGGAAACGATATTTATGAAAGAGAATTAAACGGTCGGCGGGCGCAGGATAGATTGAAGGCGTGCGACGGTATCACCAATTTTAATCGACTGGTGTAGCGCTAATGACGGTGTAATCGCACTCAAGAGCTGAGCGCCATGATTAGGGTAGGAGGCACTAGAACAGACAGTTGTACAGCAAGTGTGCATACCGCTGTCACTTTCTCCGCAATGTGCAGAGTTTGTGGAATCTTGTTGGGCACTATTCGCCATCGAATGAGGGGTGTTACCCTGACTCATCGACATGCAATCAGTATGCTGTGATTGGGTGCGTTTAGGTACAAATGCCTCGGCCATTTGCATGGATTGAGAGTGGTGGCTGTGAGCCCCATCCATTACCTTAGCACTTTCAAAGGTTACGCTATTCATCGCCATCGCTGGTGAACTCGACACATAGTTCGAGATCAGCATTAATACGATACTGAACATCAAAATCATCGTGTTCTTTAGTGAGTGAGTCATAGCATACCTTTGTTTATAGGGTAGAACTTTAAAGGCTACCCTAAGGGTAAGGTCAACAGTTTTTTCGATTTAGAGTGAATTTTGTCGATCTATGTTTAGTATAGCGCTCTGGACGAGAAGGCAATGAACTTATGGGCTGCGTTGAGCGTAAAAAAGGCGCAGAACATGCGCCTTTTATCTTATCGGTGTGTTGCCTAGGTTAGTCAGCCGGACGCCAACTTAGCGCGCTCGCAATCGCACCGACAGCCAGAACATCGTTTTGTTGAGCCGTCATTTCTGGTAGCCACTGTACCGTGAGAATGCCATTGGTTTGCACCGCAGCGACCTCTTGTCCTTTTAACTTAAAGCTGTAACCCAAAGGGTTTTGCAGTGGCATCATTAGGCCAGAACCTGTGTGTACAGTTTCAACGTCAAAGTGAATGCCATCAACAGCAATAGAACCTTTCTCTTTGTTTTCAGTGCCAAAGTCGATCACTTTTGCATCGCGTTCAAGCAAGAAAGTGCCAGCAGGCTCGCCTTGAGAGGTAATATCGCAAATGTAAGGAGAATCACCGCCAAACTGAAGCATGCTGAACTTAACCGATGTGCCGCCACCGCCACCGCTGCAGCTCAGCAGCCAAGTTTTGCCACTGTCTTTATTGGTCACTTCAGCCGCCATTGAGCCATCTTTAGTTGAAATCGTATTGAACCAAGTTGATGTAGATGCGTCGCGCGAGTACTTACCCTCGTAAGTTGCACCTAATGTAAATTGACCGTCACCGCCTAAGCCCCATAGGTCGCCATCGGTTTTAATTAGCATTTCAGGCTGAGCTTTCACAGCTTCGGATTTATCCATAATGGCAAGGCTGCCACATGCAGTTAAACCAAGCACAGAAATTAAAAGAGTAAGTTGCTTTTTCATTGTATATACCAGTTGAACTCTCCCAGCAGATTCACTGAAAGAAAGTAGTGATTATTATTAGAGAGCGATTGTCTTGTCTGAGAAGGAGACTTTCTCGACATAAACGAGTTCATCAGTACCCGTTGTAGGGCAGGTAATGGTCGCGCCATACTTGGTTTTGGTGATCGAACACTCTGCATATTTATGATCGACAAGGTAGGTATCGACACCACCTTTACCAAATATGATGTTATTGGCCGAGTTGCCTTTAATGACGTTATCTTCATCGTTAGCAATTAGGTTGATTTGTTTATCGCCAATGATCTCAGCGTTAATCAGCCATTGTGACTTGTAGGTGTAGCCATCTGTTGGCTGGGCATCATCTCGGTTCATTACGAATGTCGGTATTTCCCCTGAACCCGGATAAGTGTGCTCAAAATAAGTAACGACGCCCACAGAGTCGATTCTGGCGGTGTATTGCAAGTGCTTGTGGAACATGCCTTCGATCCATTCTTTCGCTTGCTTATCTTGGCTTTCCATTGCTTCGCGAGTTAAGGCTTGGTAACCGTCTAAGCCGTGACCGTTATGCTTTGCGACGCCCATGTAAGCTTCAAAGGCAGCGGCAAAATACTCATGCGAGTAAGAGGTACCAACAGTAGGGTTGTTGTCATCACCTTCCCAATCTTCCCAGCTAGAGTCCGTTGGGCGCCAAACTGCGTTGCCACCAGCTTTGTGTAGGTTATATAAGTTAAGTGCGCGAGCATCGATGTCTGCTTGAAGGCCCTTCAGTGTGGGTGCAATACCTTGAGCTTGCGTGATATGTAAGATCTCTTCAAACGCAGCGTCACGGTCGGCATGGGCACCAAGGTTAGGGCAGTAATCGGCGTAATTGCTCATATAGTGGCAATCGCCTTCAAGAGATAGCTCACGGTACATCAGAGACTGACTATTTAGCAGCCACTGTGATGATTGCTTACTTGTTACGATTCCTTCAATTAAACCATCGATAACCGCTTCGAAATCTTTCTCAGAGTGTTGATCTTCGTATTGAACTAACGACTTTACAAATGCATCTGCATTTCTGAAGTTCAGGCCTGCAAAGCTACTCGCACCTGATGCTTTAACCCAAGCTTCAAGTTTGCCCTGACGCTCAGCTTCTTTTGCATAGATGCGCGTGAGAACCGTCTGATTCTCATTATCGTCAGCGGTCAAAATTAGCGTTGCATTGCGGTTGGCCATGCTATTGGTAATCGATTGTTTGTCAGAACCGTACTGACTGCCTGCATAGTTGGTGAGCAGGTGCTGCATGATCATAGCAGCGCGGCGAACTTTTTCATTGTTAACGCCATCATTGGTAGCAATGATATGAATCGTAGGAACAGAGGCTGTATTACTTGCGCGATAAGCGTTACTCGATTTAGGCGTGATCTTGACGTATGTCTTAATATCTTTAAATTGAAACTTCTCTGGAATCTCTTCAGTCATCACCACTGAGCCAAAAGTAGAGTTCGCCGTAACAGGTAATGCTGTTCCTTTCTGTTGGCTAGTGTTGTCGCTATCGTCACTGCAACCACCTATCAACGCGATAGATACAGCTAGCGCTAATGCTTGTTTAATCATCATTTTCTTACTTCCCCTTAAGACCTAGCGAATAAGAAATCGATTTAATCGTTCCGTCTGGCGCGGTTTTTACCACATAGCCAGAGTAATCTTCGAAGAACTTATCGTGAATTAATTCCCAGTGAGTGTCCTTTTGTAGAACGTAAGGTTCAACTTCTCTAAATGATGAGTTGTAGGTATGGAAAATACCGCTTAGTGCTTCGAGTAAAACCTCTGCGTCTTCGCTATTTGATATCACAAACTCTTTTTTGAAGCATTGAGTAAACTCAGGCAGAGGCTGAGTTGTACTTGGTGAACTGATGAGCTCTACCTGTCCATCTTTATGTAGGAAGTAATGACCACCATAGCTGGAACTTCCGTCTGTCGTGCTCACTGTTGGTGTTGCTGAGTAAAAATCGCAGTCAAATACAGCGCGAATGGCTAAGCTTTTGACTTTTTTTACCTCTACGCTAAACCATGTTTTAACGATATCGGAAATTTGGGCATCAACCGAAGCTGAAGCGGTAGCTGAGAAAACAGAAGTCAATAAAAGGACAGAAGAGGAAAGCTTCATACGCATATACCAGTCAATGATGAATAACAGAACTGGAACGAATGTTAGCGGCAAATAAATATAATTTAAGTAAGCGCTTGTATGCGTATTGGGTTTTTATCTCGTTATGTAAGCTAATACTCAGTGGTGGTTACAATAAGTTAACAAAACTTGGTCTGTTTTTATGAATAAACTACCAGTTCATAAGGGATTGATCAGAGAACTAAGCAATTTTCATTGATTTATTGGGTATGTCATTTTGTAAGGTTTGGGTATGTAAGCACATGTAAGCGTTTGTCTGAGGGGCATGAGAAATTAGGCGATTCTTTCTGTCTCATAACTGATACGTAATGTTGTAAAGCATATTTTACGCAGTGTGATTTTTGAACGCTTCCTACCGGGTTTGTTAATTAAATTGCTCATAATTAAATATAATGAGTCACAAGTTTTAATATATTTTTATATTCAAGCGCGTGTCTGTTTAATAATTATACATTGCCGGTCTTATATAAAACGAAAGCCTGTAATCGATTGCATCGCTTAGTGAAAATACACCTTAAATGTAAGGTAATTCTTACTCTAATTATTTGCCAAGTTAATGAGTTGCCTTGAAGGGTGAAACGTTTGCTATATACTGCGCGCAAATTTATAAACAGCGTGCAGATAGATGAATTCAAAGATTTTATTGATCGAAGACGATCGTGATATTTCTCAGCTTACTCAGATGTACTTAACCGCAGAGGGTTACCAAGTTGAAGCGATATATGATGGCTCAAGTGCGATAGATAAAATCAAAGAACTTCAACCAGATCTTGTACTGCTTGATTTGATGCTACCGGGCAAATCAGGGGCTGAAATATGCGCTGAAGCGCGTCAGTTTTATTCCGGTATGATAATGGTACTCACCGCTGCTGAAGATGAAATGAGCGAAGTGAGCTTATTCAAATTTGGTGCGGATGATTATGTTACAAAGCCTGTGAGAGGGCACATACTTGTTGCTCGAATTGAAGCCTTGATGCGACGTTACCAACGACAGCAGAAGCTAGAGCAATCGAGCTATGTTTCTGACGCTCATGGGATTGTTATTAACGCCCAGAACCAAACCGCGTATTACGAACACAAACCAATCAATTTGACCAACTCAGAATTTGAGATCTTACAATTGCTGATAGAGAATGCGGGAGAAACCGTATCTCGTGACCATTGCTGTCGCTTAGCAAGGGGCATCGAATACAACGTCAATAATCGCTCTATTGATATGCGAGTATCAGGACTGCGCAAAAAACTCATTCAAGCTGAAGTCTACAGTGCCACGATTAAAACTATTCGCAATCAAGGTTATAAACTGGTGAGCAGCAACGCATGCGCATAGAATCTCGACCTCGTTCTATGTTTACCTGCCTATACATAGAGAGTTTACTGGGCATGATGCTTACTTTTGCAGTCTTCATGCACTTTGGTACTGGTTACATGCGCAAAGCGGACCTGGATATCTTTGTTGATGACGGAATCCACCATGCTCAACGCTATGTGAACAGTCGCTATGAACGTCATGGGTTGTATGAGAAGTTAAACCAGTATGGTGAGTTGACTTTTTACGATTACAAACTGGCCCTCCTAAAAGGGAGGGATGAAGCTCAGCCGTTGTGTCAGCAATGTACAATGCATATTAGCTCTCAAGGTATTCGGGTCTACATGGATGACGATGAGTTGTTAAGAATGGCGTCACCGATTCCAAACTCTCCTTATCATTTGCTCTTTCAGGAAATAGACGACCCTCATAATGATACGCTTCCTTGGTACGAAGATGAAGAAGTCCATTTTATGGCTTCTCTCTTTATTACCATGAGTATAGCGCTTGGTTTATTAATCTATTTACCGCTTCACCGTGTAAACAAGCGTGTTAACCGACTCATTATGACGCAAGAGCGCTTTGGTCAAGGTGAACTAAACGTGAGGGCAGAGGCTTATCATATTTCTCCAATCAAAGAGATCGCTCAAAGCTTCAATGAAATGGCGGAAGATATTGAACGTCGCGTTAAGCAAAATCAGATATTCTCGCATGCGATCCCCCATGAAATCCGCACGCCTTTGAGCAAGATTCAGATGGCATGTGATCTGATTAGGCGAAAGGACTGCCAAAACAGAGAGCAGCTTTTTAATGATATCGACGACTACATTGAAGACATTTCAGATCTGACGAGCGATATACTGCAGCTCTCAAAGCTGAACAATAAAATGGGTTACGATGAAAAGCCGATTGAAAAAGTGGTCCCACTGAGACGCCTATGTCGTTGTCGTTTAGACATGATTGCGAGCAACACAACCAAGCTGAATATTGCAGATGACGTTGTTGAAGATGAAGTGACGTTACCACCCGCGTTAGCCAAGCTCGTGATAGACAACCTGATCAAAAACGCTGACAAATACGGTAATGGTTTAGTTGAAGTAACATTGCACGAATACCCAACGTGTTGGACCATTGATGTAGAAGATAACGGCGAGGGCATACCTGAAGAAAAACGCCAAGAGATCTTCATGGCTTTTGCCCGATTAGATAAGAGCCGCAACGCTAATGATGGTGGTTTTGGACTCGGCCTTGCGATTGCAAAAAACGCCGCGAGAAACCTAAATTGGACAATTTCAGTCGATCAAAGCCATTTAGGTGGTGCTCGCTTTACGGTTGTGATTCCTAAAAGGTAAAAGCCGTATTCGATGAACCTTGCAGAAAACGGCTTTTTTAAATTAACCGGTGAGTTTCTATGCAGCGGACGTAGAAACTAAGTACTTCTCCCCCTGGATTTTTTCAGAAGCAAAAGCAAGGTCTAAACATTTTAGTTCTTCATCAGTAAGGGAGATATTCTGAGCTAATACATTTTGCTCCAAGTACTTAATGTGACGTGTTCCTGGGATCGCCATTAGGTTTGGCGCTTGATTAAGAAGCCAAGCTAGGCAGACTTGTGCACCAGAAGCGCCGTATTGTTTTCCAATCGTATCAATGAGGCTAAACAGTGGTCTGTTGGCTGACATGTTATGTGCAGAAAAGCGTGGAATGTTAGTTCTGAAGTCAGTGGTTTCCAACTTAATAGAGGGCTTAGTGAGTCCTCTCCCCAGCGGGCTGAAAGCGACAAAGGTGATATTGTTTTGCTGACAGAATGGCAAAATTGACGCTTCGACTTCACGGCTCCACAATGAGTATTCTGATTGCAGGCAATCAATTGGGTGTACTCCCTGAGCGCGAACTAAATCGTCTGCAGAGACCTCTGATAATCCGATAGCCTTTATTTTTCCTTGCGCTTTTAATTTTGCTAGAGCTTCAACGCTTTCTTCTATTGGTGTATTCGGGTCAGGGCGATGCAAATAGAAAAGATCTATGCACTCAATGCCTAAGCGTTTTAAGCTTGCTTCGCAACTATCAGTTATGTATTTAGTGGTGCCATTGTAAGTGCGTTTGAAATTGCCATCTGGGAGTATTTCTTTGTGGCGGACGATGCCACATTTTGTCGCTACTGCGGGCTTAATTTTCGACTGTTTTAAGAACTTCCCAATTAGTTTTTCGTTGTGCCCATCGCCATAAAGGTCAGCTGTATCAAAACAATTCACACCTAGTTCAACCGCTCTGGCCATGACTTTGAGTGAATCATTGTCGTTACTTGAACCATAAAATTCAGACATGCCCATACAGCCGAGCCCGATACGGTTCATTTTTAAATCTGAGGTGATATTAATCATTGGATTTCCTTCTTTTGATAATTTCAGGCGTGATTTCTA
Organism: Vibrio ouci; assembly: GCF_004551525.1. Lineage (GTDB taxonomy): Bacteria > Pseudomonadota > Gammaproteobacteria > Enterobacterales > Vibrionaceae > Vibrio > Vibrio ouci. Next base: position 23,442 of record NZ_SATR01000001.1, on the reverse strand, counting down.
ACAACATGACGGAACATGTGAAGCCAGCTCCAGCACTAACAAGTAGTACTAATTCACCCACATCAACTTGTTTGTTGTCGATTAATTGATGAAGCCCTAACAAAGCGTCGCTTGCCCCTGTGTGACCAATTTTTCTTCCTTGTTCCCAAAAGCTATGTTTGCAAAGAGGGGCGAAAACTTTTTCATAGGTTGATAACCGGACTGAGTCTCCAACAAAAGGGGCGATTAACCAGTCGATTGGTTGCGTTTCATCACCTATTTCATTGATGAGCTGGTCCTTAAGTGATGTCAGGCAAGTCAAAATAGGTTTGATGAAGGCCTCTCTTGAGTTACGTTGTAAGAAATGTTTTTTGGTTGCTTTGATGTCGTAATCTTGTTTCCAGCTGTCACCGTTTTCTTTGTGCGGTTGCTCCAAACGATGCAGGGCTTCAAGTTCAGGGATAGTGCGTGTCTCAAAGAAACGAACTTTGGCAAAACCTTTTTCAGAATCAAACAAGGCACTCACTGCGGCATCGCCATAAATCAACCCATAATCTGCGTTCCAGCGGCAAAAATTGGAATGAGTGAAATTGTCAGCACTAGTTAGCAGTAACTGCAGCTTTTGTAGAGGGTGCCGATAAACCTGCTGTAGGGCGAGAAAGCCTCCGTTACAACCGTGCTGTACATTAAGGGGTAAAGCGTCAATTAAACCTAGGCGACTTTGCAGATACGACGCGGGGTTCCAAATTCGTTCGTACCTTTGCCAGTGAATAGATGCATAAATAATATTTTGTAAGCTTGTGCCATCTTCTTCCGCATCTTGTAGGGCGGCGAGTGATGCGATCTCTGCCATTTGTGGAGCAAACAGTTCGGTTTCAATAGCCGCGCTTTCGTAACCATCTTTTTCAAGATACTCAATCGGGTAGCGGTCGTGAACGGTAGCATATTGAGCTGAGCGTCTGTGGCTGGGCAAATAGGCTCCGATACCTCTGATGTACATTGTGTTCCCTATAGCCATTTTTTCAGTGAATCAACGATTTGAGCGCTGTCTTCGATCTCACTAACTGCATAGATGTACCCATCAGGGCGGAGTAAGACAGCTTTGTTTCGCCACGATTTAGGAATATCCATGCTGTAGCAAGGGACTGGGCCAGCTTGGCCGATGGCGCTCTTGAAGTACTTATTCTCAAAAATATGGAATTGTTGTATTGCGCCTTTAAGGAGATTATTGATTTCTCGAGCGGCTGTAGTGTCTTTAAACTGAGGGCCAAAGGTCATCAGCGTCCAGTTTTTCCCGTCGATAAGGTCGAGCGTGGAATAGCCTTGAGCTGTTTTCATCCATGGAAAACGTTGTCCAATTGGGGTGCTTTTTCTGCCGTAGCGAGTGGTAAGTTGTGCCATCGCAGCAATCAAACTTTTTGGCTGGTAAAATTTGAGGATGAGTGGATAGATAACATGAGTCAGCAATTTAGTTTTTAAACCGCGTTGAGAAACAAAGGCCATGGCTTGGTCTGTATGTTTAACTACGGATTTGGATACATTACGGCGCTCTAGGCTGTAACTGCTCAGTAGTCGTTCAGGGAAAGTACCACGTGTTACGGAGGCAAGTTTCCAAGCTAAGTTAATGGCGTCTTGCATTCCGGTATTCATTCCTTGACCGCCAGCAGGGGAGTGAATATGTGCCGCGTCGCCACAAATGAAGACATTTCCTTTTGAGAACTGACTAGCGACACGTTTATGCATCTTGTAATCGATGACGCGGTTAGGTGAGTGTAATGTCACGTCAGAAAACAGCGATTGACTGTCAAGGAAATGCTGAAAGTGAGTGAAATCACTGATGCCACTTGGGTCAGGATTTGGTCCGACAATACGGTATTTACCACATGGCATTGGGATGACCGCGCAAGCGGTTTGCGGAGCCATATATACATGTGTTGCATTGGTTTCAATGCTTGGTTCGCTTATCTCTACTTCAGCTAAGCTAAAGAGTGCTTCGTAAGTTTCGCCTTCAAACTGAATACCTAAGCTCTGTCGTACGAGGCTGTTCGCACCATCACAACCGACTAAGAATCGAAATCTTTCTGATGACTGATTATCGCCTTGGGCCAATTGACATGAGATGTGGCCGTCAAACTGTTCGAAGTTAGATAAGCTAGTATTCCACTCTATCTCAACTCCCTGTTTAGCTAAGTGGCGAATGAGGACTCGTTCGGTCGTGGTTTGAGGCAAGATCAGATAATAAGGGTAGGGAGTGTCATTTTCTAAGCAGTCGAACTTTAACGAAAACAACTTACGTTTTTGATCGTGAAAGTGCATGTCATGGGTGATTCGCCCTAGTCTTATGAATTCTTTGTCGAGCCCAAGTGGTTTGAGAAGTTCTAACGTACGGGCATGCACTCCCAATGCACGAGATTCTTTGACAGGGCCAGAACGCTCATCAATAAGGCGAAAAGGGACGTCATTTTGTTTTAAGAAGGCTGCGAGAGTCAGCCCAACGGGGCCGGCTCCACTAATGAGTATTTGGCTATCTAACTTCATGATGGTCTCCTAAAATGAAGTTGCAAGCCGATTGGAAACTCTGATCGTTAGCGTATTGATTGAAACGCGAACCATATCCACCATAGCCAATTTCTTCTTTGGTAAAGCTATGTTGTACCCCTCCAAGCATCAGCATCTGCCAACAACAATTTGCGTTATCCATTTCATTGATAAATTGACCGACTGAGCTTAGTGGGATGTGGGGATCACTACTTCCTTGAATCAACAGAAATCGAGTACCCACAATATTCTCAAGAGGCTCTGGAGAACTGGGTGTACCATGAATTGAAACTGAAACATCTACACCAATATCGGCACGGCCGGCTTCAAAGGCTATCGAGCCTCCAAAGCATATGCCGACAAAGGCTACTTTCTTATTTTCTGCGCCAAGAACTTCTTTAAAAATGGGAAATAGTCCGGAAAGAAGTTTTCTTAATTCGACAGGGGTGGAAAGTGTTTTGTGAATGAAAGCATCTGCACGACCGACATAAGTTTCGGGTTGTTTACCAGCCCCATAGATATCGGTAAGAAGTACTTTCCCTTTTAATTCTTTAGCGAGTTGTTTTGCCTTTCTGTTTGCATAATCGGTGTGGCAACCTTCCCAATCGGGGAAAAAGACCACATGTGCTTGGTCGCCGTAATCGTATAGCGTTGAATCAAAACGCTGATCGTTATAAGCCAAAATTTGTTTCATTGTTTATCCTGTTAAAGCTCTAGCCAGCCTTTTTGATGTGCGATACTTTTTAGTTGTTCATCTGGATTTACGACCATTGCGTGAGTCGCGAGTTCGAGCATTGGCAAATCACTGATATGATCACCGACAACGATAAGGTCACGGGTCGTGGTATCTTCTTCACGCAAAAAAGCTTGAATGGACTGACGTTTTTGCATACCTATTACAGGTTCGCCTATAAGTTCACCTGTAAAAGTATTGTTTTTTACTTCGGGTGTACTGCAAAGCACTTGAGAAATACCTAGCTCTTTTAAAAACTCCGAAATGATGAAACGCGCACTTCCCGATACCACAACGATCTGATAACCCTGCTGCTTAAACTCTTGGATCTTTTGACAGGTTTGTTCAAGATAAACATTGCTTGTTAGGTTATGTCTCCAACGTTTGGCTACGCTCTTAGCGAAGTTATATTCAACGCCTTTAAGAGTGGAATAAAACCAGCGATTTACTTCAGAGCGGGGAAACACTTCAGCACGTTGTTTTAGTTCTTGCATAAAGGTATCGAAAGCTTCAGGGGAATATCCTTGTTCGCTCATCAGTGCTTGCTTAAAAGCAAACATGCTTTTTACAGAGACAATGGTTTCGTCGAAGTCAAAAAAAGCGTATTTCTCTTTAGGCTGCATGTTTCACTTCAACCTCGCTGGTGGATTGCTCGTTGCTAGAGAAGGTGTAATCCACTGCATCGGCTGCTAATTGTTCGCCAATGAAACTTTGTTCGAAAGCGGTGAAATCGATATGGCTTACAGCGCATGTATCGCCGTTTTGAATCACGGTAGCTTTGATCGAAGCGTTATAGCGACCTGGCTTCCGTTTGCTTTTTAAGATTTCGTACTCGATATGTGCATCAAGTGGGAAAACGAACTTTTTAAATTGAGTGTCCATTTTGTGAATGACAAAATAGTATTTATTCGGAGAGTCATTCAGGAAAAACTGCTCGGTTACGGTTAGAAAAGATTGTCTCATCGCCTCAACGACAGCCATCCCTTGGACATGTTTACCCGTCATGTGGTCGAGGAAAAACTCATTTGAACCATCAAAAATGACGCCCAGCTTAAAATGTTCATCATTCTTCTTTTGAGCAAGGGTTACTGTAATGTTTTGAATTTTCTGCTTATGAGAGTATTCCACGCCGGCTGCAGGTAGTGCATTTTGGCGTGGTGCAACAGGCAGTTGATCTGCTACGTTGTACTTGTTGATCAATAAGTCTAACTCGGACTCTTTTACCCCTTGACCGACGATGAGTTGTATTGGGTCTTTACCGATAACCCCCGATGCTAATAGTTTTACCAAACATGAATAAGTAAGTACGTTCTTATCACCATCTGAGAAACCTCGGAATGTGTCTGAAACAATGAGTTTTTGATTGGTCATATTTTAATTCCTTTAAAATTGAACATGATTGGTTGCTGCGCCATCGACATAAAGGTTGGCACCAGAGATAAAGCTTGAACGAGGACTTGATAGAAATACGACCGAAGAGGCCCCAAAAATGAGAGCCCCAAATGATTCATTTGTTTAAAGTGAGTTATGCCGTAGCAAGTTGAGCGTCTTGTTTTTTGCTTCGTACTGAGAAAGCTAAAAGTAGCCCTAGACCTGTAACAGCGGCGGCAACGAGCGGTAATAGCTGCAGTGATAAACCAGAGTTGATAACTTCACCGCCAAGCCATGCGCCCCCGGCATTACCTAGGTTGAATGCCGCAATGTTGAAAGCAGAGGCCAAAATAGGTGCTTTACCAGCTTCGGATAGGACATAAGTTTGCAGAGAAGGGATAGTTGCAAACATGGCTGCACCGAAGAGGAAAGTAACAACAACCATGCCTACGTTTGACCCCATAACAAAGTAGAGAGCAATAAGCATTGTCATCAAAATTAGCAGCGTACTACGCATGCCAAAGACAACGCTGTTGTTGGTGAGTCGTGCACCAATTGGGTTACCTACGGCCATACCAACACCAAATAGAAGTAACATTGCTGGGACATAATCCAGTGACATACCAGTAATGTCAGTCAGAATAGGGGAGATGTAAGTAAACGCAGTAAACGTTCCGCCAAATCCAAAGATTGTGATCAGTAGAGCGCGAATCATTCCTGGTTGTACAAGCGCAGCAAATTCTTGTTTAAGGTTAGTTGGCGCTTCTGTCTCGATATGAGGCAATAACTTGGCGATTGAAATCGCGGACACAACACCAAGAACAGCAATGATGTAGAAAGTGTTTCTCCAACCAATCTCTTGTCCAATATAAGTACCGAATGGTGCACCAAGGATATTAGCCAAGGTTGCTCCAAGGAACATTGCTGCGATTGCGCTCGCTTGCTTGTCAGGTTCAACTAAACGTGTTACCACAACAGCACCAAGACCGAAGAAGGCTGCTTGGGCAAGGGCAGTAAATACCCGTGCTAGCAACATAGTGTTGTAGTCTGGCGCCAGTGCACAAGCGACGTTACCTACGGTAAAGAGAAGCATGAGCCCGATTAATACCGCTTTGCGTTTTAGCCCGACTAAAAAGGGTGTTAAAAAAGGTGCGCCGAGCACTACGCCCAATGCGTAGCCTGTGACCAGAAAACCTGACTGGGGGATAGTCACATTGAGGTCTTTAGCAACTTCTTGCAGTAAACCCATAATAACGAACTCGCTCGTGCAGATGGCAAAAGCTCCAATTGAAAGCGCCCATATTGCTATTGGCATTGTATATTCCTCGCAAAATTGTATGTGAATGTTTATGCAACACTATGATGTTGGAAATGCTGTGTTATAAAAACGCTCATTTTCTTTTTTCACTAACAACTCTGGGTGTCTAATGGATCAGCTAACCAGCATGAAAACATTCGTTACGGTGGTTCAAAGTGGTAGTTTCGCGTCAGCTGCGGAAGTATTGGGAATTTCATCGACCATGGTGGGGAAACATATAAAAAGCCTTGAAACAAACCTTGCCATCAAATTGCTTAATAGGACGACACGAAAGCAGAGCTTGACGGAGTCAGGCAATTTGTATTTCGAGCATTGCATGGAGATTCTGGAAAAAATTCGAGTCAAAGAGTCAGAAATTCGGGAGTCCAATTCAAAGCCATCCGGCGTTATAAAAATAACGGCTCCAATCACTTTCGGTTCTGAATGTGTTTCTAACGCAATCCATGAGTTCGTGCGAATCTATCCAGACGTCAAAATTGATTTGATGCTAAGTGATTTTGTAGTTGACCTGATCGGGGGGCAATACGACTTAGCATTTAGGATAGGTGATGTGCCGGATTCGGGAATGGTGGCAAGGCCTTTGCAGCCTTATCGTTTGGTTGTATGCGCATCTCCTCAATACATTGCCCGTTACGGAGAACCTGAGACTCCACTAGACCTTGAGCGTCATAATTGTCTGTTGTTTAACTACCATAAAATTTTACGAACTTGGACGTTCTGCTCTAAATCGTCCAATATTTCAGTTGAGCTCAACGGGAACTTAAGCATCAATAACGGGTTTGCTTTAAAAAATGCAGCACTGAATGGCTCTGGGATAATCATCCAGCCAGAAATCCTATTAGAGGAAGAGCTGCGAAGTGGAAAGCTAGTAGAAATATTAAAGAATTTTCCCTTGCCTATTCGACCAATGCACCTAATTTATATGCGTGATCAGAAAATGCCGCTTAGATTAAGGAAATTTATCGAGTTCTGTATGAATCAGTGGGGAATATAAACTCCTAGTTGGGAAACAACCAACTTTCATAGGGTTAATCGGCGCGAGTATTTATGGATACTTCTGTTTGTCTTTTTACTAACAAGGAAGCAGATAGTGAAAAAGTATTTACTGTTAACTCTATTATTATTCAGTTCTGGCTTGGCATATGCGCAACAGGTTCGTAATGTTGTTTTAGTACATGGAGCATTTGTAGATGCTTCTAGTTGGAGGCCTGTCGCTAACATTCTAATGCGCCAAGGCTTTCACGTTACAGCAGTGCAAAACCCATTAACCTCATTATCTGATGATGTTGAAGCGGTACGTCGTGTGCTGGAACAGCAACAAGGGGACACTATTCTCGTCGGCTATTCTTGGGGAGGCATGCCGATTACTCAAATTGGGGATGATGAAAAGGTGAAAGGGTTGGTCTACATCGCCGCAATGGCTCCAAAAGTGGGTGAATCGATTACTGATCTGCAAAAACAAGAACCCGAGCAAGCAACAATGCGTGGTTTGGAAGGGGTTATAGAAGATGGTTATGGTAACTATCTTATTGATCCTGACTGGTATCACTACGCATTGGCTCACGATAGTGACCCTGAGGTTGTTAAATGGTTCGCATACAGTCAAATCCCTATGTCAAAGTCAGCATTCGATGAAAAAGTCACTTATGCCGCTTGGGCTGATAAACCATCTTGGTACGCTATCTCTGGTGATGACAAGATTGTTTCGCCAAAGTTACAACAGATGATGGCTAAGCGGATGAACGCAGAAACTATTACAATTGATAGTGGGCACGCGTCCATCTTATCTCACCCACATGAAGTGGCTGATCTTATTGAGCAAGCTTCAAGGTACTCATACAAATAGCAGATACTAATTAAGGCTTAACAGTGCGTTAAGCCCTTTTTATTGAGCTAGAGATTTTTAGCATCCACCTATAATCCTCTCTTAAAACAACCACCTATATATACTCGTTACATTAATTATCTAGCAGCATGTCTTATCTTTTTGCTATATCCATTTGTGTTGTAAATGTGTTGTTTTTCCCAAATAAGTAACTTGTATGGTGAATCATGGGTTCTCGTGATATTAACCGCATAACAGTATGATTTTTGATGATTTGACAGATAAATTCGCCAAGAGTTGCTAACTTAATTTTTGATGATTATTTATCCGCTTAATCAGTGGATTATCAAACAAAACGTGAAATCTAATTAGAAAATAAATAACTAAAAGGAACTGATATGTTTAGGATGAACAAGGTGGCGGCTACGTTAGCTTGTATTGTTTTAAGTGGCAACTTGTTTGCGGCTGAACCATACGACGCCACAAAATCATATGCAGGCGGAACACAGGTAACGGTTGACGGTAATACCTATGAAGCCAAGTGGTGGGTTAATGCAGGACAAAGTCCTACAGACGCTTATGCTAATGAATGGGACTCTCCTTGGAAACTTGTGAGCGGTACAGAGCCAACGCCAGACCCGGACCCTACACCGGACCCTACACCGGACCCTACACCGGATCCAGACCCGACGCCTGATCCTACACCAGACCCAACTCCGGACCCAGATCCGACACCAACACCAGATCCTACGCCAGGTGTTGGCGTATGTGCTGAATTCAATGTCTATCCAAACTGGACGCAAGGTGACCACGCTACAGGTGGCGACATTATGGTCAATGACAATGTGGCCTATAAAGCTAACTGGTGGACGTCTTCAATTCCGGGTAGCGACAGCAGTTGGGGGCATCATCTAGATTGTGATAACTCTTCTTCTGGTGGCGGCGGTACAACAGCGCTTTCATTGCCAAACCCTCTTGACCCAGTACGACTAGAAGTAGCAGGTTGGCCAAGTAACTTTGTGGTTGCGGGCCCTGCGACGTTAGACACGCCATCAACTCTTAGCGTGAATGTAGCAAACAGTCAGGATCTCGCTGATGTCGCGAAACTTACCGATGCGTTTGTTACCTTGATTCAAGCGGCTGACACGGCGGGTTCAACGTCTATTATCCTTAACAGTGATGTACTTGATGTAGCAACGGCTGATAAAGGTGCCGCGCTAGGTGTGGTTGCCGTTAAACAAGCTCTAACCGCAGCAGTCGATGCAACGGGTACACATAGCCAACTTGATGCGAATGCAATCAATGCACTGACTGATGATGTCAAAGGTTGGGCGCAAGCACATAACCTTGTTGTTTCTACTTTTGCTCCACAAGCGACGTTTGGTTGGACGCTAAGTATCGGTGACTTTGCGTACAATACGCATTCAGGTAAGCGAGCAGTGTGGAATGCTGCTTCTGGTGCTTCTTCAGACTTGTTATCAACGTTCGAGCTGTATAAAGCAGATTCGCTGAACAAAGCTGATTTTGTGGCATTTTCTAAGTCTGCAACGACGGCAGCACTAAGTAACGAGCAGTGGCACTATACGTTAGAGTACGTTAAACAGGTTTCTGATCACATTAAGACACCTGCGTTACTAGAGTCGATCCCAACTGCTCAGGCCGCGACCTATTTCTTAGGAAGTACGTCAGGTGATCGTAACATTCGTAAAGCGGCGCACAGCAACGTCTTCGCTATCTTGTTTGATGCGGACAGTGCAGATCTGAATGCGAAAATCGCTCGCTACCAGACAGAAACAGTACCTTTGTATTACGTCGGTGAAAGCGTTCAAAATGGTCCTTTGACTCGTATCGCATCATTAAACTCTGAGTTAGCCAGTGCAGAAAATGCAATGAACAACGAAGCGTTCCTGTATGAAGTGGCACAAGCGCAATGGGCTCCGTCTACGGTGTACAAATGGGCTGACTTCCTAGCAGGCCTTAACTCGATGCACAACGTCGGCGTAGCAGGCAATACTTTCTGGTTATTAGATGACGCGGCAGATGATGCAACGAACTCTGTATACGCAAAAGTCGCTATCGCAGCCTTCTTGTCACAGAGTATGCAAGAAACCATTCGCTACAATGCTTGTGATGAGAACAACTGGTCTGAAGTACGTTACGGCGCACCGGTTAACTACCCAATGACAGCGAGCTGTGGTCAGCTAGGTCAAAAATATGCGGATTACGGTATGGATCCAAACACCGGTATTGATCACCCGTACTCATGTCCACGCGATCCTAAGATGGAAGTGACTGCGTTGACCAATGCGAAATGGTATGGCGCTCCAGCTCCTGTTTTTGCTGCACCTGACTCTGTTCTTGCAGAAAAAGGCTTGCTAGTAAATGGCAATGTTGGCCGTTGGACAAACGATGGTCACTGTATGGAAGTTCCAACTAGTGTTGATACGTCGAAGCAGGTTTGGGAACGTGGTGAATGTAAGATCTATGAAGGTCAGAAAGCCGGTAAGTTCATCTGGGATGGTAGCGATACTAACGGTACTGTTGAAGGCTGTGGCTGGTGGGGTCGTGGTGTAATCCAAACGACGGGTCGTCAGAACTTTGGTACATTGAACCACTTCATGGGTCGTTCACACGTAGATCCTGAGACTATTGGTACCACGGTGAATGGTACGGTTGTTGAAGCGCCACCGGCTAACCCGCTATATGCTGACTTAGATTTCTGTTCTAACCCTGGCTTGATTTGTAGCTCGGAAGAGAACAGAGAGATCAAGTGGATTGCTGGTCTATTCTACTGGGTATCATCAGTTCAGACTTACAATGATGTAGGTGGTCCATACGCAGATTGGAACTACCATGCTGAGTTGAAGAAGTACGTTGATGGTGGCCTACAAGGTACAGCGTTTATCGATGCAGTTTCAGGTATCGTAAACCGTGGTTGTCCAGACAGCCATTGTCCTATCAGCGGTGAAGTACACGCAGTTAAAGAGCGTCAAGATAACTTTAAGCTAGTGCTTCAGACTTTAGGTCTTAACCCTCAGTAACACAAAATGAAATAACACCTCATTAGGTTAAACGACTAAAGCTCCCAACTATCGGGAGCTTTTTGTTTGCCTCTTGTGTATTGATGAGTTCGTAGGGCAGTCAAATGGCACTCTAGCAGTCGTTACCTATACTCAGTAAGACGTTTCGACCACTAATTGATCATTAGTCGACATACAACCGGAGTCTTATATGACGAGCTACTACTCAGTAATCGAAGTAACACCGACACAAGAAGAATGGATCCCAGGCTATATTGGCCCTGCAACCCAACTGGTCCACAAGCATGGGGGAAAATACCTAGCGCGAACGGCGACTCATGAACGTGTTGAAGGGGATAGAGATAACCCAGCCTTAAGAGTTATCATCGAATGGCCATCAAAGCAAGCTGCACTGGATTTTATGAGTGACCCTGAATACGCACCTCACCTCAAAGCCCGTACGGATGGCTCTATCAGTCATCATGCATTGGTGGAAGGTAAAGATGATATGGCGTAGCAATGCCAGATAGAGAAAAGCAATGGGATGAATCATTGCTTTTTTTTATGTGTATTTTTTGAATGTATATAAGCCTAGTTACATTTTAAAAATGTAGACGTGACCATCCAAATCAGGAACAAAGACTTCGTCATTATTGACAGCAACACTGCCAAATACGCCGCCATGAACATAATCATTTATTGGTCTCGGTTGGTAACTCCAATGTTCTTTACCGGTGACTGCATCGACAGCAAAAAATCCGCGTTTTACTGTCGTCCAATTTTTCTCAGCACCAGTCGCTCCTAGGTAAACTCGTCCGTTATTGTATGTAGGGGTTCCCCATGACCAACCTTGAGTATTGAAGGTCCAAAGTGGTTTACCAGTATTCGCATCGAATTTCATCAGCTGTTTATTATCAGAGCTGCCGATGTAGAAGACGTGGTCGTTCTCTCCCTTGGTAGCGGAAGACTCTACCCAAGAACCATTGCTAAACTTATACACCCAAAGAACATGACCTTGCTGCGCGTTCAATGCGTAAATTCGAGTATCCCGGGAACCAATAATGATTTTATCACCAATCAGTGTGGGGCTAGAGACAACGCGCGTTTGGCTTATGTGCTGCCAGACAAGTTCGCCGCTTTGTTTATTTAGTGCGTAGGTACCGCCGTCCCAAGAGCTAATAAATACGAGAGAGTCATTGAAAGCTGCGGTAGATCGGATACGATCGCCAGCCTTAAAGCTCCATTTTAACTCGCCCGTTGAAATAGAAAGCGCATAAAGGTGATGGTCTGAGCTACCAATGTATAAGACATTGCCATCGACAACAGGGGAAGATTTCGTATAGTCAAATACCCATGGAGCATAGCCAGCAGGTAAGATCCGCTTGGCATCTTTGTCGCTAAGGTTAAACTTCCATTTAAGCTTTCCACTTCGTTTATCAAGCGCGTAGAGAAGTCCATCATCACTACTGAAAAAGACGGCATTGGCTGAGAAGTCGGCTGAAGATCGTACTTTACCACCTGTAGCGTAGCGCCATTTTAATTTTCTAGAGTTGCGGTCATAAGCGTAAATATTGCCGTCGTCACTGCCAAAGTAGACAAGGTCACCATCAACCTTTGGAGATGACCAAATTTGCCCCTGAGATTTCAGGCTCCCTAATAAGTCACCACTTTCGGCTGCTATCGCCTTACCGAATAGTAATGCGATAGAGCCAATGATTAATAGCAGTCCAAGATGTCGTTTCATCGTCCTATTCCATTTGTTGAATCATTTGAGTCAACATTACGGAGTGATAGAAAGTAAATCCTTAGGATTGGCTGAGGTTTTCTTAAGATTATGCGGAATCGGTAGATTTAGGCGCTTTAGAATGGCTTGATAACGTTCTTCTTTGTGTAGTGGAATATATTTAGGATCGACGCCTAGCCATAGTAGTTCTGGGCGGTACTGCAATTCGGCTTGCTCTAAGCAGTCCAATGCCAAGGAAATATCATTGGCTGAGACAGCATATCGAGCCGTTGAGAGTGGGGGAGCGTATTGACCGATAGAGATTTGTTGTTGATCTTCCGTGGCTAACCAACGGTATGCCCCTTGTAATCCTTCGGATTGGAATCTTTCTTTAACGGTTTTGAGTTGGTCTTCGTTGTACCCAACATGTTCCAGTAACCAATAGAGTTCTTTGAACGATTTATCATACTCCTGCCTTTGCTCGTAAATAGCTTGGAGTGAAACATGGTAATACATATTCTCCTCGGCAAACTCGCGAATTTTTTCAATCTCGTGATGGCTTTTCTCATAATCTTGTTGCATGCAATAGAGCCAAGCAACGCACTCTTTTGAGTATTCTGTTGGGTAGCACTGTAAATGTTTTTGCAGCGCAATGTAGGCGCCTTTGAAGTCAAACTGTGTTAGCAAAAACTGAGCAAAAGAATAGTGCGAATAGGGGACGGATTCAGCTTGCTGGAAATGAAAGCGTGCTTTGGAATGATCTTTAAAAACCAGAAAGTAAAGGTTACCTAATAGTAGGTGGGCTGCTTTTTGGTTACTGTCCAGCGCAAGGGCGCGTAGCAACAGTTTTTCAATGCGTTTTTTCTCTAAAGTGAGCTCAGCACTTTCCGTAAATAAGTTAAGCAGCATGGTATCTGCCAGTTGAACATAAGCGGGGGCAAAGTGTGGTTGATGGCAAATTACCTCATGGAGTAAATCAATCCCTTGCTGATGATTGGATGCGCCTTGAGAGATTAAAAAGCGTGCTCGCTGATATTTATCACGTAACTCTTCATCAAGATGGTCTTCATTGTGCGGTTCTAGCTTGTAGGTTTTAGCGATGAGTTGATAACCTTTTCCAGATAGAGTCTTGATGTAACTTGGAGACTTTTTATCGTCACCTAATGATGTGCGTAATGCGTTGATAGTGACGTATAGCGCATCATCACTCACGACGCGATCGCGCCATATTTGCGCAAAGATCTCTTGTTTCGATACGGGCTCAGGAGCGTGCTCGGCTAACAGCTGCAAGAGTTGGAACTGCTTTTGCTCTAGGTGAATACTTTGCGAACCACTGACGATGTTGTTACTGGCATTATCCAATTGCCACTTTCCGACAATCCATGACTGAACCATAGCGACTCCTTTGCTAATCACTTGAATAGATTAGCAAAATTTAAAATCAGATTCTTTGAATTGCCCTCCATAGTTTTATTAAACACCTAATGACTTTATGAATTAAAAAGCTCCCGAAATACGGGAGCTTTTTGTTCTAGCCTGACGTGTAGATTATTGTTTCGCTAGCTCGTTTCGTACGATCTCTGCTCCCTCGCTTAATGCTTTAAGCTTCCCGGCCGCAACATCACGGGCTAGAGGAGCCATACCACAGTTGGTGCAAGGATAGAGCTTGTCGGCGTCAACGAACTCTAGTGCTTTACGCAGAGTATTGGCGACTTCTTCTGGCGTTTCGATAGAGTCGGTCGCCACATCAATAGCGCCAACCATTATTTTTTTGCCACGTACAAGTTCAAGTAGCTCAATTGGCACACGAGAGTTGTGGCATTCAAGTGAGATAATATCGATATTGGACTTCTGAAGTTTAGGGAACACTTCTTCGTACTGGCGCCACTCTGTCCCTAACGTTTTCTTCCAGTCGGTATTGGCTTTTATCCCATAGCCGTAGCAGATGTGAACTGCGGTTTCACACTTGAGCCCTTCAATTGCTCTTTCTAAGCACTTAATTCCCCAATCATTCACATCGTCAAAAAACACATTAAACGCAGGTTCATCAAACTGGATGATATCAACGCCAGCGGCTTCCAGTTCTTTCGCTTCTTGATTGAGGATCTTGGCGAACTCCCAAGCAAGCTTCTCACGACTTTTATAATGGTCATCATAAAGCGTATCGATCATTGTCATTGGTCCCGGCAGCGCCCATTTGATTGGCTTATCTGTTTGCTGGCGTAGGAACTTGGCATCTTCAACGAAAACCGGCTTTTGGCGACTCACTGGGCCAACTACGGTTGGGACACTTGCATCGTAACGGTCACGAATTTTAACCGTCTTACGGTTTTCAAAATCGACACCACTCAAGTGCTCAATGAAAGTGGTCACAAAATGTTGGCGGGTTTGTTCGCCGTCGCTGACAATATCAACGCCCGCTTGGTGCTGTTCATGTAAAGAGACGCGCAGGGCATCCTGCTTACCATCAGTCAGCTCATTGCCTTCCAATTTCCACGGAGACCAAAGTGTTTCAGGTTGTGCTAGCCAAGACGGCTTAGGTAAGCTGCCCGCTGTTGAAGTAGGTAATAATGTCTTCATAATACTGTTTAAGCTCGCGTTAAGTGACTAGGCGTAATTGGCAGACCATTGCTCAAGAACCGTTTGATAAGGTTTGATGAAGTGCTCTTCAGCAAACTTACCTTGCTCAATAGCTAACCTACTGCGCTCTTCGCGGTCATAGACAATTTGAGTCAACGAATGATCGGCATTCTTCAGGTTAGGCTGGTAACGTTGTCCTGCGACTGCATTCGCATTGTAAATCTCTGGTCGATAGATTTTTTGGAAGGTTTCCATCGTGCTGATTGTGCTAATGAGTTCAAGGTTCGAATAGTCATTCAACAGATCGCCAAAGAAGTAAAACGCTAACGGAGCCACGCTGTTTGGTGGCATGAAGTAGCGAACTTGTAAGCCCATTTTCTTAAAATATTGCTCAGTTAAAGAGGATTCATTCGGTTGGTATTCATAACCTAAAATCGGGTGTTGGTTTTCAGTACGTTGATAAGTCTTATTATCTGAAACGCTCAGGCAGATAACGGGTAATTTCTTAAAGTGCTGCTTATAAACATTTGAGTTGATGAAGTGCTGAAAAAGTTTTCCATGCAGTTCGCCAAAATTATCGGGAATACTAAATGTAGATTGACCTTTATTATGATCGAGCAGTAATACACTGAAATCATAATCTCGGACATATGAAGAGAAGTTATTTCCTACTATGCCTTCTATACGCTCATTCGTTTTATGATCGATAATATTGGTTTTTAATACTTCAATCGAAGGGAATGCTTGGCCATCATTTTCGATGTTCATATCGACAGAAACGATTTCTAGCTCAACAGAGTAGCGATCACCGGTTGGGTTGTCCCAAGTTGCTAAGGCATTGAAATTATTGTCGATCATCTTTAGAGCGTTGCGTAAGTTCTCTTGGCGGCTTTCGCCTCGTGCCAAGTTAGCAAAGTTGGTCGTAATACGAGTGCTGTTTGATGGGTGGTAGTTTTCGTCGAGACTAATGCTCTTAATTTTAAATGTGAAATCGTTGTTCATGGTGATCTGGTATCCTATTATCCTTAGGTGAAAGCTGAACTTATTCCTTACTATTTGTAAGTTTTCTGCTGTTATTTTTTATTTTTCCCAGTCACTAGCCATTACAGTTATTCTCATGAAACTCGATATCAGAATCTTATCAACTGTAATTACCTCTAGAGCTAAGAGCAGTGGATCTTTTATAACGTTAATCACTTAACGAATAACAATGGTTTTCTTTCACAATCAACATGAGAAATATTCATGTTTCATTATTTTCTGACGAGTTATATTAATGGGCTTAAGGAAATATGAAGATATCGATAGGGGAATACGCCCAAGTTGATACAGAAGAGGTGAATGGAGTGAGTGAGTTACTGTTGTTGGTTGTCTACTGTGCGTTATTGGGTAGTGGTGTTGGCTTTTTGGCGGGTTTGTTAGGAATCGGTGGGGGACTTGTCATTGTTCCGATACTGAGCGTCATTTTGATGTATTTCGAAGTACTACCTAGCGATCAGGTAGTGATCGCAGCGGTAGCGACCTCTTTGGCATCCATCCTATTTACGTCGACTTCTTCTGCTATTGCCCATCATAAAAATGGCAATGTACCTTGGGAGCTCGCACCTTGGATCATGACAGGTGTGGCGCTTGGCGCATTGGTTAGTGGATTTATGGCAGCACTTCTACCAGAACAGGTCGTGCGTTTAGTCTTCGCTGTTAGTGTTGTTCTTATTGCTTTGAAGATGTTCTACAGCAGCAAAAACGACACACCGACTGAGCGTAAGATGCCAAACCGAGGGGTGTTAACGGTACTGACGACCATCACTGGTGGGCTCTCTGCGATGATAGGGATTGGTGGCGGTGCTCTGCTTGTGCCTTTACTGACGTTTTTCTCTATAGACATGAAAAAAGCCATTGGTTGCGCATCTGCTTGTGGCATCGTTATCGCACTGTTTGGTTCCATCGGCTATATAAGCTCGGGCAGCGCACATTTTTCTTTATCAGAGGGTTTTGCAGGTTTTGTTTATTTGCCGGCTCTGTTCGGTATTGTCAGTACATCATGGTTTACCGCGCCACTCGGGGCGAAAGCGACGCATACGTTACCTGTATCAACCATCAAGAAGATTTTTGCCATGCTGTTACTGGCTATGGCAGGGAACATGGCTTTTAGCTAATTTGACTCTGACTAATGGGGCGTAGTGATAATGAGCATATCTCCTGACACGCACTGTCAGTAGCGAGGGAGTATTATCGTTCGTTCAATTAGACGGAGTTATTGAAGCATGAAAATGAATTACTTTGTTGTTGGAACGAACAACATGCAAGCGGCGACGAAATTTTACGACTTACTGTTTGATCAATCAAAGCTAGAGAAAGTCGTACCCAGCGACAGAATGACTTACTGGCTTGGGGATGATTTTGCCTTTGCCGCGGCGCTGCCATTCAATGAAGAGCCAGCAACAAATGGCAATGGGACAATGGTTGGTTTCAGTCTCGGTTCAGCGAATGAAGTCATCAGAATGTACAAGAAAGCAATCGAGCTAGGCGGGGAGTGTGAAGGTGAACCCGGTCAGCGTGGCCCTCGATTTTCAGCTTATGTTAGAGATCTCGACAGCAACAAAATCTGTTTTTCTGAATAAGCTTGGGATCAAAGCGTCTTACATAGGCGCGAACTCTTTGTTGCTCGTAGATAGAAGCGCAAACTAAAACCATCAAGCATAAAGCCTGATGGTTTTAATTCGTTTAAAGTTACTTAAGTGGTAATGGGTATAGTCTTATCTGAACGTTATAGGCATCGTTATTAAGATCAAATAGGACATTAACGAAGTCTTCAATGTTGAAGATCCACTCTTCTTCGTAAGTGCGGCAATGTAAGGTATCGGGCACGTCACCATCTGCTAAACACATACCAAGATCGTCGAGGGTTGTATCATCAGCGATGTCACAATCGTAGACAGTACCGTTATATTCGATATCTCCAACTCCGTCGTACTCATCAACGATGGTGCAGCAGAAATCTTTATCAGTACAAACATTGGTATTGCCATCTAAACAAGATTCATCATCTTCCCAGTAGCATACCTCACCGCTGAAGCTAAATAGACCGGTTAGGTTAGTCGCTGTTTTTGCGCCTTTGCCTTTTTCAGTTGATTCCCAACGTTCTAGCGTACAACCACCATCGTCACAGGTACCGGGAATCAGCGCTCCATCATTATCAATCACCCCGATTAGCCAAACCCCATCAGTATTATCATCTTCATCCCCAATAATTGGTATTGAACGGCCCGTGATGCTGAAATCTGGGCCACCATCATCAGTCGGTTTACCGAGAACTCGGGCATACACGGCGTAGCCATCTTTGTCTTCAGGGATGCGGACCACGGCTGGATCATTGCCAGTGTAACCGGTACAGGCATCTGTCACTTGCAATGTTGTTGAATCTAAATCAGCATCGCTACCTGCTTTTTTGGCTGGCCCTTTGCTGCCAGATTCCATGAGGATCTGACTACTGTCACTCCCTCTAGGCATGCTAATGACATTGCCGTAGGCGCAGCGATATTCAAATCCATCCTGTATTGGACATTCACCGGGTAGGTATTTGTCACCAATAGCATAAAATGGTTCTGTTAAATCAAT
This sequence comes from Vibrio ouci, assembly GCF_004551525.1. Lineage (GTDB taxonomy): Bacteria > Pseudomonadota > Gammaproteobacteria > Enterobacterales > Vibrionaceae > Vibrio > Vibrio ouci. Next base: position 4,737 of record NZ_SATR01000001.1, on the reverse strand, counting down.
AGGATCCGTATCGGTTATTTCAACAATTTCTACATAAGCTTCACACACGTGGGTATCTTTCTTACCATGGAGAATAAGGTTGAAATGCTCACCGCTAGGAAAGCCATTACCTATATAGGTTCCATCACTCTTTATTGGTTTGCCTGCCTCGGCTGTTGCGGTAAATAGCAACACCGTAGTGGCAAGCCACAGACTCTTCTTAAACATCATACTTACTCCTTAAACATTCACCTCGCCATTATTGAGTATATGGTCAATAAGACTTTCGCATTAGAATGTATTTGCTATTGAAAGGGGTTGTTAGACCAAATGATTACTAAGAAGCGTAGGGATATGGCACGCGCTATGCTTGCTAGCGATTCAAGGCGGGAAAACCGTTCCTGCAATGAGGGTACACAATCGTTTAATTCTCAAGCGTGTAAGTGAATATTCAATGCTGAAGTACCTCGGTTATTTATAATTAATGACTGGTAAATTATTCGACGCAGTGACCTTTGTTTGATCTACTTAATTTCGCCAAGTGGCTGTTTTAAAGTGGAAAAGAACATAAATGAAAAATCCGAAGCGGTTGAGTATTTCACCCAGTTGGCCAATGAAAAGTATAGCGCTGGGTGTGTTCGCAAGCATACTTTCCGCTGCCATTGCCCTTATTATCACAACTACCGGAAGTCACTCAGTTCACCCACTTTGGCTTTTAATGGGGCAATACATCATCGGAAGTGGAATTGCATTTCCTCGGAGTAGACCCGTTGTGAGCCTGAAGCTCCATGGATGGCGTTTAATCACAGGATTGTGGGCTTTCGGGGCATACTATGCAGTATTAGGTATGCAAGGTGCTAGCGCGGCAGAAGCGTCGATGATCCTCAATTCCGCACCGATATTTGCGACGTTTTATGCTATCGGACAAATCAGAGCCCGTTTAAGTGCACTCTTCGCTTTTATTGGAATAGCTATGATGTTGATGGCCAACAAAACCAGCATTGAATTTCAATTGTGGCAATTATTGGCGTTGTCCGCAGCGTTGGCCTATGCCGCCTCGTTTATCATTTTGGGTACTTTGTCTCGCTTAGGTGAGCCTCCGATGACGACAAACTCCATATATAACCTGTCAGCAGGTGGCGTAATTGCAATTCTATTGTTAGTTTATCAGCCTGCTTTGCCAACCAGTTGGTGGCCCGTGTTGGCAGTGGGTGGAATAGCCGCATTACGCATCCAAGTGATCACTTATGCAGCGAACTCTCCAGCAGCGGCGGCACGAGTTTCGGTGTTGACCAATTTGGCGTTCGTTTGGTTAGTGTTGATTGAGTGGTTTCAAGGGCGAACCTACAGTTTGACTGAGTGGCTAGCAATAGCTTTAGTGATTTTTGCAATAGGTTTGATCAGACCTAATCAAGGCAAATCGAACTAGATTGAATATGTTCTATTCGTCATCTAGCTTTTGAGCGGTTCGCGGGAAACTAATACGGATCAAACAACCCTCGGCGACTGGCATTGATTCGATGCTACCTTTGTGTCCTCTAATAATACCAGCCGGAAAGCTGGGTATTCATATGTTTAAGCGTAGGAAGGACGTTAGCTGCAGAGAGAAGCAATACGATTAAAAAACGGAAAGCAGTGCTTTCCGTTTTTGAGTACCAATGATTACAGCTTAATTTGTTGAAGAACGGGCTTCCATCTCGCGTGGGTAGCTTGATCTTCCGGTGTGATACCGACGTTTTGACCAGACACTATATTAAGAACATAGCGATCGTTCGAGCTATTAACGTAGCGGCTGATTAGCTTGTCACCTTCCCAGAACCATTTCTGAGCCAGGTTAGAGCTACATGATTCTACCGTTAAAGTCTTCGACGCAGAGACAGTCAGGCAGCGATCCGGATCAACACGACTGCGGTATCGCTCTTGTTTGTCTAGCCCCCAAGTTTGATTCCAATTGCCATGACAAGAGTAACCATTCACTTGCTCACCTTCAGCTGACTTATCCCCATCGGTACCGTACACATCAAGACATAGATCGTTGTTGCTCAATGACTGTAAGGTCACGTGCGCTTCTGCTTCAAACAGCGGATGGCTCCAATCAATAGTGAATGATGTATTGATAGAGCGAGCGATCCAGGACGAACCTGCAGGGCCGTATACTGAGAACAACGCAGAGGGAATCACATCGCCATAGCGTGCCTTTGCAGTGAACTGGGCACCGATTTCAAACTTAGTCGTCCCATCTTGATTCACAGGCGCCTCGTATATCACGTCATAGTTTGGTTTGAAGTTAGCGTAAGAGATCGGATTAAACTTCGATTTATCAAATACCCAGCCGCTGCCCCAGTGTGCGGCGGTAAAGTAACAGCCCAGTTCCTGACGTCTTAGCTCTGAACACTCGTCAAACTCACGCTCAAATGAGACCTGAAAATCGCTCAGCGAAGAACGGTTGTTCACGCGGTAGTCTTTGGTATCGAATACCAGTGTTTTTTCATTCTTATAGCTGAATGAGGCACCCACTTCGCCACCGACTTTAGGGCCATCTTTACCCACTTCTGCACCTAATGAGCCATTGATGCCAATTGAATAACCATGCGTATCTCGGTGCTGGTAGTTTTTGTTTTCATTATGAGGAAAATCGCTGACTTTTTTCGGTACATAACCCGAGACAGGCTTCACCCACAAATCATAACTGCTGGCAAATGGGCCGATGTATGTACGACGGTTTGCCCAGCTCTGGAACCAACTATGATCCTGCTGCAGGTCGTCTACCAGATGGAAGCCTGTGCCAGGTTTGTCTGCATCAATAGTAAAGCGAACGATCTTAGCGTCTGGTGTGAAGCCTTGTGAAGTTGATGATTGAACAGAACGCATTTGAGCAACGGTTACTCGCAGATCAACCGATGCACCAGCATTACACCAATCGCGCGTTTTATCGAATTCTTTACTCGTGTACAGGTTACAAGTCATCTTAGAGCTAGTGATGTAGTGTACAGTTTCGACAATAGGCACATAGTTGTCGGCAAATGCATTGGTAGAAGCAGCGAGTAAAGAAAGTGTGCAAAAAGTAGAAGTTTTCATATTACTCACCTCCAAAACCAAGACGATCTAGAGCATGAACCAGCGAATGGTTGAGACTTTCTAGTTCAGCCGAAGGGTTATTAATTGATTGACCATTTTCATCGCGAACGTCTGCCACTATTGAATTAATGATCTTGTCGCCCTGATAAACGCCGGTGACAACAAGAGGGCTATCGCTACCTAGACCGGTTAACGATTGGCTCAGTTCGATTTTGGCGTCTTCCCCTGGAATTTGACGTAGATCGATGATGACAATATCTCCCTGATAAATATGTGATTTTGCCTTGTTGATGTCATCATCAGATGCCGTTCCTACGTTAATGTAGAGTGCATCATTGTTAGCCAAGCTACCGTCGTAAAACCGACTTGATTGCTGATAGTGATCAGTGATTGATTGAGATATCTCACTTTCACTTCCGAGTATCTGAATATCAGCAGATGAATGTGCAGCGATTAAAGAAGAGAGCAGAGTAACTGCGCCTAACACTTTAGTGTTTTTCTTATACATACCAGAATCCTAGTAAAGAGTTCCTACTAAATAACAAACCAATAATCAGTTATTAATCTCTGATATTTTGATTTTTGTCTCCTACGGGAATAAGTACTTCTTGGAGTTGAGTAATACTCCAAATCAATCCCGTGTTTTATTTATTAACACGGTAAATAAGTTTCGGAAAAGGGAATTTTTATATTAGCTTTTGTGAATTTATATTTATTAAAGTGTGATGTTTATTCAGTGTTAATTGTAGGGATTAAGGTAGGTAAATTCTTACAAATACTATGGTTTTTATTTCATGAAACGGATAAAAGAGCACTTTATCATTAGTCTGGTAACAATTTTGATAGTTAGCATTGACTTGATTAAACCAATGAGACAAATGGCAATATATTGATAACTTTATGTTTTAGATGGTATTAATTTATATATCAGCAATTGTGTATGTTCTTTATTCGATTTGGTGGTGCGGTTATGGTACTTGTGAGGATATATTTACCGATCAAAATTCCTTAAAGCTTAATGTTAAAAGACGGATTAAAGTAATTGCTCTAATTTTATTTTTGTCAGCAGTTTTATATTTAGAGAGAAAGAGAGATGTTGATCAAAAATATTTCTTATAGGAAACGTTAAAGAACGCCATGCTCTACATATCGCGAGAGCCGAGGTTTATCCGCCAGAATGATTGAAGAGTAGGTATGAGTGCGACTCAACGAATAACTCATGCCAACGCTGAGTGCTCTCACTCTAAGTGAGGTTAATGCTTATTTAATAATAAATTAGGCAAGGTACTGGTGTTGTTTTCACTTTAATCTGGTGAAATGTAATTTTTATGGAGGTAAACCTAGAAAGTATGAAAAAGTATATTTTTGGTGCGTTATTTATCCTGATAGCGGCTCTTAGTGTACACCTATCGTTTGGTGCCTATCGGAACTCGTTTCTCTCAACAAATATTGAAAATGGCAGTTATCGCTCGTGTTTGAATGATGCCAGGATAAAGAAATACAGTATTGACCTGTGGGATCAAGATGAAAGTTTTGATGTCCGGTTTGTCGAATCAGGTAATACTCATTGCTTTGCCCCAAAGTTCCCAGCAATTGAGGTGTCGTCCTCAAACGTTACCCACTGGCTACATATTGTGGAAACATCGGGTGAGGTGCAGTTTGTTGGCAAGCATGCGTCCT